>JBCDIT010000003.1:0-356370 GCA_038748775.1 Planctomycetota bacterium
CCCGCTGCTCCAAATCGAACGCCACGAACATCGACTGCTGACGGTCCGCTCTGCCACGCATCGGGAGCCGCCTTGCTCGCGTAGAGCTCGAAGATACCCTCATACAACACAGAATGCTGCGTTGATTAGCGGCCTGCTAGAAGTCGTCAGCGCACCAGTTCGCGCCTTGTTGCCGTTCCGTCACAGTCAGTCGCGCTCGACCCGGATCCGGTTTCGGAACAGGTACTCGGTCGCACCCTCGGTCAAGACGTCGCGCGTCGACGTGAACGTGCGCCCCAGCATGACCTGGGTCAAGCGGATGTCGGCCGGCTGACCGTTGTCGGTCCCCTCGCGTTCGAGCACCAATTCCCAATCGCGTGTTGTCCGGTACGTTCGCTCGACGATCCGGTAGCTGGTCGTCACCGGCCCATCGGCTTCGACGCTGACCTCGGTCAGCCCGTCGCCCTCGATCATCACCACGTCCGACGTCTCGACGTCGTACGTTGGGTCGGTAAAGACGAGGGAGCGCGAGAGCACCAATTCGTTGTCGGCCGCGTCCATCCGGGCCTTGGCGGGGAGTCGCACGATCTGATCGGTGTTGAAATCGCGGTACTCAAGGTACCCCGTCCACGATCCTTCGAGGCTGCGGAGCATCGCGCGATCGGGCGTTGTGACGCCGCGACTCGCCGGATCGTTCCGCGCCTCCGCGAGCACGTCCTCACGGGTCACGACCAACTCGGCGCACCCCGACACGACCGTTGCGAGCGTGACCGCGAAGAACAGGAACCTCATGCGAATCTCCTTGGGTCGTGCCAGCCCATCCGGCTCGGCCCGTCAATCCCAGCACGTCAATACCGGCCCGTCAATACCGGCCCGTCAGTCCAGCCGGGCGCCTTTCGACGCAAAGTACCCGGAGAGTGCCTCGCGACGCGCGTCGGTGTACTTCGCCCCCATGATCTCGCTCCAGCGGGCCGCCTCCGAGCCCCGCTCGACCCGGTACGCCTCGTAGCCGTCGTCGTACGCCTTCAGTTTCGCGAGCATCGCGTCATCGCTCGGATACCGGTCGTCGAACAGCACGGCATCGATCGGCAGCCGCGGCCTGGGCGCCGGGTCTTCATGGGGCACGCCAACGCACATCCCGAAGTAGGGGTACACGCCTTCGGGCAGTTCGAGCAGGCGATCAAGCTTCGGTAAGTCGTTTCGGATCCCGCCGATATAGCAGATCCCGTACCCCATCGACTGAAACGCGATCGCTGTCTTCTCCGCGAACAGCGCGCAGTCGATCGCGGCCACCAGGAACGACTCGAGCCGAACGTCGTACGCGTTCCCGTCACGAGCCGCGGCGAGGCGGTGGCGGCGAGAATCTCCGAAGAAAATAAAGAACGCGCCGCACTCGGCGACTTTGGGCTGGGGGCCGGAAAGCTCCGCGATCTGCTCGCGGGTCGCCCGGTCGGTCACGCGGATGACGCCGTACGCCTGCACCGCAGAACTTGTCGAAGCCATCTGGCCCGATGCGATCGCCTCGCGCACGTGCGCCTCAGGCACAGGATCGGGCTTAAATTTTCGGATCGACCGGTGACCCTGGAGCAGGGCGATGACATCGTTCATGACCGGAGCCTACCCGAGCATGCCTTTACGCCCCCACCGCGTCGGCGAGCACCCGCGTGTCGGTGTGCTGGTCGAACCGGACGATTTTGCCGGCCTCGACGCGGTACACGTGTGCAAACCCAGCGTCAACGTGCTTGCCGGTCGCCTTGGGCGTGCCGACGTACCGCCCCAGCACCACCACAGTGTTGCGTTCGGAGATGAATTCGTCGGGCACCGCCCGCCACTCTTCCCAGTCGTTCTTGAACCGGCCGAAAACGTTTTCTGCGATCTGGTCGAAACCGACCCAGCGACCGCCGTGGGGCATGCCCGGGGCCTGCTGCCACACGATCTCGGGGGCCATAAGGGACCGAACGGTGTTCATATCACGGGCCGTGAACGCCGCGAAGAGCGCCCGCACGACAGCCGTCGGCGTTTGGGCCGACTCGTCGGTTGTGGTCATGATTCGGGTACGGTGACGGCTCGGTCGGGTTCGGGCATCGCTGCTCTTGACTTCCGAGGGTCACGTTAGAACAAAATGGCCCCACCCGAACGAGTTCCTCCAACGACGGGGACACGCGATGATTGAGATACGCGAACTCCGGAAGACATTCGGCCCCATCCGCGCGGTGGACAGGGTCAGTCTTTCGGTCGAGAAGGGCGAGGTCCTGGGTTTCCTGGGCCCGAACGGCGCCGGCAAATCGACCACGATGAAGATGGTCACCGGCTTTCTCCGTCCCACCGGCGGCTCGGCGAGCGTCTGCGGGCACGACGTCGTCAAAGACACGCTCAAGGCCCAGCGGACGATCGGCTATCTGCCCGAAGGCGCCCCCGCCTACCCGGACATGACGCCTGAGTCGTTCCTAAAGTTCGTCGCCGGCGTGCGAGGGCTCCAGGGCAAGGCACGCAGGACCGCGATCGAGCAAGCGGCCGACCTCGTCCACCTTGAGGGCGTGATGCGCCAGCCGATCGAGACCCTCTCAAAGGGATACACCCGACGCGTCGGTCTCGCCCAGGCGATCCTGCACGACCCCGAGGTGCTCATCCTCGATGAGCCGACCGACGGCCTCGACCCCAACCAGAAGCACGAGGTTCGCAACCTCATCCGCCGGATGGCGGGCGAGAAGTGCGTCGTGCTCTCGACCCACATCCTCGAAGAAGTCGAGGCGGTCTGCACCCGGGCGGTCATCATCGCTCAAGGCAAGGTCGTTACCGACGGGACCCCGGCCGAGCTTCGTTCGAGGTCGCGGAGCGCTGGCACCGTCACCGTCTCGGTCACCGGGAATACCGACGGACTGCTCGACGCGCTCCGAGGAATCGGGGGGGTCGCCGAAGTCGAACGCCTGGGCGGCAACGGCGAGGCGCTCCGGTGCGCCGTCCGCCCGGAACCGACCCACAAAGACGGCGCGATGGCGAGCGAGGTCGGGCGTGTCGTCCGCGATCGCGGCCTGACCCTCGGCGAATTTACCGTCGAACCGGGCCGCCTCGACGAGGTCTTCCGAGAGATCACCACCAAGGAGGCCAAGGCGTGAACGATCTTGTCCCCCCCACGCTCAGCGTGCTCCGCCGCGAGTTGGCCGGCTATTTCGTCACGCCGGTCGCGTACATCTTCATCATCGTGTTCCTCGTGCTATGCGGGGTCGCGACGTTCCAGATCGGCCAGTTCTTCACGAGGGGTCAGGCCGACCTGATGCCCTTCTTCGGGTTCCACCCCTGGCTCTATCTCTTCCTGATCCCGGCGCTCTCGATGAGGCTCTGGGCCGAAGAGCGCCGCGCCGGGACCATCGAGCTGCTGATGACCCTGCCCATCCCACCCCTCGCCGCGGTGCTGGGCAAGTTCCTCGCCGCCTGGATCTTCACCGGGATCGCACTGGTCCTGACCGTCCCGCTCTGGATCACCGTCAACCAGCTCGGCGAGCCCGACAACGGCGCCATCGCGGCCGGCTACGTCGGCAGCCTGCTCATGGCCGGCGGGTTCCTGGCGGTTGGGTCTGTCGCGAGCGCGTTCACCAAGAGCCAGGTCATCGCCCTGGTCACCTCGGCCCTCGCGTGCTTCGCGCTCTTGCTGGCCGGCTTTCCGCCGGTGATCGACCTTCTCGCTGGCTGGGCCCCCGAGTGGCTTGTCGAGCAGGTGTCGTCGTTCAGCTTCCTGACACGATTCCAGAACATCTCGAAGGGCGTGCTCGACCTGCGCGACATCGCCTACTTCGTCGGGCTCATCGTGGTCCTCCTCATCGCCAACGTCGTCGTCGTCGAGCTCAAGAAGGCCGACTGAGCAAGGAGCAACCGGATGACACGCATCGCTTCGTACATCACACTGGTCCTGCTCGTCGCGCTGTTCGTCGGGTTCAACATCGTCTCGTCGCGCACGCTGGGTTTCGCCAAGATCGACCTCACCGAGAACAGTCTGTACACGCTCTCGCCCGCCGGGCGATCGATCGCGCGGACACCCGACGAGCCGATCACCCTGACGCTCTATTACTCCGAATCGGTCGCGCAGGGTCAGCCCCAGATCCAATCCGCGGCCGACCGGGTGATCCAGCTGCTCGAGGCCTTTGAGGACGCCTCGAACGGCAAGATCGTCCTCAGGCGCATAGACCCAGAACCGTTTAGCGAAGCCGAGGACGACGCTGTCACCGCCGGAATCCAGGGCGTCCGGATCACGCAGACCGACACGTTCTACTTCGGGCTCGTCGGCACCAACGCACTGGATGGCCGCGAGGTGATCCCGTACGTCAACGCGCTCGACCCGAGCAACGAGCGGTTCCTCGAGTACGAGTTCGCCAAGCTCATCCTCACGCTCGCCGAAGAGGACAAGCCGGTCGTCGGGCTCATCACGTCGCTCCCGGTCGACGGGACGCCCCCGAACCCGATGGCCCGGACGAGAGGGACCCCCGAGTGGCAGATCCTGCCCGAGATCCGGACCACGCTCGATCTCCGCCGACTGGAAACGACCGTCACCGAGATCCCCGAAGACATCGACGTCCTCATGCTCGCCCACGCCAAGGGGCTGACCGACGCGACGCTCTACGCGATCGATCAGTTCGCGCTCAAAGGCGGCCGCGTGCTGGCGTTCATTGACCCGCACGCCGAGAGCGACCCCGCCGGCAGGCCCGATCCGCAGAACCCCTTCGCGGCGGGCAACGCCGACACCTCGAGCACGCTCGGTCCGCTCATGGGCGCGTGGGGCGTCGAGATGCCGACCGATCAGATCGCCGGCGACCTTAAGTTCGCGCTCGAAGTCGGCGTCCAAGGGCCGGGCGGGCGTCCCGAAGCGGTGCCCTATGTCGCCTACCTCTCCTTGCGAGACGAAGCCTTTGACGCCAACAGCCCGATCACCGGGCGCCTTGGAACAGTGAACCTCGCTTCGGCGGGGTTCCTCACCCCGGCCGAGAACGCGACGACGGTGTTCGAGCCGATCGTCACGACCTCGATCGAAGCGGCACCGGTCACCTCCCAACGCGTCAAGCTCTTCCCCGATCCGCGAGGCATCCTCAACGACTTCTTCCCTCAGGACGAGCCGCTCACGATCGCCGCCCGTCTGACCGGACCGGTGCAGTCGGCGTTCCCCGATGGACCGCCGGCCGGGGTGGATGACGCCGCTCAATCAGGCGAAGAGGGAACCGGCGAGGGCGAAACCGAGCAGACCCATCTGACCGAATCGACGGGCGGGATCAACGTAGTCATCGTTGCCGACGCCGACGTGCTCGCCGATACCTTCTGGATCCAGGCGATGAACCTGGGCGGGATCACGCTGGGCTACCAGCGCGTCGCCGACAACGGGGCCCTCGTCGCCGGCTTGCTCGATCAGCTCGCCGGATCGACCGATCTCGTTTCCCTCCGCGCCAGGGGCGAGTACCGCAGACCCTTCACGCTGATCGAAGAGATGCAACGCCGCGCCGACGCGGAGTTCCGCGCCGAGGAGCAGCGCCTCGAGCAGCAGATCGAACAGACCCAAGAGCGGATCAACAGCCTCCAACTCGCCAGGGGTGACGACCCGTCGAGTCTGGTGCTCTCGCCCGAGCAGCAGGCGGAAGTCGACCGTCTCCAAGACGAACTGATCGCGAGCCGCAAACAGCTCCGCCAGGTTCAGCTCAATCTTCGTGAAGACATCGAGCGGCTCGAAACGCGGCTCCAGTTGATCAACACCGCCGCCGTCCCGGTGCTCTTGAGCTTGTTCGCCTTCTCGCTCGCCGTCGCCAGGGGCATCCGCCGGCGCGTCGACCGTCGCAAGGGAGCCGATCGATGAACACCAAAGCCATTTCCATCATCGCGTTGCTCGCCGCGGCCTTGATCGCGGCATCCGTGCTGCTCACCGGCCAGGCCCTCACGCCGGCGGCACCGGAGCCGGACGTCCTCGTCCCGGGGCTCGAAGAGAAACTCTCGGGCGTGACGACGATCGAGGTCACGAGCGGCGACGACGCGCTCGAGATTCGCGCCGCGGACGCCGGCTGGACGCTTCCCTCGAAAGACGGTTACCCCGCCGATCCAGAGGCGGTCGGAAGGCTCGTGAGCGAACTCATCGCGATGGAACTCATCGAGCGAAAGACCGCCAGCGCCGCCAACCACGATCGGCTCGGGCTCGCGCTCAAAACGACCGACACTGGGGCGGACGAGGGTTCCGACGACGCACCGTCGCCGGCGACCCCTCCGGCGACCACCCCGACCGCACGCATCCGACTCCTCGGACAGGCGGGCGCGACAGTCGCCGACATCGTGCTGGGTAACCGTTCAAACGCCGGTGTATTCGTGCGCTCGGCCGACGCCGACCAGACTTGGCTCGCCGACGCGGCGCCGAGCGTGACCGCCGACGCCGCGTCGTGGTTCGACCAGCGCCCGGTTCAGGTCGAGCGGGACGAAGTCGAGTCGGTGACCGTCGAGCACCCCGACGGCGAAGTCGTGCGCATCATCAGCGTCGGGGACAGCTTCGAACTGGCCGAACTCCCGGCCGACTCCCAGCCGATCGGCCCTTGGCAGGCCGGCCAGACCGCCGGAGCCCTCGGGTTCCTGACCGTTGAAGACGTGAAGTCGGCTGCATCTCTCGGGTTCGACGAAGCGGAAACGGTCGTGGCCTCGTTCGTACTCAAGGCCGACTCGGGGTTCGACGACGCGGAAGATCCGAGCGAAGCCGACGATGTTTCTGATGGCGATCTGGACGAGGACACAGAACCTGTTCCGGATCCCGTCGAAGACACGAGCGAATCTCCGACGCTCATCGCCCGCATCGCGGAGATTGATGGCACCGCGTGGGTGACCTTCCAAGCCGGCGGCCCCGGGGCCGAAGACGTCAACGCGATCACGTCGGGTTGGGCGTATGCCGTGAGCACCTTCACACGCGACGCTCTCGTGAAGCGTGTGGCAGATCTGGTCGAGCCGATCGAGGCGCCCGACCCCAGCCCGTCCCCCAGCCCCGACCTCAGCCCTGCCCCCGGTCAGGTCGATACCACCTCGGCCGGGGACCCGGCGGGCCCGATGCTCCCGGTGGGACCCCAAACGGCTCCACAAGAGGAGATCCCCCCGGCGCTCGCCCCGCTCCCGGGCGAAGAGCCGGGTGAACAACCGGGGTCTGAAACCTCGGACGGCTCCGGCCCGTAGGCTCCTGTCGAGCCGTGCCATCAGGCCCGGCCCGGAAGGAGCACCGCGCCCATGGCCAAAGCCGTCGCCGATCCCGAAGACCTCAGGCACTTCGCGATGAGCCTCAAAAAGTTCTCCGCCGGGCTGCGTCAGCAAATGACCGCGCTCAAGGGCCAGGCCTCCTCGCTGGGCCAGACCTGGCGCGACCAGGAGCACCAAAAGTTCGCGGCTGAGTTCGAAGAAACCATGCGGGCGATGGCCCGGTTCTCGGACGCCGCGGAGCAGCACGTGCCCTTCCTGATCCGAAAGGCCGAGCGGCTCGAGGAATACCTCAAGCAGCGCTGATCCGGGGCGAGGCAGCGCCCAAAGGGAGAACCCGCCTTGGCCGACAAAGCAAAGGTCACCTCGATCGATGCGCTGGCCTCGTTCCGCCCCGTCCTCGTGAAGTTCACCGAGGAGACGTCCGCGGCGCTCATGAGCGCCGAGTCGGACGCAGGGCGAACGGTCCAGTGGCTTCGCGGCGAGATGCTTCCGTATTGGAAGAAGGAAGTCCGCGTCCGGGGCGAGGACGTCGTTCGCGCCAAGAGCAAGATGACGATCAAGCAGGCCCAGAAGTCGGGCGATGAGCGAACGACTGTCGACGAGCGGAAGGCGGTCGAGAAAGCCAAGCGGCGGCTCGCAGAGGCGGAGCACAAGTACGCCGCCACCCAGCGGTGGGCCCGCAAACTCGAGAAGGCGCAGGACGACTTCCGCGGCGCGATCGGCGCGTTCAAGGGCATCGTTGACCAGCAGATGCCCCGAGCGATCGCGAGCCTCGATCAGTCGATCGGGTCGCTCGACGCCTACCTCAAGGTCAAGCACAAGGCGCCGGGCGGCGCGGCGCCGAAGAAGACCGGATCGGAGGGAAACGCGTGAGCCTCAGCGTGACAAAGGGCGTGCTCATCGATCACGCCCGAGACCTCAAGCGGGCGTGGCAAGCAACCCGTTCGCACTGGGACGACCGTGTCGCCCAGCATTTCGAGGACGAGTTCCTCGAGCCCATCGGCCCGAAACTCACCGACGCGGTCAAGGCGATCGACTCGCTCGCCGCGATGTGCCGCAAAGCGGAAACCGAGTGCCGCGACGAGGGCGGCTGAGCGGGAGCCACTCCCCGCCCCAACCCCCGGAGCGGCTAATCTGGAACTTCCATGCCTGATACGCAGCCCGAGCAGAAGGTGTTGACCAGCCCTGTGTCACGACAGACGCGAGCCCTCGCGCGGCTCCGGGCGTTGTTGATCGAGCGAGCGGACGAGGGCCAGTCGCTCGCGACCGACCACGAAACGGCGCTCGCCAACGCACAAGGCCGATTCGACACCGCCACCGAAACAGCGGAAGAGACCTGGAAAGCGGGCAAACAGAAGGCCGAAGCCGACGCGGCCGCGTCGCACGGCCAGGCGAAGACCGCCTTCGAGACCGAGGGCAGCGCCGAGGCGAGGCGGCACCGGGCCGAGAAGGCCCGCAAAGAAAGCTCGCTCGCCGACAGAGAGGAAACCGCCAACCAAGCGATGACCGACGCGGAGTCGATCGCCGACTCGTCGTTCGAGCCGGCGCTCAAGGCCGAAGAGGACGCGCTCAAGCGGCTCAAGAACGACGTTCGGATGGTTCGAGAGTCGGTCGATCTCATGGAAGGTGAAGCCCAACGCCTCGCAGGCCCGAGGGTCTCGATGCCGCCGATGGCACCGATGATCCTGGGTCAGACGGCGGACGGTGACCTCGCCCTTCCCTCTGAGTGGAGGGACCGCCAAGGCCCCCCGCCGCTCGAGGTCGCACATCAGAAACGCGACGAGGTCGAGAAGCTCGTCCGCAAGCTGGGGGGGATCACGCTCCACGCGGCGTTCCGCGCCGGGGCCCCGATCCTGCTCGCGTTCCTGGCGTTTCTCGTGGGATTCTTCGTAACCGCGATCCAGCTCAACTGGTCTCGGCTCGATATCCCGGCGGGCGTCGCCGTCGGCGGGGTCGTCGTCGTCCTCCTGCTGGCCTGGCCCCTCCGCATCCTCGCGTTCGCAGGGACCAAGCGCCGGCTGCGCCCCATCGCAGACGGACTCCGAGAAGTCAGGCACCTCTGCGACGTCTCCATCGCGATGGCTCAGAACGCGCGACGCGAGGCCGAGACACAGTTGCTCGATGCCCGGGGCGCCGAGATCCAGGACGCCAGAGCGAGCGCGAGCGCAACACTCGACGCGATCCGCGCCGAACGCACACGGACGATCGGAGACCTCGACGCCCGCCACCAATCGGTCATGGATCAGCTCAAGGCCGCCCGACAAGTCGCGACCGAGCGAGCGGAGCAAGAGCGAGCGGTCGCGATCGAAGACGCGGAACGCGTTTACAACGAAGCAACACGCGAGGCCCGTGAGAAGCTCGAAGCCGAACGCGTCGAGATCGAGCGGGACAACGCCGAGGCGGTCCGCGCTCTCGCTGAGCGGTTCACGACCGAAGCGCGATCACTCGTCGCGGAGCTCTCGCAGATCACCGAGAACACGCGATCGGGTGCCGCCGCGTGGGACGACTCGTCGTGGTCGGTCTGGTCGCCGCCGCGCACCCCGGCCCAGGGCGTGCCGGTCGGCTGGGCGAAGGCAACGCTCAACGACCTGCCGAGCGGGCTGCCGACCGAACCCGAGGAACGCGAAGGTCTCACCCACGCACTCGATATCCCCGCGCTCATCGGCTTCCCGGGCGACGCGTCGCTCCTCGTCGTCGCCGGCGATGCTCAGCGTGGCCGGGCGCTCGACACACTCCGTGACGCGGTCCTCAGGCTCTTGACCTCGATGCCACCGGGCAAAGTTCGTCTGACCATGTTCGACCCCGTCGGGCTCGGTCAGAGCTTCGCCGGCTTCATGAGGCTCAGCGACCACGACGAACGCCTTGTCACCAACCGGATCTGGACCGAGGCACGCCACCTCGAGCAGCGCCTTGCCGACCTGACCGAACACATGGAAACGGTCATCCAGAAGTACCTGCGCAACGAGTTCGACTCGATCGAGGCGTACAACGACGCCGCGGGCGAGATCGCCGAGCCCTACCGCTTCCTCGTGATCGCCGACCTGCCCGAAGGACTGACCGAAGAAGCGGGCAGGCGGCTCGCGAGCGTGATCGAGAGCGGCCCGAGGTGCGGCGTCTACACCCTGATCCACCTCGACCCCGACCGGTCGATCCCCGAGACCATCGAACGCGAAACGCTCGAGCGTGCCTCGTGCGTCGTGACGTTCGACGATGATGGGGTTGCCCGCGTCGCGGGCGACGCGTACGAAGGCCTCGCGTTCGATCTTGAGACCCCGCAGGCCGAGAGCGAATCGGCGAAGCTTCTCGATCAGGTCGGCCGCGAGGGTCTCGACGCCGGCCGCGTCGAGGTGCCCTTCCGCCTCCTCGGCCCGCAAGACGGCCGCCTCTGGTCGGAAAGCTGCGCCGACGAACTTCGCGTCCCACTAGGCCGCGCCGGGGCAACACGCTTCCAGCAACTCGCGCTCGGCAAGGGAACGAGCCAGCACGTGCTCATCGCCGGCAAAACCGGTTCGGGCAAGTCGACGCTGTTGCACGTGCTGATCGCCAACGCGGCCCGTTGGCTCAGTCCCGACGAACTCGAGCTCTATCTCGTCGACTTCAAGAAGGGTGTCGAGTTCAAGGCGTACGCCCAGGACCGCCTCCCTCACGCCAAGGTCGTAGCCGTCGAGAGCGACCGCGAATTCGGGCTCAGTGCGCTCAAGCGACTCGACGAAGAGCTCAAGCACCGAGGCGATCTTTTCCGTGACCTTGGGGCCCAGAGTATCGGCGCCGCGAGGGATCGCTTGGCCGAGCGGGGTGACACAACGCCGATGCCGCGGGTGTTGCTAATCATCGATGAGTTCCAGGAGTTCTTCACCGAGGACGACCAGATCGCCCAGGAGGCATCGCTGCTGCTCGACCGCCTGGTGAGACAGGGTCGCGCGTTCGGGATGCACGTCTTGCTGGGCAGCCAGACGCTCAGCGGCGCCTATTCGCTGGCGCGGAGCACCGTCGGGCAGATGGCGGTTCGCATCGCGCTCCAATGCTCGGAAACCGACAGCTACCTGATCCTCAGCGAGGACAACGGCGCGGCCCGACTGCTCAACCGCCCGGGCGAGGCGATCTACAACGACGCGAACGGGCTTTCCGAGGGCAACAGCCCGTTCCAGATCGCGTGGCTCAGCGACGAGCAGCGCGACGAGACGCTCGACCGCGTGCTCGAGAAAGTCAAAGAAACCGGCTGGAAGCGCCGCGAGCCACAGATCGTCTTCGAGGGCAACGCGCCCGCCGGCCTCGAACGCAACTATCGACTCCTCGAAGCCCTCGAGACCCCGCTCGAGTCGGCGAGGGCGTCCTCGGCCTGGCTGGGCGAGCCGGTCGCTATTAAGGACCACACCGCGGCGGTCCTCCGCCGGCAGAGCGGGTCGAACGCATTGATCGTCGGTCAGCAGCCCGAGGTTGCCCGGGCGATGCTCGCCGCCGCCCTCGTCGGTCTCGTCGCCCAGCACGCCGGCGACGCGGAGGCGGAAATCACCGTCATCGATACCACCCCTCCGGACGACCCGGAAGCCGAGGTCTTGTCCACTATTGCCCAGAAGCTCGCGAACGCATCCGGGCTCAACGTGCGGTGCGTCGGACCCAGACACGCGGCAGACGTGATCACCTCGCTCGAGGACGAGCGGGCGTCGCGTGACGCGAGCGACCGCACCGACGCCCCGGCGCGGCACCTGCTTGTGAACGGATTGCAACGCCTCAAAGCACTGCGCAAGGTCGAAGATGACTTCTCGTTCAGCTTCTCTGCCTCAGAGGAAGACGCCTCTGACGGAAAATCCACCGCCGACGCCTTCGGCGACCTGCTCCGCGAAGGGCCGGCTCTCGGGCTGTTTACCGTCGCCTGGTGCGACAGCGTGACCGGGCTCAACCGATCGCTCGACCGACGCGCGGTCACCGCCTTCGAGCAACGGGTCGCGATGCAGATGAGCGCCGCGGACAGCAGCACGCTGATCGACTCTGGAGCGGCGGCGAAACTGGGTCTCCACCGGGCCTTGCTCTACAACGAAGAACTCGGGACCTTGGAAAAATTCAGGCCCTACGCGGTCCCGGACGACGGATTCGTCGAGACGGTCGCCAACGCCCTGCGTCGCTGACGGTTTGTGACGACCGAGAACCCCCGACCCAGAAGCGGTTTGCGAGCCTCCGCTGACGGATCGCCGCGCCGGGCATTGCCGGCCTCGGGGGGCGGGGTTAGGCTGCAGCAGAGGCGATGCGCTGCCCGCACAGGACGTGGGCGGCCCGCCCGGACACGCGTCGGACGTTGAAGAACCAACCCGGCCGGGGCACGAGGACCATGGGCATGATGAAGTCACTCTCGCGTTTGTTCGGTGGCGGCAAATCGGGCAACAAGCCTGCGGAGCAGCCGAGCGGGAAGAGCACCCAAACCGAATCGCCCAGGCACGAGGTGCCCAAGCCGAAGCGCCCCGTCGAGGTGTTGGTCGCCGATCAAGAACGCGAAGCGGCCGCCGAAGCCGGCGGGGCGATGTTCGATACCGAGGCCCCGCTCTCGGTCGAGCCCGTCCGCCACGAGCCGGGCACCGCGCCCGAACCGACCGATACCAGCCCGATCACCGACGACGTCTCGATCGAGCTCGACGAAGAGTCCGAAACGGTCACCATGACACCGGCCCACGACGAAGAGTTGGTCGCAGGGTCCGCGGTCGATGTCCATCGCGTTGAGGACGATGACGACCTCGCGGATGACGACGTCTCCGACGCCCTCCCGGCGCTCAACACCCGCAAGGGCAAGGCGGAGATGCTCAACCAGCTCCGCAAGAACTACGACGAGGTCCTGGGCATCGTCCGCAAGGTCGACCAGCACCTCGACGACCAAGCAAGGCGGAGCGAGCGCATGCTCGAAATCGCCGAACGCACCGCCACCCACCTCGAGAAACTCGAGCACCTGGGCCCGATGAGCGAGCGGACCGCGCAGATGGCCGACGCGATGACCGAACTCGTCAAGGTCACCCAGAACGGCAACGACCAGGCCGCGTCGACCGGCGCCGACCTCATGAAGGCCGCGTCGGAACAACTCGAAGCCCAGCGGGCCCAGACCAGCACGCTCCGCGAGGTCAAAGACTCGGTCGACCGCGTCGGCGAGGCCGACCGAGACATGGCCGACTCGATCAAGGGCTTCACCGACACGATCGGGGGCGTCAAGACCGCAACCAACGAGTTGGGCGTTGCCATCACCTCGATGCGCGAAAACGACGCCGAACGTGAGCGCGAACTCGCCCAGATCGTCGCCAAGAGCCAGCGGTGGCTCATCGTGACCGTCGTCGTCGTCGGCGTTGTCGCGATCGGGGCGCTCGCCGCCGTGCTGATGGCCGCGTTCTGAGTCGGGTTTCTCACGTCTGACGCCCCCTCGCCTCCGGTCAAGCGTTGGGCTCCGCGCCCCCGCTTGCCAAGCCCCGTGCGCCCCACGATGATGGGGACATGATCACCCCCCGCCTTGCGTCGGTCCTCGCCGTCTTCGCCGCGTCCCCCCTTGTGCTGACGGGTTGTGAAACCGCTCACTCCGGATCCGCGATCCGCGGCTCGTTCGTCCTCGACGGCGATATCTCCGAGTGGCGCGAGTCCGCCGTCGCGACCGCCGACGATCGATTCGTCTACCTCCGATTCGCCATAGAAGGCGACCCGACAACGCTCCAGAGCAACTCTGAGACGACCCGCATCGTGATCGACACCGACAACGATCCGTCGACGGGGTACCAGTTTGTTGGAACGCCTGAGATCGGCACCCTGGGGATTGACCTCGAGGTGCATCTCAGCCCGAACGTCGACAGTCTCGATCCGGATTCGGCGAGCTGGTACCGCGAGCGCGCCACCGAACGCGACCAGCCGGTGCCCACGCTGGTCGGAGGCGTCGCGGTCCAACGGTTCGAGCCCGACGGCACCCGCCGCCACGCCTCGCACGCCGACATCGACTTCGCCCTCGCCCCCACGTACGCGAACCCATGGTTCGAGGCCCGGATAGGACGCCTCAGTTCTGCTCTCATCGGCTCGGGGCTCGATGCGGAGGGCACCGCGAAGGCGATGGTGCTCATCGAAGACGAGTCGCGCGACATCGTCGGCTACTCCGATCCGGTCGAGATCGCGCTGCCCAGCGCCGCGACCGGGCTCGGTCTCGCCCCGGACACCGTGCCCGCCCAGCAGGCGGGATCACTCCGAGTGCTCAGCTTCAACGTTCTCCGCGCCAAGCCGATGCGGGAACCCGAGCCGTTCGCCGGGCTCATCACCGCCCTCGCACCGGATGTCATCCTGTTCCAAGAGTTCAACGGACTCGACGCCGACGAACTCGCCGACTGGCTCGGAGAAAACGTCGGACGCCTCGAGGGCAAGCCGATCATCCCCGCCGGACCCGACGAACCGATGCGCCCCTGGTACACCGTCGCGGAGCCCGAGGGCGGGGTCGCTATCGCCAGCGTGCACCCGATCACGCGCCCCTTCGACGACCCGGTCTCGCTCGTTGGTCCGAACGACGAAGACCGCACGGCCCGCGCCATCTCCGCCCTGCTCGAAACGCCTTTCGGCGACGCCCTCGTCACCAGCGTTCACCTCAAGTGCTGCGGCTCGGCGGGGTCGCGCGAGGATGAAATCCGGATGCTCGAAGCCGAGGCGGTCCGCGACGCGATAAACGACGCGGCCCAACAAGCCTCGTCGATCACCGGCCGCTGGCCGTCGATCCGCGTGGTCGGAGGCGATATCAACCTCGTCGGCTCGCGTCCGCCGGTTGACGTGCTCGGCGAGGGGATCGACGCCGACGGAAGCGCGTTGAGCACGGCCGAGGCCCGTGTCCTGGGCGATCGCGCGTACTACACGTGGTCGGACCCGACCAGTTCGTTCAGCCCTGGCCGGCTCGACTGGATCCTCTACTCCGATTCGTCGCTCCGCGTCGACCGCTCGTTCGTGCTCGACCTTGGACGGCTTACCCGCGAGAGCGTCGAACGCTCGGGCCTCCGCCCGTCGGACACCGCCGCGAGCGACCACCTGCCGCTCGTTGCCGATCTTGCGCCGCTGAGGTAAGCCGCTAGAGCAGGTTTGATCGCTCTGGAGCGTCGTCACTGAACGTGTAGCGCCACGAACTTATTTTTCTCGACCGGAATCCCGCCGGATTGACTCCGGCGCGGGATCCGCAAGCGAGTATGCGGCCGGAGGCCACTACGGAGCGATCAAACACGCTCTAACCCGTCTTCGTGACGAGCCGGAACTCGCCGTCCTCTCCGCGCTCGAGCACGCCCAATTCGGTCAGGGCGTTGAGCGCCGCCTGCTGCTCGGCCTGCTTCTTCGATTGGCCCCAACTGGCCGGATATAGCTCGCCCTCGAGTTCGACCGCCACCTTGAACGCCTTGGCATGGTCAGGGCCCTTCTCGTCGAGCACGCGGTACGTGGGCGGGCCGTCGAGGTACTGCTGGGCGTGCTGCTGGAGCACGCTCTTGAAGTTCTGCTGGTGCCCCGATCGCGCCGCCTGATCAATCAGCGGGTCGAGCAAACCCACAAGCCACTGCTTGCACACGTCATAGCCCTGGTCGAGATACAACGCCCCCGCCACCGACTCGAGCACCGCCGCCGCCAAACTCGAAGGCAGGCGGTCTTGCCCCTTCATGCCCTTGCCCAAAATCAGAAGGTCTTCGAGCCCGAGTTTGCTCGCCACACGGGCGCACGTCCGCCGGCTTACCGCCGCCGACTTGATCTTGGTCATCTCGCCTTCGAGCAAGTCCGGGAACTTCCGGTAGATCCGTTCGCAAACGACCGCCCCGAGAATCGCGTCACCCAAGAACTCGAGCCGCTCGTTCGAGTCAAGACGCGAGTCCGAGTGCGACGCATGCCTGAGCGCCAAAGACAGAAGCGAGCGGTCATCGAAGACCACGCCCAAGACCGACTCGGCCCGCGCGATCAACTCCTCGTCGTCGTACCCGTCGTCGTCATCGATCGGATCGGCGACCTCATCGGCGAGCGCCGCCTCGACCTGGTCCAACTCAAAATCGACATCCGCCGATCGCGTGTCGTTCATCACGTCCTCTCGCACCGGTGGGCCGACGAAGCGAACGCAACGCCGACAGAAACACACACCGGCTTACCGCCGACCTCCGCAAGGAGAGCCGTCCGGCCCCGAAGGGCCCTACACGTCGCGAGAGCGCAACCGCTCGACCGCCGGCCGCTGGGGATCGCTCCGAGAACGCCAGACCCCATCGAAGCCGGAGGGCGAGCGACCGCGCGCCCTGTCGCGTTCCAGCCAGACGCCCCAGCGGAAACGCGACACAATCATCGTACCGATTCGCCGCCGATTCCAAACCCAAACACGCACAACATCAACACTTGTCGTAACGCCCGAGAAGCAGATTGGTTGAAACAAATACCCAATCAAAATGCAAAAAACTGAAGGGTCGGCCATTTCTCGACGCCGAGACCATCTCGGGCTACCATCTCGACCCGGACGAACCCGGGCCAACCACGACGGAGATACCCCGTGCATTACCCGCGCCGCACCAGCAAGATCAAGAAGATCCGCAAGTCGGGCTTCCGTGCTCGCATGAAGACCAGCTCGGGACGCAAGATCCTGAACGGCCGGCGGCGCATCGGCCGCAAGCTCACCTCGATCTGATCTCCGGATCGATACCACGAACACCGCCGATTGACCAACGCCCGCCTCGCGCGGGCGTTGTTGTGCGCACACCGCATCTCCCGATAGGCTCGGGTACGTCAGCCCGGACAGGGCGGACCGCAACGACCGAGCCACGAGGAGGCACTTGTGCCCGACGCGAACGACACCGGATCGCCAGAGCCCACCGCACCCGAGACTGCGAACCCGGACGGCGCGTTCGACCTCGAGCCCAACAGCCCGCCGCCGGCGTCAACGGCGCCACCAACGCTCGCGGCGCCCGCCGGCCCCCGCAAGTCGTACCGCGAGGTCACCCTCGTCGCCATCATCCTGGGCCTGCTCATCGGGCTCGTGATGAACGCGTCGATCACCTACGCCGGCCTGAAGATCGGCTTCACGATCGTCGGTTCAGCGATCGCCGCCGTGCTGGGCTTCGGCATCCTCAAGCTCTTCCGCGGCGGCACGATCGTCGAGACCAACATCACCCAGACCGTCGCCTCGGGCGTGAACACCGCCAACTCTGGCGTGATCTTCACCTTCCCGGTGCTCTTCCTACTGGGCTTCACGATCGACTGGACCACGCTCGACTTCTGGCTCATCGCCCTCGCGGGCGTCGCCGGAGCGATCATGGGCTGCGCGTTCATCATCCCCCTGCGCAAGCAGATGATCGATATCGATCGCCTTCGCTTCCCCAGCGCCGTCGGCGTCGCAACCATCCTGAAGAGCCCCGGCGCTGGGCTCAAGAAGGCGTTCGTCCTGCTCGCAGGCATCACCGCCGGTGCCCTGATCTATCTGCCCACCGGGCTCCCGGGACTCCCACAAGCAGCCGAGCTCAACGAACTCGATCGCCTCGTCGAGATCGAACGCATCACACAGGCCGACGCCGACCGCACCGAGCTCATCGCGAGTTGGGTCGAGACGCAGACCGCCCCCGACGACGTCATCGCCAGGGGCGATCTGCTCGCTCAGCTCGCCGACGCGCGGAAGGACGAGCAGACCGCCCGTACCGACCGGAGCGAACTCCGCTCCGCCGGCTCGGACGACACAGCGGCCAACGACGAAGTCGAACGCCTGTGCTCACTCATCGATGACCTCGAAGCGCAGCTCGCTGCCGCGCCCGTGGAAAGCGTCTCGGATCTCCTCGCCCTCGAGGTCTACCGAGTCGTCAACGCGACCGCCCCCGAGGGTTCGACACCCCCCGAGTGGGATGATCTTCGAAGCACCAAACTCGGCTGGGCCGGCAAGGCCGTTCTAGGCTACGGAGACCTGAACCAGAGGCTGCCTGCCCACTACCAGCCAAGCTCCAACAACATCATTCTGAACTATGACCACGATCAAGACGGAGATCCCGACCGCTGGCTGACGGATTCAACCATCGACGTCGGACGCCTCCTCGGGCTCCCGGGCGAGATCGAACTCATCTTCGCGATCGCCCCGTTCGCGCTCGGCGCCGGCTTCATCACCGGTCGCGCCGGCCTCTTCGTTCTCGCAGGCGGCATCCTCGCCTTCTTCGTAATCAACCCAGCCGCGTACAACCTCGGCTGGCTCCCCCAATACCTCGACCCACACGACGCCCCCGGGTTCATGTTCGGAAGCGTCAACCGCCCGCTCGGGATCGGCATGCTCCTGGGCGGTGCCCTCATGGGCGTGCTCGCCTCACTTCCCGCCATCAAAGAAGCCATCAAATCCGTCGCGTCGTCGAAGGGAGGCCCGGGACTGGGCAAGCGCGACGAGATGTCGCTCCTCCCGGTGATCCTCGCCGTCATCGCCGGCGCCGGCCTGCTCTTCACCGCGGCCGACTTCGTCGGCAACGACCCGATCAATCCAGAGTGCCCGGTCACCACGGTCGAGGGCGCCGCGTGCGATACCGAAGTCGACCCGAGCGTCGAACCCGCGAGCTACCAGGGCTACGCGATCGGCTTCGCCAGCGCCGCGGCCGCCGAGACCTGGGCCAACGACTGGACCGACGATGAGCGAGATACCTTCCTCGAGACGCTCGGCGCCAAGCCAGGCTGGCTCGCCCAGATGGATCCTCATCTCAGGGCCGCGATCATCGCTGTCATCGGGGTCGTGTGGATCTGGTTCGCCGGCATCATCATCGCGCAATGCACAGGCATGACCGACTGGTCGCCCATCTCGGGCATGGCCCTGCTCACCGTCGTGCTCGTGCTCCTGCTCGCAGGATCCGGCGCCGTCGTGGGCGCCGTCATGATCGGGGTCGCGCTCTGCGTCGCGATCACGCTCGCCGCCGACATGATGGCCGACCTCAAGACGGGCTACCTCGTCGGCGCCAAGCCGATCCGACAGCAAGCCGTCGAGCTCTCGGTTGTCGGCATCGGACCGGTCGTCTCGATGCTCGTCGTGCTGCTCATCGTCAGTGTCAACATGCAGACCGTCGGCATCCCCATCGGCCCGGGCACCGAAACCGCCGCCCCGCAAGCCCAGGTGCTCGAGGCGATCATCACCGGCGTACAAGGTGGCGAAACGCCCTACGCCCTCTACGGCGCCGGCGCCACGCTGGGCATCGCGCTGGGCCTCGGGGCCTTCTCCGGGCTTGGCGTCCTCGTTGGCCTCTCGATCTACCTCCCGTTCGTGTACATCGCCACCTACGGGATCGGCGTCATCGCCGCGATGGTCATGACCCTCACCCACGGAAAGCGATTCGTCGAAGAATGGGGCGTCCCGTTCGCCGCCGGGCTCATCGTCGGTGAGGCGGTCCTCGCCCTCATACTGAACATCATCATTCTCATCAACGGCTAACCCAGAAAACCACCCGATCAACAGACCAAGCAGCCAAAAGATCAAGCAGCCAAAAGACCAAGCAGAAAGACCAACACCATGAAGCTCCTCTCAGGACTGCTCATCTGGGTCTCCCTCGCCTTCGGCGTCGTCGCCGCCGCGGCGATCTACTTCCCCGACATCACCAACGCCACGCCCGAAGAGTTTCTCACCACCAACGAAGAAGGTGAGTCGATCCCCATCACCATCAAAGCCCCCGTCGGACCCGCGATCGTCAAGGATGGCTCGCTCACGCCCGCCTTCCCAACCGACACGCCCCTCAACGCGACGAACCTCGACGCGATGCGCGACGCCGGTGTGACCCGAGTCAAGATCCTCGAGCTCAATCGGGACAGTTGGCGCCGCTGGACCCACAAATGGCAGTTCATCGCCTCGCTCGTCGGACTCATCGCCGGCGCCTTCCTCGCCAAATTCGCGGCCCGCAAAGACCTCGAAGCCGCCGTCTCCGCCCCCGAGCAAGAGTCGCCCGAATTCGCCCTCGCCGCGGCACGCGATGAAACCGCCGCCGTCTTCGAGATGCTCCCCTCCCTCCCCACCGACAAAGACCGGCTCAACGTCATCATCAGCCGGCTCGGCGAACTCCAGCAAACCCACCTCACCGCCTACCCCGCCGCACGCGACCGCATCATCGCCAAGCACGGCCTAGGCGGCTACGCCCAACGCATGGACGCCTTCGCCGCCGCCGACCGCCGCGTCAACCGCGCCTGGTCGGCCGCGGCCGACGGGAACCTCGACGAAGCGACCGAATCGCTCGCCGAGGCGGTCGAGGTGTTCGGGTCGCTGACGACGTAACAGGGTCGGCCTTAGAGCAGGTTTGATCACTTCGTAGCGGTCTCCGGCCGCACACTCGCTTGCGGAATCCGCGCCGGAGTCAATCCGGCAGGCTTCCGGTCGAGAACGCTCAATTCGTGGCGCTACATGTTCAGTGGAGGCACTCTAGCCGTCGGGGAGGACGAACGGCGCGTATCGAACCAACTCTCCTCTTCGCCGATCCAAGTTGGGAACGCCTCTCCCAAAGCGCCCTTAGCAAAGACCATCACCACCAAGGCCATCCCGCGCCACGCATACCGCCTCTGAGATCACCTTTGCGGCGGACACAAAAAAACCCGCCTAACGACGGGGCGGTTGCAGAACTCGATTCTGGCGCCGAGCGTCAGTTGCCCAACGTCAACCCGACCGGCTGCGCACTCGGCCGGAACGTCGGCTCAACCGCGAGACCCAAGGGAACGCGTTTCCCATCCGGGCCCTTCGGGGGCATGCCCTCTTGGTCGATGTGGCGCTGGATCGCCATCACACCCTCGATGAGCATCTCAGGGCGGGGCGGGCAGCCCGGGACGTACACGTCGACCGGGATGAACTGATCGCAGCCCTGGACCGTTGCGTACGTGTCGAACACGCCGCCGGTGCTGGCGCACGCGCCCATGCTGATGACCCACTTCGGCTCGGTCATCTGCTGGTAGATCCGCTGGAGCACCGGGAGCATCTTGATGCCGATGCGGCCGGCGACGATCATCAGGTCGCTCTGTCTCGGGCTGAACCGCATGACCTCGGCGCCGAAGCGGGCCAGGTCGTACCGGCTCGACGCCGTCGCCATCAACTCGATACCGCAGCACGCTGTCGCGAAGGGGATGGGCCACAGGCTATTTCGACGCGACCAATTGATGACCCGCTGGAGTTGGGTCGTCAGAATCGTGTCGGTGCTCAGTGCGGCTTCCATCCCCATACGACAAACCTCCAGCTGCGATACCCCGAGTCGACCCGGAACGACGGCGGAGTCTAGCCAACTCCATAGTTCGTCCGTCGGACGCCGGCCGATGCCGTTTCGGTCTAGGCTCATTCCCCATTCTGAGCGGGGAGATTACCGAGTCAGTGGTCCGCAGTTCCGTTGACGTGCCCGTTCCCGGGCCAATCGATGGCCTCGATCTGGGCTCGGACGCCTTCGAGATCGTCCACGCGGAAGATGCACCGCGTCAGGACCACCCCGTCCTGACGGCTCGGTGATAAGTACGCATACCGAACATTGATCCGGCGGTCTGCCATCGCGGTCGTCAAGTCCCGCATCGCGCTCGGGCGATCATCGATGCGGATCGCGAGCACCCCGGACTCGACGACCGGCCCGACGCCGCTCTCCATGAGCGACTCGCAGACCGCACGCATCGCGTCGAGGGGCTCTCCGATGAGCCGGATCAGACCACGCCCGTTGTGCTCCGCGACCGCGAGCGAGACGACGTCAACGCCCGCGGCGGACATCGCGTCGAGCACGCCGGCGAGTTCGCCAGGCCGCTGGTCGAGGTAGATCGAGAATTCGGTAAGGGCTTCAGGCTTCATAGAAGTGGGACCGCAACGGTAGGCGTCACACCGCTTCACCGCCGCGAGGGAAGGCGTTCTTCGGCCAAGAGAACCGGTCGCCCCACCAAATGCACACATTCCTTATCGGGAGCCAACCCGACCCCCCCGGATAAAGGCAGGATTGAAAGCACTGAGTGTCTACGCCAGCGCCGTCGCCGGTCCATCGTCCTCGACGACGGCCTCCACCGCGGCGGCCTTCGCGGCCCGAGCCCCGAAAAGCCCCCCAGCGGCAACATCGGCGAGCGAGCGATCACCGGCCGCGTCGATGCGTGCGCGAGCGAGATCTCCGACCAGCCCGCCCTGGGCCGCACCGGTCAGCGTCTCTCCGGCGCGGAGCACGTCAGCCGCGGCGATCAAATCGGGCGACCTCGCGAGGGCGTAGGCCCGTTCATCGCGGCCGTTCACAACCCGGTGGACCAACCCCCGATCGACGAGCCGGTCGAGCATGATCCGGACGACCCGTTCCTCCGCCGCGACCTCGTGCGCGATCTCGCCCACCTCGGACCGGTCACCCTTGGCAAACCGCCTGGCCACGGCGACCGCGACCACGAGCACGAGCCCCGGGTCGGCCAGCCGCGGCGCGTCGCTGTCGTCATCGCTCGCCGCCCAAACGCTGAAGGTCTGCACCGAGTGACTGACCTGGAGCCCGAAGAGCACGATGATCCAGGTCACGTACACCCACAGCAGAAACAGCGGGATGAGCGCAATCGCGCCGTAGAGCTGCTCCAGCCCCCCGGTAAAGTTCTGCACGTACAGCGTGAAACCCGACTTGCCGAGTTGCCACGCCACGCCGGCGACCACGGCGCCCGCGAACGCAGGGCGGAACGCGACGCGCGTGTTGGGCACCGCCGTGTAGACAAAGAACAGGAGCCCGATGTTGATCACAAGGTTGATCAACACCTCGAGGACCTTCGGACTGATCCACCCCTGCGTCGCCGCCGGCGACCCGGGCACGCCGCCCTCACCAACCGTGGCAGCCTCTTGCCCGAGCGTGACCGCCCACGCCGCGACCGCGTCGCCTGCGTAAAACGTGCCCAGCAAGAACACAACGCCCAGCGTCAGCGCAGTCCAATAGGTCACAACCATCTGGATCAGGTTTCGGCTGCGAGGGGCGCCGTAGATCTGGTTGAACGCTCGCTCGAGCTCGACCAGCATCGACAGCGCCGCATACACCAGGAAACCCACACCAACGACCCCGAGCGCACCGAACGGCAGTGAACTCACCCGGGTGACCAAGTCAGTGATCCACTCGTCAAGGCGCTGCTTCGCGTTCGAATCACTGATCAGCGCCTCAGAGCCGGCGACCACCGGGTCCTCGGGCGTTGCGCCCAAACTCGGGTCTGAACCCGAATCCGAGCCCACGTCTGCAATCTCAGCGGACGCTGACTCCACTGTCTCCGCACCACCGCCGATCACGTCCTCGGGCGAAGGCCCCTCGTCGACCGCGATCGAGTCGAGCCCAGCAAACTCAACGAGCCGCTGGATCTGCGCTCGCATCTGGTCCTCGGTGGCGAACGAGCCGATCACCACCACACCCACGACGAGCACCGGCACAAGGCTGAAAATCGTGCGGTAGCTCAACGCCGCCGCCATCCGAGGGATGCCCGACTGCCAAAGCCTTCGCGCTCCAAGCCGCACGACCTCGATGACCCGCCACAGCTCTTGCTGCTCGGTCCGAAGCCTGGCCATGAATCGATTGAACGCCGCCTTCACGCCGAGGCCTCCCGGGCTCGCCCACGCCGGCCCTTGCCACCGCGACGCCCATCACCGTCTTCGGGCGAAGCCGCGGCGCGCTTCAGGGCCTTAACCTCGGCCGCTTTCAACTCACGCCATCCGCCTCGGGGCACGCCCTTGAGCGACAAGGGCCCCATCCCGATGCGTTCGAGCTTCTTCACCGGGAACCCAACCGCCGCGAGCATGCGCCGGACCTGCCGGTTCCGACCCTCGCGAAGCGTGATTTCCAGGGTCGTTCGCTCTCGATCCGCGAAGACCACCCGCAGCTCAACGCGGCTCGTCCGGACCGCCCCCACCGTCCTGCCCTCGCGGCGTTCGGCGAGATAAATGCCCTGCTCGAGGTCACCGATCGCCTCGGGATCCACCCGACCCTTGACCACCGCCCGGTACTTCTTTGGTACCCCGTACCGGGGGTGCGTAAGCCGATTGACGAGTTCGCCGTCATTGGTCATCAGCAAGAGGCCGGTCGTGTCGTAGTCCAAGCGGCCGACCGGCACCAGTCTCGCCCGTTCCGGGTGATTGACCAGTGAAACCACGGTCCTGCGTTCCGAGCCCGGTTCGTCCTTGGCCGTGGTGAGTGTCCGGGTTGGCTTGTTGAGCAGGATGTAGAGCTGCCGTTCGACCTTGGGCAGCGGCCGGCCTTCGACAACGATCCGGTCGTTATTAGGGTCAACCCAGATTGGCAGCTCGGTCACGAGTTGGCCGTTGACCTCGACCGACCCCGCCTCGATCAGGGCCTCACAGCCCCTACGGCTCGCGACGCCGGCGTCGGCCATGACCCTCTGGAGGCGTTCGCCTCGCGAGGCGTCGGCCAGCTCGGGCGGCGTGGATTCTCTGCGGGCGCGGGTTGCCGATCGTGATCTGGGCATCGTCAAGGGTATGTCGGGCCCCGAGTTCGCCCTGCGCCAGCATCGAGTCTGAAGCCCCCCACCCCCACGAACCGATCTTCTCGGACATGCGTTCCGATTCTTCGCCCCAACAGGCACGCCCCGTCGCGATCGAGGTCGAGACCCCCGACGACGTGTTCCTCACGCCCCGCGTGGTCGACGAAGTCGCCTTCGATCGCTTCGCCGGCGACCTCCGCCGCCTGATCCAAGACGCGGCCACCGCCGGGCGTGCTCTCGTGCGCACCAGCTCCGAGACCGATCGCCACCTGACCTCGATGCGCGAGGCCTCGGGCGAGCTTCGGACGCAGGTCGAAACCGGGGCCCGGCTGATCCCGACGATCGACCAGCGGGTGAAGCGGATCGAAGAGGTCCTGACCAAGGCCGAAGACAGGGTCGAGCTCGAAGCCCGGATCTCAGAGCACATCGACGCCATCGTTCGCGAGAAGATCGAGTCGGCAACCGTCAAGGCCGCGGAGGTGGCCAAGCGCATGGGCGCCGCGATCGAGAAGGCGAGCGACCTGACCCGCACGCTCACCCAGCGTCTCGACGCCGCGACGACCGCCGCCGAAGAGGCCGCCGACCGGACCGAAGAACTCTCGGCCCAGCTGGTCGCCGAGGCCGAGCGGGGCGAGAAGATCCTGCAACTCGCCCGCACGACCACCGACGAGGGCGAACTTCGCATCGGCACGGCGCTCACCGAAGCGGAGGTCGCGACCGGATCGCTCACGAAGACGATCAGCGACGTGGCCGACCAGATCGCGCCGCACGTCGAGGCCGCGAAGTCGCTCATCGAGGGCGCCCAGCGAGCCGCCACCGACCCGGTGCTAACCGAAGCGGTGAAATCGGGCGAGAGCGCCAAACGCACCCTGCTCCGCGCCATCCGCGAAGCAAAGAGCATCATCGAGCAGACCGATCAGGCGAGGCGACAGCTCGCCGATGACCTTGAAAGCGCAACCTCGACGATCGACGAGGTCCGAACTCCCTCAACCGAACCACCTTCCCCCGTCGACGCGGCGCCGAACCCGATTCGCTTCCACCGCACCGATACCGCTGATCCCTCAACTCTGAGTGGCGGTACGTCTTCGACCTAGGACCTCTTCCAAGGGCCGACGAATTACACTCGGGCCGTGTCACTGCCCGAGTCCATCACTGTCGAATTGCAGTCCTCGTCGGGGATCTGGTCCACCGCGAAAGACATCATCACGGCCCTGACGCCCTTGGTGTCGGTGGGCATCGCCGCGGTGCTGTCCGACCGGCTTCTGCGCGACCGCAAGTCCCGCGACCTTGCCGAGGATGTCCGACTCGTTGTGTCGCAACGCGTCGAACCGTTCTTCCGCTCGGGCGATGCGCTCGTCGCCAAGCTCTCAACACTCGCGCAAGCCGATTTCGTCTCGGTGCTCCCTCAACAGCACGGGGCCGCTCGTCCGCTCACCGAGAACATCGTCCTGCTCAACCTCGAGTATCTCGTCGCCGCGTTCTGGGCGCAGATCGAACTGCTCCTCTCTGATGCGCAGAGCGTCCGGCTCCGCGAGGACGCCCGCGGCCAAGCAATGCTCGCGCTGGCCTCCGCGATCGAGCATCGGCATGTCAGCCTGCTGCCCCGCGAATACCAGCGTGCGATCGGATCGGCGTTGATCGATCGCGACGAATCCGGCGCAACGCGAGTTGTCAACTTCTTCGAGTACTGCAAAATCCGCTCAGATCCTGAAGTATCGCGCGTCATCGACGTGCTCCGCGATGAGGTGCTGATGCCGGCACTCAAGCGCAATCGCCGAGCGGTGCAGTCGCTGGTCTTGATGTGCACCGTGGTTCACTATGGCCTCGACTGCCTGTTGGCGGCCGATGACGCCGTCTTGGGGAACACCGGGGACGGGGACATCGTGTCCCTCCGGCCCTTCCAGCGGGACACGATCTACAACAAACTCTCGCAGCGATCCCGACGCGACGCGGAGTCAATCGAACGATTCTTCGAAGGGATCAAGGACGCGCCGCAGATCCGCCTCTACACCCGCCCGACGACGATGATCAACGGAGAGTTGGTCCGAAAAATATAAAAGGCCCGCCTCCCTTTTTGCGGCACTTGCGTGCCAGGACTTGGGCCTCTTTTTCTGAGTTGGACGAGCATCGCTCGTTACTGGATTGTCTCAAACGTCGCGAAGAAGTCAAGCTCACTGAGACCTGATTCCGCGGTTGTGACCCGCGATTTCGGTCTTGCACCCCGAACCGGCCGTCACACTCGGAACCGACCGACGCACTCGGACACCGTCTCGATGGCCTCTTCGATCTCCGATTCGGTCGTCAAACGGCTCAAGCTAAACCGCACCGAGCCGTGGGCGACGTTCGGAGCGATCCCCATCGCGAGCAGAACCGGGCTCGGGTCGAGCGACCCCGAACTGCACGCGGCCCCGGCGCTCGCCGCCAACCCCCTCTCGCTGAACGCGAGGAGCAACGCCTCTGCTTCGAGCCCCGGGAACCCGATGTTGCTGGTGTTCCAGAGTCTGTGTTCCCGGGGTCCGTTCACGACCGCTCCCGGACACTGATCGAGGACGCTTTGCTCGAAGCGATCGCGGAGTTCACCGAGTCGTTCACGATCGGACTCGCTGGCGAGCCAATCGCGTGCTTGTACCGCCACAACGCCGGCGCCCACAGCGCCCGGGACGTTCTCGGTGCCGCCGCGCCGGCCGAGTTCTTGCGACCCATGCAACACCGGGCGGAGCCCGATGCCCCTCCGCACCCAGAGCAGCCCAAGCCCCTTGGGCCCATGAAACTTGTGAGCGCTCGCGGTCAACAGATCGCAAGGCGGCCCGCTCGCGGGCACCGGGAGCTTGCCGATCCATTGCGTCCCGTCGCAATGAAAAGCGACACGGTGCTCACGGCAGATCTCGTGAATCCTTTCGACAGGCATGATCGCGCCCGTCTCGTTGTTGGCCCACTGCACGCTCACAACCGCGACATCGCCCGACGCGAGCATGTCGGGGAGCGAGGCTGCATCGACGACGCCATCAACGACCGGGAGCATTCGAACCTCGACGCCGTCCCCCCCGAGCGCCCCGCACAGGTCGCGCACGGCCGCGTGCTCGATGTCGCTTGTCACGACAACGCTCTTGCCCGTCGCATTGAGCGAGCCTCGGATGGCGTGATCGATCGACTCGGTGCCCGATCCGCCGAGTATCAACTCGCGAGGCTTCACGCTGAGAAGCCTTGCAAGTTCAGCACGGGCCAACTCCACGGCATGGCGCGCCGCCTGCCCCGCCCGGTGGACGGAACTCGGGTTGTGCCACTGATCCATCAGCGACACTCGAACCGCCTCGACAACCTCGGGCAAGGGCTGCGTCGTCGCGTTGTTGTCGAGATAGGGCACGCCGGACGGTAGTGCCGTTTGTCGCCTCGGGGAAAGCTTTGCTCCGGTGGCAACTCGCCTTGTCTAGACCGGGCGAGATAGGACGTGACTCAGTCGTTCAGCGTCAACGCCGGGTGCGACGGTTTGACCCAAAGGGCCACCCGTGCGGCCTTCAGGGAGACCCATTTCCTATTGGTGTTTCTGGGATGGCCGCCGCTTTGGACGGAACGGTCTGCAAGTCAGACCTTGGTACCCTCGGTCCGGAGTCTGTGGTGACGGTCAAGCGATGGCACCCGGCGTTGGGTTGAGGTGCTGAGGTCTATGTACGCGAGGGTTGTCTATGCCGGTGTTTGTCTGTCGCCCCATGAATCGGTGGTTTGATCCGCATGTATCTTATGTCCATACAGCACTTTTCATGTTCGAGGAGCTCCGCGAGCGTAAGGTGGCGTCAGATTTCGAGCATCTCGATGACCAGCCAAGCACGCCTATGGTCGCTAGTGTCAACACCTACCGCCTCCCGGAAGTGCTCTGGGGGAATAGGGCGAGCACGGGCACAGCAATCATTGTATCGGAGCGCGTCAAATCGCTACTTACGCCAGTCTGCACGGCTGCATTTATGGAAGTTGCGTTCGAGCAATGCTTCAGTGTGCCGGTGGAACCAGATTGTCATCAACTCGAGGTTGTGATCCCGGAGTTGGGCAAGATGGACATTGATGATGCGATGGTGCGAATACGAAAGAAGTACAAAGCGCCGCCGCCACTCAGTCGATACTTTGAGGTCCTTGCAAAACATGTTCGATTGCCCGACGAGCCGGTTGATTATGAGGAATTCGACGTCGAGATCGGATCAGGTTTTGTCGGAAGAGACGACGGGCGTGTCGTCGCGGCAACATCGGAGTCTAGGGTTTCTGAGCATGGCTTAGTTATGGGGGCTCTCTGGTCAATGTCCAGCGCGGTCGATGACGTGCTGTGGCCGTTCCTGCCGTTCCCATGGATTCGTAGAATTGAAGTGTAGTCCGATTTCGTTGCTTCGTGCCTCTTCCGCCACGGGTGAGCTGCCGGGTGCCACTGCTTCAACGTCACTGCAGGCCTCGGACCAAGGGTGCCACGGTCTGACTTGCAGACCGTGCCATCCGAAGCGGGGATAACCCCGCAAACACCCATTGTAAACGTGTCCCGCGATGGACGGCACGGGTTGCCCTTCGGGCCAACTTGTGGCACCCTCGGTTCAGCGTCTGCGGTGTCGGCCAGACTGTGGCACCGGACACGCGCTGACGGTCAAGCAGCGGCACCCGGCGTCAGTAGAATTGGGAGGACGCCTAAGGGACAATACAGGATTCCTCCGAGCTGAGCGGAACGTGTTGGAGAATCGTGGGTGGCGTTACAATGCCCAGTCAACCGAATGGCTGCCACCTCGCTAAACGGAACGTTTCACGTGGGTACGATTTGGGACACGGTGATCAACAGGCTGCACGCCCTCGGCTTTCAATCAGAAATAGTAGCGCCGCGATCGCTTGTCATGCGATCAAGCACGCTGTGCCTGTCTGCGGTCTGGCGTACATACTCGTATGAAATAGATGTTCGCTTTAAACACGCAATTGACCATGAGGAAATCTCCTTGTCGGACATGATGCTGGCGGCACATCTAGGCGAAGGCAGGCCGCCCGCGGTCTTCCAAGCCGTTGACGATGAGCGAGCTGTCGAGTTAGTGAGACAAATTGCCGAACTGCTCATCACGCATTTTCGTAACATTATCGAAGGTGATCCAAACGCATGGACTAGTATGCTTGCTAATGTTGCTGATCAGCAATTTGGCGAGATGAACCGAAGTCAGTCCGCCCCGTTCCGAGCCGAAGCCGCCGACGCATGGCGGGCGAAAGACTACGAGACATATGTCCGTTGCATGGGAAAAATTACGGACGAACTCTCCGAATCTGAATCAGCGCGCCTGGAGTACGCCCGGCGAAAGTCGTAACGCCACCGCTTGACCGCCACCGGAAACTCTGAACCGCAGAGGCCACGGTCTGACTTGCAGGCCGTGGTGGCACCCGGCCGGAAACACCGGTGCCTACCATATCATGAACCATGCGTCGGTCGGGTGAAAACAGTCAGTTTCATGCCGCGGACGCATCAAACGACATCAACTCGGATGCCAACCACGTCTGAACACCCGGAACATGTGATCGAATCGAGGCTCTCATGAGTACCCGAGACTACGACGCCGCCATCGAGCTCATAGACGACTCCCAGGAGCTCTCAGACTTCGCTGGGCCGCGCGATGAATCTCTGATCAGCGCCGCCGAGACGGCCCTCGGCGTTCAATACCCTGAGCCATACCGGTGGTTTCTTCGGTCGTACGGCGCGGGGAGCTTCGGCTCGATCGAGATCATGGGTGTGATCAGTCGTTCCTGGGAAGATTCGTCGGTTCCGGACGGGGTCTGGTACACCTTGAACGAACGACGTGAGTCATCACTGAGCACGAACTTCGTTGTCATCGGCGAAGATGGCGGTGGCGGGTTGTACTTGCTGAACTGCGAAGATGGTGCGGTCTACGTGACGGCCTCAGACGATCCAGAACGGCTCGCCGAGAGCTTTGGAGCCTTTCTGCTTGAGCAGGTCACGTCCGAGATCGAATAGAAAGTGGCCGGATGCCACTCGTTGGCCGTCACCGCACGCCACGAAACAAGGAGGCCACAGTCTGACTCGCAGGCTGTGGTGTTCGAGGCGGGGACAACCCCAGAAACACCGGTCGGAACCGCCTCTCGCGGCAGATTGCGCAACAGTGTGCATGTATAAACACGCAGCGAGTGTTATTGGGAACGATAGACGATCGTACAAGAAAGTGGGCGACGTGAAGCGAAACTGTCTGCTCGGAGGCGTGCTCGTCGCGGCGTGGGGCGTCCCGCACGTCGTTGCATCAACAGGTTCGGGCATTGAGATCCCGTTCGTGACCGTCGGAGACCCAGGCAACGTCGCGTTGACGCCCGAGACGTCAGCGTGGCCAGATCGGCCCAGGCAAGGTTGGGGATACGGGTCGGTCGATTACGAGTTCCAGATCATGCAGCGCCCGGTGACGATTCGGGAGTGGCAGGGGTTCCTCGATGTCTTGTCGCCTCATTGGCCCTACTGGTTGACGAGCCCGTTGAATCCATCGTTTTCTGGAGCGGGCGACTGGGAGGACCGGGGCGTCGGCGAGTGGACCGCCCTCGTTCCCCTCGACGCGGCGGCCGCGTTCGCGAATTGGCTTCATAATGGCCGAGTGAATGAACCCTGGGCGTTCTTTACCGGCGTGTACGACTTCGACGAGATGGTCCGTACCGACGTCGGATCTATCAGGGATCTTCCGGCAGTGCGTCCGGACGATGCGCGGTACTGGCTGCCCAGCCTCGACGAGGTCTTCAAAGCGGGTTTCTACGAGGGACGAAGCGCCGAATACCCCGAGGGTCGCTGGTATCGCTACAGCAACAGTTCAGACTCGGAGCTCGTGCCAGGCCCTCCTGGTGAGGGTGAAATGCCGGACGTTTTCGATACGGTCATCTACGTGATGAACGACGTTGGCCAATACCCCGGAACGCAGAGCCCCTGGGGACTCACGGACTGGGCACTTTCCGGATGCGGATGGAGTGATACACCGGGACCTTCGGGTCGCGTGTACTTGTTCGGAAGTGACTTTATTGAGCTCGCGTGGGAGCCTCGTATCGTTGCGGATTATGAGATGTTTCTCTGCGGTAACGTGCCCACCAGTACCGGCGCTTCAAGTGTTCGGATCGCTCGGTCGCCAGAAGCGGCGATTGATCTCGCGATCCCGTTGGGCGTCGTGGATCTCGCCGATGTCACGGCATTCATTGACGCGTTTCTCAGTGGCGGTGCGGAGGCCGACATCGTTCCGCCGTTCGGTGTGCTGGACTTGTCCGATCTCGATGCATTCATCACAATCTATCTGCGCTAAGCGTGAGACCAGCATCGCGATCTAGTCGTTCAGCATCGCCGCAGTAAAGGTCTTCCCGGTCGTCTCCCGTTCCCACAGGTGGGCCGGTCCGCGCTTGCCCTCGTAGAACTCCCAGAGCTCGAACCAGTAGCTCTTGAACCTGTGTTCGCCGAACGGCTCGTAGTGCTCCGCGAGTTGTTTCAAGATCTGCCGGTCGGTCCCGTCGTACCCCAGGACAGACTTTCCGTGCCTGACGCTCTCCGTATCGAGCGCCAGCCTCGAGTATCGCCCCAGGAGTTGCATGATGTTGCCCGCCGCGTAGGGGCCGATGCCCGGGAGCGTCAGCAAGAACATGAAGACATCGTCGTCGTGCGTTTCGGGCGCTTCGAGCCAGGGCTCGTCGATCTTGCCGGTCGCGAAGAGCTTGGCGAGATCAACCATCCGCTGATCGCGGTAGCCCACTGAACACCTCGCCCGGAGCGTGCCGGCTCTTGTCCTCGCGATCTTCCGGGCACTCGGGAACCCTCGGACACCGGAGGCGGTCTTGGAACCCAGGACGGTGCAGAGCCGCTCGTTCATCTTGATCGTGCTGGGCCAGGCGACGTTGCAGCTCGTGACGGTCTTGATGACGTCCTCGAAGAGCGTCGGGCTGCGAAAGAGCCTCGCCTGGCCCCGCTTCTTCCAGCGTGGATCGACCTTGTGGAACGCTTTGACGTCGGCCTCGGTCTCGTCGAGCCTCAGCATCCGCGTGATCTGACGCCTCGCCTCCGAGTGCTCGGAACGTTCGAGCATGCGATCGAAACGGGCCCGGATCGAGCCCGACTTGGGCCCTCGGCGGGGCTGGTCGATCCGCACCGCCGCGGCCCCGCCCGGGAGATCGAGCACGCGGTGCTGGCTCTGCGTCCCGACGTCCCAGTGGTTAGGCGCGAGCAGGAAATAGCCGTAGGAGCAGCAGTCTCGGGCGAGGTCGAAGTCGGCGGGCGTCGCGATGGAAAGGGTGGAACCGGGCATGTCACTCGGTTGTAGACCCCGGGGCTCCATCCCGATGCGTGCACGCGTCACCCTGGGGTCACATTTTCGAAGACAGGGTGATCCGAGGGCCGCCAAGGGGCGTCTAACAGGTGTGTATGGAAGACAACGACGCCGACATCGCAGCGATCCGGCGATTCGCCCAGGGTGAGCGCGAGGCGCTCGGGGAGATCGCGTCGCGCCATGAGCGAGCGATGCTGTCGCTCGCCAAGGGCCTGCTCGGATCGGCGTCTTTGGCGGAGGAAGCCGTGCAAGACGCTTGGGTTCGGGCAATCCGGGGTTCGGCGACGTTCGAAGGACGCGCCGCTGTTCGGACGTGGCTCTACCGCATCGTGATCAACCGTTGCCGCGATCTGGCCAAGCGCGAACGTCGACGCTCCATGCCACTCCCGTTCGCAAAGCCCGCCCCGCCACCGGTCCAAGAGAACGGAGACCGACACGCGCTTGTCCGCCGGGTGATCGCGTCTCTGCCGATCGATCAACGCGAGGCGGTCGTTCTCTGCGTCGCCCTGGGGACCACGCACACCGCGGCGGCCGAGCTTTTGGATACGCCCGTCGGGACCGTGAAGTCGAGAGTGCGTCTGGGTCTTGACCGGCTCCGCCAGAGTGTCGGAGGTGACACGTGACTCGCCCGAACGAACACACTGATCTGGAGACGGCGGTACGCGAGGCGACCGCCTGGGACGGGGAGCCGACCGAACTCTGGCGTTCAGCGCTCGACGCGGCGGAAACCATGCCCGATCACGCACCTCGGACAAGGCGTGGTCCAAAGTGGGCGTCTGCGGTCGGACTCGCGACCGCTGCGGTTCTTGTGATCATGATCATGGTCGTTCCTGGGGTCAGGAGTGAGCGGGAGCTCATGGTCAACGCTCTTGCTGCCGACTTGCCCCAGACGCCAACAGCGGTCGCAGATCCTGTCGGTCAGGCTCTCGACCGCCTATTCACCGACGGTGTGCGTGGGCGAGTTTCCGAAGATCGGCTGTCCGCCGATGTTGCAGGAGGGGGGCGCAACGGACTCGGTCTTTTCCGTGTTCACCGAGACGCCGTCACGGTGTTCGATACCGATTCCAGTCAGCCGTCCCCCCCGGCTTTGAAGACCCCCGAAATCGTCGGGCCAACGCGACAAATCGTCCAGATCGCGGCGCTCACGATCGAGACCGATGACATAGAGACGTCCTACCGCCTCGCAGGTTCGTTGGTCCGCATCGGGCTGGGCGAGTATGTCAGCAGCGGAACGCTCCGTCTCGATCCCGGTCGAGAAAACGGGTCGCTCACCCTCCGCGTCGTACCGTCGCGCCTCCCAGAGGTGCTGAGCGACTTGCGCCGGCTCGGCGCGGTCCGCGATGAGAGCCTCCGCACGGACGACGTCACCGATCGAGTCATCGATCTCGGAGCGAGGCTCACAAACCTGAGGCGGACCGAGGCAGAGTTGCTCGGGCTTCTCACCGATCGACCGGATTCATCGCTCTCCGACATCCTCAGGGTCAACGTCGAGATCACAAACGTGCGTGAGCAAATCGAACGGCTCGTCGCCCAGCGCGATGAACTCGCGGCGCTCGTCGAGTTGGCGGCCGTCAACATCACTCTCAAGCAAGCTCGTGAGCCCGAGCCGGAACCCGAACCCGAGCCCAAACGGACCCTGTGGCGCACGTTTACCCAAGAGCTTGGAGCCGCGTGGCGAGGCGGCATCCGAGAGCTTCTCTACAACATCACCGAACTCGTTCGCTTTGCTTTGGGTGGCGGGCTCTGGATCGGTGCTTTCATCGTCGCCGGGTGGGCGATCTGGCGAGTCATCCGGAGCGCACGGCGCAAGCCGCTGACTGAGGACGCCTGACCCTCAGGCCTTGAGCAGCTCCTCAAACGTAAACGCAAAGCTCGCGATGTTCACGCACAGCCGATCGCCCAGCCTCGCGTACGTCGCGTAGTGCTCGTCGGCCTGCACGCTGAGCTGGTCGCGCGTCACGCCCGCCTTGTCGAAGAAGGCCGCGTCGGCCTCGAACAGCGTGTCGATCTGCTTTCGGTCGAGCTCGAAGTGATACTGGAACCCGAAGGTTCGGATGCCGGCGTAGAACGCCTGCACCTTGCACGCCTCGCTCGACGCCAGCAACGCCGCGCCGTCCGGGAGTCTGGTGATTTGCTGGGCGTGGGTGTGGAACTGAGGGCTCGACCAGCGGATGCCCGCCGTGATGCGGTCGGTCTGGCCCGGGCCGACGATGTTCACCGGAGCGAACCCGACCTCCGGGGTGTCCATCGGCTCGACCTCGCCCCCCAGCGCCTTGGCGATGACCTGGGCCCCGAGACAAACGCCCACGACCGGCAACTGGGCCGCGTGGGCCTTGGCGACGAAAGCGATCTCAGCCTGCATCCACGGCAGCCCGTCGGTCACGTTCTGCTGCCCGCCCATGACGATGACGCCCTGGACGTTGTCGAGATCGACCGGGATTGCATCGACCCCGTCGACGTCGGGTCGGCGGAAATCGAGCTTGAAGCCGTTATCGCGGAGCGTGAGCCCTAGGCGGCCCGGGGACTCGTGGTCGTTGTGCTGGAAGACGACTATTCGTGCCATGGTGGTCGATGGTAGCGACGACAGCCGCGCTCGGGGTCACTCGCTGCCTCAGGGCCCCGCCATCCAAATCAGCCCGTCGTGCCCATGCAGGTGATCTTGGCGGAACCGGACGAGGGGCGTGCGGGCCAGGGCCCAATCGAGCAAGCCCAGAGGGTCGAACCGGACCGCCGGCGCCGTGTTGTCCGGGCCCGGGCGGTGGTGGCGGGTCGATAGGAAGTTAAACGCAAGCTGCCCCCCGGGCACGCCCGAGACCGCCTCCCACGCCCGCCCCAGCACCTCCGCCGCCGCGTCCTGCTCGAACGTGTTGAGCGACCCGGAGAAGACGAACACCCTCGCGTGCTGGTGTTCGACCAAGCGAGCGAACACGCCCTCGTCGGCCCCAAAGTCGGCCTGCAGGAATTTCCGCGGCGCCCCTTCCAAGGGCGTCGTTCGGGCCGAAGCCTCGTCGATCAACTCGCCCAACGCGTCGACGCCGACGTAGGTTGTGTGCCCGGCCTCCCGGGCATCGAGCCTCGCGGCGAGGTCGGCGAGCCCGCACCCGATGTCGGCGATCACCGCCCCCTCGGTGCGCACGAGATCGATGATCGCGTCGAACCGGGCGACCTGGGCCGCCGGCTTGGCCCAGAGCAACGCCTCGAACTTGGGACCAAACCGGGCGACGGCGTCGCGGTATGGAGCAACCGGATCGGGCGAGGGCGTGGAGTCGGCCATGGTGAACGGTAGACTTCGCGCATGCACGACCCAGTGTCCCTGGCGCACGCGGTGCGCAACAGCCAAGCTCTCTTCCTCCGGTACGCCGAAGGCTTCGACGACACCAACCGCGTGTCGCAAGCAGACGGCCTCCGCAACCACTTCTCCTGGACGCTCGGCCACTGCGCCCTCACGATGAACCGGGCGGCGGATGTCGTCGTCGGCTTCAACGAGCCCCAGGCCCTGCCGACCACCGATTGGGTGGCGGGCGACGGGACCGCCGGCGACCCGAGCCGGTATGACACCGAGTCGGTCGGCTACAAGTCCGAGCCGGTGCCCAACGCCTCGCGCTACCCCAGGCTCGACCGCGCCACCGAGATTTTCCGCGCGGCCATCGATCGGCTCGCTTCCGCAGTCGCCGAGGCGAGCCCGACGATGCTCGCGCGAGAGATCCAATGGGGCGGGTCGACCACGACCGCAGGCGACCTCGTGAGCCGCATCATCTTCCACAACGGGGTCCACGCAGGGCAGATCATCGACCTCAGACGGGCGTTGGGCCTCCCGAGCGTGACCGGCTGATGCGAAGCAGCCACGTCAGTCGAGCGGCGCCCGTCCGTATTCCCTGACCGCCGCGGCCGCGTACTCGACAAAGGCATCGATCACGACCGACTTCGACCGCCCCGACCGGCATGCGACGCCGATGCCCCGGACCGCGTCTTTACCGGGGAGCGATCGGTACACCACCCCCTCGACATGACCCGCCAGCGCCGCCAGCCTGGGCACGATCGCGATACCCACGTCGCGGGCCACCAACTCGAGCGCCATCACGAGCTGCGTCGCCTCGCAGATCACGTCGCCCTTGAGGTCGCGCGCAGCGCAGTACGCCGCGGCTTGCCGGCCCAGACAGTTCGCGTCGCTCATCGCGATCATCGGTCTCGAGCGGAGCTGGGCCAACGTGATCCGTTCTCCCTCAGCCAAGTCGCCCCCCTCGGGCACGGCCAACACAAACGCCTCCTTGCCGATCGGTTCGACCGTGATATGCGGGTGCTCGATCGGCAGCCCGACGACCGCGACGTCGAGGCGGTTGTCCGCAAGAAGATCAATAAGCGCGTCGGTGAACTCCTCGCACAGATGGATGCAACACTCGCGGTACTTCGCCTTCGTGCGTTCAACGACAGAAGGCAGCAGGAAGGGTGCGATCGTCGGGATCGCCCCGATCGAGACGCGCCCGTGCCCGTGGGCCGCGTCTTCCTTAAGGCTCTCTTGAAGCCCATGCACGTCGTCCAGGATCCGCTGGGCCTTGGGCAGCATCAGCTCGCCCGCCTTGGTCAACGCCGCGCCGCGACCGATCCGGTCAAAGAGCTCGACGCCCAGGTGCTGCTCGAGCTTGCGGACCTTGACCGAAAGCGACGGCTGGGCGATCCCGCACCGGCGGGCGGCCGCGGTGAACGTCCCCGTCTGGGCGACGGCGACGAAGGCTTCGAGCTGATCGGTATCCATAGTCAAAACCTATCAATCATGCTAAAAACATTCAAAAACGAGTATATCACCCGCCGGCCGCGTGAATCCCGAGGCGGAGCCCGGTGCGAACGACCGATCCGAGGGATACGAAACGTCCATGGGCACTGACCAAGCAGGACAGTTCGGACTCTTCGGCCAGGGCGTCACGCCATCGGGTCGGAGCATCGATCCGGTTGCCTGCGACCGGGCTGTGACCGACCTCGCCTCACGGCTGCCGGCAACGCTCCGGCTCGGAACCTCGAGTTGGTCCTTCCCCGGGTGGGCGGGCCTCGTTTACGAGGGCGAGACCAGCGAAGCCAAGCTCGCGCAGAGCGGGCTCCCCGCCTATTCGGCCCATCCGCTGCACCGCACCGTCGGACTCGATCGAGCGTTCTACCGCGTCCCCTCGATCAACGAGTACCGGGGTCTCGCGGCAAGCGTGCCCGAGGGGTTCCGATTCCTCGTCAAGGCATGGCGGGCGGTGACCGACCCGACGGATTGGGGCGGCAACACGGCCGATCAAAACCGTTTCCTAGACGCGGCCCTTGCCGAAGACCAGATCGTCGCGCCCTCCGTCCTTGGGCTCGGTCCGACCCTCGGTCCCCTGCTCTTTCAGTTCCCACCCCTCGGGCTCACCCAGTCGGATATCGGCTCGTTCTTGGGGAGGCTCGACGCGTTCCTCGAACGACTCCCGAGGCGCGATAACGGCCCGCTCTACGCGGTCGAACTCAGAGACAGCGTCGTGTTCCGCGAGCACTGGGCGGTCGAACTGGCGACGATTCTCAGATCCCAGCGTGTTGCGCTCGGGTTCGCCCACCACCCAAGGCTGCCATCGATTGACGAACAACGAGCCGCGATGGAAAGAGGCGGCTGGCCGGTCGAAGCGCAGCCGGCCTGCGTATGCCGCTGGCTGCTCAGGCAAGGCCTGGGCTACGTGGAAGCCAAAGAGATGTACTTCCCCTTTAAGCAGCTTCGCGACCCCGACCCGGTCACGAGACGGCTCGTGGCCGACCTCGCCAGGGCGGCGCTCGGCGAAGGGCTCGAAACGTGGGTCATCATCAACAACAAGGCCGAGGGGTCGGCCCCGCGTTCGGTGCACGAACTCGCGAACGAGATCGCATAGCAGCGTCGTTCGGCCAAGAAGCCCAATCGGTGCATCCCGCCCCAAGACTCTCGGTAGCGTGTAGTGATGACGCTCAGAGTTGCGATCATCGGAGCCGGCATCGGCGGTCTCGCCAACGCAGCGTTCCTCGCGAAAGCAGGGCACGATGTCGTTGTTCTGGAGCGATCGCCGACGCTCGAACCCGTCGGCGCCGGACTGCTCTTACAACCGACCGGGAGGGCCGTGCTCGACCGGTTGGGAGTAGGCGATCGGATCGCGTCGCTCGGCGCCCCCGTCGACCGTCTCCAGGGCGTCACGACTTCTGGGCGCACCGTTCTGTCGCTGGCGTACACCGACCTGCGTCCGGGCCTCCAAGGCACCGGGGTCCACCGAGGCTTGCTCCATTCGAGCCTGCTCGAAGCCGCGACGACCGCCGGCGCCCGGATCCGGTCGGGCATCGGCGTCGATGAGGTCTCCGATCGCTCGGGCGTTGCCACGCTCCGGATGTCCGACGGCCAGGCCTCGGGGCCTTACGACTTGGTCGTCATCGCCTCGGGCGCCCGCTCAACGCTGCGCCGCTTCGCAGGCGACGTGCGCCGGGCCCAGCGGTACCCGTGGGGTGCGCTCTGGTTTGTCGCGAACAACCCGCCCCAGGCGTTCGAACGCGTCCTCGGCCAGGTCTACCAAGACACCACAACGATGCTGGGCTTCCTGCCCACCGGGCGACTCACCACCGACGGCCCCGAGACGATCAGCGTCTTCTGGAGCTTGCGCACGAAAGACTGGGCGGGCCCCGAAGCGTTTGAACTGGACGCGTGGAAAGACCGCGTCCGACGGCTCCGACCCGAAGCCGCGCCGATGTTCGATCAGGTCGAACGCGCCGACCAGCTCATCTTCGCCCCCTACTACGACGTCCACCTCGCGCAGCGACCGGGCCGCGTCGTCGCGATCGGGGACGCGGCCCACGCCACCAGCCCGCAACTCGGACAAGGCGCGAACCTCGCACTCCTCGACGCGGCCTGCCTGGCAGATAAAGTCGCGAACAGTGCGGAGATACCGCACGCGGTCCGACGCTTCGCCCGAGCCCGCAAGTCACCGACCCGGTATTACCGAGTCGTTTCCCGATGGCTCACGCCTTGGTTTCAATCCGATGCGCGATGGCTCACGGGGCCGCGCGACGCGTTCATGGGGCCGCTCTGCGCCTTTCCTCCGACACGCCGCCAGATGCTTTTGGCACTCGCGGGAGTCAAGAGATCCTGGGTCTCGTCACGTCTCGCAGATGCCACAGGCGAGACCAAGTTGCACTGACGCCCGCCTGCTAGACTGCGCCGATTGCTCGGGGCGCCCTGGGACCTCCTCCCTCGGCTGAGACGCACCCGTCGAACCTGATCCGGCTCGCACCGGCGGAGGGAAGCGATCACGACGAGGCCCTTCGGACACCGTCGTCCTCCGCCCTTCCCGGAACTCTCGGAAGGACCGTCCGTTGACCAAGCTCACCCCCGCCCAGAAGGCCTCGCTCCACACGACTTCTCGCCTCGGAGCAAAGCTGACGGTCTCCGCAGGCCAGGCTCGGATTACGCCCACAACGCCCACCGACGCCGACGCTGAGCGAAGCGAAGCTTCGGATTGGTCCCTCTCCCGCAAGGGTCCCGCCTACCCCGACGCCCCGACCGAACCGGGCTTCGAGCGACCGACCCAGGGAGCGTTCGACCCCGGAACGTTCGACGGCGCCACCACCCCGGGCAGCTTCGCCCGCAAGGCCGACATCGGGGGCCCCCTCATGTTCGCCAGCCCCGACACCCCGGGCATGCCCGCCCCAAGCGACAAGACCGCCTGGGACTTCCTGCCCCAGGGCTGGTCGGTCGACATCCTCACCGACCCCAACGCGAACGACCAGGCGCCCAACCACGTTCACACGTTCACCGACGCCAAGGGCGTCACGCGTCGCGTGACCACCACCGAGGGCTTCGTGCCGATCACCCAACTCGAGAGCGCCCGCCTCGGGATCATCACCCCCGAGATGACCCGCGTCGCCGAGCGCGAGCCCCACCTCCGCCCCGCCCAGGTCCGCGACGAAATCGCCGCCGGTCGCATGATCATCCCCGCCAACATCCACCACCTAAGGCACAACCTCGACCCGATGTGCATCGGGCGAGCGAGCAAGACCAAGGTCAACGCCAACATGGGCGCCAGCCCGGTGTCATCCTCGACCGACGAAGAGGTCGAGAAGCTCAAGTGGGCTGAGCGCTGGGGCGGGGACACCGTCATGGACCTGTCCACCGGCGGCGACCTCGACGCGACGCGCGAGGCGATTATCCAGAGCTCGACCGTCCCGATAGGCACCGTCCCGATCTACTCGATGATCATCGGGCGCAAGCTCGAAGACCTCGACGAGCAGATCGTGCTCGACACCGTCCGACACCAGGCCCTCCAGGGCGTCGACTACATGACGATCCACGCCGGCGTGCGCAAAGCCCACCTCCCGCTGGTCAAGGACCGCCTCATCGGCATCGTCTCACGCGGCGGCTCCCTTCTCGCCAAGTGGATGCTGACCCACAACAAGGAAAACCTGACCTACACCATCTGGGACGACATCTGCAAGATCCTCCGCGAGCACGACGTCTCGTTCAGCATCGGAGACGGGCTCCGCCCCGGAGGCCTCGCCGACGCGACCGACGAAGCGCAGCTCTCAGAGCTGGCGACCATCGGCGAACTCACCGAACGCGCCTGGCGTCACGGCGTGCAGGTTATGGTCGAGGGCCCGGGCCACGTCCCGTTCGACCAGATCGAGTACAACGCCAAGCTCCAGCGCCGCCTCTGCCACGGCGCCCCGTTCTACGTCTTGGGCCCCTTGGTCACCGACGTCTTCCCGGGCTACGACCACATCACAAGCTGCATCGGCGCCACCAGCATCGCCTACCACGGCGCCAGCATGCTTTGCTATGTCACCCCCAAGGAGCACCTCGGTCTTCCGAAGCGAGGCGACGTCAAGGAAGGCTGCATCGCCTACAAAATCGCGGCCCACGCGGCCGACGTCGCCCTGGGCATCCCGGGCACACGCGACTGGGACGACGACCTCACCCGCGCCCGCGCCGCCCTCAACTGGAACAAGCACTTCGAACTCGCCTACGACGAAGACACCGCACGCGCGTACCACGACGAAGACCTCGACGTCGACACCGACTTCTGCGCGATGTGCGGGCACGACTGGTGCTCGGTCCGAATCAGCAAGGAAATCCAGGAGTTCGCGAGCGGCAAGGCCGACGGCTTCAAGCGAGAGAAGGTCACCAAGTCCGACGCGCTCACCCCCGAGCAGCAACAAATCCTCGAACAACGCGGCTATCTCAAGCCCGATGAGATCCACAAGCTGGCCGCGAAGGTGAAGGGCAAGATCGAGGCCAAAGGCGCCGTCGAAGACGGCGGCAAGGCCTCGTGCCACTCGGACTTCGTGGACGACGAGGGGGCGAAGAAGGTGCAGGGGGAGTTGGTGCAGTTGAATACGGCGCCGGCGCACAACCTGAGTAGTGAAGATCGGGTGATCTGAGCCATCCACTATGCTCGCAATCGCGACCCAACACAACGTCGACGACGTCTGGCATGATCTAGATCGGTGGTGCCGAGACATCTCACCACTCTGGAACAACTCTGACCCACGGCCCGCCCGCCTAGACCTGACCGAATGCAAGTACCTCGGCCCAAGTGCCGCGTCACTCATTTACGCTACTTGGCTGATGAGAAAGCAACGCAGCAGCACCGTCGATATCGAGTTACCGCACGGGCCCGAAGGACTGCGGGCGTTCTGCACGTTCTCGAATCTACGGCACTACCTGCACCGCGAGAAGCAAGCCGATCCACGGCATCCAAGGAGCGAGACGGTCCCACTCTCCCAGTTCTTCGATGACGCTTCCCAGCAGTCGTACCGAGTTCTCCAACTCGTGAAGCGCCACCATCGTCTCTCAAAGGACGAGGAGATCCAGCTTTCGTCCGCAGTCCATGAGGTGTGCCAGAACATTCATGATCATGCCGAGAGTCCTATTGGTGGAATCTCTTGCTCGCGCTTTTTCTCAAAGTCACGAGAGGTGCGGGTCGCCGTTGTAGACTCCGGACAGACGATCTCCGGATCGCTCGGCAAAGCGGCGAAGTATGCTGGCACATCAGACACGGATGCACTCGAGTTGGTGTGCCAGGGCAAACACACCAGCAGGTCTCGCAGACACAACATGGGCCTCGGGATCAGCAATTTGATTGCTGTGGTTCGAGCTCTGACAGGACGGGTCGCTATCGTGTCCGGCCAAGCCGCAGCCGTGCTTGAAGCGACGCACGTCGCAGCCGGTTCGGGATTGGAACCGCCGGCAATCAAGACCCTCGACTGGCGATTTCCAGGAACCGGTGTATTCTTCACCCTTGTCGTGACCAATGATTTACCTGACTGATATGTCCGCCCTACCCGATCAAATTATTAGCATCGACGATTTCATCGATGGCAACCATCCGAACTTGGATGTGGCCGAGCGAATCGCGATTGCCGTGGTGGCGGCGATCACATCGGACGCCCACACCGTGATCGGTGTGAACGTGAACGGCCTATCCGGGGTATCCTCAAGCTTCTTTAACCTGTTCTTCACGATTGTTTTCGAGGCTTGCGGCCGGGAAACCACGAGGGATCGGGTAGTCGTGCTTTCTGACTCGAACGCCATGTCGGCGATCGTGCAGAGGTCTCGCGAAGCCGTCTTGGGCGACGCGGCCTAATCGCGCCCACTAGGAGCTTTCATCGGCCTGTTAGGCCATCCCTCTGTTGCGTAGAGCGGCGGCTCTCTTTTTGCGCCTTTCACCCTCATCGGCGCTCGAGTCCCGAGCGCCGATGTAAACCGCGAAGTCTTTTGCTTGACGATCCGAAGGCTCGCCCTCCCCACCGCCTCCAATCCCTCAGATGACCAACGCCCCACCAACCTCGGACGTCGAGCGGGCGACGGTGCTGATTGAGAAACGGCTGCACGCCGGGCTCAGCCCGGACGAGCAGACCGAGTTGGATCAGCTCGTCGCCGCACACCCCGCCCTCGCGGGCGAGCTCGACGCCGCGATGCAGGAGAACGATGCGATGTACGCCGTAACAACCCCCACGACCCCGAGCCCCGACGATGATCTCCCGCCGTTCGACTTCGACCGCGCCCGGCGCGTGATCTCCGACAAGCTCGCGGGCGAGCGGAGGATCCTCCTGAGCCTCGCCGCATGGACAGCAGTCACGCCCCCGATGCTCATCGCGATCAGCTGGCCCAGCCCAGACTGGTCGCTCATCGCGTGGTGCGCCGCGCTGCCCGCGACGCCGATCGTCCTGTGGAGCGTCTACCGGTGGCGCGAGTCGGTCGCGTTCCGCCGAGCCCTCGACGCCAACCCCGACACGAATCCCGACGACGTGTCGCCCGACCTCGAATCGGCCTGGGCCCGCCACATTCGCCGCGGTCGGAACGAGTACGTCGCGATGGGGGCGTGCGTCGCGCTGGTGGTGCTCGCGCTCGTCGTCTGGCTCATCGAGTTGATCGACGAAGCGGCATGGCCCCTCGTGCCCTTCGCCCTCATCGGCGCCGCGGTGATGGGCTACCACGGTGTGCGCAAGCTCTGGACCCGCCGCGCTCGCGAACGCCACGAGCGCGAACTCGCCGGGCTCGACCGTGACGACGCCGACCGGCCCGCCAACGACTGACCGAAGCAGCCCGTCGCATGCCGCGCCTCGACCTCGCACGCCTCTTCGATTCCGAGCAAGCCCGGCTGTTCGCGCTGTGCCACCGGCTCACCGGCGACCGGGGCACGGCGGAGGACGCTCTGCAGGACACGTTCTTGCTCGCTCACCGACACCTTTCGGGCTTCCGAGGGGACGCGGGGCCGGAGACCTGGCTCTACCGCATCGCCATCCGGGCAGCGACGCGGCGGCGCGAACGCGACCGGGCCGAACGGGACAGAGATCGCGTTGTTGAGCCGATCCGGAGCGGCGCGCCGGGCGACTCCGATATCGAGGCCTTCCGTAAGGCATTCGACGCGCTCCCTGAGCACCACCGCCTTGTCCTCACGCTGCTGGCCCTCCGCGGGTTGCCCGCCCGTGTCGTTGGCGAGATCCTCGGCGTGCCCGAGGGCACCGTGTACTCACGGTCCCACGCCGCCCGCGCCGCCCTGCGGAAGGAACTGGCCCCACACGCCCGCCCCGGGAGCGACGACGAGCCGGCGCATGGCGTCGGGAATCCGCATCACAAGCGCTAGCCTCCTCCCATGTGGCTGCCCGCCGATCCCGTCGCCGCCTTCACCCACCTGACCGGAGCGCTCGTGTGCGTCGCGGTCGGGCCGGCGTTGTTCGCCAAGGGAAGGACGCTCTCCGACCGGGTCGCGCTGGGCATCTTCGCAACTTCGGCGGTGCTGCTGCTTCTCGCGAGCGGGACGTTTCATTCGATGGACCCGGACACCACGTCGCGCGAGGTGTTCCGCAGGCTCGACCACGCCGCGATCTTCGTGCTGATCGCCGGGTCGTTCACGCCGGTGCACGTGATCCTCTTCCGAGGCTGGCGGTGCTGGGGCGTGCTCATCCCGATCTGGGCGGCGGCGATCGGCGGTGTCGCAGTCAAAACTGTCTTCTTCGAATCGATCCCGTACTGGGTCGGGATCATCGTCTACCTGTTGATGGGCTGGACCGGGGGCGTGTCGTTCGCGTTCGTCATCGCGCGGTACGGGTTCCGCTTCGCGAGCCCGCTGTTGATCGGTGGGATCGCGTACACCGTGGGTGCGATCTGCGAGTTCACCGGCGAGCCCGATCTGATCCCAGGGGTCTTCGCGAGCCACGAGGTGTTCCACGTGCTGGTGCTCATGGGTCTGATGGGCATGTGGGCCTTCATGAGCCGATCGGCCGAATTCCAGAGTCCAGATCCGTCGGACGGGCCGCCGATCACGCGGGAAAACCCCGAGCGCGGATATGCTCCGAGCAACTAAAGGAGCCCTGCCCATGCGCACCGCGATCACCGCCGTCAGCCTGGCCGCCCTCGCTCTCGCCCTGGCCTCGTGTGCTTCGGCGCCCAAAGCCGACGGCGCCCGGACGGCGAACTTCGAGCCGATCAACGACGTCTGCCCGATTTCGGGCCACGAAGTGCCCGACATCGACGCGCCGACGGTGACCTATCAGGGCCACACGATCGCGGTCTGTTGCGACGCTTGCGTCGAGGCGTGGCCCAATGAAAACGACGAATGGCGTCAGGAAGTCCTCACCGAGATGCTGTCTGCGGACGCCAACTGAGCCGATCCAGACTTGCACCGCGCAAAATCCTGATAATCGACTTTCGCCGCCGTTCGTTATCCGCTAGCTTCTCATTGGGGCCCCGGGGGTCACCGAAGGAGTGTGAAGGATGGAACGACTCGGTGGTATCGTTGTCGCGCTTGTAATCGTGGGTGGTCTGATCTTCTGGCGGTTCTCGGAGAAGGGTGGAAACTCGTCCGAGGTCCATGACATCGCAGTGGAGATGCTCGAGTCGACCCCCAACTGGGAGTCGCACCAGACGCTCTACGTCCAGTGGCTCGATGAGCACCACGAGACCTGCTTCGAGCAGTACTACGACATGGGTGGCCGTCGCCAGTCGGCCAGCTTCGACGAGTTCGCGTACTGGAACGACCTGTTCCCGCAGATGGCCGCTTCGGCCGACCGCGACGGCTACGACAATTGCGCCGAGCACATCCGCGCGTTGCATGCCGAGTTCATGGGCTTCACGCTCGAAGAAGAAGAAGCACGCGACGGCTGAGGCCGCGCCGCCCTTTCGCGGCTCAAGAACACCGCTGAATCGCAGCGAGAAGCCTGCCCCGTCGACTCCGTATCGGCGGGGCGTTTTCGTGCGCCGCGAGCGAACGCCCGGCACAGGCGAGGCACGCACAGTCTTCACGAGGACCCGTTCAGGTGGGCGTACGGTCTGCTCACTTCGTCTCCAACCCGGGAAGATCCCGGCCCATAGGAAAGTTCAGCGTTTCATGAACAATACGACCACCCCCCCCACCGTCACGGTCGAGATCGGCGGAACTCCTTTCCGCACCGAGATCACCACCATCCCCGAGCACGACGGCAAGGCCCACAGAATCGTGTCGGACGTGCCCGCAGCCAAGGGCGGGGCGGACGACGGACCGAGCCCCCACGACCTCCTGCTCAGTTCGCTCGGGGCCTGCACGGCCGTCACCGTCAAGATGTATGCCAACCGCAAGGAATGGCCCCTCGAGCGGATCGGCGTGGCTTTGCGCCATGACCCCCCCGCCGAACGGGGAGGACCTGAGCGGATCTCGGTGGAGTTGCAGTTCGTCGGCGACCTCACCGAAGAGCAGCGAGACCGCCTCCAACAGATCGCTGGGAAGTGCCCCGTCCACAAGACGATCACCGGCGACGTGGTGATCGAGACGACCCGCGCCGACGAAGGCTGACGTTCGGTTAAACTCGGGAGATGGCCCCGAGTCGCCGTCTACCCGGACGCTCGCTCATCGCCGTGGTCGCGGTCCTCGTCGCCGCGTGCGCTCCGGCCGCGGCGTCGCTAACCGAGCCGAGCATCGCTCCGGTACGACCCGAGGTCATCGCTCATCGGGGGGCGTCGGGCCTGCTCCCGGAGCACACGCTCGCGGCCTACGCGGCGGCCCACGCGATGGGCGCTGACTGGATCGAACCCGACGTCGTGATGACAAAAGACGGCGTGCTGATTTGCGCGCACGAGATCACGCTGGAGCAGACGACTGACGTCGTGACCAAGTTCCCGGACCGCAACCGGCGGAACGGGTCGTATTACACCATCGATTTCACCTACGACGAGATCGCTCGGCTCGACCGCATCGGGCGAGTCAACGGAGTCGGCCCGCGGATCCCTGGGCACCGGATCCCGACGCTCAAGAACGTGCTCGAGATGCTCAAGACTCTGAATGAGCGCACGGGGCGCGATGTCGGCATCATCCCCGAGATTAAAGATCCAGATTTCCACCGCAAGCACGGCACGCCGATCGAGCCGGTGCTGCTTCGTCTGTTGCGAAACTACGGGTACAACTCGTCGCAAGACCGCGCCGTCATCCAGAGCTTCGATCCTTGGTCGCTTCGGGCGATGCGTGAAACGCTCGGCACGGAGATCCGGCTCGTGTACCTCAGTTCGAAGCCGATCCCCGACATCGTGCTCGATCAGGTCGCTGGGTATTGCGACGGGATCGGCCCGAACTACAAACTCCTCGCCGAACGCACCGGGGACGCCTGGGCCCCCACCGATCTCGCCGACCGCATTCGTGCGAGGGGGCTCACGATCTGGCCCTGGACCTTCGGCGATGACGAACTCATCCTGGGCCGCTTCCTCGCGGCGGTGCCGGTTGATGGCTTCTTCACCGACTACCCGGACAAGGGCGTCATCGCCGCCGATCTGATCGAAGCCGAGAAGCAACCGGCGCTCGCGGCCGAAGCCAACGAGGACGACATGCGTCGCCTGCGCCAGGCGGCCGAGTGGATCCGAAAGTGGACGCAGCGCGACACGCCCAGGCCCGAGGCGATCGAGAACCCGTAAGTCTCAGCCGACGCGGCAGCGTCCGTCGTCGCACGCGTCTTTGCGACCGGTCAAGGTGAGCCGGTGCTTGGCGAACCATCGGTACGCGGCGTCGACCACCAACCTGATTCCGGGCCACCCGGTCGGTGCCCAGAGCCAGCCCCAGCCCACAGCGGCGTAAGCGCGGCGGAAGACTTCCACGCCGTGAACGAGAGCGCCGTCGGTCTTCACGCCGTGGATCGAACCCATCACCGTCTCGAAGGTTGTTCCAAATCGACCGGCGTCGAACCCGGGCTCTGCGATATCGACGAGCGCGAGCCGGCCCCGTCCGCCGTCGAGCCAACGAAGAAAATTGGCCTCGTGAGCGCACAAGGGGCACTCGCCGTCGATCAGGATGGTGAACTCCGGTTGGGTCGCTGTCATGGTGAGGGATTCGGCGATCTCGATGCTCAGGATTCGTCGAAAGAGACGCGTGGGGTGATCGCCCCAGGACAGTTCATTGCGCTCCGTAGCGCCCTTCGGGCGCACACTCGCTCTGGTCCGTCCGCGCCGGAGGCAATCCGGCGGGATTCCGGTCGGGGAAACCGAAGGCGTGTTGCCCCAGGTTCGGTGAAGCCGCTCTCGTCAATCAGCGATCACTTTCATCGAACGGGTGAGCCGGCCGCCGGTCTCCTCGATCACGGCGGCGACGTGGATGCGCTGCCCGTTCACTTTGTCGATGGCGTCAAGGTAGGGGAACACGCGGGTCGCCGACTCCCCCGGGCCGAGTTCGGCGATGATCGCCCGCTCGCGCGGGTACCCGGGTGCCCGGGCGAAGAGTTCGACCGAGATCGACGTGTCGGCGCTGTTGGTGACCTGGGCTTCGATCACGAGGTCGGGCCCGCCCGGACCCGGGCCGCGCCGATAACTCACCGCGAGATCGGCCTCGGTCAGCCCGATTTCGATCGGCCTGACGAGGCGAACGAGTCCGTAGTCCTCCTCGGCGGAGAGTTCGACGTCGATGATGAGGTCCCTCGGGCCGGACTCCTCGGCGGGGCTGAAGGTGATGCCCACCGGCCCTCGGTACTCGGAGCGGCCAGAGACGACGAACGAGCGTTGCCTTGGGGCGATTTTCCACGAGCGTCGGGCCCGGAGCATCGCGTCGCCTTCGAGAAGGCCGCCGCCCGGCTCGAGGATGAACATGCGCCCACGCACCGACCCGGACCAGGGGTTGTCGATCACGATGTCGTGCTGACGCTCGCCGACGCGTGCTTCGAGCAAGGGAGGATCGAGACGGACCCCGCTGAGGAACCGGATGAGATCAGCGTCGATGCCCTCGACGAACATGGGTTCGTTCCCGAGCGTGATCTCGTGCTCGAGAACAGTCTCGGTCTCATCGAATCGAAGCTCGATCGGGGTCGGGTTTCCGTACACGTCATACGCAATGACATCGGAGATACCGAGGCGGGCTCTCATCGTGTCGGGCCCTTCGCCGGAACGCCACATGGCGAGCATCGCCCCTCGCGGCCCCTCGAAGAGCAACGTGCGAACGCCCTTGATGAGCACCGGCTCGCCGACAAACGTGCGACCGGCGAGCCGATCGGCCGCGACGCGCATCGCCGCGAGCTCGGGGGATGGGGCGAGTTCGCCCCGGCGTCCCGGTGTCCACGACCACGCATCGGCGAGGGAAACGCCCCAATCGAGAGCCGCGAACTCTGCCACCGAGAGCTCCGCCCAGAGCATCGTGATCGCGCGTGCGAACTCGACAACCCTCCCTCGGCGTCCGACGACCGGGTGGTCGTTGTGAACGGTGCCTGGGAATTCCAGTCGAAGGCCCGGGGGCGTGAAGGAGCCGTCGGGATCGCCGACGGCGTTCGCCCATCGGCGTGCGGCGTGGACCACACCGTCGGCACCGTCGCTCGGGAACCCTCGGATGCTGACGAGCCTCGCCGGCGCGGTCGCGTCTTCGCTCAGTGCACGATCGGCGCGCCAGGGGATCCCGAGGATGGGCGTCGGGACGAGCCTCGAGACGACCGACTCGATGGTCCGGAGGTCGTCCCCCAGCGTCGCTCGGTCGAACGCGCGATCGGACCCGCCCGGGCCCAGCCGCCACCGCGCGACGCCCCCTCCGAATCGATCGAGGGGGCGGCGCAGTGCATCGGAGTACACCATTGGCTCGCCGGCAAGCAGCCCGATCACGTCACCGCTGTCGAGGCCGGCCTCGATGCGGACGTCGTCGGGGATGCGTTCGAACGCCAACTCGACCAGAGGGATCGAGGTGGTCAATCGATCGATGGCCGGGGCGAGTGCGTTGACGCGTTGGGCCATCGTTTCGCCCAGCGTGGTCTTATCCCAGATCGCCACCGAGGCAAAGCCGGGCTGGACCGACGCGATCGCGCGGGCGAGTTCGGGCGACGCGGCGTCGGGCACCTCGGTGAGGCCGACGCCGAAGCGACGGCGATCCGTGATCGACTCGAGATCGACCGCGTTCATGTAGGGCATCCCGGCGAACGCGGATCGCGATGCCTCGGGCCGCGAGGGTATGGTCGAAACGCTCGGGATCCAGATCGCGTCGGCGAACGCCTGGTCGATGGTCCCGTCACCGGTTTCCACCCGCGCGATCACGCGGTACCACCCGAGCGACGGGAAGTCGGGCGTCCAGACGCCCGTCTCGACACCGCCCTTGGATTCGATCCGGTGCTCGTCGACCACGACGCCCCGATCGTCGAACGCGATGAGCCGGATGGCGAGCGGCTCGCCGGTCAGGTCGCGGACCAAGTAGTTGAAGTCCGGGCGTTCCTCGCTGTAGATGACGTTGCCTTCGACGCGGCTCCAAACCTCTACTCGGGGCAACTGAATCACGCGGACGTCATCGAACCAGGCGGCCCCGGTCAGGTCCTGCCTTTGGACGTGCAACAGATCGGGGAGGTCCATCCGCTCGTACTGCTCGGGCTGGAGAAGCAACAACTCGACCTGCACGAACGCAGCGCGGTCGTCGTCTCCCGGAAGTTCCACCGCCAGAGGCGTCCAGCGATCGGCCCGACGGATGAGCCGGCTCGATCGCTCCGACCCTTCGATCCGGTTGCCGGAACCGTCGAGCAGCCTTGCGACCAACTGAGGCCTGGCAAGGCTCACCCCCTCGGTCCGCACCATGACGCTGACGAGGTAGTCCGCCTCGGGGAAGACGCTCACGACACCTGGGTCGAGGAGCAGACTGGCCGAGCCGCCCCTCGTCTCGAGCTTGACCGCGCCTTCGCCCGACGCGGCGCCGGGCCCGTACACGAGGCGGCCTTGGTTCCAGAGGGGGAATCCGGGCCGCGTCCTGACCTCGGGGTCGTTCTGTGCTCGGACCCAGTGCCTGGGCAGAGTGGTCGGGTTGGTGCGGCGCTCTTCGAAGTCGAAAACCCGGACGAGCCGGCTCGCGGCGCGCGGTCGTGTCACACCGGCCTGGCCGAAAGCCTCGAGCGTCAAGACGGCGATGATCAGCAGAGCGAGAGCGCGCACAGAGGTGCATCGGCCCGTTCCAGGCAGAAACCTGAGCACCGAACCCAAACAAAGTGTGCACTCGGGGCATTACGGCGAATACACCGGTACGCTCGCGGCGTTACGGCTCCGGAGGCCTTGCACATGACCGAAGACAACGGATCGGGCGCCCCGAGTTACGCCCCGCCCCCCGCCGACGCTCCCCACGTGCCGCTCGATCGGTACGCGCCGCCCGGCACCGGCGAATCGGAGGCGAGAGCCTTCTTCGAGCGGATGGACAAGCGGCGCACCGTGCGGATGTTCAGCGACACGCCGGTGAGCCGCGAGACGATCGAATGGGTGATCCGGGCCGCGAGCACAGCCCCCAGCGGCGCCCATAAGCAGCCCTGGCGGTTCGTCGCTGTGGGGAGCGCCGAGATGAAGTCAAAGATCCGCGCCGCGGCGGAAGAGGAAGAACGCGAGTTTTACGAACGCCGTGCGAGCGAGCGTTGGCTCGACGACCTCAAGCCCTTCGGGACCAATCCGGACAAGCGGTTTCTTGAGATCGCGCCCTGGCTGGTCGTCGTGATGGCCCTGAAGAAGACCGACGACGGGGGCCAGGTCTACTACCTCAACGAGAGCGTCGGCATCGCGACCGGCCTGCTGCTCGCGGCGGCCCACCACGCTGGGCTCGCGACTTTGACGCACACGCCGAGCCCGATGCAGTTCCTCGCCAAAGTGCTCGGGCGCCCCGAGCACGAGAGGCCTTTCCTTCTCGTGCCCATGGGCTACCCGACAGAGGATTGCGTGGTGCCCGAGCTCGTGAGAAAGCCGCTCTCGGACGTGTCGGTCTTCGTGGAATGAGCGAGCGAGGCGCTCGCCCCGCTCGGCCTGATTTCACTCGAGTGGTCCGCGCCCCCCGGCTACGGGCAGCCGGTGAGGTACAAGCCGATGAACCGGTCGATGTCGCCCAGACACAAGACTCCGAACGGTTCGGCGATGTCGGCGATCGGATCGGCCGAGAAATACCCGGCGATGAAGACGTCGATGTCGACGAGGTCGAACAGGCCGAACGGCGCCGCGATGTCCGTGGCGTTGCAAGACGGGGATCCGATCACCTCGAAGCTAAACCGCGCGTCGATTCGACCGTCTCCCGACGAAACGATCTCCACCGGGTCGCCTGCTTCGAGCACGATCGTCCCGGACGCCGGCTGACTCACGAACGTGGTGCCGCCCAGGGTGATCTCGCCGCGATAGTCGATGTCGTACTCAACGATCGCGGGTCGAGTGACTTCCAGGTACACGAAGGCATAGGTGTACGCGAAGGACAAGAAGTCCTTCGGGCGGTCGTCCGGCCGATCGGTCCGCGACAGCGCGAACCGGGTTGGCGTCTGCTCGATCCCGAAGACGAAGTCACCGGCGGCGATATCGGCGCGTGGGCCGGAGGAATCCCATACGATGTACCCCTCTTGCTCGAGCGCGAAGCACGGGTCCCCGTAGTACGCGTAGCACACCGTTCCGCCCACGGTGAAGACGCCGTAACCGCCGTCGGCGGCTTGGAGTTCTTGCCCAGACGCCTGCTGACTCTGCATCCCGCAGAACGCCAACGCGCCTCCGAACAGCGCTACGCGACCGGCCGATGTTGCCTTGCTCATTTGTGGTCTTCCTGTTTCGCAACTCCGAACGCGCGAGCCGGGCCCCGCCCGGCTCGCCCTTGTTTGGCTCGAACAGCAGGTTTGATCGCTCCGTAGCGGCCTCCGGCCGCACACTCGCTTGGGAAAGCCGCGCTCCTGGGCGTTCGCCAGCCCGGCGCACGCGAGTGCTCCGCCAAACAGCGCTACTCGGACGCTCACTTTCTTGGTAAACATCTACAACTTCTTTGTGTCCGATCAGGGACATCCAGCGAGGAAGCTCGCAATAAACGTATCGACGTCGCTGAGATCGATAAACCCAAACGGGAACGCGATATCGGCGAGTGCATTGCCGGCGAGAAAAGCGCCGATGTACGTGTCCACGTCGGCAAGATCGAGCACACCGAGCGGCACGCCGACGTCGGCGACGGAACAAGGCTCGTCGCCGATCACGTCGATCCGGAAGGTCAACGCGTCTTGATCGCCCCGCCCGGACACCTGGACCGGAGCCCCGACGCCGAGGTCGACCTGGCCGGATGCGCCGAGCCCGAAGACCGAAGTGCCCAGCGTCAGAGTTGCCTGCCCCTGCCCGGGAAATCCAAGGTTAAAGTCGAAGTCGATCGTCGCGTCGGCGGTCAGCGAGAAGTACGCGTAGGCGTATACCCGCCCGGGAAACTCGAACTCAGCAGCGACGCCCGACGGACGGTCCGTGCGGGTCACGGCCAAACGCGTCGGTGTCGACTCTCCGGTGAAGACGCTGTCGCCGATCACGACAGAGTCGGTCGAGATATTCCCGTCCGGATCTGCGGCGATGAGTGAGATCGAATAGGCGTAGCAATTGCAATCATCGACCGCGTTGCACGGATCCCCGGCCGGCGTGACGCATCGATAGGCATCGATGGTCACTTGCGCAAAACCATCAAATTGCAGCTGCGCCGACGCCGATCCTGTCGCGATCCCGGCGCACAGAAGCGCACCGCCAAAGAGCGCACCGCGGGTACCGCGTACACACGTATTCATTGACGTTCTCCTTCACGCGAACAACCAGACCGGCCGTTCAACCCCCGACTAAGATCACGATACCACGATCTCTGTCCGGTCGATGTCAAGATTACGTGTTGTTTGAGAATCCCGAGTTTTCTCGGGTGTTGCCAGGGCATCTTTGATCGCTCCCTAGCGGCCTCCGGCCGCACAACCGCTTGCGGAACCCCCGCCGGAGTCAATCCGGCGGGATCCCGGTCGAGAAAGCTCAATTCGTGGCGATAAGACGCTCTAGCCGGCTGCGGCGGCGTCGCGTGCCTCGACGGCGAGTTCGTCGGCGCGTTCGTTTTCCGGGTGCTCGTTATGGCCCTTGACCCAATGGAAGCTGACCTGGTGAATCTGAATCAACTCGTCGAGCTTCTCCCAGAGCTCGCGGTTCTTCACCGGCTGCTTGCTCGCAGTCTTCCAGCCCTTCTTCTTCCACCCCGCCATCCAGCTCTTGAGCCCGTTGAGGACGTATTGGCTGTCTGAATAGAGATCAACCACGCTCGGTCTCGTGAGCATCGACAAACCCTCGATAACCGCCTGGAGTTCCATGCGGTTGTTGGTGGTCTGCCGCTCGCCCCCGTTCTCTTCGCGTTCCGAGCCCGACGCGCGATGGCGCAGAATGAACGCCCAGCCGCCGGGGCCCGGGTTCCCGGAACACGCTCCGTCGGTGTAGAGCTCGACATGCGGAGGTTTGGCGTCGGTCATGGCTGGCAAGGTAGGCAAGGGGTTACCCTTCGGGCATGCCGACGCCTTCTCGGTCGACCAGCCTGGCGAACTTCCGGATCTGGCAAGGCTGGACTCCGCCGGCGATGTTGGTGGCTATCGCGGCGGCAATTCTCGTGATCAACGGCGAGGAGATTTGGATGACGACGCGCTTACACAAGCTCGTCGAAGCGCCGGCGTTCGTCGAAGATGCCGATTGGTCCTCAACTTTGAGCAGCTCCGTTCGTTCTCCCAACGCCAAGGTCTTGGTCACGACTCGGTACGAGGTCGACGGAAAGACATATACAAGCGAACGCTTCACGCTCGGAATGAATTCGCTCTATTCCCCGACGGCCCGCCGGATCGTTCGCGAGTTTCGCGACGATCCGAATACCACTGTGTGGTACGACCCCGAGAAACCGTCGCTCGCGACGATCCGGAAGGACGCACACGCCGCTTGGGCCTTGAACTCGTTCTGGGCGATCGCGATCGTCGTTCTGACAGCGGCTGCGGCTCGGCGGGCGTTTGCCATTCCCCAGACCGCCCGAGCCGCGGCGTCGCTCCGGCGGGTGATCGCTGAGCAGAAGGCCGAACTCGACGCGATGCCGCTCCCTGCGGATGAAGTGCACGCGAGAGCCGAACGGAGGGCCCGGGGCGGTTAGCATCGGGCATGACGACCGCCTCACGTTCCGTCCATCGCATCGAAGTCCGCCCCACCGCCGGAGATCCGGTGGCCGCGAGGCTGATCCGCGAAGCGAGCGCCCTCGGGATCGACGTCCGGGACGCGAAATCGGCCCGGGTCTACCTGATCGAAACCGATGCCCCGCGGATCGATGGCGCCGAGTTGAATCTTGAGGCCCGCCTGCTCACCGACCCGGTCACCGAAGAGGCCCATTCCGGCGCGGCTCCGGTCGAATTGGATGACCAGATCATCGAGGTCCACCCTCTCCCGGGTGTCATGGACCCGGCGGCCCAGACGGTCGAGCGCGTGCTCAGCGACACGTTCGGAATCGAGGCGACGGTCAGCACCGGTTGGCGGTACGACCTCCGGGGCATCGGCGCGGCCGACGCCAAGACACTCGCCGATCGTCTGCTCGCCAACCCGGTCGTCGCCGGCGTGCACACCGAGCCCTTCCACCCGGGCGAACTGCCCAAGGGACACGCCTACGAGCCCACCGTCACGCACGTTCCCATCCGTGATCTCGATGACCCAGGGCTCGAGAAGCTGAGCCGTGAGGGGCACCTGTTCCTCGACCTCCACGAGATGCACGCGGTGCAGGCGGAGTACCAGCGGCTGGGCCGCGACCCGACCGACGTCGAACTGGAAACCCTCGCCCAGACGTGGTCCGAGCACTGCGTGCACAAGACGCTGAAAAGCAGGATCACGTACAGGCCCGGAGAAACGGAACCATCCGAAGCGGATCCCATCAGGTGGGAAGGACGCCCCGGGCACACGTTGAACGCCGACGGGTCGATCACGATCGATAACTTGCTCAAGTCGACCGTCGCCGCGGCGACTTTCGAGCTCATCGAGGAAGGCGTTGACTGGACGCTGAGCGTGTTTGTTGACAACGCAGGGATCATCCGCTTCGACGAAGACACGGCCGTGTGCGTCAAGGTCGAGACTCACAACCGCCCGAGCGCGATCGAGCCCTATGGCGGGGCCGCGACGGGGACCGGCGGGTGTATCCGCGACATCATCGGAACGGGCTTGGCCGCGAAGCCGATCGCGAGCACCGACGTGTTCTGCGTCGCGCCCCCGGATACGACCGACGTGCCGGCGGGCTGCGTGCACCCCAAGCGCGTGCTGACCGAAGTGGTCGCCGGCATCCGCGACTACGGCAACCGCATGGGCATCCCGACGGTGAACGGGGCCGTGTATTTCGACGAGAGGTACATCGGAAACCCGCTTGTGTACTGCGGGTGCGTCGGCGTTCTGCCGGCCGACCTGGTTTCGGGCGATGCCCAGCCCGGCGACCGCATCATCGCGCTCGGGGGGCGCACCGGGCGTGACGGGATCCACGGCGCCACGTTCAGCTCGGCCGGTCTTACCGACACGCACGCCGACGAGTTCGCGCACGCGGTGCAGATCGGCAACGCGATCGAAGAGAAGCGGGTGCTGGATGCGATCCTGAGGGCTCGCGACGACAAGAGACCGGCGATTGGCCAGCGGTCGTCGGTCGCTCGTCCGCTCTTTCACGCGATCACCGACTGCGGCGCCGGCGGGTTCAGCTCTGCCATCGGCGAGATGGGCGAAAGACTCGGGGCGGAGGTCCACCTCGAGCGTGCCCCACTGAAGTATGACGGGCTGAGCTACACCGAGATCTGGATCTCAGAGGCGCAAGAGCGCATGGTGCTGGCTGTGCCACAAGAGAACGTGCCGGCGCTCCAGAAGATCTGTGATGAAGAAGGCGTCGAACTGGCCGACCTGGGCCACTTCGGGACAGACGGCGCCGAACTGATCCTCAACTACCACGGCACCGAGGTCGGCCGGCTCCCCATGTCGTTCGTGCACGACGGGATCCCGACGCCGACGCGGGAAGCGGCTTGGAACCCGAAACCGGCACCGAAGATCGAGCCGGGTCAGACCCCGTCCGTGCGGGAGGCTTTGCTCAAACTGCTCGCGCACCCAAACATCGCTTCGAAACACTTCATTGTCCGCCAGTACGACCACGAGGTGCAAGGCAACACCGTGATCCGACCGCTCGGCGGGCCGATGCAGCGCGGGCCGATAGACGCTTCGGTTGTGCAGCCGGTTCCCGGCTCGAAGAAGGGCCTCGCCATCGCGTGCGGGCTCGCGACCGGGATCGGCGATCCGGAGGTCGGGGGCGATCCCTACGAGATGGCCCTCGCGGCGATTGACGAGTGTGTGCGGAACCTGGTGTGCGTCGGCGCCGATCCCGATCGCATCGCGATCCTCGACAACTTCTGCTGGCCAAGCTGCAAGAAGCCCCAGAACCTCGCGAGCCTCGTGCGCGCCGCCGAGGGCTGCTACGACGGAGCCAAGGCGTACCGCACGCCCTTCATCAGCGGGAAGGACTCGCTCAACAACCAGTTCACGACCGAGGACGGTCGGACCATCGAGATCCCGCCGACGCTCTTGATCTCGGGCGTCGGGGTTGTCGACGACGTGAGCGATTGCGTAACGATGGATGCGAAGCGAGTCGGCAGCGCGGTGTACGCCGTCGAGTCGACCTCGGCCTCAGCGAACGTCGATCGCCTCGGTGGTTCGCTCTTCGCTCGCCACTTCAGAGCCGAAGCAGGCGATCCGGCGTTCCCTCGCGTCGACCTCGCTGAGGGCCCAAAGCACGCCCGCGCTATCGCCGCGGCCATTCGCAACGGCCTTGTGGCGTCGTGCCACGATTGTTCCGACGGAGGACCCCTGGTCGCGGTCTCGGAGATGCTCATCGCCGGCTCGTCCGGAGAGCGAACGCTCGGGGCCGAGTGGAGTTGTGGTGACGCGATCGGGCGATATTGGAGCGAACGCGCAAGTTGCTACATCGTTGAGGTTCCAGAGGAGCACGACGATGCGTTCAAGGCGCTGATGGACAGACTCGGTGCCGGCTGGACCCAGATTGCCCGAACGAACGACACCGGTCGCCTTTCAGTCGACGGAGACGCCGTACCTGTGACCGACCTTGCTGCCGCTTGGCTCGGCACGCTCGACTGGTAACACCGCCGCCCAGGACCCCGCGTCGCGCGACGCACTCCCGTCTCGGTTCCAAACGCCCAAGTTGCATCGACGCCCACGGGTCATTTCCGGCGTATCATGCAGACTCAATGGCTCGAGCAACCTCTCCAACAGATCTCTTCCGCGCTCGCTTCGCCCGTCTTCGCGAACAGATGCGTGCCGTCGAGGTCGACCATTTCCTCGTCACGAACCAAAACGATGTCGCGTATCTGTGCGGCTTCATGGGAAGCTCCGGCTACGTGATCGTCGGCCCCTCGGGCAAACCAACGCTCGTTACCGATTCGCGTTACGCCGAGGCGTCGGCCGCCCACAAGCCGGTGGTCAAGGTCGTCATCCGGCAGGGTCCGATGCTCGCAAAGATCGCGGAGCTTGTCGCCGATGCAGAAGATCGCGTGGGCCTCGGCTCGATCGGTGTTCAGGGCGAAAGCCTGACGCTTTCGATGGACAAGGCCCTCCGGGCGGCGTTCAAGAAGGCGAAGGTCTCCCCCCGTTTGATCGTCTCAACCGCCGGCGTCGTCGGCGAGCTGCGGGAGACGAAAGACAGCTTCGAGATCGCTCACCTCAAGAAGGCAATCCGGATCCAGGAAAGCGCCCTCGAGGCCACCATCGCCCAGGTCGGGCCGGGCATGACCGAGCTCGAAGCGTGCGCCGTTCTCGAGTATGAGATGAAGATCCGCGGCTCGGCAAACCCCAGTTTCGACTCGATCGTCGCGGCGCAGGCCAACGGGTCGCTCCCCCACTATTCGCCCGGGACCAAGAAGCTCGCGAACAACAAACCCCTGCTCATCGACTGGGGCGCGACGTGGGCCGGATACCACTCAGACATGACGCGGACGTTCAGCTTCGGGCGTTGGCCCTCGAAGGTCCGCGAGATCTACGAGATCGTGCTCGAAGCCCACGAAGCCGCGGCCGACGCCCTCGCCCCAGGGAAGACGGGCCGCGAGGTGGACGAAGCGGCTCGGAGCGTTATCCGCAAAGCCGGCTACGGATCGAAGTACGGCCACGGCCTGGGCCACTCGGTCGGGCTCGACATCCACGAGGCCCCGGGCCTCTCGCCGCTCTCACCCGACACGCCGATCGAACCGGGGAACGTGTTTACCATCGAGCCGGGGATCTACCTGCCGGGTGTTGGCGGTGTCCGGCTCGAAGACATCTACGTGGTGACGCAGCGCGGCTCGCGGAACCTCTGCACCCTGCCGAAGGACATCGACTGGGCGACGCTCTAGGCTCGCCCTTCGTTCAACAGACCGCCCAACAGGAAGCGGACACACCATGATCGACATCCGCAAGCTCAAAGAACTCGTCAAGCTCATGGTCGAGAACGAGCTCAGTGAACTCGACCTCAGGGACACCGAAGAAACGGTCACCATCAAGCGCGGCGCCGGCGGGGCGATCGTGCCGATGGTCGGGGCGGCCCCCGTCCCTGCGGCCGCGGTCGCCGCGCCGGCCCAAGCCGACGGCGGGCAGTCCGCTGAAACCCCGGCAGTACCCGCCGGCGACGCCGGCCTCGTTGCGATCAAGAGCCCGATGCCCGGGACCTTCTACTCCGCTTCGAGCCCCGATTCGGAGTCGTTTGTCGCCGTCGGCGGCACCGTCTCGGAAGGTTCGATCGTCTGCATCATCGAGGCGATGAAGGTCTTCAACGAGATCAAGTCCGACGTCTCGGGCACGATCGAACGAATCTGTGTCAAGAACCAAGACGCGGTCGAGTTCGGACAACCGCTGTTCATGGTCAGGCCGGCGTAGAAGCCGGGCAATGGGCAACTGGCAATGGGTTGCCCGCCCGCCCTCGCCCCTTTCTCTGCCCGATTGCCCATTGCCCTTTGCCGATTGCCTGTTGCCCATGTTCAGACGCATCCTCATCGCCAACCGAGGCGAGATCGCCCTCCGCATCATCCGCGCCGCCCACGAGTTGGGGGTCGAGGCGGTCTGCGTGTACTCCGAGGCGGACAAGGACGCCCCCTATCTCAAGCTCGCGGACCGCGCGATCTGCATCGGGCCGGGCCCGGCCAAGGACAGCTACCTCAACATCGGGCGGATCATCTCCGCCGCAGAGATCGCCGACGTCGACGCGATCCACCCGGGGTACGGGTTCCTCGCCGAGCGAGCAGACTTTTCCGAGGTCTGCCGCGACTGCAAAATCGAGTTCATCGGCCCCACGCCCGAGGCGATGCGCCGACTCGGTGACAAGGTCGAAGCCAAACGCTACGCCAAGCAGGCCAAGGTCCCGGTCTTCCCGGGCTCCGAAGGCGCCATCGACGACGAAGACGAAGCCGCCAAAATCGCCGCGGATATCGGCTACCCGGTGATCATCAAGGCCGCGGCCGGCGGCGGTGGCCGCGGCATGCGGATCTGCCACAACGAGGCGACGCTCCGCACCAACATCAAGAAGGCCCAGCAGGAGGCTGCTGCCGCGTTCGGCGATGGGTCGGTCTTCATCGAGAAGTTCCTAGAAAAGGCCCGCCACGTCGAGGTCCAGGTCGTCGCCGACAAGCAGGGCCACTCGGTTCATCTCTACGAGCGCGACTGCTCGATGCAGCGCCGCCACCAGAAGATCATCGAGGAGGCGCCCGGGCCCAACATCGAGCGCAAGAAACGCGACGCGGTCTGCGAATCCGCGGCACGGCTGATCAAGTCGGCCGACTACCACGGCGCCGCGACGGTCGAGTTCCTGATGGACGATGATCAGAACTTCTACATGCTCGAGGTCAACACGCGCGTCCAGGTCGAGCACCCGATCACCGAACTCATCACCGGCGTTGACATCGTCCAGACCACCATCAAAGTCGCGGCCGGCGAGCCACTGGGCTTCCGCCAGAAGGACATCGGCGTCCACGGCCACGCCATCGAGCTGCGCATCAACGCCGAAGACCCTGCCCGGAACTTCATGCCCAGCCCGGGCGTCATCGAGACCTGGCAAACACCGGGCGGGCCGGGCATCCGTATCGATTCACACGTCGTCCCGGGCTACCGCGTTCCGCCCAACTACGACTCGATGATCGGCAAGCTCATCGTGAACGGGCCCGACCGCCCCACCGCGATCCGCCGCGCCCTCAGGGCACTTCGCGAGTTCGAGGTCGGCCCGATCAAGACGACGATCCCGCTGCACCGGGACCTGCTCATGGATTCGAGCTTCGTTCACGGCGAACTCGACATCCATCTGCTCGAACGCCTGCTCAAGTAACCCGTCTCACCAACGACCGTCGAAAGGAGCCCTGAGCGTAAGCGACGGGCTGGCAGACCGTGCGCGCCCCATCTCGCGCCCGGCACCGGACCAACGTATCCCCGAATCACTCAATCCCCCAAAAATGAACGAGGGGCACGGCTGAAGCCGCGCCCCTCGTTCATGATTTCAGTCCGCGGGCCGGGATTAGCGGCGACGACGGGCGGCGGCGAGGCCACCGAGGCCAAGGACGGCCATCGCGCCCGGAGCCGGGACCAGCGTGCCGACCGTGGCCGACGAGAGAGCCGTCCAGTTCGGAGTGTTGCCGAAGAACGGGTCGACGAGGTCGGGGGCGTCGATCGTCACCGAGGTGATGCCGGCGGCGTTGGCGTAGCCGAAGAAGTCGGTGGCGCCGGCGGTGGTGACGGTCTCGCTGGTGCCGTCGCTGAAGGTGAAGATCAGCTGGAAGCCCGGCTGAGCGGCGAAGTTAATGTCCGAAGCGAAGATGGTGCCGCCGAAGGCCTGCACCGGACCGGTGAAGTCGAGCTGAATCGCGTCGACCGCCGAGTTCGTCGACAGGATGCCGACGTCGTTGAAGAGCGTGAGGCTGCCGCCGCCGCCGTCGACGCCGTCAACGGCCGAAGCGGTCATGCTGAAGCCGTTGCCGCTCCAGAAGTCCTCGCTACCACCAAAGGTGTTGCCTGAGAAATCCTCGCTGAACGAGGTGGCGAGTGCGGCGTCAAACGCGGCCTGGCTGGTAAAGACCTGACCCGAAGCGGCGCCGGCGAGCGCGATGATGGCGCTGACAGTAACAAACTGCTGCATGGTATGAACCCCTTTTTTCTCCGCGCCGCCTCAAACAGAGCGGCGTCACTTTTCTCCACCGAAAGGGTATCAATCGCCGAAGCCCCGTCAACCCCCAACGCGAAACTCAGCAAAAGTCTGAGTCCGGTAATTGGGCCAGACCCCCAGGGGCCGGTCGGCAGAGGGTCACAAGCGGGCGAGCAACTCGACGACGCAGACTTCGAACCCGCCGCCGCCGGCACGGAGCGTGACGTCGGGTTTGCTCGCCGGAACGAGAAGCGTCTGACCGAGCGTCACCGCTTCACCGTTGAGAACGCCGTCGCCGCCGACACCTACGACCACGCGGCAACCATCACCGGGTAACGCCGCGTGCTCATCGGGCGTCAGCGTGAGCGATCGCATTCGGTACCAGTCCGTCTCGGAGACAACGCCGTGGTTGGCGGAGCTCGCGCAAACGGCCGCCGGGGCTGCCTGCCCGCCTCGATCGGCATCGAAGCTCAAGCACCCGAGAGCCTGTTCAACATGAAGCTCGCGGCCGCTTCGCTCGTATTCCTTGGCCCAGTCGTACACCCGGAACGTTGTGTCGCTGGGCGTTTGCACCTCGAGCACCAAGACGCCCCCGCCGAGCGCGTGACACGTTCCGCTCGGGAGCGTGTGGCATTCGCCGCGAACCGCCCGGTGTCTCGTCAGGTGCTCAACCACCGATGCGTCGCGGATCGCTCCAGCAAACCCCACAGCGTCGACACCCTCGTTGATGCCCTTGAACACCGCTCCATCTTCGACTTCGCCGCCCGGCAACGTCGTGGTGTCGGACTCGAGGACAAGCCAGCTCTCGGTCTTGAGGTGGGCCCAGTCGTTCTGCTGCGCAAACTCGGGGCTCGGGTGCACCTGGACACTCAGGTGCTCGCGAGCATCGAGGAACTTGACGAGCAGCGGGAACGCCGGCGCTTCGTCATCGCGAATCCGCGACCACACCGAATCGCCCAGGAGGTCGGCCCCCCACGCCCGCACCGCTTCGCCGACCGTTCGTCCCCGCCACGGACCGCGGTCGATAATCGACAGGGCCGAGCCGCCGCCGCCGCCCGAAACAGCCGTGGACGCGAGGTCGGCGATCTCCCAACTCTCTCCGTACGACCGCCCCGGCTCGAGCCGCTTGCCGTATCGCTCGAGACGGCGACCGCCCCAGACTTTCTCTTTGAGAATCGGCTCGAAGCCAAGGACATAGGGCCGGACGTCCGACATCATCGCTCCCCGATCGCCTCAGGTTCGGTATCGCCCGAACCCGTCTCGCTGACATCGGCCCGGCACACCGCACGCATCACACGAACGATCGAACTCCATGCTCGGTTCGATGGTCCGCTATCTCCCAGCACCGGGATCACCCGCCCCGGCCCCCGAGGCGGGTGAGCCGCGGCGTGGCACACCAGGCCGATCCGCTCGACCGCGGCTCTGTTGAGCCAGTCGCCCGCCTGGGAACCCTGGAGCCCGAGTTCCGGCCCAAGCACCGCACCGAGTTGCTCGGCAGCGGCCTTCACGCTCTGAGCGCCTACGTCCGCCCACCAGGCGGTCCGGCCCCGGACGTGGGTCAGGACGCGGCACCACCCGCGGCGGGTGCTCGGCAGGACCAGAACCGCCGCGAATCGGTCGAGCGTGGTCACCTTCCGGAACGATCGCCCCGCGAGGGTCTTGAGCGCCTCACCCCGGACCTTCAGTTCCGCTGCCTGCTCGAAGTGCAGCGCCGCCGCGGCTCGGGTCATCGCCTCTTCGACCGCCGCGAGGCGGGCGTCAACACCAGCCTCCGGCCCGCTGCCCGCCATCGCGATCGCGTCGCGCACGCGATCACGGTACGCCTCGATCGGCTCGCTCCCGTCGCACGGCGCCGGGCATCGCCCCATCTCCTTGTAGCTGCACGCGGTCGCATCCGGACGCTGGGCCAAGAGCTTGGGCTCGCGGCACAACTCGAACTCGGAATCCAACGCCCGCCCGTATTTCGCGGCCGAGTCCTTGGTCGGCATGGGACCGATGATCGTCGAAGGCGACCACGCCAGGTCCGGGCGATCGTCCTTGACCGCCTCCGAAAGGTTGGTCTTGCGCCACACCGGGACGTCTGACTCGGGATCGAGGCGAAGGAACCACCCCCGCCAACGGTCCGCCGCGGCTCGGTAGCTCTCGGGGATCAGTTCCCGACCCCACTCAAGAAACGCGATATCTGCTTCGAAGGCCGACCCAAGAACGACCGCTCGAACGCGATTGGAAACCGAGCTGAGGTCGGTCGCGGGTCCCGACGCGCCGATCAGCCGACGCTCGGCAAACGCTCGGAGGTCTCCGGTCGCCCCGAGTTGCACGCACGCCCCATCGGCTTCGATGGAAACCAGCCCAGGCTTAGCCGGCAAGCCCGCCCGGACCGCGTCAGCCCAGGCTTCGCCAGGTGAGCGAACGAGCGTAATCTCGAACTGGGGACGCTCCACCTTCGGGCTCCCCGATGCCGGCTACTTGTCGCTTTGGCGACCACCGATGATCATGCCGCTGATGCGTGCCGAGAACGCGGTCTCATCGCCGACCCGTCCCTGCACGTCGGTCACGAACCGACGCCGGCTGTTCTTCACTTCCTCGATGAGAATGTAGAGGTCCTCGCCAGGTATGACGGAGCGTCGGAAGGCCACGTCCTCGATCCGCAGGAACGCGGCGGTGCTGGGCTTGTCTTTCGCGAGATTCCACAGGTAACACGCAACCTGAGCCCCCGCCTCGACCATCAGCACCCCCGGGAACATGGGCATCCCCGGGAAGTGGCCCCGAACCCAGAATTGGTCGTCGCGGACCTCGACAAGGCCAACGGCCCGCCTCAGGTCGTCGCTGACCCACACGACCGCGTCGAGAAGAGCCATCTCGTGCCGGTGAGGGTTGAGTTCCGCGATCGCGTCACGGTCGGCCCTGCGGGCCGAAAGGTCGATCCCGGAGACGTCGAAGAGCGGCGCATGACGCCCCTCGCCGCCTCCGGAGACCTCGACAGTGTTGGACGACGCCTGCGTCACGACGGCGACGCCTCCCGAGTCTCAAGCATCTCCTTGCGGATCTCTTGAGCGAGGTTCTTGACCTCTTGCATCGCCTTGCGGACGCGGGTGCCGGCCGCCTTGTTGCCGCCCTTGCCCTTTTCGTAGTCCTCTTTGATCTCCGAAAGAGCCGCTTCGATCTGCTCAAGGTTGTTCATTCGATCACCTCATTCCACGCGGGGCCGAGCCAGAGGGCACACAGCCCAAACACGTCCCGCCGACGGTCAGAAACTCTCAGGGCCGGGACCGCTCGGGGCCCCGCCCGGAAGCGAGCCACACAGAGCGCCCGCCAAGCAGTCATTGTTGCCGGGATACCGCGTGATTCAACGGGAGCCAAGAAATACCGATCAAATACCAATCAAACAACAGCCTTAGAACAATCCCTCGGAGGCACCATTCTTGAGATGCGCCAACGCGGCCGCCAGGTATGAAGTGTCGTTCTCTTGGCCCAGGAACGCTGGACTTGTCGCCGCCATGAGCACGCGGCGGGTCTCTGCGAGTTCCTCGGGCACAGCCCCATCGAGCCCATGGCGTTCGCGCGCCTTGGACAACGACGTGACCGGGTCGACGCCGGCCAGCGTTTCGGACCTGCCCCAGTACAAACGCTCGAGGTAGAGCGCATCCTCAACCCAGTGGCCAGCGTGAACAAGCCCGAGATCGATGAGCACCCCTTCGTCAGCGCCGCTCTTCGACCCGCCCTGACCGAGCCGGCAGGTCTGACAGGGCCTTGCCAAGACGTTCCCCGGGTGCAGGTCACCATGACACCACGTGCTTCGGTCGCGCGAGCGCCAAGTCGACACCAGCGCATCAAGACCAAAGGCAACGCCACCGAGCATCGCGTCCCAGTCGTCCGCGTTCTCCACAGGGTTGTCGCGCACCGCCCGACGGGCACGTTCGATCAGGTCGGGCCAATCACGCAGCGCCACAGTGTCGTGCTCGGTCGGCTTGCGAACCCCGAGCGTCATTTGATGGAATCGCGCCGCGGCATCGAAGAGCCGCGCGAGAGCCGAGGCGGCTCGCTCGGGATCTCCGGAGTCCAACTCCGAATGGAGCGAAGCACCCGAGACGCGTTCGACCACCAGCCACGCGACGTCATAGTCACCGAGCTCTGTTCCGCTGGCCAACACCCTGGGTACCGGGAGATGCTCCGCCTCCGGGCTTGTCCACCACATCGGGTCGGTCTCGCCGAGTTTGGTCGACCAGTACCACTCGCGATACCCCACCGGCGCCTTGACGATCGCGTCGATGACCGAGCCGTCGGGCAGCCGCCAGTGCGTGTACCCGGTCGCGGCTCCAGAACGCTGCCAGCGCGTCTGAAACCAGTCGACATCACCCAGCCGGTCTCCGCAGACTTCGTGCAGCGCCGGGCCCAGGGCCCGCCCCAGACCGCCGAGCGCGCCGACCGAGTGCGGACCGTCGTCGTCCGTGGGGCCGGGCAAGGGCGACGGACCCCACGTCGTGTCCCCCGCCCTCGCGGGTATCGGATCCCGATCCTCCGTCGTCACGCCCGGGGGCCCTCCATCGATCGATCAACCGCACCGTAGAGCGCCGCGAACCGCTCGACTTCCAACGCCTCCGCCCGATCCGTCGGCTCGACGCCATCGGGCCAAGAACCGGGCAGCATGCCCAGTCGCTTGAGGTGAGCCCCGAGTTGTTTTCGACGCCCTTCGAAGACGCGGGAGACGAAGTCGGCGAATTGCCCACCGTCCCCGACCATCGGCTCTCCGCGCTCCCACACCGCCATCGCGCTGTCGACGCCCGGGGGAGGCCAGAAGCACCCGGGGCCTAAGACCGCGACTTTGCGGGCCTCACCGAACGCCCGGGCCACAACGCCGAGCGTTCCGAATGTCTTCGAGCCCGGGCCGGCGGTCATCCGATCGGCGACTTCACGCTGGATCGTGACCGCCATGCCCACGCACTCGGGGTGAGAACCCATCAACGTGAGCATGAGGGGCGTCGCCGCGTGGTAGGGAAGGTTCGCGACCAGGCGAAACGGGCCATCTCCCAGGGCGTCCATCGCGTCGCGGTTCACCGCGCGTTTGCTCGCGAGGCAATCGCCGTGGACCAGCGTGAACCCGTCGCGGTCCCCCAAACGGTCCGTCAGCATCGACGCCAATTGGTCGTCCAACTCGACCGCAACGACGCGACACCCTCGATCGAGCAGCGTCTCGGTCAAGGTGCCCGTCCCGGGGCCCACCTCGAGCACACGGTCGCCCTCGGCGACACCCGCTTCGTCGACGAGCCTGCCCAGCAGATTGTGATCGATCAGGAAATTCTGGCCCAGCGACTTCTTCGGGCGAAGGCCCCATTCATCGAGCAGAGCTCGTATCTCGGCCAGCGTCTGCACTCACCACGCTCCGCTCAAGATGCGGTCGATCGCGAGAGCGACCCCGTCCCGATCATTGCGCTCGGTCGTGACGTCGGAGACCTCACGGGCCGCGTCTACGGCGTTGCCCATCGCGATCCCCAGCCCCGCCGCCTTGAGCATGTCGACGTCGTTGATCTCGTCACCGATCGCCGCGACGCGGATCCGATCGATCCCGAGCGCCGAAGCCCGCTCCGAAATCGCGTTCCACTTGCCGGCGCCGGCGTCGAACACCTCGACAATCTGCACCGACGCCGACTCGGTCGCGCCCGGAAGGCCGGCGGCTTCGAGGATGCTCGGAGCCGCCGAGGTCGTGAACCGATGCAGGACAGCCCGGTCTCCGAGTTCGGCCTGCAATTGTTCGCAGAGAACGCCCGCCTCTTGGCCGATCGCGGCGCAACCGACGCGGATCGTCAGATCGGCACGCTCGTCTTGGCCGAGGGCTTCGACATCTCGGGCCCTCACGCCGGTCATATCGAACCACCACTTGGTCACCGGATCGATGTCGGCGCCGCCGCGAACCACGAGGTACTCATAGTCGAGTTCGGCCGCGTCTTTGAGGACCAAGGCGGCGTGCCCGTGCGCATGGATGCGGTCGACCGAAGCGCCGACCAACTCCGGTTCCATAACCCGACGCGAGACCGTGGCGCCCGTCGACACGTCGACCGTCATCGCCCCGCCGGCCACGACGACGTGCCCCTCGTGCTCGATCGCCCGGAACACGTCGCGGCTCTCGACCAATCCCCGGCCCGTTGCTGGCACGATCTCAACGCCGGCTTCGCGTGCCCGGGCTACCGCGGCTCGGTTGGCATCGCTGACGCGCCCGTCCGGCCCGAGCAGGGTCCCGTCGAGGTCGATGGCGAGAAGGTCGTACTTCGACGTCATGACCGGAGCGTAGACGCGATCACCTCGGGTCTTGAGGAGGATTCACGGCGGGCTGCGGTCCGTTGATCCGTTCGGCCCCGGGGCCGAACGTGATCGCGTTCTTGCCCGCCCGCTTGCTCTGGATCGCCAGTTCGTCGGCCCTCGCGAGCAAGCTCTCCGAATCGGCGCCGTCCCACGGATACGTCGCGAGCCCGCCCGAGATCGTGAGTCGGCCGGCGGCCTCCCGTCCCAGCTTGGGAAACTCGCGCTCGCGGATCTTCTGCTGCACACGCTTCGTCAGCACGTACACCGACTCGGGCGGACGGCTCGCCGGGTTTCTGGGCCCCTGAGGCTCGAAGAAGACCACCGCGAACTCATCGCCACCGATGCGGCACACCCGGTCGCTCGGGCGGATCACGCTCCGGAGCACCCGGACGGCCTCGATGAGGATCTCGTCACCAGCGGGGTGTCCGTAGCGGTCGTTGTACCCCTTGAAGTCGTCGATATCGAACATCAGCACCGTGAGGCTCAGCCGGTCTTGGCGAGCCTTGGCGATCGCGGCGTCGAGGAACCGCTCGAAGTAGCGACGGTTCCACGCTCCGGTGAGCGGATCCGTAAACGCGGCGCGGCGCAGTCCCCGGCTCTGACGACTCAGACGGAGCCAACCGGCGAGCCATGCCGCATGGGGCGACAGACTCGCGAGCGTCGCCCGATCGGCGTCCCCTGCGATCAGCATCCCGAGCGGACGCCCCTCCCAGACCACCGGCACACCAAGACGCACGTCGTCGTCTTCGCGAGCCGCCGCGTCGGCGGGCAAGAAATCCACGTCGCGGCGGTTCACACGCCGGCGAAGCAGGTCCATCGCCGGTTCAAGCACGTCGGCACCCCGGAGGGCCGCGGAAACGAGCACGCGATCCCCAACAGCCCAGCCAGCGCCGAGCGGGGCCGGCGCTTCGTCTGGCGCCGCTCCGACATCGACATCCTCGTCGATCATCCCGTCGTCGTCGAAGACAGCGGGGTCGCCCGCCTCGCTCGGAGCTGCGACAGGGCGCGACGTGATGGTCGGTGGCTCCTGTTCAACGGCAGGCGCTTCTGAGACCGGGCTGCGTCGCTCGCGGCGAGGCGGGAGCACCTCGATGTGCCGGCTCGCCTCGGACGTCACGACTGGGTAGGGCGACTCGGGTTCATCGGACACCGCCGGCGCCGCTGGGCTCTGCGGCGATGCGGACGCCCCCGCCGACGGCACAGGCGACGGAACCGACGACGAACCGGGCGATGAACCGGGAGTGAGGCCAACCGCCCTCAAGATCGCGCTCGCCGCCTCGCCGGCGCTCTGGTCATCGACGACGCCGTCGCACCAAGAGTCGTCCGCACCGTTCCCAACACGGAGGATCTGAACCTTCGGATCGGCCAATCGGATCGCGTCGGCGAGTTCGGGGCCGGGCGCTTCATCGAGGGCCGACCCGCCGAGAACGACGACCGAGCCGGCGCTCCCGTTGGACTCGTCGGGAAGGGAGAGCTCACCGATCGCCTCGAGCACGCTCGCGACGCGGACCACACGCACCCTCGGTTCGTTTCGCAGTTGGGCTTCGCCGAGCGAACGACCGACGAAGACAATGAGACATCCGCCGTTGCCGGCGCCGCCTCGCTCCGATGGGCTTGGCCCATGCACGCCTTCGGCTTGGAAACTGCTCGCGCTCACGACGTCCCTATCCCGCGTTCCTGCTCGTCCGGGGCTTGGGGTACCAACAAGCCCGCTCCTAAGCACATCAGACTTGGGCCTCCGGGTCAACCCCATCGAGACCATTGCGATCGCCAGACACCGAACACACACTCACCAAAGCTGCATAACCTGCGATGCACCGTCCCATTTCGCTCCCGAACCTCAAGGACGCCCCGGGTCGGTCCACTCGTCCGCGAGAAGCATCGATAGCTCGTCATCGGTCAGGGAGACCGGGCCCTCCATGTCATCGCCGTGATCTTCGGTACGGCCGGCAGAATCGGCGCGATCAGGCGGCGGGGCGCCGGCCTCGCCGAAACCTGTGACCGGATCGTCGACCGGACGGCGAGATCCGGGCGGATCCGACTGAGCGAGCGGTTCCGAAGGCGGCGTCGTGGACGGCCCAGCACCCGGACGATCGAGGTCATCCTGCTCCGGATCATCCACAAGCTTGAGCGACGGCTCAGACCATGCCTCGGGCTTGGCTTCGAGCGACGGCGAGGGCGTTGGCGGGCGACGGCGCGACCAACGCTCCAAATCGGATCGCTCGACGGCACGGAGTTGGGGCTCGCCGTCCTCCTCGTAAACCCAAACCGCAGCGACGGGAACGTAGATCTCGACGGCGTCCACGAGCGCAGCCGACAGCCCGACGCCCTCGGCGTTGACCAGCAACAAAATCAGGGGGGAATCGTCGTCTCGCCCGGCGAGTGCACACAGCATCGCCATGGCCCGGTGCGCGCTCGTGCACGCCGAGACCTCGATGTTCCGTCGAACCAATGCGGAGAGCAGCGGCTCGGGAGCCCAGGCGTTTGGCTGGTGCAGCAGCACGCATCGGGCCGGGCTCGCCCCAGCGTTCCCCGGTGGCTCCGATGGCATACCTGAAGTGTAGAGATCCCCCAGCCCGAACCAACCTTTGAGCGGGACGGTTGTGACCGAAGTGTCGAAACCTTCGTTCCGATGATAGCCCAGATTAGGGGCATGACGACCCAACATTCGGGCACATCTTACCGATTTTCACACCCGGCCTTGACCACACCAAACAGTTTTGTTTCGACAAGCCGCGCGACCTGCTCAGCTCCGTCTTCCTGCATCGCCTGAAGCTCCGAAATCTGTTCGGAATTCGATACCCGACTGAAGCTCGATAGCACCTTCAACACTTCAGTCGCGTTGGCCTTGAGATTCATCTCGGGGTCGACGTGATCGCGAAGACAGACCGCGGCCCCGCTCTCAACCAGAAGCCGAGCATTGCCCTCCTGGTGACGGTCGGCGTGAAACGGGTAGGGCATGAAGACGCAGGGTTTCCCAGCAAACCTGGCTTCGGCGACGGTGCTCGCGCCGGCACGCGCCAGCACGACGGTCGCCGCGCTCCAGGCGTCGCCGACGTTCTCGATGAACGGGACGACCCGGACGGGAAGCGATACGCCACGAACCGCGGCCCGCGACTCTTCGAAATCGGCGGCCCCCGACTGCTGCAGGACCTGCCATCCTGCGTCGTTGAGCTCGTCGCCTCGCGCTTGGAGGAACCGGACCAGGAATCGGTTCAACGTCCGGGCACCCTGGCTGCCTCCGAAGACGACCAACGTCGGTCGGGCCGGATCGAGCCCGAGCGCCTCGGCGGCCTCCGAACGAGGGCGAGACGGGCGGGCCGCGGCACGAATGAGTGGGCCGACGGGTTTCCAACCCTCGAGCGGAACCGGGGCGGCGTTAAGCCGGTGACCGGCCCATCTCGAGGTCAGCATCGTTGCCTTGCCCGGCGGAACATCGAGAGCAACGAGCGCGATCGGAACCCCGAGGCTGCGGCACGCGCGGCACGCGGGAACGCTGACGAATCCTCCGGTGCTCACCGCGACCACCGGCCCGGGCGCTCGTTCGATCTCTCGAACCGTCGCGTTGACGCTCGGAGACCACGATCGCACGAGTCCGGCGAAGACCTTCGGCTGCAGCCCGAAAGGACGAGCGGGGATCGGGACGAAGGCGTCGATCTCGCCCCTGGCGAGAGGCCCCCGGAGAACATCGACATCGATCTCGCGGTCGGAGGCCACGCTGACGAGACGGACGCCAAGGGGTCTGAGTCGTTCACCGATCGCGAGGAGCGGGTAGACGTGACCACCGGTCCCGCCTCCGATCAGCAGGACGGTCGGCGTCTCGCGGGGACTCATGCGGGGACCGGCTCTTTCCCGACGCCCTCGTCGGGCACCGGAACACCGATCTGGTCGTCGGTCATCCGGTCGAGGGCGAAGACCAATCCGAGCATGAACGCCGTGAGGATCCAGCCGGTGCCCCCGGCGCTGAGGAGCGGCAACGCGATGCCCTTGGTGGGACCGAGGCCAGTAACTACAAAGAGGTTGATGGTGGCCTGGAGCGCGATCGTCGCGGCGACGCCGAACGCGACGAGCCTGGCCATCGGAGAGGCGGCGCGGCGGGCGACGCAGATGATCGCGCAGACGAGCAACGCGTAGAGCGATACAACGATCCCAGCCCCGACGACGCCCAATTCCTCGCAGATCACGGCGAACAAGAAGTCCGTCGTGTCCTCGGGCAGGTAGCCGAACTTTTGGAGCCCATGTCCGAGCCCTCGCCCCGCGGGACCGCCCCCGGCAATGGTCGCCATCGACTGGATCATGTGATACCCGGCGCCCTGCGGGTCTTCGAAGGGCCTCATGAACGACGTCAGACGCCGCACCCGGTAGGGCGACTCGATGATCAGAACGGCGATGCCGGCGAGGCCACCTGCGGCGGGGACCGCGAAGTGCCAGAGCTTGGCCCCGGCGGCGATGAGCATGAGCGACCCGACGGCGGCGATCAAAATTCCCGTGCCCAAGTCTTCAATCGCGATGAGCCCGCACACGATCGCGAGAAGAACGAGTGGAGGCGTGAGCCCGGCGAAGAAATAGCGGATCCGATCTCTGATCGCGGCCGCGTAGGCGGCGCACACCAGGATCATGCCCCACTTGATGAACTCCGAAGGTTGGACCGACCCGGCGGCCGGGACGTTGATCCACCGATGCGACCCGTTGACCGCTCGCCCGATCCCCGGGATGTAAACCATCGTGATGACGAGTATCGAGGCGAGGGCGATCCCGAAGAGCACGACGAGCGACGCTCCGAACGTCGCCGGGCGGGGACCTTCGAAATCGGCCACGAGCCGACGAGCGGGCACGACGGCACCGATGACGAACGCGAGGACTGCGATCGCGCCGTAGACGGTTGGCCTCCCGCTCAGGATGCCCCAGACCGTGACGGCGTCGCCGGCGACCCCGGTGTCGGGCGACCCGCCGTCGAGGGCGACGGGGCTGACCCACATCGAGGCCGAACTCACCATGACCACGCCCATCACAATCAGGGCGAAGGCGGCGATAGCGATGACCTCGCGGGCGCGGACCACCTCGGATCATCGGCTCGGGTGGATCGATCCCTGCACCGAGGATCAGCGACCCGGCCCGACACGTCACGCTCGCTCGGCGCTCCGATCGCATCCAACGTGGTTGCGATGTTTGGGGTGCACGATTCTGTCCGACTCGCGTCTGATCAACCGGCTCGACGGCGGCGGAAGGTCACCGCGACGAACAGGCCGGCGAGCGTCATGCTCCCGGGCGTCGGGACGAGGCTGCCATCGCCGCCGCCCGAAAATTCGATGTCGAACGAGATCGGGAGCCCCATGGACGTGGTCTCGACGTCGAGTTGGAAGAACGTCTCGAACAGATAGTCGGACTCTCCCGGCGCCCGGGAAATGAACGGCTCGATTTCAAAGGTGCGGAACGCTTCATCGATCGTCGCGAGGTCGGTGACCTGATCGGCGGTGCCGTCGCGATCCGAGTCGAGTTCGAGCGTGCCGGTGAGGCCGGCGACGTTGTCGGTCTGCAGGAAGCCTGCGAAGTCGCCCGGCTGGCTGCTCCCAGCGGTCTCGTTGAAGAAGAACTCCTGGCCGCCCTCCTGCTCGAGACTCACGCCGATGTTGCTGAGCGTGACGAGCCCGAGGGCCCCGAAGTCGTAGACGCTGGCGGAGAGCACCAGGAGGTTGATCGCCACGAGGCGGGCATCGGAGAGCTTGCCCTCGCCGTCGCGCTCGACCTCGGTGGTGAAGCTGCCCTCGACGCCGAATCCGATCGATGTCGGGCCGCTCAAAACCGTGGCCTGCTGATCCGGAGCCAGGTCGAAGTTGATGACCTCACCCGACGCGACGGTCGAAGCAAGTCCCGAAGCAGCAACCAACACAGCCCACGAAGTGTTGCGGTTCATTTCTGATCTCCCGTGTTCCCTATTCCCAACGGAAAGAGACCACGGGAAAACGCTTTGGGCCAGTGAGATCCATGGCTCGTTTTCAAGAAAGCGTTTTCTGAGCGATTTGCCTACCCAAGCCGCGTTGAACTGGGCGCTCGGACGCTGTTCGATGACGCTTCGAGACCGCCACTTCACCCAAGAACGGGGAGAGTGACGCGGCGGGAGAGCTCGTCGGTCGGTACGGCGATGAGGTCGTACCCATCGGCACCGACGATCGTGCACCGAACGAGTTCCCCAGGACTGAGTTTCTCACGGGCGACCACGAACGTCGTCGCGTCGATCTTCGGGGCCTGGAAGTAGGTTCGGCCGGCGTGGACCCATTTCCCGTCTTCGTCCTGGCCCTTGGCCTCGTCGACGAGCACGTCGAAGCGAAGGCCCGAATTCTCAGGATCGGCCTCGTCGAACTGCTCGGCCAGGTACTCGTTCTGCTCGAAGCAGAGCCGCTGCTGGAGTTCGAGGATCTCGCCTTGGCGGCGTGCCTTGATCTCATCGGGGACCGCGAGGGCCGGATCGGCCTCCATCGTTCCAGCGGGCGTGCCCTGCTCGCGGCTGTACCGGAAGACGCCCACCGCCTCGAACCCGACCTCCTCGATAAATTCGAGGAGCTGGGCGTGGTCGTCTTCGGTCTCGCCCGGGAAGCCGGTGATGAACGTGGTCCGGACCGCCATCCCCGGGACCCGATCGCGGAGCTTGAGCACGAGTTCGCGCTGTTCCTCAGCCCGGACGTGCCGTCGCATCGCGGTCAGCATGTTGTCCGAGGCGTGCTGGAGCGGGATGTCGAGGTACGGGATCAGGTGCCCCGACTCGCAAAGCTCGGCGAACGCGTCGATCGTCTCATCGCCGAACGTGGTCGGGTAGGCGTACATGAGGCGGAGCCAGCCCTTGCCCGTTTCCTGAGCGACCACGTCAGAGAGCGACTTGAGCAGCTTGGGCAGCCCGCCTCGGAAATGATCGGCGTCCGCGCCGCTCGCGACCTGATGCAGCCCCGAGCCGATGTCATCGCCATAGCTCGTGGTGTCTTGGCCGATAAGCAGCAACTCGAAGGCACCGTCGCGGAGCAACTCGCGGGCCTCGCCCAAGATCTCGGGCTCGCCCTTGGACCGCATCTTCCCTCGGATGCTGGGGATCGTGCAGAACGCGCACTTCTGGTTGCAGCCCTCGGAGATCCGGAGGTACGCGTAATGACGGGGCGTGAGACGGAGCCTCGCGGCGTCGGATTCGAAGTAGCCGATGCCCTTGCCGTCCTTGCCCTGGACGGTCAGCCCGACGGTCTCCATCCCTTCCGACTCGGCCTTGGTCAGCGCGTTGGCGTTGATCCAGTACTTGGGGCCCTGCTCGACCTCGGTCTCGAGGTCGGTGCGGTTGGGGGCGAACCCTCGCACCGCCTCGATGATCTTGTCGCGATCAAAGACCCCCACCATCGCGTCGATGCCCGGGGCCCAGTCGAGCATTTTGGCTCGGTGGCGTTGGACCAGGCAGCCGGCGACGACGACGCGTTTGACCTCGCCGCGTTGCTTGGCCTCGACGGCCTGCTTGATGACGCTGAGGCTCTCTTGCTTGCTGGCCTCGAGGAACCCACAGGTGTTGATCACCACGGCGTCGGCGGGCGTGATGCGCCCGGCGCCGGCGTCGTCCTGTTCCGAGCCGGCGAGGCTGAGGTCGTCGCCGGCTTGCGGCGAGTGCTCGTGGTTGGCGCCCTCGACGACCTGGTCGGGGGCCTCGTGACTCACGGGCGCGATCCCGTCCTCTGCGAGCAACCCGAGCATCTTCTCGGAGTCGACAAGGTTCTTCGGACAACCCAAACTCACAAACGACACCGTGCGGACGGTGTCGTCGGTGGGTGCGCTCTGTGTGGTCCCCGGCATAGGGCACAGTAGGGCGATTTAAAGCAGGTTTGATGGCTCCGTAGCGGCCTCCGGCCGCACACTCGCTTGCGGAACCCGCGCCGGAGTCAATCCGGCGGGCTTCCGGTCGAGAAAAATCATCTCGTGGCGCTACACGTTCAGTGGAGAGCCTTTAGCCCGAGAGGATTTCCAGGAACTCGGCGTCGATACCCGCCATCGGGTACCGCTCGCTGAGGGCGTTGTGGAGATCCTCTGACGAGCAGAGCACGAATCGGCAGGGGTACTCGATCCGCCAGCCTGCGAAGCGCATCGCCCGGGCGAGGTGCTGTTTGCTCGTGGCCATCGCGAGCTCGCCGCTATCGAAGTAGAGCGGGACAACCCCGAACTGCCAGGCCTGTCGGCGGTCGATCAGGTCGAGCACGTCAGGGACAGTGTCGAGGCCGTCGAGTTCGACCCAGTCGGCCACCTCGGCAAACTGCTCGGCCCAAGCCTGCTCGACGGTTCGGGGCGACACCCCGAAGAGCTGCTCGGCCAGGAGCCCGAAGGGTCGCGGGTGCCGGCGTTGGTGCTCAAGGATCGATTCCCGCTGTTCCTCGGTGATCGCACCACGCTTGATCAAAAGGTCGCCCAGTCGCACACCCATCGGAATCCCTCCTTCGGCGAACGATTCCGCCGGCGAGCCAGGGATCGGCGCGAGACCGGGGCAACCTAACTTCGGGGGGAACAATCGGCGCAAAGATCGCGCAAATCGCGGCTTGCGTGCTCCGAGAAGTGAGGACCGACGTGCTTACTCAGCAGGCTCGATGGTGACGGTGAGCTTCTCGGACTTGAACTGGTCCTGGTAGAGCTCGGCCCGCTCCTTGTGTGTCACCAACACGAGGGCGATGCCTCGGGTGTGGGCCCGGAGCATGACCTCGATCGCCGCCTCGCGACGGAGGGGGGTGAGCTCGCACAAGACTTCAACGACATCGAGCATGTCGTTTTTGTCGTCGTTGTGCAGCAAGACACGGTACGGGGGCAGCTTGTCGAGCTTGGGCGGAGACGTCTTGGGCGTCGGCTGCTCGAGGGTCGCGGTCGACCCGGTGTCCCCGTCCGGATGATCGTTGTTCTGGTGGTCGGTTTCGGCCATGGACACAGGGTATCGGGTCTCGCTTCATTTTCCCACGCAGAACGCGGCAAAGACCCGACCAATCACGTCGTCCGGGGTGACGTCGCCGGTGATCTGACCCAACTGGTCCAGCGCTGTGCGCATCGCCCCGGCGACGAGCTCGGGCTCGGCGAGCGAGCGAGCCCCGGGATCGATCGTGGCCAGCGCCTCGCCGAGCGAACCGGCGGCCTCGGCGAGCGCGAGCGCGTGCCTGGGAACCCCGGAGCGAGCGAACGCGCAATCGGCGATGGCGCGCCTGAGCGTGTCGAGATGGAAGCCGTCCAGAGCGCAGACCGCGACGTCCCCGTCCGCCATCCCCGGGAGATCGGCCTTCGTGCGCACGCGCAGCGTCGGACGGTCGGCGAGACCCGGATCAGGATCAAACCGGCCGCTCGGGTCACAGTGGATCAGCAGATCCGCGGCCTTGGCGGCATCGCGAGCCGAGGATTGGGCGGCGATTTCGAGCGTGTCCGAGCCGGACGGGTCGTGCCCAGGGAGATCGAGCCCGGGAAGGTCGAGTAACGTCACGCGGCCGGCGCCGGGCAGTTCGGACGAAAGATCGAGCGGCTCTGCAAGAACGTCGCGCGTTGTGCCCGGAGACTCGTCGGTGATCGAACGCTCCTGGCCCAGCAGGGCGTTGAACAGCGTGGATTTGCCGGCTGACGGAGGCCCGACGAGCGCCACCTCCGGGTCGCCCGAGCGTTGCTCTGACGGGTCGCCGGCGTGGGCCGCGATGGCGTCGCGGAGCGTTGCGACTTTCGCTGACAGTTCCGACGGTGCGATCGGGACAACGTCTTCTTGATCGGTGAAGTCGATGCCCGCTTCGACGAGCGCGAGCACGGTGGAAAGCTCGTCTGACCAGGCCCGGTAGCGAGCGCCGGTGGTGCCTCTGAGAAGTTCGTTCGCGGCGTCGAGTTCATCGTCGCGGTCCGCGGCGATCAGGGCCGCGACGCCCTCGGCCTGATCGAGCGTGAGCTGGCCGGCGAGGTGGGCGCGGTAGGTGAACTCGCCCGGGTTTGCGAGACGCACCCCGTCGAAGCTGAGCACGAGATCGAGGACGCGCTCGATGAGGTGCGGGTTGCCCGGGATCTGGAGTTCGACGGTGGTGTCCGTCGTGTACGAATGTGGGGCGGTGAAGTAAAGAAGCGAGACGGGGAGGGGCAGGCATGGGACGGCGGCGATCGGAGTCGCTTCGCTCGCTGGATCCCTCTCCAAGGTTCTCTCTGCCTTCGCTCGCGGGAGGTGGAGCGTGGCGTTATGGACGCCTCGGACGGTCGGGGGCGTGTCGAGGATGGCGGCAAGCACCGCTGGGACCGCCGGGCCGCTGACGCGGATCAGGGCGCAAGGCGATCTGCCCGGTGGGGTGGCGAGCGCGGCGATGGTGTCTTGGGTCGACATCGCAGAGTGATAGACGCGTGACCCGCCCGTTAAAACCCGACGGCCTGACCATCGGCGCGCTGTTCGCTCGCGGCGACATAGACAGGCGGGGCGTCGTCGGTCGGCGGCTGGAGTTGCCAGATAATCTGGCCCCGGCCAAAGCTGACGTTGCGTGAACCGCTCTCGGTCAGCTCGTGGCCCATCGCCCGGAGCTTCTCGTAGACGTCGGGGTTGAACCCGGGCTCGATGCGCGTCTGGTTCGCTTCGTCCCAGCGGAAGCGCGGCGCGTCGAGCGCGGCCTGCGGGTTCTGCTGATGCGCGCGAAGTCGGTGGATCACCTGCAGGTGGCCCTGGGGCTGCATGAACCCGCCCATGACGCCGAAGGCCATGACGGGTTGGTCGTTGCCCTTGCTGTCGAGCTGGGTCACGAAGCCCGGGATGATGGTGTGGTACGGGAGCTTGCGGGGGCCCGGGCGGTTGGGGTGTGGCGAGCCGTCGGCGGTTTTGTCGAGCGTGAAGCAGCAGCCGCGGTTTTGCAGGGCGATGCCTGTGCCCGGGACGACCATGCCCGAGCCGAAGCCGGTGTAGTTGGACTGGATGAATGAGATCATGTTGCCCTGTGCGTCGGACGCGCAGAGATACACAGTGCCCCCGCCCATGGGCGTGCCGTGGTCCCAGGCTTGGGCGCGGCTCAGATCGATCTCTTTCGCGCGCCGGTCGAGGTAGCTGCGTTCGAGCAGTTGCTCGGGGCGGAAGGGCATGTGCTTCTCATCGGCGACGTAGCGTGACGTATCGGCGAACGCGGCCTTGATCGCTTCGATCTGTAGGTGCAGGTTCTTGGGGTCGTCGGGGTCGAGGTCTTTCCAACTGTCGCGGTGGCGTTCGAGCAACTCAAGCCCGATGCACGCGGCGATGCCCTGACCGTTGGGCGGGATCTCGTGGACGGTCCATCCCAGGTAGTTGGCGGTGACGGTGCGGACCCACTCGGGCTCGTGCTCTGCGAGGTCGTCGCGGCGGAGCAGGCCCCCTCCGCTCTCGCTGGCCTTGGCGATCTTCGCGGCGAGTTCACCGGTGTAGAACGCACGCCCGTTCGACTCGCCGATGGCCTGGAGCGTGTCGGCGTGGCCCGGGAGGCGGACGAGTTCGCCGACCTGCGGGGCCTGACCGTTCGGGGCGAACGTGTCGAACCAGGGCTGGAACTCGGGCGAGCTTTCGAGCCCCTGCGCGTACCCCCGAGCGGCGCGGGCCCAAGCCGAGCCGGTTTGGGGGCTTAGCGGGAAACCATCGCGGGCGTACTTGATCGCTGGGGCGAGGACGCGGCTGAGGGGTAAGGCGCCGAACTTGTCGTTGATCTCGACCCACGCGGACACGCAGCCGGGCGTGGTGACGCCATCCCATCCGTAGAACGGGATGCGGCTCTTGCCGGCGAAGCGGCGGGCGGCCTCGTCCTCGGTGAGCAGCGCGGGCGAACGACCCGAGGCGTTGAGCGCGTGGAGCCCCCCACCGGCCCACAGGATGGCGAAGGCGTCGGAACCGATCCCGTTCGAGGTGGGCTCGACGACGGTGAGAGCCGCGGCGGCCGCGATGGCGGCGTCGAAGGCGTTGCCCCCGAGGCGGAGCATCTCAAGCCCGGCCTGGGCTGCGAGGGGTTGGGAAGTCGCGACGCAATTCGCGGCGTAGACGGGTTCGCGGGAGGTCTGGTACGGGAGGTCGTTGGGGAAAGGGGGCATGGGGACAGGGTACTCGGAGGGGGTTGGGGATTGGGGGGCCGGGCACCGGGCACCGGGGCGGAAGGAGAGGGAGGGTGGGGAGCCCCTCTCCTCGGTCCTCTCCCCCTTGGGGAGAGGAAGGGGGACCTTGGTGATTGGTGGTGGGCGATGACCGATGGCCAGTGGCCGATCGCTTCTTACCGCTTCTTGTAGCGCTTGGGTGGGTCTTTCTTCGGGGCGGTGTTTTGAACGTAGCGCTTGCCCGCTCCGCCTCCGGCGGCTTGGGCTCGCTGGCGTTGGACTTCTTCGGCCTGTTGCTTGAGGCGTTCGAAGAAGCCCGGCTTGCCGCCTCTGGCCTTGACCTTCTCGGCCTTGGCTTCCTTGGCCTTCTCGGGGTCGAGCAGGCCCTTCTTGCCGGCTTCGTAGTAGATCCACTTGTACTCGAGGATGCCCAGCGTTGAGTTGGTGATGAAGTAGACCGTCAGGCCGGCTGGCGCGGTGTACATGAAGATGGGCATCATGAGCGGGAACATGACGCGCATGGTCTTTTGCATCTGCTCTTGGTCCGGGCTGAGCGACGCGGTCGAGGTCGGGGTGAGGTACTTCTGCTGGATGTAGAAGACGATGCCCATGAGGATGGGCAGGACGTTGATCGATTCGATGCGTCCGTAGAGGTCGCCGATGAAGGGCGGCTTGAAGCTCAGGGGGCCCAGCGGGATCATCTTGTCGGGGCTGGCGAGGTCGGCCAAGAAGTTCCATGAGCCGCCGGTGAGCGACTGGAACACGCCCCAGAACGCCGGCTCGTGGCGGAGCTCGGCGGCGAAGTAGAGGCTGGCCCACAGCGCGATCCAGACCGGGCTCTGCAGGAGCATCGGGAGGCAGCCCAGCGCGTTGGCGGGGTTGATGCCCTCTTCGGACCAGAGGCGCTGCATCTCCTGCTGGAGCTTTTGCTGCTTGCGCTTGCGTTCCTCGGTGCTGTCGCTGTCTTGGGCCTTGTAGCGCTCCTGCAGCTTCTTCATCTTCGGCTGGGCGTTCTGCATCTGCATGCCGAAGCGGCGGACGCGGATCTGGCTCCAGCGGGTGATCGGGTGCAGGATCGACCGGACGACGATGACGAGCAGGATGATCGAGACCGCCCAGTCGAGCGTGAGATCGTGGAAGAACCGGAGCGTGCCCAGCAGGACGTAGGTCAGCGGTGCGAAGGTGCAGAGCTCTCCGCAGAAGCCTCCGTAGTTGTAAACGACCAAGCCTTCGAGGTTGAGCGACGCGGCGACGGGGTCGGCGTTGATCAGGTCTTTGAGGAGCGGCCCTGCGTAGACGCCCAAGTCGCTGCTCGCGAGTCCGCCGGCCGCGATCGCCTGGGCGGCGCTGGTGAGCCTGGTGACAACAACAGTGTCGTTGGCCTTCACGTACGGGTCGAGGACGAGACGGTCGACGGTGGCGTTGCCCTCGAGCAGCTTGAGCTCGGGGTTGGTCTGGGCCGCGGCGGTGTCGAAGAGGTGGTGGACCGCGATGGCGAAGTAGCGATCGGTGAACGCGACCCACGCGAGGCGGTACCCGTTGTCGGCCGCGTCGGGCGTCGGCCAGAGGGGCTTCTCAAACGGATACGCGTCCTGGTCGTTCCTTTCGCCCAAGATCTTGGTGCGGGCGCGGAGTTCGGTGTCGGCGACAACGGTCGCGGACCCCGCCTGGGCCTGGGGGCTGAGCAGATAACCAAAGCGTGCGCGGCGTTTGTCGCCGCCGTAGCTGCTGGCCGGCTTGGGAAGGTCGACCGGCCCGGTCTGGAGCCACGAGATGGTGAGCTCGCGATCGGTGAGGTTCTCGGCCTGCTGGCGGAGCTTGAGGTCGAACGACCCGGGCTCGTATTCGAAGACGCGTTCGATGCGGACGACTGGCTGGCCCTGGGCGTCGTCGATAAACGCCTCGAACCGGCCTGGCGAGGTCGGGTCTTGCTGCCACGAGCCGGGGGTCGACGTCGAAACGAATTGCCCGTCGATCGTGACACCGAGCAGGGCGAACGGGACGGCGTAGCGCGTGACTCCGTTGCTGAGCGGGACCGATTGCTCGGCCTGCAGCTCAACGTGCTCTTGTTGCTGGATGGTCTCGTAGTAGCGGGTGAGCTTCAGGCTCTTGAGCCCGGCGCCGCGGGGGCTGAAGGTCAGGGCGCCTTCGTAATCGGCTGTGTCGTCGAGGGCGCCGAGTTGGATGTAGGGGACGCTCGGATCGGAGACGATGCGGGCGGTGAACTTTGTGAGGTCGGCGGGCGGCTCGGGAGAGGCGTTGGGCGTCGGCCCGCTCTCTGCTCCGCCCAGGGCGGCCAGTGCCTCATCGGCCGCTGGGTCAATCAGATCCTCAACCGCTTGCTCGACCACTTGTTCGGTCGCGTCTTCGGTCGCCTGCACGGCGGCCTCGACAAGCTCTTCGGGATCGGGCGGGGCGGGGTTGGTCGGGTCGGGATCAGCCCCGGCGATCGGGTCGGCGGGCGAGTCGCCAGCGGGCGTGGTGTCTGCGGCGGCCTGCTGCTCGGAATCTAGCGCGACCGATGGGTCGGCGGGCTGCGACTCGGTCGGCTGAATCTCGGTCGTGGTCGAGCCTTGCTTCGACGTGGTCACGGCAGTCGCGACCGCGACGCCGATCGCGATGAGCGAGACGACCACTGGGACAGCGATGCGCAGCGTTTTGTTTGGCTTGCGGGGCATGGAGGACCAAGCGTAGGGGACGGGGGTTGCCGGGCAATCAGCGCCCGTCGAACAACCGCTCGCCCAGCCAGTCGTGGAGTTCAGGGACCGCCTTAATCTTGCTGGCGGTCGCATCGATGTCGTACGCGACGCGGCGGAAGACGATTTTGTCGGTGTGGAGGACGGCGTACGCGGCCCTGGGGTCCGAATCGCGGGGTTGCCCCACCGACCCGACGTTGATCACGATCTTCTCGTCGTCGGAGAAGGTGAAGCTGGGCGCGTCGTCTCCGTCCTTGGGGGTCAGCTCGCTGGGGGGGAAGAAATCGAGGTCTTCGGTGAACACGCCCGGGACGTGGGTGTGACCCACCATCGCGATGCGGTCGACGCGGTCGAAGATCGCGTGCATCTTGTCCGGGGCGTCCTTGGCGTCGTCGGGGAAGATGTATTCGTTGATGGGTCGGCGCGGCGAGGCGTGGACGCACAAGACGGAGTTGTGCCCGTTGACCTCGCCGGTTTCGGGCAGGGCTTCGACCACGCGAACCCGGAGGCGGCCCAGGAAGTCGTACCGCTTGGCCCTGAGCTCGTCGTCGGGTTCGGCGTCAAACTGGGCCCGGGTCCAGAAGGCCGCGGATTCGGCGGCCGGGTTGAAGTTGGTCGGTTCGTAGAGCACCCCGAAATCGTGGTTTCCCATGAGGGACCAGGTGCACTTCTCGCGGATGAGGTCGACGCAGTCGAGGGGTTCGGGCCCGTACCCGATGATGTCCCCAAGGCAAATGATGCGCTCGATGCCCTGCGAGGCGATGTCTTCGAGCACGGCGCGGAGCGCGACGGCGTTGCCGTGGATGTCGCTAAGAACGGCGGTGGGCACTCGATAGGCCTCGGGTGGGGGGTTCGACGCCGCCTGGCTCGCGAGCCGGATGGGGCCACGCGGGGATCAGCAGCGAGCGGTAGGTGCGGAAAGGTGGACGCCCGACGTCCGCGTAGACCTTCCCGCTAAGCGGGGATGGTAGGAGAGCAGACGGTGAGGGGCAACGAGGTGAAACAACCCATACGCCGGGTGTTCCGTCGGCGACACGATGTGGGGGGTCGGGCTGGCGAAGGGGCGACAGATGGTCGATGACGGGTATCATCGCCGGTTCGGCCCGGGCACGCGCGTGCCCGATGACGCCAGGGGCGTCTGCGCCGCGTGACACTTCTTCAGAGGGGGGGACGAGCATGCCCGCCGCCGGAGTCAGCTACCAACGCACACGCGAGATGACGATCGACGAGCTATTGCTCGAGAATCGGATCGTGTTCCTCGTCGGTGAGATCAACCACGCGAGCGCGGCTCGTGTGATGATGCAGATGCTCTACCTGGAGAACCAGCGTCGGGGCCAAGAGATCAACCTGTACATCAACAGCCCGGGCGGGGCGGTCGACGACACGCTCGCGATCTACGACACGATGCAGTTCCTCGGATCGAGCGTCGCGACGTACTGCATCGGCCGCGCGTACTCGGGCGGGGCGGTGCTGCTCAATGCTGGGGCCCCCGGCAAGCGGTTCATCCTGCCTCACGCCAAGGTCATGATCCACCAGCCTTACGGGGGTGTGACCGGACAGGCCGAGGACATCCGCCTGCAGGCTGAGCAGATCATCAAGAGCAAGCAGGCGTTGATCGACATCCTCGCCAACCACACCGGGCAGGACGCGGCGAAGATCCGCGAAGATTCGGAACGTGACAAGTACTTCACTGCTCAGGAGGCCAAGGAGTACGGCCTCGTGGACGAAGTCTTGACCAAGCCCCCGGCGGGCGCGATGGCGACGGGCACCGAGTAATTCAGGGGAGACACGCTATGGCGGACAACAGCTACCTCGTCCCGATCGTGATCGAGCAGACCGGCCGCGGCGAGCGTTCGTACGACATCTACAGCCGGCTCCTGAAGGACCGGATCATCTTTGTGACGGGCCCGGTGATGGACGACATGGCCAACCTGGTCGTCGCCCAGCTCCTGTTCCTGGCGAACGAGGACCCGAAGGCGGACATCCACATGTACGTCAACTCGCCGGGCGGTAGCGTCACGGCGGGGATGGGCATCGTGGACACGATGCGGTTCATCAAGCCGGACGTGAGCACGTACATCATCGGTCAGGCGGCCAGCATGGGCAGCGTGATCGCGACGTGCGGCACGAAGGGCAAGCGGTACGCGCTCAAGAACGCCCGGAACCTGATGCACCAGCCGCTGCTGAGCGGGGTGATGGAAGGCCAGGCGACCGACCTCGAGATCGAGGCCAAGGAGATGCTCCGGATCCGCGATCGTCTGTACGCCCTGTACGCGGAGATGACCGGGCAGGACGTCAAGAAGATCGAGGCGGATTGCGACCGCAACAACTGGCTCGATGACGGCGAGATGATCGAGTATGGGCTCATCGACCAGGTCCTTGAGAACATGCCCGGCAAGGAAGAGGGCTGATACCCGCTTCGGATCTTGGCTCCTGATCCCGCTCCTCGAACCCGGCCCTCGATCTCACGCGCCTACAACTGGGCGTGAGTGAGATCGCACGCCCGGACCTGGTGATTTTCGACTGCGACGGTGTCCTCGTGGAGACCGAGCGGATCACGCTGCGTGTCATCGCGGACTGGGTCGATTCGCTTGGCGTCCCGATGACGGCGGAGGACGCTGCGCGGAAGTACAAGGGCCGCGATATCGAGGTGATCAAGGCTGAGGTTGAGGCTGAGATCGGTCGCGAGGTGCCCGACTTTGTGAGCGGGTACCGCTCTCGGATGTTCGAGGCGTTCGAGGCGGGGATCGAGCCGATCCCGGGCGCGGTCGACGCGATCGACGCCATCGAGCGCGCCGGGCTGGCGTGGTGCGTCGCGAGCAACGGGCCCCAGATCAAGATGCAGGCGTCGCTGTCGTCGGCGGGTCTGATGGAGCGTGTCGGGGGGCTCGATCGCTCGACCGGGTCGAAGGTCTTCAGCGCATACGACGTCGGGAAGTGGAAGCCTGAGCCCGATCTGTTCCTCTTCGCGGCCCGTGAGTGCGGGTTTGACGCCGACCGGTGTGTCGTGGTCGAGGATTCAACGAGCGGGGTCGAGGCGGCGCTGAGGGCGGGCATGCCCTGCATCGCCTACGCGGATATCACGTCGGCGGAGTCGCTCGAGGCGGCGGGCGCGACGGTGGTCGTGACTTCGATGGCGGACGTGCCGACGGTCTTTGGGGTGGGGGCAATGGGCAGTAGGCAATAGGCGATAGGCAATGGAGAAAGCACGTGCTTCGGGCCCATTGCCCATTGCCCATTGCCCATTGCCCATTGCCCATTGCCCATTGCCCATTGCCCATTGCCCATTCAGATCATCAACACCCCCACCGTCCACACCGCCGCGACGAGCATGACGATCGCGGTGTAGCCGACGATGTCTTTGGCCTTGACACCGGTCACCGCGAGCAGCGGTAGCGCCCAGAAGGGCTGGAGCATGTTGGTTAGTTGATCCCCGTACGCGACCGCCATGATCATCCGGGCTGGGTCGATGCCGGCGTCGGCCGCGGCTTGGAGGGCAACCGGGCCCTGGATCCCCCACTGTCCTCCGCCCGAGGGGACGAAGAGGTTCACGACCGCGGCGGAGAGGTACATCAGCACGTCGCTGTTCGCGCCGCCGACCGAGGCGACCCAGGCGCTGAACGACGCGATGAGTCCGCTGGCCGAGAGCACGCCCATGATGCCCGCATAGAGCGGGAATTGGAGGATGATGCCGGCGCAGCCTCGCGCCCCGGACTCCGCGGCTCGGATGTACGACGCGATCGATCCCTGGGCGATGAGTCCGAGCGCGAGCATGGTGGCGTTGATCTCGTCCAGCCCGACCGAGCCGATCCCGCTGATCGACACGTAGCGACCCACTCCTGCGAACAACCCGAGCGCGAGAAGCCACGAGAGCCACCGAGTGTGCTCGAGCCACTCGGGGAGCGAACGAGCCACGGCACTGGAGTCTTGGGCATCAACAGGCGGCTCGAAGGCGTCGATACCTCGGCAGGCCCCCGGCTTCGGCGCGAGGAGCATCAGCACGAGCGGGACAAGGACGATCAGGCCGCCTGTGGCGACGATGTTGAGACCGGAGCCGAGCGTGCGTGAGAGTTCGACGCCGGCGAGGGCGTACTCGTCGAAGCCGGCGGGCAGCACGGCCGCGGCTTCGCTTGGCTTGGCCATCGTGAGCGGGGCCGACCCGCTGAGCCCGCCGTGCCAGACAAGCAGGCCCATGTATCCTGCCGCGACGATTAACGGGTAATGGTGCGCCACGCCTCGGACAGACAACCCTCGTGCGACCTCACGTGCGAGCAGGGCACCGACGATGAGACCGAGCCCCCAGTTCACGAGTCCGGCCAACGCCGCGACGGTGCCGACGAGCGCCGCGGCCGAGGCGGCTCCCTTTGGGAGCTTCGCAAGACCATCAATGACCGCACGAACCGGTGGGCTCGATGCGAGGACGTGACCCGTCACGAGCACGAGGCACATGCGCATTCCGAACGCGAGGAAGCGCCAGAGGCCGTCGCCGCCTCGCCAGGCGTCGAGGGACGCAACGGCGCGTTCGGCGACTCCGGTCTGATCTTGGCCGAAGTCTCCGAACGCGATGGCGAGGATGAACGCGAGCGCGGTGAGCAGGATCGCGAGGACGAAGGGGTCGGGAACAACCCGTTCGAAGATACGGCTGAGTCGGAGTCCGATCGCACTGATCATCGCGCGAGGGTACCGCGCGGTATCTTGGTGGTGCCCAGGATCCGGGCGGTAAGGGGAACCCGATGGTCAGCGTGCTTGCTCTGTGGCTTCCGATTCTGGTCGGGGCTGTGATCGTGTTTGTCGCCAGCGCCGTCATCTGGATGGCAACGCCCTTGCACACACCCGACGTCAAGCCCGCCCCCGAGGACCTGGAGAAGGCGGTCGGCGAACTCAAGATGGAGCGGGGGCACTATGCCTTTCCGATGGGCTCGGGCGGGCCCAAGGACATGAAAGACCCTGCGTTCGTCGAGCGATTTCGCCGGGGCCCCTGGGGCACGATCACGATCAGCGGGAAACCGAACTTTGGGCTCAACCTGATCCGCACGTTCAGCGTGTATGTCGTGATCTTGCTGTTTGTTGCCTACCTCACCGGGCGCGCGCTGCCGCCCGGAGCGGCCTACATGGAAGTGTTCCAGATCGCCGGAGCCGCGGCGGTCTTGGGCTTCACGTTTGGCGGCTTGCCCAACGACATTTTCTTCGCGAAGCCGACGCGGTTTGTGATCACGAGCATGATCGAGGCGGCGATCCTCGCGACGCTCGCCGCCGGCGTGTTCGCCGGGTTCTGGCCGGCGGCGCCCTCGGCCTAGGGGCGAATCGGGATCACATCCGCTCGACGGTCGGCAACCCGAGTGTTTCGAGACCGTCCTTAAGCACCCTCCCGGTGACGTGGCAGAGCCTGAGCCGGCTGTTGCGGGTCGCTTCGTCGGGGGCCTTGAGCACCGAGCACTTGTCGTAGAACGAGCTGAAGGCGGTCGAAAGGTCGTATAGATATCCGCACAGCCGGTGTGGCTCCAGGCTCTCGCCGACACCACGGACAACATTGGGATAGGGCAGCAAGGCGAGCGCGAGGTCCTTCTCGGCCGCCTCACTGATCTGGATCGATGCGCTGGCGATGGCGGCATCGACGTCGACGCCTTCGCTCGTGGCCTTTCGCATGATGTTACCGATGCGGGCCGACGCGTAGAGCAGGTAGGGACCGGTGTCGCCCTGGAAGGCGACCATGCGATCGAAGTCGAACACGTAGTCCTTGGTGCGTTCGGTCGAGAGATCGGCGTACTTGATCGCGGCGATGCCGACGGCGCTCGCGATGCCTGCGATGTCGGCTTCGGGGATGGTCTCCCAGCCCTTGGCGCGATCGGCTTCGACGTTCTCACGCACCGCTTTCTCCGCCCGCTCGACCCCTTCGTTGAGCAGATCGTCGAGCTTGACGTTCTCGCCCGAGCGTGTCTTCAGGGGCTTGTTGTCGGGGCCCAGCACGGTGCCGAAGGCCGCGTGTTCGAGGCGGGCTGTGTGGCCGTCGCGTGTCGCGTAGCCGGCCTTGACCGAGGCCCCGAAGACCTGCTTGAAGTGCAGGCCCTGCCTCGCGTCGACGCAGTACACGGCGCGGTCGCCCCCGAGCTTCTGGATGCGCCGGCGGATGGCGGCGATGTCGGTCGTGGCGTAAAGGAAGCCTCCGTCCGACTTGCGGATCAGGCAGGGTTCCTTGATGCCATCGACGCGGACGACGAGCGCGCCGTCCGAGAGCTCGGCGACCCGGCGCGTTTCGAGGTCGCTGACCACCTCGGCGAGCTCATCGCGGTAGCTCGACTCGCCTGCGGTGTGCGAACCATCGATCCGCGTGTGCAGCCTCTCGCACGTATTGAGGCACACGGCCATCGTGACTTCTTCGATCCGCTTCCAGACCCGAACGACCTCTGCGTCTCCCGACTGCAAGCGGATCAGCGTCTGCTTGGCCTGGGCGAGCGCCTCGTCGGCGGTCTCGTTCCTGGCTTCGAGCTCCGCTTCGATCTTGGGGCCCATCTTCCACTTCTTGGCAAACCCGAGGCCCCGATGCTCACCCTGGCACTCGGCCTGGGCGGCGCGGTAGAGACGGTTGAGTTGGTCGAGCGTGACGTCCTCGAGCGCGAGCTCTCCGGTCGCCTCTGCCCTCATGAGACGCCCTGTCACCATCGCGATCGGCAGGCCCCAGTCTCCGAGGTGGTTCTGGCGGACCACCTTGTGCCCGATGCGTTCGAAGACCCGGGCGATCGTGTCCCCGATGACCGTTGAACGAAGGTGCCCCACGTGCATCTGCTTGGCGAGGTTGACCCCGCACAGATCGACGACGACGGTCCCCGGTTCGGCTGGCGCGGGCAGCCCGAGCTCCGGCTGGTCGAGGGCGCCAACGAGTTCGGCGAGCGCCTGGGACTGGAGCCTGATGTTGATAAATCCGGGGCCGGCGATCGAATCCGGCGTCAGGCTTTCCGCCAGGTCTCCCAGGTCGGAATGCTCGACGATCGCGGCCGCGAGCTCGCGAGGGTTCTTCTTGAATCTCTTGCCAAGCCCCATCGCCGCGTTGCACTGAAAGTCACCGAACTTGGGGTTACGGCTGGGGGTGATCTGGGCATCGAAATCGGGCGGGAGTTGCTCGCCGGCCTCGGGCAACGCGGTCACGATGGCGGCGCGGAGTCGCTCTGAAAGCAGTGCCACTGGATCAAAGTTGCTCGAAGTTGTCGATGGGGGCGTTTTCATGCAGAAAGTCTATGAACAAAGGCGCAACCGTCGCGGATGATTCGCGTCTCAAGAACGAGCGACGTGTCGCAACGCGGTCCGGGTTGGGGCCCGAACCGCACCGCGACCCCGCCTCACACAGAGGGCATTGCCATGCGGATTGCTGCGATCGCGATGAGCCTGCTGCTCGGCATCTGGTTGTTGGCCACAGTCTGGGACGCCCAGCCGGCCCCGCACGTCGCCGCGTCGCCCAGCGACGCGCTGACCCGTTCGAAACTCGTCTGGCTGATCGACCAGAGAACCGAGGCGTTCCGGCACGACCGGATCCGCTTTGTCAACGGCCTTCTCTTCGCTCCGGGGACTCCGGAGCCGCTGACCGGCGTTCTGGTCGACGGCGAGCCGGGTGAACACCCCAGGTTCTTGGCCGAGGTGCGCGACGGCGTGCCCCATGGCGCGATCGTTGGGTTTTATGCCGACGGCTCGGTCGCGTTCGTGCGCAACCACGCCCTCGGGGTGCCCTTCGGACGCGTGATCGAGTACGACGCGACCGGAACGGTCAGGCTCGACGCCATCGCGAACGGTGCGCTGCCCTCCGGCGAACTGATGCTCGATGCCCTCGCCGGCCCGGCGGTCGATGGCATCCACGACCGTCACGGCGATGGGTTGATCGTCCGCGGCTTCGACTGGACGCGGGCCATCAGCGATGCGGACGTCCGCGACGAACGCTTCGACAAACCGCTCCTGCTCCCGAAAGAACCGGGCGGCGTCTTCCACTAAGCGGAGACAACGCGAACGCGTCGCCGGCCCCGCCAGGTGTTGCTTGAGGCCCGGCCCGCAGTGCGGGTACGCTGCGCCCACGCGTTCTGCGTCCACTCTTGAGGAGGCGACCCATGTCCGTAGACGAGATCGATTACCAGTTGGTCGGTGACGACCTGCAGGCTGTCATCATCACGCTCGACCCGCAAGAGGCGGTCGTCGCTGAAGCGGGCGCGATGATGTACCTCGAGGACGGGATCGAGATGGGCACCAGCCTCTCGATGAAGAAGAACGCTGGGGGCATGTTCGGCAAGCTCTTCGAGGCCGGCAAGCGTGTGCTCACCGGCGAGAGCTTCTTCATCACTATCTTCGCCAACGAGGGCGGGCGCCGGTCCGATGTCGCCTTCGCCGCCCCTTACCCGGGCAAGGTCGTCCCGCTCGAACTCGGCGAGCACGGGGGGCGGATCTTGTGCCAAAAGGACGCTTTCCTGTGCGCAGCGTCGGGCATCGAGGTCGACATCGCGTTCAACAAGAAGCTCGGCGCCGGACTCTTTGGCGGGGAGGGGTTCATCCTGCAGCGTCTGAGCAGTCCCTCGGGCCAAGGCCAGGCGTTCCTTCATGCCGGTGGGACGACGGTCAAGCGTCAGCTCGCGCCGGGTGAGACGCTCCGCATCGATACCGGGTGCATCGTCGGCTTCGAGGAATCGGTCGACTACAGCATTCAATTCGTCAAAGGCATCAAGAACAAGATCTTCGGCGGTGAAGGCTTGTTCTACGCGGTGCTCACCGGTCCGGGCACCGTGTGGATGCAGACGCTGCCCTTCAGCAGGCTCGCCGACCGCATCATCGCGGCGGCACCGAGCGCCGGTGGCAGCACCGGCGAAGGAAGCGTGCTCGGCGGGGCCTTCGACATGCTGGGCGGAGACTGATCAACAACGCCCGGGGAACGTCGAATCCGGGACCGAGCACCGACTTCAACTGTCGGTGCTCGGCGTGAGGTCGACCCTGAGCATCGCGACTCCCGCCGCCTCCGCATCGGCCCGCTGATCCTCGTCGCCGTTTCGCAAGACGATGCCTCGGAACACCGACGCTCCGTTCGCGAAGACGCTGACCGGACGATCGAGGTTGACCAGGTCATCGCGAAGTCTGAGCATGATCGTCTCGACGGTGTCGCTCTCGATATCGATCCGCTGCCCATTGACCGACGCACGCACCACCGACCCAGCCTTCGCTTCGTCGCGGTCCACCTCTATCCAATAGAACCGCGTGTGCGTCACGTCGTCCTGGCGCCACACCACAGTCTTCGGCCATGGGTCGCGTGTGAAACCCGCCATCCAGGGCAACGCCTCCGCGTCGCGCCCGTCCATCCAGTGGCCCAGCCCCTCGTAGACCTTCACAAAGTGCTCGTACCCACCGGGGTCTTGCTCGTGAAGTTCGGCCAGCCTGCGCCCCCACTGCCTCGCGACTTCGTTGCGGTTGTACGCGCTGTCGTTGCCGCCCATAAACAAGCCGAACGGCAGATTCCGCAGCCCGAGGGGCTTTGACTCGTTGGGGTGCCCCGCCATCATCGACGCCGCGGCGAAGCGGTCGGCCAGGCGAGGCGCGAGCTGGTACACCCCGTCGCCGCCGGCGGAGTAGCCGAGCAGGTAGACCCGGTTCGGATCGACCCGCCCCTGCGCGACAAGCGTCTCGATGAGGCGATCGAAGAGCCCGTCGACGTGGGGCTGGTGCCAAAGGTTCCACGTGTTGGTGGGGGCACGGGGGGCGATGTAGATGCCCTCTTCGGGCTCGTAGAGCCTGATCTGGTTCTCCCATTGACGATCGTTCACCTCGGGCGGGGCCCCGCCCCCGCCGTGCATCGAGATCCAGAGCGAGTGCCCGTTCGGACCCGGCTCGCCGAAGACGCGCTCTTTGTACCTCAGCGTGTGGTCGCCGATGGTGAACGCCTTGGCTTCGATCTCGGCTGCGCGCTCTTTGATGATCTGAGCGGCTCGTTCCTCGGCGAGCCTTTCGACCAACGCCTCTGCGGATTGCTTTGAGAGACCAAGATCGTCCCACCGGAGATCGAGCACCGCGCGATCCGGGTCGTCTGAGTGGAGGCCGACGAGCCTGGTCTCGTCTTCATGCTCGACGTGCAGGGTGTACCAACGCCCGGTGCGGAACAAGAGCTCGGGCATGTCGTTCATGTCGGCACGCCCGGCCCTCGTGACATCCTCTGCGATCACACGCCCGAGGCGATTGGCGAGGGCGAGGTTGCACGCCATGCGCTCCCCTCGATCGTTGAGCACGCGGATCAGCCGCGTCGCCCTGGCCGGCCCACCCGGTCCAGTCGCTTCCTCGCGCTCGTAGAGCTCGGTTGAATCGATGGCGTTCACCGACCGATCGGCTCGGTTCCACACCATCGTGAAGTGCCCACCCGCCGGCTCCCAGCTCGTCGCCCACACCGCAAAGATCGGGTCGCCAGCCTTCGCCTTCGACGCGTCGCCGACGAACCAGCCTCGGTCGAGCCCATTACTGTTGTACTCGTCGGCCCCGGTGAAGCGCCAGCGTTCACCGTCCCACGCCTCAACCCAGGTGTGGTTCCCACGCTCGTCGTGCCAGTTTGCTACGCCGGCGACCCGCGCCGGGATGCCCACGGCGCGGCACGCGTTGACCAAAATGATCGAGAGCCCGGTGCACGTCGCGCGGCCCTGGGCGATCGACTCGCTCACGCTCTGGTTGGGCCGCTTGCGTCCGGTGTTGTAGTGGACGTTGATCTCGTTGAACAGCTCGCGGTTCAGGGCCTGGATCGCGCCCTCCGCGGTGGTCTCATCCGCAACGATTCCGCGCGCACGCTCGTACATCGCCGGACGCCAGCTCTCTCGGGTCTCGTCGAGCGATGCGTAGGGCAAGACGTCGTTCAAGAACAGCGCTTCGGGAAGCTCACCGGCCCAAAGAAACTCGGCGCGGGCCTTCATCGCGTACTCGAGATTGTCGAGCAGCAGTTCAGACGACACCGAGGCGTCACGCGCAGAACGGTGCTCTGCGAGGAACCGGGCGGCCCTCTCGCCCTCCGCGCCGTGGCGAGCGGCGGCCTCGACGACGAACTCGTCCCAGGCGTCGGCGGCCGCCGGCATGGTCAGCAGCGCGACGAACAGGTACACAATGGAGCCGAGCGATCGAATCACGGCACTTTGCGAGGGCTGTAACGGTCTTGAGGACGACATCGGGCCAGCATACGGGGTCCGTGAACAACATCTTGTGGCCGCCCCCAAGGGAAACCCCCACTTTCCCGCTGTTGTCGTGCTGGGGTTGCAATCGAGCCCGAAACGCGGCGTTGAGACGGTGCACACCCGCCGGTACCCCCTGCCGGCCACGTCCGATACCGATCACGAGGAGCGGCATGCTGGACACCAACTGCTCTGGAATCTGCGCGGTCTCCGCCTCCGTCGCCCTCAACGCAGCCGCACCGCGGCAGGCAGAGGTTGTACGTCTCCTGGGGCCCGCGTGCTCGCGGCCATCAAGGAAGACGTCCGTACGTTCAAGCCGAAGGAAAAAATCAGATGAAGCTTGATGCACCGGTGATACTCAGCGTCCTTGCTTTGGGCTTTGCCGCTCCTGCCGGCGTCGCCCAGAGCTGCCCAACGGCCTTCACCAACGGCTCTCGCAATCTTTTCATCGGGCACAGCTTCCTGCTCCAGCCTTCGCTCCAGTTCAGTGCCCTCGCTGACTTGAATGGCTACACGTGGAACGCGTATTCGTATTCCGGGGGCAGCGGCTCCCAGGGCTCTCCCGGAGAGCTCTGGGACGACGCGGACGGGAGCCGGACCGAGATCGAAGCGAAGCTTGCAACGGGGGCCTTCGAGGTGCTCGCGATGACCTCGTTCGGGCAGAGCACCAACACGCTCGACTTCCGACGCTGGATGAACCTCGCGCTCAGCTACAACCCCAACACGCAGTTCTTCATCGTCCAAGGGTGGCCCTCGGGCGGGCCCGGGATGGACGCTGCGGAGTTCAGAGAAACAGTGATCAGCCGCGGCGAGAACCTCTTCTCGATCGTCGAGACGCTTCGGGGCGACTTCCCCAACAACCGTGTTACGTTCGTCAACTCGGGCATGGTCGCGGCCGAGCTGTTCGACCTCTGGGAATCCGGAGAACTTCCGGACGTGGCGTGCCTGGCCGCGCCCTGCGATACAGGTGAGCCGCTCTTTGCCGATGGCGGCTCGGGGCACGCAGGGCCGATGATGGCGGAACTGATGGGTCTGGCCTGGCTCAATGCCCTGAACGGCGCCGACGTCGACACTGTCCAGCTCAAAGTCGACTACCTCGCCGATGTTGACGGGGTGATGGAACGTGTTCTCGCGTTCAACGATCAGTTCGAAACGACCACCACCTCCTTGCCCCACGACTGGAACACGGACGGCGAGTGCTCGTTCTTCGACATCGCGTCCTTCCTTCGCAACTTCGATGCCGGCAACATGACGACCGATCTGACGGGCGACGGCATCCTCGACGGCGCAGACATACTCCGGCTTATTGAGGTGCTTCCGTAGCCCGGGGTTCGTCAGAAAAACCGTTGAGCACTGTGTCCTGCGTGTGCTGTTCGAGCGTGCACGACATGTAGCAAGCGATCCGTCCGCCGGTGGCCTCGCTCCGTTCGAGTCCATACGCGGCAGTCGGGAAGTCGAGCGAACGCTGCACGCGCCAGATGCTCTCGTGCTCGCTCGGCGCGAGGATCTCCGCCGGGTTCCCGACCGCCACCCAGCCGATCGGCACCATCGACCGCGCCGGGAGCCTCGTGTTGGCGTGGACGACTCCGTCCACGCGAACCTCCGATTGCTCGCCGATGACCGCGCCGTGAAGCACTGTCGCGGATGTCGCGCACGCGGACTCGCGGTCGACGACACACCCGACGAGGTGTGCCTGCGGGCCGACGAGCACACCGTCACCGAGCACCAGCGGGTGCCTTGCGGTGCTCCGGAGAACCGCGTTCTGCAGCACAACGCACCGCTCGCCCAAGATGATCCGTCTTCCCTCCGCGATGAGCTGAGCGCCGTGCATGACGCGGCTCCCGGGACCGACAACGACATTTCCGCAAAGCACCGCGTTCGGTGCGACGAACGCCGTTGGGTGCACCCTCGGCTTCTTGCCTTCGTGTTCGATGAGCACGTGACCTCCTGCCCGTTCTCAGACCGGCTCGGGCGCCCTTCGCGCCGTGACGAGAGCACATTCTGCTCAGAATCATGCGGAAGTCGATTGGCAGTAACGACAATGTTCACTACGATCATGCCATGAGCCGCGCACCGGAAAACGTCGCCGTCGTCGTGAGCGAGGACGCCCACGCGTTCGAGTACGCCTGCGTCGCGGAGGTCTTCGGGCTGCACCGCCCCGAGCTCGATCCCTGGTACGTCATGCGGACGTGCGCCGCGAAGAAGGGCGATATCTCAACCCGCCTTCACGTCCGCCTTGTCGCGACCCATACCTACAAGGCCATCGATCAAGCGTGGACGGTGGTCGTGCCCGGGTGGCGGCCCAGCGAGCCGGTGCCGGACGAACTCACCCGCAAGCTCAGGCGGGCTCAGGATGAGGGGGCCAGGCTGGTCTCGGTGTGCACCGGGGCGTTCGCCTTGGCGGGCGCCGGGGTCCTGGGGTCACGCCGCGTGACCACGCACTGGCGATGGTCGAACCTGCTCTCGGAGATGTACCCCGACCTCGACGTCGACCCCGACGTGCTCTACACCGACGAAGATAACGTCATCACCTCCGCCGGATCCGCGGCTGGGCTCGACGCGTGCCTGCACCTTGTTCGCAAGGACCGCGGCGCCGAGGTTGCCAACGCGATCGCGCGTTCGCTTGTCATCCCGCCGCACCGCGAGGGCGGGCAGAGCCAGTACATCGAGGCCCCGATCCGTCGCGACGAAGCCGACGACGCGCTGTCGGAGTTGCTCGAGCACGTGCGGACGCGCCCAACCGGGTGCTACACCGTCCCTACGCTCGCCAAGCGCGTCCACATGTCACCCCGCACGTTCGTGAGGCGGTTCAAGGCCGCGACGGGCACCACTCCCCACCGCTGGCTGACGCTCGAGCGCGTCCGGCTGGCCCAGAGGCTGCTCGAGACGAGCGATGCCCCGCTTGAGTCGATCACCCAGCGGAGCGGGTTCTCCGATCCGCAGGTGCTCCGGCTTCACTTCCGGCGCGAGCTGGGCACCTCGCCCACCGCCTACCGCAAGACATTCCGCTCCAAGGAGAAGAAATGAAAGTCCTCGTCTCGTCCGGCTCGACCTTTGAAGAACAGGTCGGCTACTCCCGCGCCGTGGTCATCGGCGAGCGTGTGCTCGTCTCCGGTACGACCGGGTTCGACTACGCGACCATGACCATCGAGGATGACGTCGCGGCCCAGGCCGAGGCGTGCGTCAAGAACCTCAGGGCGGCGCTGGAGACCGCAGGATCATCGCTCGACGACGTCGTCCGCGTGACGTACATGTTGCCCAAGGCGGATGACTTCCCGCAAACGTGGCCCGCTCTGCGAGAGGCCTTCGGCCACGCACGCCCCGCCGCGACGATGATCGAGTGTGGGCTCGCCGACCCCCGCATGAAGATCGAGATCGAAGCGGAAGCGGTGATTGGATCGGGGAAACAAGCTGCCGAGCGACGCGAGGCCAACAACGCCTAACCACCAGAGACGCGGACCATCGAGAGATCATCCGGTCGTTTCGCCCTAGGCATTTCGACCCGTGTCGCACACGATCCACGCCTCGCGGTACTCTGGGCGTTCGCGGCCTTCCGCGCCGCTCGTCCGATCGGGAACGGAGTGCACACCATGTCCATTTTCAATCGCGCCCTTGCGGAGATCTTCGGAACGTTCTGGCTTGTCTTCGGCGGGTGCGGCTCGGCCGTGCTGGCCGCGAAGTTCCTCGATATGGGCGTGCTCGATTCGGGCAACGGGGTCATCAACCTGGGCATCGCGTTCGTGGGCGTCTCGCTCGCCTTCGGGCTCACCGTGATGACGATGGCGTACGCCATCGGGCACGTCTCGGGCTGCCACCTCAACCCGGCGGTCACGCTGGGCCTCGTCGTCGCGAAGCGTTTCCCCGCAAAGGACATCGTGCCCTACGTCATCGCTCAGCTCATCGGCGCGGTTGCCGGGGCGGGCACGCTCTACATCATCGCTTCGGGCCAGCAGGGCTTCGACGCCGCGGCGAGCGGGTTCGCCTCGAACGGATACGCGGAGCACTCCCCGGGCGGCTACTCGATGGTCGCGGCCCTCGTCGCAGAGGTCGTCCTGACCTTCTTCTTCCTGATGATCATCCTCGGCGCCACCGACAAACGAGCGCCCGCCGGCTTCGCCCCGATCGCGATCGGGCTGGGCCTGACGTTGATCCATCTGATCGGGATCCCGGTGACGAACTTGTCCGTGAATCCGGCGCGGAGCACCGGTCCGGCGGTGTTCGTCGGGGGATGGGCGATCGGGCAGCTTTGGTTGTTCTGGGTGGCGCCGCTTGTCGGCGCGGCGATCGCTGGGGTGGTGTATCCGCTGATGGCGGCGGAAAGGGAAAGCGAAGCCGGGTAAGCACCTTACGCAGAGAGGTCCGATAGACGCCTCGGCGTTGTCTGGGAAGGTGTTCTGCGGTACCTTTACAAGATGTCTGTTCGTAGGCGATACATCGCTGCGCTCGCAGTCGTTGCTCTCGCGTCGCCCGCGGTCGCCCTACCCCCGCTCGAAGACATCGTGATGTACGAGGCCAACATCCGTGCGATGTCCGTTGAGGGCGATCTCGGAGGGGTGACTGCGCGGCTCGACGACATCGCGTCTCTGGGTGTTAACGTCATCTGGCTCATGCCGGTGACGCCCATCGGCCAAGATCGCCCAGCTGGTGCTCTCGGCTCGCCCTACGCCCCGCGCGAGCATCGCGCGGTTGATCCCGAGTACGGCACGCTCGATGATCTCTGCGAACTCGTCGACGAGGCTGATGCTCGCGGAATCTCGGTCATCCTCGACTGGGTCACGAACCACACTGCGTGGGACCATCCCTGGATCACGACGAACCCCGAGTGGTACTCGACTAACGCCCTCGGTGAGATCATCCACCCGCCGGGTACGAACTGGCTCGACGTCGCCGACCTGAATTACGACAACGCCGACATGCGGGCCGCCATGATCGACAGCATGGTGTGGTGGGTGCAGAGCACCGGGATCGATGGGTTCCGTATGGATGCCCCGGACTTTGTCCCCTTCGAATTTTGGTCCGAGGCGATCGAGTCGGTCCGCGCGAGCGTGGAGCGCCCGTTGCTCATGTTTGCCGAAGGTGCAAGAGCGGACCACTACGATGCGGGCTTCGACCTGACGTTCGGCTGGCGGTTCTACTACGGCCTCAAGCCCTCGATCATTGATGGGCAGCCGGCGCGCGAGATTGCGCGAGCCCACGACGAGGAATATTCCTTGGTTCCCGAGGGCAAACGGGTGCTTCGCTGGACGACCAATCACGACGAGACCGCCTACGACGCCCCGCCCCCGGTGCTCTTCGGATCGCTTGAGGCGGCTCAGGCCGCATATGCCTCGATGATCGCGTACGGCGCGACTCCCTTGATCTACTCGGGCCAGGAGGTCGGGACGACGGTCAACACGCCGGTGCTCGACAAGTTGCCGATCGAATGGACGCTCAACCCGAGTCTTCCGGCGTGGTACGCAAGCGTCATCGGCATCCGCCAGCAGCACGACGCACTGAAGTCGGGCGCCATAACGGACCGCAGTTCGAACGATGCGCTCATCGTCGCCCGAACCCTCGGTGACGAACGCGTGCTCGCGATGGTGAACCTGCGAAATCAGACCACGTCGACCCCGATCCCCCAAGCTTGGTCGGCGCTTTGGACCGACCTCGGAGCCGGTCTCCCACGCTTCCTGGAAGGCCAGCGAACGCTCGCGCCCTATGGGATCGAGTTCTACCGCCTTGATACGTGGCCGACATTCGTGGTCGCCGGCGCGTTGCAGACCGAACAGGGCGACCCCTCTGACTGGGACGTCACGCAAAGCACGCTTCACATGTCCCGCGACTCCGCGATATACACGCTGAATGCGAGAAACCTCGCCCCCGGCATCGCGTACGCCTTCGAGGTTGTGAGTGACCGTGGTCTGCCCCCGATCAACGCCGACGACCCTAGGGTCGCGACGAACGTTCGTGCCATGGGCGACGCCGACGGGGTAGTTACGATCACCCTCGACGACACACACACCAACAACACGGGTGGCCCGGTCGTGTGGGTCGACACCGACGGGGCTCCGCTGCACGTGGTCGGTAACTTCATGGACGAGATGGGCGGCAACGCCGACTGGAATCCGGCCGACTCTGCGTTCGCGATGACTCCACTCGGACAGGGTCGCTACGTGTTTGCTGGCGCCATCAGCACGCCCGCCACGTACACGTTCAAGGCCACGTATGGCGGGGGCTGGAACGATCAGGTCGGCACCGACGGCTTCAACAACAACGCCCTCGTCCAAGAGTTCGTGACCGCATCGCCGGATCAGCCTGTCAAGCTCTTCGTAGACCTCCGCGAGCAGCGGCTTGAGGCGTGGACCGCCCCATGCTCGATCGATCGCGATGGGAACCTGCGCCTCGACGTGTTCGATCTCCTCGACGTGCTCCGATGGGCCGACGCCGGCGTCCCAAACGTCGACGTGCTCGGGTTCATCCGTGAGCTTGAAAGCGGATGCCACTGAAGCTCATCCCCGCGGCGATCGCTGGGATGGTGTATCCGTTGACGGCGGCGGAAAAGAACGCCGAAGAATGACTCCGACGGAGACGCGAGCGTGAACTCGCGGTCCGGGCGTTCGTCAACTCAATCTACTCTGGTCGTTTCGTCCGCGGCTTCGCGTTGCATGGCCTCGGAGCGGCCACACCACGGACATCGAGAGATCGCCTGATGCGCCGTAATAGTCACGCGGACCTCGGATCGCAACGCATCGACATCATGTTTCGCCACCGAGCGGAAGCTCATCGCAACTATCTTGCGACCATTCTCCAACTCCGTGACCCGGATGAATACGCCGCGCGAGGAGACGTCCTCGCCCATCTCGATGCTCGACCGCATCATCGCGCAACAATAGACAGGTCGTTTCGCTTTCTGCACACCGAACCACTGAAAGGGTATTACCGCCTCGGCGATCTCGGCCGCCCGGCTGGATTCGGCTTTCTCGGCGGGAAAGGCCCCGTCTTCTTCGCCGCCTGCCGCGGCTCGGGCTTGGAGTCAGAACGAGGCGTTTCGGGTTCAGGCTCGGGAGGTGACTCGACACCACCTTCACCCGCCGCCCGCTCCCCGATCCGCGCGAAGATCATCCGCCCGGCGCTCGTCTGCAGACTGCTCCGCACCGTCATCACAACCGACTGCCCGATGTTCCCCGCCCCGTCTTCGGCGACGACCATCGTTCCGTCTTCGAGGTAGCCGACCGCCTGGCCCTCTTGCTCGCCTGGCTTGACGAGCTCGACCTCGAGCGTTTCGCCCGGAACGAAGCTGGGCTTGAGGGCGTGGGCGACGTCGTTCAGATTCAGAACCGCGACGTTCTGGAACCCGGCCATTCTGCTCAGCGCCACGTCTCCGGTCACGATCATGCCCGGGAGTTGGGTCCCCAACTCGATGAGCATCTGATCGACCGAAGCGCCCGGGACCACCGTCTCGTCGATCGAAACATCGGCCTTCGCCGAACGCTGGAGCCTCGCGACGACGTCGAGCCCCCGCCGGCCCTTGGCCCTCTTGAGCTTGTCGCCCGAGTCGGCCAGGAGTTGCAGCTCGCTGAGCACAAAGTGAGGCACCAAGATCGGCGCCTGCATCAACCCGGTCTCGACGAGTTCGGCGATCCGCGCGTCGATGAGCGCCGAGGAATCGAGCAGGAGCGGGCGGGGCCCACGGATCTGCTTGGCAAACTCGACGTACGGGATGACAAGGCGGAAGTCGTCTTGCGTCTGGAGCACGGTTGTGATGCCCAGGTACACCAAGCTGATGCCCAGCAAGACCTTGGCCGCGTCGACGATGCGCTGGTCGGCGATCTCCCAGCTCTCGGCGATCAGGTCGATCACGAAGCCCATCGCGAGCGTCGCGATTAGGCCCGCCACCAAGCCGAAGATCACGCCGGCGATGGTCTGGATCTTCTTATTGGGCGTGATGAGGTCGGCCGCGAGGAACAGCCCCGCCAACACCACGCACGCCCCGACCGGGAGCCACCAGCGCGAGGCGAGTTCGAAGGGCAGGCCGGTCGTCTCGACCGCGTCGCCGACTTCGATGACGAAGAGCAGCGTGACGGTGAGCATGAGCACCAGGAAGGCCATCCGCACGATTCGGAGGAGTAACTCGCGCTGGCGAGCCGCGGCTTCGACGGGGTTCGGCACGCCTACGCCGCTTCCACTGCTCCCAGTTGCGCCGGCGGCGGCGGGGCCGTTCGCGGGGCCTTGGTTCTGGTCGGAATCGCTCATCGGGATGAGTGTACGAGTGGGCGGGGCGCGCGTATCCTCTCGATCCGCGTCTGGGTGCGAAATGCCCCCGGACGCCCCGCGATCGGCGGCCGGGCCCGGTGCAAGGGTGGCCCGTGAACCTGGTCAGGGCTTGACCGCAGCAGCCATAAGCGGCCGTCGTCCTGTGCCGCCGGTGTCCTGGCCGCCGATCGCGGGTTTCTCAAGCCTTCTTCGCACACCGCCCCTGTGCCATCGGCGGCTCGCTCCGTACGCTGGCGTTCGTGGAAACAGGCCCGTTATCTCGTCCTCCCGTCGTCATTCTCGGTCGCTCCGAAGCCGCGATGATGCTGCGGAAGGACGACATTGCGATCTCCGCCGCGATCTCTTTCCGAGGTGCACACGATGAGCCCTGCCCTGGGCTCGATCGGGTTCCAGGGGTGCTCGAACTGCGAATGGACGATGTCCCTTCGGTCCCGACCGATCCCGTTGAGCTCGCGCAATACAGACTCCGGCAGAGAGCGATCGACCGCCAGGGCCGGCGCGTCATCCCGCCCAGCGAGGCGATCGCGAACGAGCTCATCGTGTTTATCCGATCGCTCGATCCCGCTGAGGGAACTGTGCTCTGCCAGTGCTTCGCTGGCGTCAGCCGATCACCGGCGGCGGCCCTTGTTTTGCTCGCACACTGGGCGGGACCAGGCCGCGAGTCGGAAGCCCCCGAAGTCGTGCGCGCCGTTCGCCCGGCGGCCCAGCCCCACCGCGATCTCGTCCGGTTCGCCGATAAGGCGATGGGGAGAGATGGGCCTCTTATACGCGCGCTCGGCTGAGCCGAGGGACGCGCTCGAGAAAGGGCCGCCCTGGGGCGGCCCTTTCGAGTTGCTATCTGTGGTAATCGTTGCGGTTGGAGCCGTCATGCCGCCCAGAGGTCAGGCAGCACTTCTTGAAACCGCAGCCCGCTGCCGCAGGGGCAGGGGTCGTTCCGTCCGAGTTTCTCGATCAGTTCTTTGCGCCCCGCCTCGGTTTGGATCTCGCGGTAGCCGCGTTTGACCGAGGTCTCGGAGTTGAAAGCCCCTCCGACGCTTACTCGTGCGTTCGAAACCGATCGAGATCGTCGAATCCGTCTGTCCAATCCAAGTCTTTGCGTTCCATGGTGTTCCTTTCGTTGAGGGTGATTGCCCGTCACGCCTGGGCGAAAGGGACTCGGAATCTTACGCGCCGCCCCGCATCATCTCACGGAGCTTGTCCTTATTGGCTTGGATCGCGCGCCATCCCATCAGCGAACGTGGGTTGATTGGACCGGCTGGATTCATCGTCTGCCAGTCGGACACGCGACCGGGGTCGTGCAGGCCTCGGTCGCCCTGGTTCATCGACGCGATGTCGAAGGGCTGGTTCACGAGTTCGCCGTCGATCTGGCCGTTCCGCATGCCTCGGTATTCGAACCAGAGGTGTTCGATACTCCCGCCGTCGGTGTCGTAGCCGATCTTCACCAGCGTCGGGAACTCAAACTCTGCGAGATCTTCAGCGATCTCGGGCACGAGATGGAAAGTCTTCGCCGCGCGGTCGGCCATCAGATCGGTCGCTGATTCGCTAAAGGCGCACGGACCGAAGTCCTTCGCTTTCTGGAAAACAGACGACGCCTTCGGTCCCGAACGACCGAAGATCCGACGCTTCGGAGGGTCGCAGAGCACCACCCTTCGCTCGGTGTGGTCCGCCGTGTCTCGAACCTCAACCTCTTTGGGCGGGCCGACCCGGTCGAACTCGGCCGCGTCGACCGCGTCGAAACCGGGCTCTCCCATGAAGAGACCGATATCGGTCACTCCCGGCTCGACGTGACCTTCGAGCGTCGAGAAGGCGATGGCCCGGATCGCATCACCCGAGACCCTCTCCCGACTGGGGTTGATGATGTCGAAGTCGTACGCACCGAGTTCGCCCAGGCCGTGCGTGTGAACCCACGAGGGTGTTTGTCCGTCGGCCGTCACGGCGTGTACGCAGAAAATCGACTCGACGTCGAGCGCCGCATCGTGGATCAGTTCGTCGTCCAGCGCCGGAGCGGTCCAGTACCGCATCGCCCCCGGGTCATAGAACGCCAGACCGTCGTCGCCCATCACCGCCCGCCCGAACCGCATGAGCGTTTTGCGTTCCTCAAGCACGTTGCCGCCCTGGGGCTTCATCGCGAGCAGGAGCGACATGCCCGAGCGACCGATCTCCTCCGGCTCGTCCGGCGCCAACCCGTAAGCGAACACGAGATCATCTGTCGAAGGCGCCACCGCCTTCTTGGGGCAGTAGAGGTACGCCTTGCCCCAGTCGGGGTGCCTCAGGCTCAACCCCCAGGCGTTCCGTTCGCCCGGGTCCTTGAGTCGCGCCAGCTCCAGCCCCAACGACTGCAGCGCCACGAACTTGTCGATTTTGGGCAGCGAGGTGCCCTTGTACAGAATGCTCCCGCCGATCCGAGATTCGCTCCGCAGCCAGTCCATTTCCCACCCCTCCACCGATGCAAATGACCCCACGTCAGCATAATGGACGGGCCCCCTCCCGGGAACCCCCCTTCTACACTCGCACTATGGCCTACACCGTTCTCGCACGCCGGTACCGCTCGCGCGACTTCGACGAAGTCGTCGGTCAGGAGCCCATCGCCCGCACCCTCCGGGCCGCGATCGACCAGGATCGCGTCGCCCACGCCTATCTCTTCAGCGGAACCCGAGGCGTCGGCAAGACCTCGATGGCCCGCATCTTCGCCAACGCGCTCAACAACCCCGACAACGACGACGCGCTGACCCAGGCGATCATGACCGGGCAGGACACCGACGTCATCGAGATCGACGGTGCGTCCAATCGCGGCGTCGACGAGGCGAGGGAAGTGATCGCGAACGCCGTGTACCGACCGCTCCGGGGCCGGTTCAAGATCTACATCATCGACGAGGTTCACATGCTCACCAAGGAGGCGTTCAACGCCCTCCTCAAGACCATGGAGGAACCGCCGGAGCACGTCAAGTTCATCCTCGCGACCACCGAGCCCCACAAGGTCCCGCCGACGATCCAGTCGCGCTGTCAGCGGTTCGATTTCAAGAACATCCCCGCCGCCCGGATCGGCGAGCATGTTGAGAGCGTGATCAAGCAAGAGAAGCTCAAGACCGAGCCGGAGCTCGTGCACGCCGTCGCCCGCCTGGGCAATGGGTCGATGCGAGACGCGCTCAGCCTGCTCGACCGCCTGATGGCCGCCGGCGAAAAGAAGCTCACCGTTCAGCTCCTTGAAGAACTCTTGGGCCTGCCCGATCGTGAACTCGTGGGGCGTTTGCTCGACGCGACCGCAGACGGAGACCCCAAGGGCACGCTGGAAGCCGGCGCCGAGCTGCTCGCCAAAGGCATCAGCGCCGACCAGCTCCTTGAGGCTCTGCTCGATCGTCTGCGCGACCTGATGGTGATCGCCGCGTGCGGACCCGAGACCGAGCTCGTCGACGTCTCGGGCAAATCGCGCAAGGAAGAAGCCCAGCGTGCGTCGCGCTTCGACTCGGCTGGGCTCATGCACATGATCGTGATGACCGAGCACGTGCAGCGCGCGATCAAGTCGAGCAGCGTGCCCCGGGCCTTGCTCGACGCCCTGCTCGTGCGGCTCGCCACGGCGGAGAAGATGGCCGAAGTCACCGGCCTGATCGCCGCCGGATCCCGGGGCGCTCCAGCGGGAAAAGCCTGACGCCCGGACGAGCGTCTCCGCCGGCTGCCCCCCCACGCCGCTCGCCGGAGACGACCCCGACCGGGCGGCGCGACACCACACGCCATCCACCGAAACGCGAGGCGCCGTCGGGCCCGACCCCGGCTGGCCCACCAGCCGCCACGCCACCCGCCGGTGCCCAACAACCGCGACCCGCTTCGGGCGGTCCCAAAGCGGACGGGGTAACGTCCGACTGGGCCAAAATCCTCGAAGCCAGTGCCAAGAAACCGCGCCTCGCCGCGCTGGTGCGCACGCTGTACCTCCGCGAACTCACCGAGACCAAGGCCACGATCGAGGCCCCGCCCAGCCGCCTCGCGTACGCGAGCGACCACGTCCAACACCTCGCGACCCTCGTCTCGGCCGCGCTCGGGCGACCGATGAAGGTCGCCGTCGAACCGATGCCCGAAGATCGCGTCATCGGGCCGATCACCGACCCCGGCGCCGCCCCGGGCGGCCCGCAGGCCGCGCAAGCGACGAGCACTCAAGGCGGCATCGAGAACGACCCGGAGGACCACCCGCTGGTCCAGGCAGTTATCAAGGTCTTTGATGCCCGCGTGCTCAGGAAAGAGCGTCACAACTCACCGGCGCCCAACAAGGACTCCACGACGTGATGGATATGAAGATGATGGGCAAGCTCGCAAGCTTGCTCAAGAACAAATCGAAGCTCGAAGCCGCGGCCCAGGACATCAAGGCCCAGCTCGAATCGCTTCGCGTCGAAGGCCAGGCCGGCAACGGCGCGGTGCGTGCCGTCGCGACCGGCTCAATGAAAATCGAATCGGTGCGCATCGACCCGGCGCTCGCCGCCGGGCTGATGACCGAGGACCGCGCCATGGCCGAGGGGCTCGTGACCCACGCTGTGAACGATGCTCTGATCCGGGCGCAAGAAGCCGCTCGCCAGATCGTCCAGCGCCACGCGGACGAATTGGGTCTGGGCGATCTCGCGGACATGGGCCCGCTCAAGAACCTTCTGCCCTCGTGAGCCTCACCCCGCCCCAGAACGCGTGGCAACACTGCCGCGTTGATCTCATCCCCGATGGCGCCTTCCCACGCATCGTGATCGCGGACACCCCCGCCCCAGAGTCAAAGCCTCTGATCGACGCCGCGTGGGAGCGGATGCGCGGCGCCAACCCGAGACTCTTCAACGGTCCCGTCCTCGCGTTCGTCTCGTACGACCCCGGATCGGTGACGCTCACCGCCCGACGCGACTGCTACAAGCACCTCACCGTTCAGCCCGAGATCGATACCGGGCTCACGCAGCTCTCGGTCACCGCGATCCTGGTCGCCAACGACCACGCCGGCGAACCGCACGTGTTCTTTGGGAGGCGAGGCGAGCAAACGCGGATCTACGGCGGCATGTGGGAACTCGGCCCCTCGGGCGGCATCGACTGCCCGCCAAAAAGCGAGAGCGAGATGGACCATATCGATCTTTGGGCCAATCTCAGAAACGAGATCACCGAGGAACTGGGGCTCAACGTCGCGCTGCCCATCGGAAGCACAGCAACCGGCCTCGGCGCGACCCGGACCATCCAGCCCGTCGCCCTGTGTCACGACCCCTTCGCGAACTCCCTCGACGTGTGCTACCGCGTCGAACTTACCACGCTCGTCGAGGATCTCATCGCTGCGTCAGAACGAGACGTGACGTGGGAGTACCCGCAGAGCCGCTGGATACCGACCGCCCAGATCAACGCGTTCGACTCAGCGAGCGGCGAAGCCATCATCCCGCCTACCCGCGCGCTGCTCAATACCGAAGCGTTGGCAACGTAACGACCCGCGAGGTCAGATTCGTGGGCCCCGGTTTCCAGACCGGCACCCCACCCGGCCGATGTTTATGCGATGCGCGCCGATACGCCCGATTTGAAGTCCGCACCCAAGGCCGTCCTGATCGGGTCGGGGGCGACCGACCACTTTGTCGGCGTCGACCAGCACCTCGCGTCGAGCGGGCTGGACGTGGTCCGCACAGTTTCCGCCACGCTGCCCGCCAACACCCGGGTCGTCGCTGTGTCGGACGCCGAAGGACCGCTGACCCGCCGGGTCATCAGGCTCGCCGGCGAAGCCAAAATCCCCGTCGGGCTCCTGATGGATGGGGTGGTCGAATGGCGGAACACCTTCTGCAACCCCCGGACGATGGCCGACCCGCTGTTCCTGAGGCCGGCGCCCGCGAGCCGCGTGCTGTGCGCGACGGAGGCCGACGCGATCTTGCTCCGCGCGATGGGCAACGACGCGGTCGCCACCGGGCTGCCCCGGCTCGACGCGATCAGCCCCGCCCCGCTCCCGGAGGCGCCCAAGCTCCTCGTCGCGACCGCACGCACGCCGGCGTTCGATGACGCCGAACGGCGCCGCCTCGTCCGCGACCTGGGTCGGATCAAGTCGGCTACGGATCACCTCGGAGTGGAGGTCATCTGGAGGCTCTCAGCGCGGCTCCACCTCGAGTTGGGCGTCGACGCCGATACCGCCCCGCTGGCCGAGTCACTCGCCAACGCGAGCGCCGTCGTCACAACACCCAGCACGCTCGCGCTCGAAGCGCGTCTCGCCGGCCGCGTCACGGCCCTGCTCGATCCGCACGCGGCTCCGGCGTGGGTCCGGGCCGACGCACTCTGGCGACCGGTCCCGGAGGCTTCGAAGTCCCAGATCGCCGAGCTCGCCAACGCAGAAACATCGCTCGACGCCGACGAGCCCATGACCACGTTCTCCGGAGCCGGCGGGCTCTGGCGCCTCGTTCGCACGCTCGTTGATGACCCAGAATCGCTCCGTGTCCAAGCCCGAGTTGAGAGGCGCGCCCCGCAGAGCGCGCCGGAGCGCGTCGCCCGAGAGATCGCCCGCTGCGCCAAAGAAGCGCCGAGCGTTGCGCGACCGCTCCCATCCGTGTCGCGGCCTTGCATAGCGGTGCCGAAGGCGTTTGACCGCCGACGTGTCGTCCACCTCTTCGCGACCGATGGCAGGCCGCTCGGCGGTGTACCCGTCTGGTGCAATCGGATGGCCGCCGCGTTCAACGACCATCCCGAACTGGGCTACGACGTCCGTACGCTGGCGGTGTCAACGAGCAGATGGTGGCGGAGCGAAGGCGATTCGAGCCTCTCTGCATGCCTTATCGATCCGCACAACTCACCGACCGCGGCCATCCGGACTGTGGTCGAGTCTCTCGAACGCCTTGAGCCCGAACTTGTCATCGCGAACTACGCCGACGTATGCCACGCCGCTTCGGCCGCGATGAGAGCGAACGGAGTGCGTGTCATCGGCGCGATGAACACGTTCGACGACGCCGCCAAAGACCTGCTCCGCTCGTACAACACTTGGGATGGCGCCGTCGGTGTCTCCAACGCATGCGAGCGATGGCTCGAAACACAGTCAGCTGGCCGGCCGATTGCGAATATCCCCTACGGGGTCCCGCTCGCCCCGGCGCCGAGGCGAGTCTCTGATGAGGGCCCGCTGCGCCTCGCGTACGTCGGACGAATGGTGGAGTTGCAAAAGCGCATCAGTGACCTGCACCTCGTGCTCGACGGGCTCGACGCCAGAGGCATCGATGCCGAGTTGCACCTCGTGGGTGACGGAACCGATCTTGACCGCTTCCTCGCCACCGAGCGTCGACGCGAGCGGGAGACCACGCGCCTCGTGGTTCACGGCCCCCGATCGGCGCCATGGGTCGAGCGGTTCTGGTCGACGATCGATGTCGCGATCCTCGTCTCGGATGCTGAAGGCATGAGCATCTCGATGCTTGAGGCGATGGGCCAGGGCGTCGTCCCTGCCGTCACCCGCGTCGCCAGCGGAGCCAACGAGGCGGTCATCGACGGGATCAACGGGGTGCTCGCCCCCGTTGGCTCGCCCGACGAGATGGCCTCAAGGCTCGCCGACCTCGCCGATGACCGAGCGAGGGTTGGAACGATGTCGCGCGAAGCCTGGGCGAGGGCAACCGAGATCGCATCGATCGACGACGCCGCGGTCGCATGGACTCGGTTGTTCGATCGGGTCCTCAACACCGGGATGATCCGTACCCCCACAGATCACGCCTGTGTCGTCACCGAACCTCATCGATGGAAGGGCGCCGCAAGCAGCCAACCTTCGGCAGACATCGAATGGTGCAAGAAGACGTTGGCCAGATCCGGGTACACGTCGATCGCGATCGACCAGCCCGGAGATGATGACGACGCGGTCGTGGTTACCACTCGGCCGACGCCCGAGGTCATGGACCAGATCGATGCGTGGCGTGCCGACGGCCTCGGCGTCGCGCTCGCGCCCGGGTTGATCGAGCCAGAGTGGGTCCGCCTCGCGAGAGGCATCCGGCGAGCACACCACAACGGAGCTTCCTCGATCGCGGTCTACGGCTGCGGAGACCACACGCGGCGCGCCGCGAAGGCGTTCGAGTGGGCCAGGGAGCGCGGCGTTCCGGTGGTTGGACTGATCGACGATGCGCCGCGGTCCGGGACCATGCTTGGCCACGAGGTGGCAACGCCCCTTGATGCGGCCGAGCGTTGGAACATCGACGCGGTCGTGCTCTCAAGCGACGCCTGGGAAGGCAAGCTGTGGGCCGGTGCCGCTCCGCTCCGAGAGAAAGGGATTCAGACGATCGCCCTATACAACGAGCATGAAGCTGCTGCCCGAGTCAGCACCGAATCACGCGTTGCGTGATGAGATGCATCTCCTGGGAGCGGGCTCGACCAAAGCCGTACCGACAGCTTCGCTTTGCTCAGCACGCCCGAGTGATTTAGCGTCCCCGCCAGAGCAGCCAGTTGGCCGACTCGCCGTCGCCCGCTTCGGCGTCTCCGCTTACGACGTCGAGCTCCGACTCGCCCCTCGTGCCGGCGGACCCGTCGAGCATCGCCGTGACCGCTTTCCCGTTCCAGCGGAGATCGACCGACCCGAACGAGTCGGGCGAAGGCGGGCGGTACTCACCGCTCGCGTAATCGAACGGGGCGCTGCCGGCGTCGTTGAACGCGTTGGGGCGGACGTTCCAGTACCCGCTCCCGTACCCAGAGTCGACGAACTCCGCGTTCCGGGCCGAAGCGAACACAAGGAACGAACTGGCGCTCACCGGCTGGTCTTCGCGACGGATGGGCTCGACGCCGTACTTGTTTTTAAACGCGTTCCCGATGAAATCGGTCGGGTTGCCGATCGGGACAGGATCGATGCCCTTGCTCGTTCCGCCGATCAGGGCGTTCATACCCAGCGTGGGCGCCACGTTGGTGATGTAGGTGTACGAGAGTTCGAGACCCGAGTCGGTGGAAGCACCCGGGAGTTGCTCGTTGTAGTAGTCACGCGCCACCGCCGCCTGCCCGTTAATAAGCACAGCCCCTTCAACCTGGTAGTCGAAGTACGGAGCGAGCCGCCACGTGTATCCACTCAAAGCCGACGAACCAGTAAACGGCGCGAGCGCCGACTGGGTTTCAGCGTCCCAGAGCTGGATGCCGTGATCGTTGAAGATGTCCTCCGACCACGGTGCGGGCCAAGAGGCCGCGAATCGCCCATCACCCGCCTCCACTGGAAGCATCAATCCCCGATTGTCGAGGGTGTACTGAGTCGTGCCGGTCATGAGCTGGCGTGCCGCGGAGAGTTCCTGGGCCTGACGCGCCGTCTGCCTCGCCTGCCCGAGCGCCGGGAGCAAGATCCCGATGAGCAGGGCGATCACGGCGATGACCACGAGGAGCTCGACGAGGGTGAAGCCTTGCACGCCCCGAAAGGCGCGGATCACCGGACATCGGGTTGTGTCAGGATCGAGTGCTCGGAGGGTCATGGGTCCTTGAAGTCCTTTACCCCGATCTACCACGTCGGGGCGAGCATGGTTTCATGATTCCTTCGATCACCTCAACATGCCGACAACCGCGAAGACATCGAACGCATCGACGTACCCATCGGCGTTGACGTCGAGCGTCGCGGCCGAGTCCTGCTGGGGGAAAGCCGTCTGGTGAACGCCCGGCTCGCCGACGCCCCGGATCACCCAGACCAGGTCGCTCACCTCAACAGCCCCCGATCCATCCACGTCGCCCGGAAGCGGGACAACATAGGTGATCTCCAGCGTGCTGGCGTCGAAATCGATGTCGAGCGTGTCAAGCAGGGCCTTGCCGTCCTTGGTAATCCAGTAGCTGTACTCGGCCACCGCGAGGTCACCGAACGCCGCCTGCGACATAATCAGGCTGACCCAGCCGATCTCGAGCTGGTCTCGGAAGTACTCAATCACCGGACCCCTGCGAGTGTCGACCTCAAACCGGAATCGATGCCCGAACGGAATGAGATCGTTCTGGCCGAGAGCGGTCTGGCCGGCAACGGTCTCGCCTGGCGTGCCAGCCGCGACGTCGTAGCTTAAGCCGTAGGCGAGAGGCTCAGGATCGAAGCCATCCACAGGGTTCGCGACGAAGTTGCCGGTCGGGAAGAACGTGTCGTACGTTTGACCATCGGGAGCGTCGTACAAACCAAACGCAAACTCGACTCCAGACTCACCGAAACTCGACTGCACACTCCGTTCGACACCGCCCGGGAAGTCAACCGGCTCAGCATTCGGGATGCCGTTTGACCACGCGGTCGTACCGCTCGAACTCTCGTTCCACGTCGCCGCGCTGAGACCGTTGTTGAACCGAACGCCAAACAGCTCGAGCGGTGCGTTGTCGTCCTCAGCGGCGCCTTGCGTTTGATACCGAGGCTCGGCCGGAACGAAAACCGAGTCGACCGGGGTGATCCCACCGAACTCGTTGAAGACGGTGATGTCTCCGCCTGCCCAGAGCTGGGTTTCCCACGCGTCGGGAGAGGGGTCGTACTTCGCCTGGGGCGCCGTGGAACTCAGCCAAGTCGCCGCTGTGAAGGTGATCGACTCAAACCAAACACGTCGGGCGTCGACGCCGGTCGGCAACCCGGCCGTCGCGGTGTCGAACATCGCGACAAGCGACGACTGTCGCCCTTCACCCGGGAACGTGCTCGCCCACACGAAGTCCCGCGAATTGCCGGTCGCTCCGATGTTCGAGTACGTCGACGTGTCCTTGGTCGGGGCCTCGAAGAAAACAGTGGTCGGTTCGCCGTAGGTCGGTCCCGCACCGACGACACTCGACTGGGGTACTCCCGTAACAGCGCTCTGCGTTGAAGTTGCCGTGACCGACCTCGTCTGACCGAGCGCTGATCCAGCATGAACAAAGAGAGCCACCACACCCACGAGCTTCGTGTCGAGTCGTAACATGGTCAGGTCCTTCGCGCAGATCGAGCAGTTGAGACTGCGTCTCAGCTTCACAATATGGGTGGCGTCGCAAAGGGTCAACGCGAAACGCAGATCCTGAATCGCATCTGTCGCCTTTCAGGACGAACCCCCGGCAGGCGGGCTTGATGTACCGTCTCGTATCACCCATGTCCCGACGCCCCGACCTCAACCAGTGCTTCCGAATGTGGGCCACTCGACCATCGGAGCAAAGAAGCCGTTCTTTCTTTGACTTCGTACGCGAACACAATCCTGATATCTTTGCTCATCATCCGAATCATCCCGCGTTCAAGGGTCATTGCTGGCCTATAGGCGGTCTTCGCGTCTGCCGTGGCTGTCTCATGGGAGCATCGGGGATGGCCGTCGGATTCATCGTCGGCGTCGCCACCCTTTGGCCCGGCCGGCTCAGTGATCAGCAAGCGGGATTGGCATTTGGAGCCATGCTGGCGCCGACCGTGTTCACGTCGCTCGTTGGCGCACCGCGCCCGATCAAAGACACCGCACGCTTCCTGCTCGGCGTTCTCACCGCTTCCGCGTTCGTCTTCTTGTTTGTCGCCGACTCGTGGCTCGCCCGAGGGATCGTCGTCGGCGTGTACGTCGTCGCGAGAGGCGTGCTCTCGGCGAAGCGGAAACGACACCACAAGAGCGAGATAGACCGGTATCAGGCGGCGCAAGCACCCGCCGCAGGAGCCGCGCAATGAAACTGGCGTGGATCGCGCCGAGCCTCGCCATCGCGGCGCTGGTCTCCGGGTGTGGGAGCCCTCAGGAACAAGCGGCGCACCGCGCCGCGGAACTGCGATGGGAGATCGCCGACGCGGTCATCGCGGCCGAGGTCATGCCCGTCCGCGAGGTCGACTGGAACGGCGCCGTCGACCTGCTCCGCGAACGAGGCCCAGCCGTGATCCGAGCCGACCAAGCCGTCGAACGCGCCCATATTGCCGCAGGACGGCCCTACAAGAACCTCATCCCAACGATCGACTTCCGTGTTGGTGTTGTGGAGCAGGTCGATTCCCTCGCCGACCTGACCACCTCCGACCTACTCTTCGACGTCTTCATCACCAACCTGCTCAGCGGGCTCGCGAACCTCCCCGAACAGGTCTTTGTGACCCGCCTCGCCCTGCTCCGCACCGAACTACAACGCGAGCAATCGTGGCGCGAACAGATCATCGTGCTGCACACGCTGTTCTTGCAGAGCGCCGCGCTCGACGAGCGGCTCCGCCTCGCCGAACTCGCCCGGGCGGGCGCCGAGCGCGCAGATGACGCAGGGTTCGACGCCGTGGTCGGGCTCGGACCCGAAGAACTCGACGACGAGACCCGGGACATCGCCCGCGATCGGCACGAGCTCAACCAGCGGCTCGGCGCCCTGCTCGGAGAACCGGCCGTCCGGTGGATGCCCGACGGACCGGTGCCGGCGATCAAGGCCGAAGGCGTCCTCGGACCCGGGCTCGAAGAACGGCTGATGAACTCGCTCGTCCTCCGTCTCGCGGCCACCGACCTCGTCGCCGCCGACGCCGCGGTTCGATCCGCGTGGTACGAGTACCTCCCCCAGCCCGAAATCTTCATTAGCGCACCGCCGATCTTCACGCAGACCGGCGACGACCAAACCGTCTTCGAGCTCGGCAACCTCACGCTGACCGCGAGGCTCCGGCTCTCGGTCGATCTCCGCGGCGCGGTCGCCGAGCGCATCAAGCTCGCGAACCTCGACCGCGACACGGCGATCCGCGAGACCCGTCTCGCGGTGCGCACCGCGGCCGTCGAGGCGGTGCGGCTCAACGAAGAGCTCGACCGTCTCGTCGAAGAACGCGACGAAGCGGCGCGTAGGCTCGATCTCGTTGTCGGCGCCCTCGAGGCCGATGGGATCTCGGGCCTCCAACGCAGACTCCGCGAAGCGGCTCGGGCACGAGACGCCATCGCGAGGGCCGAACTGGCAGAAGTTGCGCTCGTCGGCCCCTTGCTCACACTCGACAGCGTCTGGGCGAGTACCTTTCCTTACGCAGACGCCCGAACCCCGGGGCGCACCCCGCTCGATGACCAACGCACACCCGCCCAACCCGAATCGCACGACGCGGACACCGCGACCGGGGTTGGTGCGGCGCCCCAGAACCGCGATACTCGCGGCGATACTGGCGAGCCTGAGCGCGTGGTCGTGCGAGCGGGTCCAGCCTGAAGAGGCCGAGGCCGCCGTCGAGACCCAGGCCTGGGACTGGACGTCATACCCGCTCGCTTCCCGCATCACGCTGAGCGAAGCTTCGGCGCGAGTCCAATCTCGACGCACCACCGCGTTCGTCGCACCGATCGACGGGCCGATCGAGATCGATGACGACGTGCGAGCCGCCGGTCCAACGGGCATCGAGCTCGAAGCTGGCCGTGTGTGGGCGAGGGTGGCGCCGCAGAGGCTCGAACTCGAGCGGCGCACCGTTCAAGGTCAACGCCGGCAGCTTGAGCTGCGACGGCTGCTGTTCGAAGCGATCGAACAACCAAGGACAACGCTCGAAGCCCGGCGCGACCTCGAAAACGCGCGACGGACACGCGACCAACTGCGCCTTGCCGTCGAAGCTCGCACCGACCCGCTCGTGCGCGAGGTGTTCCCGGATCTCCCGGCCCAGTTCGGTGATGACGTGCTCGCCGCGGCCGAACGCTTGGTCGAGGTGCTCGAAGAGAACCTCCGCCTCGCCGAAGACCCCGAGATCAGCGTCGAAGAAATCCAGCTCCAGCTCGCGGACGTCGAGCTTGAGCAAGCCGAACTCACGTTCGACCGTCTCGCGGAGCGGAGCGAACTGACGATGCCCTTCGCCGGCGAGCTCGTGCTGAGTCCTCAGCTCGATGTCGCTGGCTCGCTCTTCGTCGGCGGAGGCGACACGATCGCGACGGCGCGCGGCGGCGAGATCGTGCTGCACGTCGAATCCGGCGAGGCACTCTGGCTTGATGTCCCCCCCGAAGACCTCGTGTACCGCGCGCGGATCCCGGGCGGAGGCGTCGCGTCCGCACGCTTCGAGCGACGCGAAACCGTCGACCTTCGAGGGTTCCCGACCCTCGTCGATCGCTTCACCCTCGAACCCGACGAAAGCGCCGCATCGCTCCGGCTGCTCAACGGCGCCGCGGTCCGGGGCCGGCTGGTGCGCACGCTCGAACGCCCGGCGCGGCTCGTGCCCAAGCTCGATCTCATGGTCCGGTACCCCGACGCGTTCACGCGGGGCGACTGGACCGGGGGCGTTGGGGAGATCTGGCCCGGGGCGAGCGCCGTCGCCATCGGGCTGACCGAGATCGCGATCGACGTGGGCACGCCGTGAGGGGCGTTGTCCTCCTGACGCTCTATCTGATGCGCGACACCGTCGCGCGGTGGATCGAACAGCCGGCCGGTGTCATCGCGAAGGGATCGGTCGTCGGGTTCATGGTCGCGACCGCGATGGCGATCCTCGCATCGTTCGCGCTCGCGGCCGACGAGTTGGAGCGCCGGCTCGGCGATATCGGGCTCGACCGTTTCTACGTCCGCGAGGCGATCCTGCAATCGACCCGAAAGCCCGGCGAGCCCACCGTCGGCGAGATGCTCGAACAGTCGAACGTCTTCGGGCCCGAGGTCAGGGTTGTCCGGCTCCGCGCCGCTCCGGTCCGAGTCACGAGCGAGTTCGGCCAGACGCTGCCGGCGTATCTCTACGACGCCGATGCCCCGCCGCTCGAGACGCAACGCTCCGACGCGAACGGGCTGGTGCTTTGTCTCCCGGGCGTGCCCGAGGGCGTGTCGGTCGAGGTACACGTTGACCGCCCCGCCGCGGACCGTGTGACCGCCGTCGCGACCACAGCCCCGCCGCCCGAGTGGTCCGCGAGCATCGATCCGAGCGGGCTCGTGCTGGTGCCCGATGGGCTCGGGCTGCTGGGTGCTCGGAACGTTGTCAGCCAGTTGGTCATCGTCGAACGAGGCCCCAATTCGCCATCGCTCGAAGAGATGACGACCGCCGTGATGCGTCTTGCCCGGGCCGAGCGGATCGACGTCACAGTGCAAGGCCCGGGCCCGATCATTCGGTCGCTCGATGAACTCCGGAGCAGGCGCGACCTGGTCCGCGGCGGGCTCGCGGTGATCTTCGGCGCCGGTGCCGCGTTTGTTTTCGCGGCGATGGGCGTGCTGGAGTATCGCGAAGTGCGGTACGTCGGCGCGTTGCTGCGGAGCTTCGGGGCGGCCCCCTGGTCGCTCTTTGCACGCCACGCGATCGAGCAACTGCTGATCGCGAACCTCGGCCTGATCACCGCGCTCTCGCTGATGTGGTACACGCGTGCGCACACCGTCGCGGCGCTCGGCTACCCGGTGGGACCGAGCCAAGAGAGCGTGCTCGCCTCGATCGTCGCCCCCGAAGTCGAGGTCATCGCGATGATCATGAATGGCGGCGTGATGGTCGGCCTCTTGCCCGTCGCCTGGCTCATCGCCAAGCCCGTCGGGAGGGTGCTGTCGTGACCGAGCGGCCAACGGGCGAGATCCGGTGTGACCGCGTGTGGTTCCGTTACGCGCGGAGGGCCCCTTGGGTGCTGAGCGACTTCTCGGCCGAGTTTGCGCCGGGCGTCACGCTGCTCAAGGGGTACTCCGGGTGCGGAAAGACCACGCTCATCCGGCTCCTCGCCGGGTTCCTCCGCCCGACGAAGGGCGCGGTCACCGTCCCGGCCCGCAAAGCCTCAAGGCGACCATCGGCGCCGGGCCCTCGGTTCCGTCGCGAGCGCCTGGGTTTCGTTTTCCAGGGGCTCAATCTGCTCCCGCTCGCGTCGGTCGAACGCAACATCGCTCTCCCCGCTGCTCTGGCAGGACTCCCGAGGAGGGAGTACCGGGCCCGCCGAGATGCGTGGCTCGAACGCCTCGGAGTCGAGCCGTTTCGCACGAAAAAGCCGGGCCAGCTCTCGGGCGGCCAGCGCCAGCGCGTCGCCATAGCAAGGGCGATGATCCGCGACTCGGCGGTGCTCCTGCTCGACGAACCGACGAGCGGGCTGGACGATCGCAACACCGGAATCATCTCAGAGGCGATCCGTGAATACGTACGCGGCGACAAAATCTGCGTCGTGTCGAGCCACGACGCGAGACTCGAATCGTCGGCCGATTCGATCATCGATTTCGAGACCTTCCGCCCCCCCGATGAGCGGGTCTGACGCCGCCCGCTGGACAACAGACGTGACGGACCGCGATACTGGCCGACCGAACCCGAGGATCCTGTGCCCCCACCCTGCCTTCTCATAGCACCACAAGGACTCACCGTCACCGGCGTTACGACGTGGATCGCGCTCGTGGCCAAGGGTCTGGCCGATCATGACTCGGGCCTCAACCGGCCGGTCGGCGTTCTCGTTCACGGATCGATCGAAGGCCACGCGGAGTTCGACCTCGATCTCCCAGACGGCGCCAAGTTGTTCCGGCGTGACGACCTGCCCGATCTTGATCAGCTCAACGGAGATCTCTCGCCGATCATCAAGGCCTATCGGAATGCGGCGCGTGAACTCTCGCACGACCCGAGGTGCGACGCCGCGGTGGTCCTGGTGCCTTCGAGGCATGCCGAGTGTTTCGCCGCGTGCGCCGCGCTCACGATCGTCGACCCCGAGGCGTTCCGGGTGCTGGGCCTCCAGCACATCGACGGGGCCTACGAGACAGCGTTCATCGATCGGTACGAGCCCGCCCTCGCGGCGCTCGCCGGCGTGAGTTCGCGGATTAAAGACAGCCTCCGCACGCGGTTCCCATCTCGGGCCGACGAGACGTTCTGGATCCCCAACGCGGCCCACGCGCCCCGCGAGGTCCCGGTGCGCGAGCCCCTGGCCGATCGCCCGGTGCGTCTGCTCTACACCGGACGCATCGAGCACGAGCAAAAGCGAGTCCGTGCGCTCGTGCGAATGTCGGACGAACTCACCCGCGCCGGCGTGTGGCACGAGCTGACCTTCCTGGGCGACGGGCCGGCCTCGGGTGAGATCGACAACCTCGCGGCCGATCGCCCTTCGATCACACACCGCTCGATGGTCCCGCCCGACCAGGTTGCCGGGCATCTCGCCGGCGCCGACGTGCTCGTCCTCGCGAGCCGAACAGAAGGCATGAGCAAGTCGCTGCTCGAAGCGATGGCGCAGGGGTGTTGCCCGGTCATCACCGACACGCCCTCCGGAGCGCGCGACGTGATCGAGGACGGGGTGCACGGCGTGCTCGTCCCCTTCGAACCAACCGACGACGACGACACGATCGGTGCCGCGATGGCTAAGAGCGTCGCACGCGCGATGTCGCTCGATCTTGCGACGCTCGGCGCGAACGCCCACGAGCGTGTGCGTTCGTTCTTCAGTCCGGATCGCCTGGCCCGTGTCGTGGCGGAGGTCATCGACCGGACCGCCGCGACGCCTCCACGCTCCTGGCCCGCCGACCGGCCGGTGGCGTACAACGCGTCCGGCGAGGCGGGCGGTCCGGTGCCCCCCGGCGGCCGCGCCAGGTTCGCGGCCGCGCTGCAGAGACTCGCCGGCAAACGCGTCGCCATTCACGGCACCGGCCAGCACACCCGCCAGCTTGCGCCGCTTCTTGCCCAAGCGCCGTGCCTGATCGTGGGCTTCACCGACGATGATCCGGGCGCCGCAGGGTCGAGACTTTTCAACTGGCCGGTGGTCGCACCGAAAGACGCCCCAACCCTCGGGGCCGAAGCGGTGCTCATCTCGAGCGCGATGCACGAGTCGGCCATCTTCGCTCGTCGCGGCGTCTATGAGGACCTGGGCATCGAGGTCCGGCGTGTCTACGAGACAGGCGAATAAGCGTCACGCAAACGCGTTGCGCATGTCGCCCGATTCCATGAACGCCCGGTGCATGTCGAAACACGAGGCCAGGTCGTGGCGGACGTGCCCCGCAGGGGCCTTCTCAAGGTAGTGCCGCAGCGCGTCGCGATACTCGGGGTGGGCGCACCGATCGATGATCCGAGCGGCCCGCTCCATCGGCCCGAGGCCCCGCAAGTCGGCGAGTCCGTTTTCGGTCACCAGCACCTGCACCGAGTGCTCGTTGTGATCGACGTGGCTGCACATCGGGACGACGGTCGAGATCTTCCCGCCCTTCGCGACCGAGGGCGCCATGAGAATCGAGAGGTAGCTGTTGCGGACGAAGTCGCCCGAACCGCCGATCCCGTTCATGATCTGGGTTCCGCAGACGTGGGTGGAGTTGGCGCACCCGTAGATGTCCATCTCAAGCACTGTGTTGATCGCGATCACGCCCAGCCGGCGGACGACCCCGGGGTTGTTGCTGAACTCTTGAGGTCGGACGACCACGCGCGGTGCGAAGAAGTCCATGTCGTCGAACACGCTCTGCATCACCGAGTCGGAGAGCGTGATCGCGCTCGTCGACGCCCCGAGGAGCTTCCCCGAACGCATCACGTCGATCTGCGCATCCTGGAGCACCTCGGTGTACATCTCGAAGTTCGGGATTTCCGGGTGCCGGCCCAGGCGACCCATCACGGCGTTCGACACGTTGCCCACGCCGGCCTGCAAGGGAAGGAACTCGCCCGGGATCCGGCCCGCCCTCATCTCGCTGAGCAGGAAGTCGACCACGTGCTGGGCGATGCGTTCGCTCGTCGAGTCTGGCGGGCTGAACGGCGCAAGCCCGTCCATCTCGTTGGTGCGAACGATGCCGGCGATCCGCTCGGGGTTGACGGTGCAGAAAGGCGTGCCGATCTTCGAGAGCGAATGTTGGATCGGGATGGGGTCGCGCTGCGGGGGCCTGCGGAGCCTCGCGATATCGTGCATTTCCCAGAGCCTGGGCGAGTGCGCCTCGTTGAGCTCGATGATGACCCTCTTCGCGCTCGACAAGATGCTCGGGGTGACGCCGGCGCTCGTGCTGAGGTACACCCGCCCATCTGTTGTGACGCCGATCGCCTCGACCACGGCGACATCTATGTCGCCCAGGAACCCGTAATCGAGCATCTGAGGAAGGTGCGAGAGGTGGATGTCGAGGAAGCTTGTCTCCTGCGCGTTGATGCGTTTGCGCATCGCGCGACTCGATTGGTACGGCGCTCGCCAACTCACAGCGTCGGCCTCAGCGAGCGCTTCGTCGACGTCGGCGTTCGTGCTCGCACCAGTCACGAGCCGGATCCGGAACGGACGACCGGCGTCGTGCTCAAAGGTCGCCCGCGAAGCGAGCGATCGCGCGGTGGCCTTGACCGAACCGGCCGCCGTGAACCCGCTGAACCCAACGAAATCGCCGTGATCGATCATCGCCGCGGCTTCGTCGGCGGTGATCTCTGGGAACGGGACCCGCATACCACGCTCTCCCGGCTAGCGCCCCGACTCGATCCTCACCTCGCCCGAGGCGTACGTCGCCTCCGACTGGTCGGCGAAGCGGACACGCAGGCGGCCAGCGTCATCGACTCCGAGCACCTCGGCAGGTTCGGACCGACCGATCCGGACCATTCCATCCTGAAGGTAGGCCATCCGGTCTTCGATCGCTCGCCGGAGTTCAGGCGTGAACCCGGAGCGCACGAGTCGCTCTAGAAGTGGAACCACCCGATCGACAAAGGCGTCGACGATTTCGGCTGGGCGGACCACAACACCGGCGAACTCGGAGATGCTGATCGGCGGGAAGCGAGGCGGACCGTCGGCTGAACCAAGCGAAGACGTATCGTTCGCGACATTCACACCCACACCCACGATGAGAGGCGAGCCACCCGTCGGACCGATCTCACGCTCGCACAACACGCCGGCGACTTTCTTGCCGCCGAGGAGCACGTCGTTCGGCCACTTGATCTGAACGTGTCGAGAGTCGTGCCGGTCGTTCGCGTTTCTGAGCAACGCGTCGATGGTGTCCGCGACCGCGAGCCCCACGACCAGCGGCGCTGTTGGAAGCACGTCACGATCGTCATCGGGAACACCTGGCCAAACGAGCGTCATCCACGCCCCGCCCTGAGGCGACGACCACGCCCGCCCCATCCGACCCCGGCCTCGGGTTTGCTCCTCCGCAGAGATCAGCAGTGGCCGGCGGAGGCCTTCGCTGGCGAGTGTCTTCGCGATGTCGTTGGTCGAGCCAACCCGCTCGTGATGAACCCGGTCGATCTGCACACGTCTCTCCATCATCTGGATGCGAGAGACTACGTCTTCCGCGATGGGCATTCGAACGCGCAAGGTGACCGAGCGCGCATCTCGGGATGTCACCCACCCCCGAGTTTGCTGAGCAAGACTCCCGCCGCGACGGCCGACCCGATCACACCGGCGACGTTCGGCCCCATCGCGTGCATGAGCAGGAAGTTCTGCGGGTCTTCGTCCTGGCCCATTTTGTGCACCACACGCGCCGCCATCGGGACAGCGCTCACGCCTGCCGCCCCGATCATCGGGTTGACCGGGTCGCCGCCGGTGCTCTTGCTGATCGCGTTCATCGCCTTGCCAAACAGAACGCCGGTCGCGGTGGCGATGGCGAACGCCGCAATACCGATCGCGAATATGTAGATGGTCTGAAGCGTCAAGAAACTGCTCGCGGCGGTCTTTGCACCGACGGTCACGCCCAGGAGGATCGTCACGATGTCGATGAAAGGCCCTTGGGCGGTTTTCATGAGCCGCGTGGTCACCAGGCTCTCTCGGAGCAGGTTCCCAAAGAAGAGCATGCCCAATAGAGGGAGCCCGCCCGGGGCAATGAACGCTGTGAGCAAGAAACCGGCGATCGGGAAGACGACTTTGACCGCCTGGCTGACCTCCTTGGGCTGAGCCATGCGGATCTTGCGTTCCTCGGGCGACGTCAGCAGCTTGATGATCGGAGGCTGGATGATGGGGACCAACGCCATATAGCTGTACGCGGCCAGCGCAACCGGCCCCAAGAGATCGGGCGCGAGCTGGGCGCACGTGAAGATCGCGGTCGGCCCGTCGGCGCCGCCGATGATCCCGATACTCGCCGCTTCGGGAAGCGTGAATCCCAGAACGATCGCGGCGAGGAGGGAGCCGAAGATCCCGAACTGAGCGGCGGCCCCGAGGAAGAGCGTCTTGGGGTTGCTGAGCATGGGCCCAAAGTCTGTGAGGGCACCGACCCCCAGGAAGATCAGCGGCGGGTAGAAGCCGGCGAGGCCGACGCCGGCGAAGAGCCACCAGAAGACCGAGGCGTTGGTGGGGTCCTGTTTTTCGAGCGACCAGAGCACCGGATACCGCCCGTCACCGGTTGGCTCGAGCGCGGCGACGTGTCGACCGTTGCCCGCGTGATAGATCGCAGGAGCGAACTCGCCGGCCCAGTGCGGCGAGAACTTTGGCGTGAGAAACTGATGCGTGTTGACAACGATCGCGTCGTTTTGGCTGACCAAGCGCTGACCCTCCAGCGGATCATCGATCTTTCGCACGACTTGGAGCGGGATGAATTCCCAGCTTTGTTCGTGAAACAGCCGACCGAGAACTTCGTCGTTCGTCCTTTCTCGCCAAGCCATCGCTTCGGCGAGTTGCTCGTCCGACAGCCCGGAATTCCGCCAGTCCGTGTCTGCAACATCGACCTCGTAGTACGCCAAATCCTCCTCACTCACCGGCCCGTCGTACACGCCGAGCGGAAGCTTGCTCGCGTCGTACGGCACGTTGCCGATCAGGATGCCGAAGCCGATTGGCACGAGCAGCAACGGCTCAAAGTTCTTCTTGATCGCGAGAAAGATAAAGAGCAGGCCGACGAGGATCATCACCCCGTTGGTCCAATGGAACTGACCGAAGCCGGTCTCGTTCAGATAATTGGTGATGGTCTCAAGCATCGGTGGCCTCTTCGAGCCCTGAGCGTGAGCGACGGGCCGGGGTGGCTTGCGGGGGTGTTCGGGGAGTCGCGCCCAACCATCGATTTGTGCGTTGGCCGCTGTCGGCCAGCCGCTGGCCGGCCCCTCGCTCACGCGCAGGGCCCGCGCGGGTCATCCACTAGCTGAACTTCACCAACGCCTGGCCCGCCTTGACCGAGTCGCCGGCCGCGACCATGACTTCGGTGACGGTGCCATCGCCCGGGGCCGTGACGGCCGATTCCATCTTCATCGCTTCGAGCACGAGCAAGGTGTCGTCGGTCTTCACCGAATCGCCGGGGGCGACGGCCACCCGAACCACCGTGCCGGCCAGTGGGCTGGGAAGGTCGCCGGTGGCGGCGGGTCCGGACGCATCTCCGGCGGTGGCCGGTGCCGTAGCCACAGGAGCCCCAACCGGGGCCGCGACTGGGGCCGCGACTGGGGCCGCCTGATCGAGCATTTCGACTTCCACGTCGTAGGTCTTGCCCTCGACCGTGATCCGCATTCGCATGCTCACCCCTCCGAAGTCCGCCGCGCCGGTCTTTATCATTCCACCTATTCAGGCGGTATTTGCCGCGATCCGAGAAAGCCGACCTCAACGTCGTTCATTGAGACTACCGAGCGGCGCCTCTGGGGGCCAACAGCCCCCGGACTCGCTTATAGGCCAATGCGCAGGCTCGTTGACCGAGCTTGGAATCCCTCCTAGCGTTGCAGCCCTTCCGGGCGGCCCTGGGGCCCGCCCACGCACACGGAGCCTGAAGCATGCTTCCCGCCCAGCGACAGAGCCACGGCCGCACCCGCCGCCGCCGTGCCCACGACAGCCTGAAGTCTCTCACGGTCACCCTCGATCCCCTGAGCGGCATGCCTAAGCAGCACCACCGGGCCTGCAAGGACTCGGGGTACGTCCGCGCCGGTCTTCGGATCAGCGTGCCCAAGCTCGGCATCAACGCCGACGGCTGACCCAGCCTCGTCTCAAGACCAAATCACGTTGAGCGTGTCGCACGCTCCGTGAGCCCAATGGAGTTCGTTCCACATGCGGATCGGCGTCGATGTCATGGGCGGGGACCATGCCCCCGACGAGATCCTCAAGGGTTGTCTCGAAGCGCTCGAGTTGCTTTCGCCGGATGACACGCTCGTGCTCATCGGTCCCGAGGGTGAGATTCGAGAGCACGTCTCCGAGCGAGGGATCGACGACCCCCGCATCGAGATCGCCCACGCGCCCGACGCGATCGGTATGGACGAATCGCCGGCGATGGCGGTGCGGTCCAAGGTCGAATCGTCCATCGTGAAGATGATGATCCTCGGCTCGCAGAAGGCCGAAAAGGCGGGCGGGACGCGCTGCGACGTGGTGCTCAGCGCCGGGAACACCGGCGCGTGCGTCGCCGGGAGCATCATGCACATGAAGCGGCTCCCGGGCGTCCACCGGCCGGGGATCGCGGTCACCGTCCCCGCGTTCCACGGCCCCGTTGTGCTCTGCGACGCCGGCGCCAACACCGAGCCTAAGGGCACCCATCTCTGGCAATACGGCGTGATGGCCGAGGTCTACGCGAAGCAATTGCTCGGGATCGCTGAGCCTCGCGTCGCGCTTATGAACATCGGCTCGGAAGAGGCCAAGGGTTCGGACCTGGTCAAGCAGGCCCGAGACCTGCTCAAGGCGACGCCGGACCTCAACTTCATCGGGTACGTCGAGGGCCGCGACTTCTTCGCTGGTCACGCCGACGTGATCATCACCGACGGGTTCGTGGGGAACACGATCCTGAAAATGGCCGAGGGGATGGCCAAGAGCCTCTTCCAGGCCATCGCGGAAGAGATCGTTGCGACCGACCCGGAACTCGCCCTGCAGTTCGAGCCGGTCGTGAAATCGATCTACAAGAAGAACGATTACCACGAGTACGGCGGCGCCCCGCTGCTCGGAGTCAACGGCGCGATGATGATCGCCCACGGTTCGAGCGAGGCACGGTCGATCCGTGCCGCGATCCGCGCAAGCCGCGAGTTTGTCAGCCACCGCGTCAACGAGCACATCGTCGAGCGGCTCGGCCAGCTCGAAACGGTCGAGGCAAGCTGAGGCGCCCAGCGTCCGAGCCTCGCCCGGGATTTGAGCCCCAACCCGCTCTAGACTTCACACTTGCGGCCCCCGGCGACCGGGGGCCCGGAGGTCGATTATGCCCGCCCTGCCCGGTGCCAACGTCGGTGTCCGCATCGCCGCCACCGCTCGCTACCTGCCCGAACGCGTCCTGTCGAACGCCGACCTCGAGAAGGTCATGGATACCTCCGACGAGTGGATCGTTCAGCGCACAGGGGTGAAGGAACGACGGATCGCCGCGGATGACGAGAACGTCGTCACGATGGCCGCCGACGCGCTCGCCCCGGCGCTCGACGCGGCCGGCGTCGAACTCGGTGAACTCGACCTGCTCATCCTCGCGACCGTGGGCGCGCCGATGACGTGCCCGAGCGCCGCGTGCCAAGTGCTCGGGCGGCTCTCAGAGTCCAGCGGCCCCACCACCGCTGGGGCGTTTGATCTCACCGCCGCGTGCTCGGGCTTCGTGTATGGGCTCAACATCGCCCACGACATGATCCGTGGTGGTGCGTACAAGAACATCGCGGTCGTCGGCGCCGAGCAGCTCAGCAACACCCAGGAATATTCGACGCGAGGCCGCGGCACCGCCATCATCTTCGGCGACGGCGCCGGCGCCGCGGTCCTTCGCGCGACCGACGACACGAGCAAGGGCGTCGTCGCTCAGTCGATGCACTCCAACGGATCGCGTTGGCACGACCTGTTCATACCGCTCCGCGATAGCGACTACCCGGAAGGCGTCGAGCAGGGCGAACTCCCGCACGGCCTCATGCGCATGAACGGGCGGGGTGTCTTCAAGTTCGCCGTGGGCACGTTCTCCGATCTCATCGCCCAGACACTCGAGAAAGCCGGCGTCGCGGCCGACGAGGTCGACCACTTCATCTGCCACCAATCCAACGTGCGCATCCTTGAAGCGGCCCGCGACCGGTTCGGGATCCCCGAGCACAAGATGCCGATGAACATCGGTGAGATCGGCAACACGTCCGCGGCCTCGGTCCCGATCCTTTTCGACGGGCTCAGCGCTTCGGGCAAAGTCGAAGACGGCCAGAAAGTCATGTTCGTCGCCTTCGGCGGCGGCCTGACCTGGACCAGCAGCCTCTGGCAGTTCTGATTCGATTGCTCCGGACATCCGTTCGGGCCCCCGCTCGCGCGGCGCGAACAGATGGTGGATGCCTTCACGCCCCTCGGGTGTAGTTCAGGAATTTTTGAACTATGCGGAATCACCCGGTGTTGCCTGGGTGTTCATCTGTCCAGATCGCTTGTTCAAGAACGACTGAACGAGTAACGCTGACCACCACAAGGGCCCACGAAGGGACCGAAACGAAAGGAAATCGCCGTGCGATTCGCCCACGCTGTTTCTGCGCTTGCGCTCGCCGCCGGACTGACCGCCAGCGCCACCGCCCAAACCAAGCACCTTGAGATCCCCGAGAGCCGCGCGGCGGCGGCTCCCAGCACCGTGCTGCACAAGACCGTCAACGTCGACGGGCTCAAGATCTTCTATCGCGAAGCGGGCGAACGCTCGAACCCGACGATCCTGCTCCTTCACGGCTTCCCGACATCGAGCCACATGTTCCGAGATCTGATCCCGCTGCTCGCGGACGACTTCCATGTCGTCGCCCCGGACTTCCCGGGTTACGGAGAAAGCTCCGCCCCGGCGCACACCGAATGGGACTACACGTTCGACAACCTTGCAGAGGTCATCGAAGGGTTCACCGACAAGGTGCGGCTCACCCGTTACTCGATCTATCTCATGGACTACGGAGCCCCAGTTGGGTACCGCCTCGCGACGGCCCGCCCGAGCCGCGTACAGGCCCTGATCGTGCAGAACGGGAACGCCTACGACGAAGGCCTCGACAACGCCTTCTGGGAACCGATCAAGCGATACTGGGCCGATCCGTCGGTTGACAATCGCGACGCGCTGCGCTTCGCACTCGAACTCGACGTGACCAAGTGGCAGTTCACCCACGGCGTCCGCAACGTCGAGGCGATCAGTCCCGACAACTGGAACCACGTGCAGCCCAAGCTCGACCGCCCGGGCAACAAGGAGATCCAGCTCGATCTGTTCCTCGATTACGGGTCGAACCCGCCGCTGTACCCCGAGTGGCAGCAGTACTTCCGTGACCGCCAGCCGCCGACCCTGATCGTGTGGGGCAAGAACGACCAGATCTTCCCCGCCGACGGCGCGTACCCCTACCTCCTCGACCTGACCGACATCGACTTCCATCTCTTCGACACCGGCCACTTCGCCCTCGACGAGGACTCCGAGCCGATCGCCGACGCGATCAAGCGGTTCGTCCTGCCCCGATTCGGTCGCTGAACCGCAACGCCTCGATCCGACTCCCCTTGTGCTGACGGACGCCCGCTGTTTCCCGCCGGGCGTCTGTCGCTTTCGCAGTCGTTGTTTTCCCGGGCGCTGGGCGTACCATCGCCCCATGAGTGAACCTTTGACGCTTCTCTGCCCCGGACAAGGGGCTCAGGCACTGGGCATGGGCAAGGCCTGGGCGGAGGCCCACCCCGAAGCCCGGGCGATCTTCGATCGAGCCGACGCCTGCCTCGCCCAATTCGCGAGCACGCTCGGCCCCGACTCGGCGCTCGACAAGCCGCTGTCGGAGCTGTGCTTCGCCGGCCCGGTCGAGAGCCTGAACCGGACCGATGTCTCGCAGCCGGCGATCTACACGACCTCGGTCGCGTGCTGGCACGCGGTCTGTGCCATCTCCGGCCACGCGCCCGACGAAGCCCCGATCTTCGCGACCGCCGGACTCAGCTTGGGCGAGTACACGGCGCTGCACCTGGCCGGGGCGTTCGGGTTTGAGGAAGGACTCAAGCTCGTCGCGCTCCGCGGCCGCGCGATGCAGGACGCCGCCCTCGCGACGCCCAGTTCGATGGTCGCGTTGATCGGGGCCGATGAAGCGAGCGCGACCGACCTGTGCGAGCGCGTGCTCGAGCGTCTGTCAGACGCGGACGCTTCCGAACGGGTGATGGTGCCGGCGAACTTCAACGCCCCGGGCCAGGTGGTCGTTTCGGGGTCGGCCCGCGCGTGCGACGAAGCAGAGCAGGTGGCGGGCGAGATCAGCATCCGGGCGACGCGGCTCAAGACAGCTGGTGCTTTCCACAGCCCGCTGATGGCCCCAGCGGCCGAACGGCTGGACGCGGCCCTCGCCGAAACCGAGGTCAGCGTTCCCCGGTGCACCGTTCTGAGCAACGTGACCGGCGAGCCCCACGACGGGGGCGACCCCGCCTCGATCCGCACGCGGCTCGTCGAGCAGCTCACCAGCCCGGTACGCTGGGAGACGTGCGCCCGCTGGCTCGCGTCGAACGACGCCGCGGCGCCGTACGAACTCGCCCCTGGCAAGGTTCTTGCCGGGCTGATGCGTCGGATCGACAAGACCCTGAAGGTGACGACCCATGACACGCCGTCGAGCTGAACTGAATTCGTGGATTTCTCTCGGGTCCGTCGCGTCCGCGACGTTCGGTGTGTTCGCTCTCGGGGGCTGCCAAGAGGAAGCCCCCCCGCCCCCACCGCCGCCGCCGGCGAGGGTCGATCGCACGCCGGAAGCACCGGTCGCGGCGAAGCGGCTCAACCCCGACAGCTTGCTCGAGACGCTCGAGGCCGACCCGAAGCTCAGCTTCGCCCAGGTCGCGGCGCCGTACGACTACACGCTCGGTGAGGCGATCGTGAACTTCGCGACCGCGATCGTCCAAGGCGACGAGCTGGCGATGGGCGACTTGCTCGACCCGACCGGGCAGGCGGTGCTCGATGATCTGGCCGCCACCGGTGAGATCTTCGACGTTGCCGACACCTCGGAGAGTATCCGCGTCGTCTACCTCGACCAGACGCCCGACGCGTCGTCGACCGCCAACAGCGCACGCTTCGTCTTCGCGATCAAGGATCCGGACGGCGCCTACGTGGTCGGGTGGGACGGCGTGAAGAACGGCGAGAACTGGACCTTCGCGGCGTTCGAGGTCACCAAGGACTACCGCTCTTCAACTGAGGCGTGGGACTCGGACTCGTCGACGGACTTCCGCCCTGCGGCCGGTGCCCAGGCGTCACGAGGCGGGTTCGCGCCGCCGCCCGGCGTGAACCCCGTTGCCGAGCTCGAGAAGAACCCGGGCATCGCGTACTTCGCCATCGAGATGACAGCCGAACTCGTGAACATCGTCGGGGCTCCGCTCGACAAGGCCCAGATCATCTCCCTCACGGCAACGCAACTCGGTATCGAAGAGTCTCGGCTCCAAGAGCTGATCGACGAAGGCAGCGAGGTCATCGCCAACGGTGATCACCCCGACCCCGCAGTCATCGGCGGCTTCGTCCTGGCCGGCCGGCTCATGGCGGCCGAGTCCGGGGCCACCATCGAAGACAACCAGATCGTCGAGGCGATCGCCAAGGTGCTCGGGATCAGCCAGAACGAGGCGCTCGAGTACTTCGAGCAGGCCAAGCCTTAAGGCTGTTCGAGGTCCCCGGCCCGCCTCAACGAATCCCGTTCGCGGCACACCACTTTCGCTAGGAGTTTCAATATGTCCGAGTCTCGTGTCGCGTTCGTCACGGGCGCCAGCCGCGGCATCGGCCGCGCGATCGCCAAACGTCTCGCTTCCGACGGCAAGCTCGTGGTGCTCGCTTCGCGTTCCGAGGGCCCTCTGAACGATCTGAAGCACGAGATCGAAGAGAGCGGGGGCAACGCGGTCGTCTGCGCTGTCGACGTCGGCGATGGCGCGGCGCTCGCCAAGGCGATCGAAACCACCGCAGAAGAACAGGGGCGCCTCGACATCTTGGTCAACAACGCCGGCATCACGCGCGACAACCTGATCCTGCGGATGAGCGACGAGGAGTTCGACGAGGTGATGCGTGTGAACACGCGGTCCGCGTTCGTCGCGTGCCGCGCCGCGGCCCGCCCGATGATGCGTGGACGCTTCGGCCGGATCATCAACATCGCGAGCACGTCCGGCTTGGTCGGCAACTCGGGCCAGGCCAACTACGCGGCCAGCAAGGCGGCCTTGACCGGGCTCACCAAGACCATCGCACGCGAACTGGGCACCAAGGGCATCACCGCCAACGTGGTCGCCCCGGGCTTCGTCAAGACCGACATGACCGCGAACCTGCCCGAGACGGTGATCGACTCGGTCAAGAAGATGATCGCCACCAAGGACGTCGGCGAGCCGGAGGACATCGCGGCCTTGGTTGCGTTCTTGGCGAGTGATGAGTCGGGGTACGTCACCGGTCAGACGATCGCGGCGGATGGTGGCATGACGATGTGCTGAGGGCTCCCTCGGGCGCGACGATCGGCTGATGCTATTCGCCTTCGTCCAGAGCAGGCATGATCGCTCCGTAGCGGCAGTTTGTTCCGTGGCGTCCATTTCGGGTCGTGGTTCGTTTGGTCTCAGGCGACGAACAACGAGCCCGCAGCGCGAGCAAGGGATCTCCTCCGCCTCCATTTCTCTGGTCCCTTGGTTTCTCCTACGCGATCGAGTAACGGAGGACCGCGAGGCGAGGAAGAACGCTCCGCTCGGGACGTCCCTTGCTCGCGCTGCGGGCTCGTTGATATGAGGACGCTCTCAGACTCGGTACGTCACCCGCTACGAGTTCACTGCAGCCGATCGAACCATCGCTTTGATCCCGATGGTGTGTCGCTTCTGCGAAGCGGTGAGAGCCCGCGTTTGGCGTGCCGTGGGTTGACGAACTGAAGGCCAGAAAGCCCCGCGATCGGAGAGACACAGAGATCTTTTGGCGCGATGGTTCGTGGTCTTCGCTTCGCTCAGACCACGGCACCCCAAGTCAATCATCCTCGGAAACGAGAATCGAGATCGCAGCGATCCACTCATCCGACACGTTGCGCCACCTGCTTCGAAGTAGGGCAAGAGACCGAGCACTTTCGCGACTACTCGGCGCCCCTGACCACCATCGCGAACGCCCGGAGCGTTTCGGCGACTGACCATGCCTGCGCCGGACATCCATCCGGGCGCTGCGGACGATCGACCTCATGGTCTCCGTCGAAGATCTCTGCGAGTTGACCGGCCGACGCATCGCTCAGGCTATCGATCAGTGTCTTCAGGGCCGCCCTTGCTTCGGCGCGTGAAGCATCCGAGAAATCGTCGGCTCGCATCACCGCTTCTGCATACGCGCCGATCAACCAGGGCCACGTGGTTCCGTTGTGGTACGCCTTGTCTCTGGCGAACATGTCGCCTTCGAGCCGCCCGACGTAGCCCTCAGAACCCGGCGCCAGCGTCCGGAGCCCATGCGGGGTGAGCAGGTGCTCGCGGACGGAGGCGACGACCTTGGCGCGTCCGGCGTTGTCGAGCGGGCCGTGGCGGAGCGAGGCGGCGAAGATCTGGTTGGGGCGGATCTCGTCGATCGCGGCCCATGTCGCCGGCGCACCCTCTTGCTGGACGAACTCCAGGCGGTCGGCCAGACCGGACCCCGCCTCACCAAACCGTTCGTTAAACGACACTCGACAACGCTCGGCCTGGAAACGCAGGTCCTTGAGTGTGGTCGGGTCGCACTTGGCGCCCGAGGCTTCGACGGCGTCGGCGGTGGCGAGCAGGCCGTGGTGCCAGAGGGCGTTGATCTCGACCGCCTTTCCGTGACGGGGCGTGAACGTGACCCCGTCGCGTTGGGCGTCCATCCAGGTGAGCTGCGTGTCGGGCGAGCCGGCGGTGACGAGCCCGTCGAAGGCGTCGACGCGGATATCGAAGTCGGTGCCCCGCCCGAAGGCCTCGATAATGTCGAGGGCCGCCGCGGCGAGTTCGCCGGCGTAGCCGTCGTTGTCGCCCGTGACCCGGAGGTACTCGGCGGCGGCGTGCAGGAACCAGAGCGGGGCGTCGACGGTGTTGAAATGGGCAGGCCCCGAGTAGTCGTCGAAGCGGTTGGGGATCAGGCCCCGCCGGCGGTTGCGTGCGAACACCTGAAGCGCCTTGAGCGCTTCGTCGTGCCGGCCGGTGGCGAGAAGAAGACCGGGCAGCGCGATCATCGTGTCGCGGCCCCAGTCGCTGAACCACGGATAGCCGGCGATGATCGTCGACATGTTGTCTTGGGCGGGGCCCCGCTGCACGACGAAGTCGTCGGCGGCAAGCGTGAGCCTTGTCAGGGCGGCCTCGTCCTCTTCAGCTAGCGACCCGGACATATTGCCGGCCCGTTCGATGGTCGCCTGGGCGAGGCTCATGAGACGTTCGCGGCGGGCCGCCCTGACCTTCGGTGCGTCGGGCGGGTCCATCGCATCGATGCTGGCAAACACCGCGGCCGGTGTCTTGTCGCCCGGTTCGCGATCGGCGACGAACGCGCCGGGGCTGAAGAGGTGCTCGGTGGAGTCGACGCCGCGGCGGTCTTCCCACGCGTACTCGATGTTGCGCCAGTGCTCGGGGTGGTCGTGCCACTCGGAGGCCTCGCCCATGAGGTACACGCCGACGCTCCGGGTGGCGCACAGGACGCCCGGGTGGCTCACGCTCGGATCGAGCACGCGCGTGAAGAACCGGGGTCCGGATCGGTCCTCGCGGCGCAAGGAGTGGAAATCGCGCAGGGCGACCAGGGGCCTCATTACTAAGCGGGCGGGCTGGTGGGCGTTGACGACGTACCCAACGCGGACCGCGTTCCGCCCTTCGATCAGTTCGACCGATTTCTCGACGAAGATCGGGCCCGACTCGTCGTCGATATCGAACCGCCAGGTCACCCGGTCATCGCGCTCGAACGCCGCGTGCACGTCCGGAACGATGGCCCTCGTGTCGGCCCCGTTGAAATGCAGGGGCGTCAGGGTGATCTCGCGGAACTCGTCCGTGCCGACCCTGAGCTGAACACGATCGATGATGGAAGACAGGGCGACCGTCCGCTCAACCGGGGGGCGGAGGGCGGCGACGAGGAGGCCGTGGTAGCGGCGCGTCGGGGTTCCGGAAACGGTTCCCATCGCGTATCCGCCCAGGCGGTTGGTCAGGAGCCACTCGGTCCAGAGCGGATCGGGGTGGGCCTGGGCGGTGTGGCATCGGTAGACGGGCGTTTCGGGCATGGGCGGAGGGTACCTTCGTTGGCCCCGGGGGTTGACACCCGGGGTGGTGGGCTCGACACTGTCTCATGGAGACCCCCATCACCAGCCGCGTCCAGCCGTCCCCGGTCTCGCCGGTTCCTGCGAACGCCTTCGGATCCGCGACGAGCAAGATCGCCGCGGACGGGTTCACGTTCGACGACGTGCTCCTCTTGCCCAGGCGGAGCGACGTGCTGCCGGCGAGCGCGAGCACGAAGACGCGGCTGACCAACTCGATCGATCTGAACATCCCCTTGATCTCGGCGCCGATGGACACGGTCACCGAGTCGGGCCTCGCGATCGCTCTGGCCCAGGAGGGCGGGATCGGGTTCATCCACAAGAACCTCCCGATCGAGGACCAAGCGCGCGAAGTCGCCAAGGTGAAGCGTTCGGCCAACGGGGTGATCACCGACCCGATCACGCTGGGACCGAACGACACCGTCGGTCGCGCCCGGGATTTGATGCGGAAGCACCGCGTGAGCGGGTTCCCGGTGACCGAGGACGGATCGGGCGACGTGCGGAGCCCCGAGGGACCGGCCGGGAAGCTCATGGGCATCCTGACCTCGCGCGACCTCAAGTTCGTCGTCGCCGAGACGACGCCGGTCAGCGAAGTCATGACCGCAGAGAAACTGATCACCGCCCCGCCGACGACGACGCTGGCCGAGGCGGAGATCATCTTGAACAAGAACAAAGTCGAGAAGCTGCTTCTCGTCGACGGTGACTTCCGCCTGTGCGGCCTGATCACCATGCGGGACATCGAGCGGCTCGCGAGCTTCCCGAACGCGCTGGTCGACGACCGGGGCCGGCTGCGGTGCGGGGCCGCGATCGGTCCGGGTCACTACGAGAGGCTCGAAGCGCTGATCGCGGCCGGCGCCGACGTGATCGTCGTCGACACCGCCCACGGCCACTCGGAGAACGTGCTCCGCACCGTCGCGGAGACCAAGAAGCGCTACGACGTTCAACTCGTCGCCGGCAACATCGCGACGATCGAGGGCGCCCGCGACTTGGCGCTCGCCGGCGCTGACGCGGTCAAGGTGGGCATCGGCCCCGGTTCGATCTGTACGACGCGCGTCGTTACAGGCGTCGGCGTGCCCCAGATCAGCGCTGTGATGAACGCGGCCGAAGGCGTGCGGCTCGCCGCGACTCAGAAAGCCCCCGGCGCCGTCCCGGTGCCCGTTATCGCCGACGGCGGCGTGCGGCAGTCGGGCGACATCGCGAAGGCGCTCGCCGCCGGGGCCGACACCGTCATGATGGGCAGCTTGTTTGCCGGCCTAGACGAGAGCCCGGGCGAACTCGTGATCTCGGGCGGCAGGCGGTACAAGGCGTACCGCGGCATGGGCTCGGAGGGCGCCATGTCGGCGGGCAGCGCCGACCGGTACCGCCAGTCGGCGGCCGACGGGAAACCGGAGCACACGAAGTTCGTGCCCGAAGGGGTCGAGGGCTTGGTGCCTTACCGAGGCTCGCTCGCGGAATACGTGTTCCAGCTCGTCGGCGGGATCCGCAGCGCGATGGGGTACTGCGGTTGCCCGACAATCGCGGACCTGAGATCGGACGCCCAGTTTTCGAGGGTTTCGGCGGCAACGGTGGTTGAGAACCACCCGCACGACATCCGGATCACAAAGGAAAGCCCGAACTACTCGGTCGACTCCGCGCCGGGCACGTCACGGCGCTGACGTCACCGACCGGTACGCCCCCACGATCGACTCGACAAAGAGGGCGACGTCGTTGGGGCTCAGGGCGGTGTCGCCATCGATGTCGGCCGTGAGATCGCCTTCGTCGAAAGCCCGCAAGAACGCCAGAAGGTCAATGAAATCGATCAGTCCGCTTCGATCGAAGTCGGTCATCGGACGAAACTCAAAATCGCTGACGACCACCATCCGGGGGACCCCGTCGGACGGACCATCCGAACCGACGTACCAGAGGTTGACGTGCACCCTGGGCTGCTCTGGCCTTGGAAGGTGCTGGCCGGTGTACGTCCAATCGTGGATGAGCGTCGAAGGCGACTCGTCGGCCGGCCCGCCCCGCCACGAGCGGAACTCGATGCGATCGGGGAGCCACTCAAAGGCATAGCTCACGAGTTCATCGTCGGAGTAGGCGATATCGAAGCGATCGATATTGCCATCGGTGTCGTAGGGCTGGATCACGAACTGAGCAACATCGTTGGTTGGATCCGCCCAACGACTGATCTCGACATCGATCTCGTTGTGCTGGTTCCACGTGTTTCTCACGTCGTAGCACAGCGGGTACTGCCAGAGGAACAGCCCGAGGATGATGTTCGGAGCGAAGTTGTCGAGGCGGCCGCGCGTCGTAAACACGTAGTCGCCGTAGCCGAGCGGCTCGGTGAGCACGACTTCGGCGCTCGACCAAGTACCGTTGAGGTTGATCTGTGAGACAATCAGCTCATCGTTCTCGACATCAACGACGTCGGTCGAGTCGCTGAAGAAATTCGGCCCGGGGCCGTAGACGCCCGGGCCTTTGACCCGCCAGTCGTGCCCGGCAAACGACACCATGCGGCCGCTCGGGAAGTCGCCCCACTGGAGTTCGTCGTACGTGGGCGTCGTGCGCACGACGGAGTCGACGAGGTCGAACACCACACGCCCGGGCTCCTGGAAGGGGCTCTGGAGCACCCCGAGGAGAACACGCCCGGATGCGGTCCCGGCGGGCGCCGGCCCTGACGTAAGGCGATGGGTGCGCATCGCACCGGGGACATCGGAGGCCTCGAGGACGTCGACACTCTGGTACGAGATCAGTTCATCCGATGCGTCCCGCCATTCAACGTTCACGATTCCCCGGGCTTCGTGGGTGATGGCCAAGGCGTCGTTGTGACCGACGCGCACGACAACATCGACGATCGTGCCCTGCGAAGCATCGAATCGCTGCCAGGCCCCTGAGACGCCCCAACTCCCGGTCCCCGGGCCGCCGACGCTTAAAGAACGCTGCCCGTGAACTCGGAGGGTGTCGGTGAGCCCGACATCGCCGAAGGTGTTCCAGCCGTCGAGACCGAGTCCGACCTCGAAGCTGGGATTCGCGACCAGACACTCCTGAGCATCGGCCCCGATTATCGCCGAAAGCGAGCAAATCAACCCCATTGTCAAAGCACGAAATCGCATATTCCCCTCCGCATCACGATTTTCTGTGTTTCAGCGTACCTATTGACGCCCCGATGACGATTCCTGACGCTGGGGCTTTTCAGCGGATGAAATGGAGGCAACGATCCTTCCGAACGATGTTCGGTCGATCGTCGTATACGACGAGCCTCACGCACCTCTCGGAGACACACCCATGTCCGCCCTTGAAAGCCGAAACCCAACCCTTCGTGCGTTCGAGCAGCCCCAACGCTGGGCCGATCTCGAAGAACGCGAAGCCAAGCTCAACGCGATGTCGTACAGCGGCACGATCACAGCGACCGCCGTGCTGCTGAGTATCTGCGCTTCTACCGCCGTGCTCGGCTGGGACGCGATGACCGTCGGCGGGCTGTTCGAGGCTGGGACGCTGAATCCGACCTTTGGGATGTTCGGCGGGATCATCGGTGGGCTCGTGCTCGCTCTTGTCATCAGCTTCGCCCCGAAGCTTTCGCCGATCCTGGGCCCGGTCTACGCCGGCGTCGAGGGGGTGTTTCTCGCCGCGTTCAGCCTGTTCATCGCGGAACGTTTCCTGGGCGGTGCCGAGTCGGCGTCGGCGACCGCAACAATCTTCCAGGCGTTGGTCGTGACGTTCGCGATCGCGGCCGGCATGCTTGTGGGCTACGCAACCGGCATTATCCGCGGCGGCCCGATCTTCAACAAGATCATCATCACGGCGGGCATCGGCCTGGTGATCTACGCCGTCGGGCTCATCTTAATGAACGGCGTGTTCAACATGGGCATCCCGAACCTCTACTCGAGCACGACGCCCCTTGGTATCGGCTTTACCGCCGTCTGCGTGATCCTGGCGAGCCTGTTCCTCATCCTTGACTTCCAGGTCGTCGAATCGGGCGTCAAGAACAAGGCCCCGAAGTACATGGAGTGGTACGCGGCCTTCGGCCTGCTCGTCACGCTGGTGTGGCTGTACGTCGAAGTGCTCAGGCTGCTCGCGAAGCTGAAGAGCGAGTAATACGAACGACGCCAAGCAGAAAGACACTCAACGGGCCGCGGCGAACTCGCCGCGGCCCGTTGTTGTTTACCCCTCGATGCCGACGGGCAGCAGGAGCACGATCAGGCGGTTGGGACCTTCGCCACCGTTGTCTTCACAGACCAGGAGCGACCGCCGGCCACCGATCATCGGTCCGAGTGTCATGCCTTCCCAGTCGTCGGCGTTACTGGACAACCCCAGATCTTCGAAGTCCACGAGCGGAACCTTGGGCATGAGGTGGTGCCCATCCAGATCGGACTCTCGAAGCGAACGAATCGACCGGATGTCGGTGGCCCCATCGACGGTGGTCCAACTCAGCCGCGCACGTCCTTTGCCATCATCACCCTTCGCGTTCTCGAGCGCAAGCATGACGCGGGGGGCAACGGTCACCAGTTCTGCGAGGGCCTGAGTCATCGGCGTTTCGTCGTCCGAAGCCGGCCCGAGTGGGAAGCCGTATTGAACATAAGGCTGACCGTTGGAATATTCGACGACCCGAAGGATGCCCGGGTCTTCCGGCGTCCATCGCACCGGTTCGTCCTGACGCAGGGGTTCCTCGGACGTCGTGTAGAACCGCACGTTGTTTCGGCCTGGGTCGATGGCGAGCGACTCGAAGCCTCGGTTGTGCGAGATGCCGTGGGGGCCTTGTCCAGGATCCCGCATGAACTGGTGCGGGGCCAGCCACTCGGTCGACGAACTCCCGTCCAGCTTCATCTTGAACAACGATGACGTGATGCTCTCCCTCGCGAAGCCCTCGCTCGCAACAACAACAACGGGAACGTTGTGCTCGTACTCCACGACCCGAAGAGCCTCTGGATCGATCGTGTCGCGCTTGAACGCGGCGCCGCCGGGAGTCCGAAGCGCGTGCCACTTCAGTTTGCCGAAGTGCGGAACTCCGCCGTCGAAACGTACTTCGATCTCTGCGATCCGCGCCGGCCCGTTCTCCGACCGGTCATCGCTCATCGCGAATAAGGCGCTACGCCCTGGGACATAGTCGATGGCACTCACTTCGTTGAGTGTCCACCCCCTCGGGCCAGTTCCTCCGAGAGGCAGCTCAGTCTCAACAACGAGTTCGACCGACCCGAATCCAGTTGGCTCGGAGGCACCGGCGAGCCCCATCGCTCCGACAAACGCAACCCCCAAAGCTCTAGCCACGGTCGATCTCCTAGACGTTGAAGAGGAAATGACACACGTCGGCATCTTGCATGACATATTCCTTGCCCTCGACGCGCATCCGGCCGGAGTCCTTGATCGCTCTTTCGGTCTTGAGCTCCTCGAGGTCGCTCACAGAGTACACCTCAGCGCGGATGAAGCCACGCTCGAAGTCGGAATGGATCACGCCCGCCGCCTGGGGAGCTTTGGAGCCGATCGGCACCGTCCATGCACGGATTTCCTTCGGTCCAGCGGTGTAGAAACTCTGCAGGCCGAGCAACGTGTAGATCGCCCGGGCCATCGCGTTCAGCGCCGGTTCTTCGAGCCCGTAGTCGGCGAGCATCTCGCGTTTGTCGTCATCATCGAGCTCGGCGAGTTCGCTCTCAACCTTCGCGCAAACCGGGACGACAACGCTGCCCTCGTTCTCCGCGTGCTCGCGAACCTTCGCCGTGAGCTCGCTCTTCCCGTTGACGTCGTTCTCGTCAACGTTGGCGATGTAGAGGATCGGTTTGGCGGTGATGAACCCCAGCCCTTTGAGCGCCGTGAGCTGCCCAGGATCGGTGACCACACCTTCGGCGAGCACCGCCCTCGCCGGCTTGCCGTCTTCGAGGATCGGCTGAAGCTTGCTCAGCACGTCACGCCGCGCGATCGCCTCGGGATCCTTGCTCTTCGCCGCCCGCTCGGCCTTTGGCAGGGCGCTCTCGATGGTCTGCAGATCGGCGAGAAGCAATTCGCTCGCGATCGTGTCGATGTCCCGAAGCGGGTCGATCGAACCGTCGACGTGAGTGATCTCCTCGCCGCCGGGCGCCTTCTCGAAACACCGAACAACCTGAACGATCGCATCGACTTGCCGGATGTGGCTGAGGAACGCGTTCCCCATGCCTTCGCCCTGGCTGGCGCCCCGGACGATGCCGGCGATGTCCACAAGCCTGAGCGACGCGGGCAGGAGCTTCTGCGTCTCGATGTTTGAGCGCAAGGTATCTAGTCGGGGGTCAGGAATCGGAACGACCCCAACGTTGGGTTCAATCGTCGCAAATGGATAGTTGGCCGCAAGTGCTCCGGCCGCGGTCAGAGCGTTAAAGAGGGTACTCTTGCCAACATTGGGGAGACCAACGATGCCAGCGTCCATGGGGCCGCTCCTCGTGATGTTCGACTGAATTGTGTGCTATACCGGGTTCTGATCGTGATTCGCGTGGAAGAAACGAAAATACCAAGGGAATCTCCTGGGCCAAATAGCGACTTTATCGATCAGGTAGTGTTCGGGACCCTTCGAGCATTGATTCACTGCTATTCTCCACTTGGATACACATCAATATGTCACTCCTGAGGTCTTCTGATCCCTCCATGAGCCAGTGGATTCACCTTCAAGACTATGCGACTACGGATCCGACGATCTTGTCTTGGTCGATGTCGATCGATGGAACGATCACCGAACCTTCTTCAAATTGGGAACGGGTGATCTTTCGCTGTTCGCCCGAACGACTCCACGGTTCTCGTGTACGCGATGTCCTTCCAGATTCGGCGGCGGATTGGTTGCTGAGCATGGCCGACCGCGTCCGGGGCAACGACGTTCCAGTGGCTGCGTGCAGCGTATGGGGCGGACGGCGATACCAGATGTCGATGTTGCCCGGGTCATCCCCAGCAGACCCGGAGGGGGTCGTGACCATCGTCGCACGCCCGGCGCCGCGGCTCGAAATCGAACCGCTCAAGACGCACTTCATCAAGGCCCCCTTCGTCGACCTCGGCCCCCTCGATCAGTTGACCCGCCGCGAACTGGAGGTGCTCGCGCTCCTCGGAGAAGGGCTTGGCCTGAGCGACATCGCCGATGAGTTCAACCGATCGATCAAAACCGTCAAACGCTTCCGTGACGGCATCGCCCAGAAGCTCGGCATCGGTGACCGAACGCGGCTGGGCATGATCGCGCGAGATCTCGGCCTCGAGACGGCACACGTGGACCTGCCTCGTATCGAGGCCGACCCGGAGTCTGCCAACGATCTCCGGAGCCTTGTCCCGAGGCTAACCGACCGGATGCGCAAACCACCGCCACCGGATACGAATGGCGAATAATTACCGGGAAGCGAGCGCTTGTGCAGTCAACGATTCACCATGTTGATTGCAGCCGCACAAATCGCCCCTGTTCTTCTCGACCGTGAAGCAACGCTCCAACGCGCCGTTGATGCTGTGGCACAGGCCGCGGATGCTGGGTGTCGGCTCGTCGCTTTCGGTGAGTGTTTCTGCCCGGGCTACCCGGTCTGGACCGAACGCACCGAAGGGGCCCGCTTCGATAGTCCCCTGCAGAAGTCGTACCACGCTTTGTATCTCCAGCAGGCTGTCGACATCGAGGCGGGCGACCTCACCCCTGTGCAAACGATCGCGGCTGAGCGTTCGATCACCGTCGTCATCGGCGTCGCGGAGCGTCCGCGCGACCGAGGCGGGCACACGCTTTTCGCGACGGCGGTCACCGTTGCACCCGATGGATCGATCGCGAGCGCTCACCGCAAGCTGATGCCGACGTACGAGGAGCGACTGAGTTGGGGCCCGGGCGACGCCGCCGGGCTCGTGGTGCACCGGTTCGACACGCTCGCTCCGTTCACGCTCGGCAGCCTCAACTGCTGGGAAAACTGGATGCCTCTCCCCCGCGCGGCGCTGCACGCCCAGGGCGAGGACCTGCACGTCGCGATCTGGCCCGGGCGTGACGCGAACACCCAAGACATCACGAGGTTCGTCGCCCGAGAAGGTCGAAGCTACGTGCTCAGTGCCTCGGCACGGCTGGCGCCCGATGACATCCCCGCCGACTTCCTTGAACGCGATCGGGTGATCTCGGGACTCGACGAGGACGGTCTGTTCCACAACGGAGGCTCGGCCATCGCCGGTCCCGATGGAGAATGGGTCACCCCGCCCGACACGACCACGAACGGGCTCGTGTTCGGAGAGATCGACCACGTCCGCGTGCTCGAAGAACGTCAAAACTTCGACCCCTCGGGCCATTACGCGAGGCCAGAGTTGCTCCGGCTCAAAGTCGACCGTCGGCGCGTGAAATCGGCGACCTTCCGACCAGCCGAATAAGGGCACGCCCGACGTACACCGACGCTACGGGCACCCGGTACCGAAAGCGACGACGAAGGCATCGATGTCGTCGAGGTCCCAAGTCCCGTAGGGCGGAGCGAAATCGGCGCGGCCTTCAGACCCTGTGTACGCAGCGATGAACGCGTTGACGTCAGCAAGTTCGACCGTCCCGTTGTTGTCCCAGTCAGCGAGGCCGCAGCCGTCGTCGAGGCAGTCATCGAGGATGCCGTCGCGATCGGCATCGGCGGAAACGCCCTCAGCGCGGAAATACTCGATCGAAAGCCTGGCGTTGGCTATCACGGTTCGTCCGCAATTCGACTGCTCACCCCACGGGAAGGGTGTGTACTCGATCTCGATTTCGAGCACACCATCCGCGGCCGCGGCCCTCGCGAGTGTGAGCGGGATCGAGCCCGTTGCTCGCAGCGACGGACACCTGGGCATGGACTGCGAGATCGTTCGGTCGAAGATGAGGCCCACCGATTCACCCTCGACGAAGAGCTCGAGTTGAAGATCGCGCGTCGACGGGAAGGGCTCGGGCGTGCCGGCGACGAAATCCAGCCTCACCAGCACGTCCGACGCCGGCTCGGGAGCCTCGGACACGATGAACGTCCTCAGAGTCCCGAGGCTGCTGTTGTAGGTCTTGATCGTGTCCCTTCGCTGGACGCCGAACTCCCACTCTGACTGGTACATGTCCGCCCGCCCATTGCGATCGCAGTCCGCGAGCGTTGCGTTGACCACGTCAATGGAGTCGTGCACCCCGTTCGCGTTAATGTCGGGAAAGAACTCAGACGGGACGAACGAGTCGTAGACCGACCGGAGGTACGGGTCGGTTGTTTCGCACGCATCGGGCACGCCGTTCTCAACCCCGCCTTCGACGCCATCGACCGCGAAGTACTCGATCTCGAAGAAATCGGGCATGCCATCGGCGTCGCAATCGTTCACAAGGTCGGTGTCGGGTGCGTCTCCCGGCTTGTACCCAGCAACCAACGGTCCGGAGACCCGAAGCCCGGCCACGCTGTCCGCGGCAAGAAACGATGGAAACACGGTTTCATCGATTCCCGCGGGGATACCCATGAATGAGACCTCGTCGTTCGAGAAGAGCAAGCTCGAGATCGAACTCGGGTTCAAAGCTTGCTCGTTGTACATGATGGTGTGAAACTCGATGTCGCCGTCGTTGTACTCCAGTGCGTGCGCGTACGGGATCGTCGTGTGCGGTGTATCTCCGGACTTCACCGGATCGTTCGGATCAAACTCGTGCGCAAGACCCAGAACGTGACCGAGTTCGTGCGCATACGTCGCCCACCCCGACGCGGCGATCGAACCGAGCGCGGACCTTGAGGCGGAAAGCGCGACGAGTTGATCCGCGACCTCGAAGACGGTTGAGCTCCCGGGAATGGCCGATCCGAACGGTGGACCGTCGACACCGATCAGAACGACGGGCACGTCGCAGTTCGACTTATCGCGAACGGTGTAAAACTCGTCGAAGAGCTCAGCGTTCGGGTCCGTGCTATCCGCCGGAGTCGTCCGGACCGCGCCGCTTACCGATGAGACGAGCGTTTCATCGTCGAAAGACTTGTACGTGTACTTCGCAGCGACCTGCAGTTCCGCGATGTTGCTGCTCGCGAGAGTCGCGTTGGCTCCGCAGATCATCGCATCAACGACGAGGTCGACCTTCGTACGCACCGAGTCGACTGGTGACCCGATCCCGCTCGCGATCACCTCGCGCTCGAAGGACTCGGTATACATGTGCATGATCTCGATCACGTGATTCGTCGACGAGGCCGAAGACCGGGCGCTGGCCTCGACCCCCTGCATAATGCGGGCTTCAAGCGTCGCCCCGATCTGCGCCATGTCGATCGAACCGCGTCCGACCCGCTGGCAACGCGCCGGGGCAAGCGCGGAAACGGGCGCCCATGCAACCCCGTCTCGCTGGTCACCCGAGAACTCGCTCACGAATCCATCGCGATACAAAGCGCCGTGAATCAAGTTTGCGGATGCGGTGAGCGTGAAGAATCCGCCGTCGATCAGGCCGTACCCGCTCCAACGATCGACGCCTGGCGAGTACAGCCGCGTCAGCGGCGCCGTTACGGAAAGACCCTCGGGTGCACTGATCGTGAGGATCGGAAGCTCGGATCGGGCTGAGCCCGAGACCGCCAAGGACGCCAGGCGATCGAGCGTCGCTCGCGACAACACCGGAGCGGACTCCTGAAATCCGTCAGCAATCACGTGCCACTCAGGCGGGGACGCCTCTGAAGCCTCAAAGGCCATGATCGCGGGCGATGACAGCGCAAGCGCCACAGCGAAAGAACCGACGCGATTACCTCGAACCATTGACTTCGCCCCATGCCAGAACAGCGTGCGTACAGGACAGTCGTACCACGACCCGAAGCCCGAGGGAAGAGCGAACACCTGAGATTGAAAAAGTCTCCTCGAACGTGACGCAAGCTCACCCCGGTAATTCCACTGCACCCCCCACGGAAGGACGACGCGAGGGATATCGGAGTAAGCCGCCGCGCCCGCGCTCGCGGACACGGCGACGGATCAGAGTCGCCTTACCTCAGGGTGATGGCCTTCTAGCGGCTCCACCGCCCGTTCCCGGCAGAGTTCACCCCGCGGACGCGGTAGCGCCAGCGTGTGACGCCCGGCGTTTCCTCGTACGAAGTCGTATCCGCGGCCGGCGTCGCGACGGTCGTTCTGTTGACTCAACTGCTGCCGACACGTTCCTGATACTGCACCTGGTACGAGTCCTCGGTGGCGAGGTCGTTCCAAGTCGCACGGACCGAGCCGCCACCGAGGTTGGCAACCGTCGGACGATCGGTCACCGGCGGGGTTTCCGCGTCGATCGTGACGGTGATTGAATCCGAGTCGCTCAGCCCGCCCGAGTCGCTCACGCTCGCCGTGATCGAGTGCGTGCCGACCGAAAGCAAAGACGTGCTGAACGTGCCGCCGGAGCCGATGGCCCCGTCGAGGCTCGAGGTCCAGCTCAGGCTGCCCGAGATGTTCCCATCTTCGGCATCGCTCGCCGAACCCGAGAACGACACGCTGTCGCCCTCGGCAAACGTCGCACCGTTCCCCGGCGAAGAGATCGACGCGCTCGGCGCTGCTTTGGCCGGCAGTACTCCCCCGTCGAGGGCGTCGAACATGTTCGCGACACCGCCGATAGCGGTCGTGCTGGCGAGGGCCGCGACGGGCCTCGCGGTCGAGTACAGGCGATCGCGGACCTGGGCGCAGGTCCACCCGGGGTTCCGGATGCGGACCGCCGACTTGATCGTCCGAATACTTGACGATGGGTGAAGCGGATTCACACAGGAGGAGGGCTATGGTTGGCGGACGGGCCCTCGTAGCTCAGTTGGATAGAGCAACGCTTTCCTAAAGCGTAGGTCGCAGGTTCGAATCCTGCCGGGGGTGTTCGGCGATCGCGCGGGCCTGCCAGAGCGTTCGGAACGTCGGATCGAACCAGTCACCGACCGCTCTGAACACCGGCGATTCGCTTCTCTGGTTTTGGGCTTCGATGCGTTCGATGAGGGCGATCGGTTTGTCCTGGGAGGACGGGGCGGCCATAGCCAGCACGCCCAGGATCTCCTGCCCTTTCCAGTCGTTGAGGATCGCTAACACGTCATCCCAAGACCAATCCGGGTCGACGTACCGATTTACAGCGAGCTGCTGGACCGCCACTGGCCAATTCTCGGCCAAGGCGAACAGAGCTCGCTCGGGACACAAGTCGTGTGCGAGCCGATAGCGGCACTTCGGCAGGCCTCGCGTCACGAGGTCGAGCGCGATCCGTTCGGGCACCATCCACGGGCAGTACCAGATCACTGCGGCCCAGACAGCGTCTTCCCAGGCCTCGCCGCGTGCTCGGCCGGAGAGCTCGTCGAGGAGCGACCCGAGCTCGCTGGGGAGGCGGACGGGCGGCTTCTGATACTTGCGGACGGAGCGAACGCCGAATGACTCTGCGTCATCATCTGGCTCCGGTGCGTGCGCATCCGTGCGATCTTCACAGCGTTCGGTCGCACGTTCGCCGGCGTCCTCGTGATAGGCCACACGCGGATGTGGACGAGAAGCGCCGGGGTGGGGCTCAACGCCCGGTCGAAGCCGTGCGACGATCGCGCCAACCCAAGCAGCGAAACCGACGCCCGCGCCTGCGAACGCCTCGGCCTCGCCTTCGTCGGACATCGCTCCAGCTCTCATCGCTCTGACACCTCCAGGCGATCCCTTGCCGCGGCGGCCCACTCGCTCCTGGAATCGAGCGCGAGGTAGCGACGCCAGTACGGCTCGGCACCGTCGGTATCACCTGTGGAGTCGAGCAGCGACGCGAGGTATTGCCCATACGCCCTTGCGGTGCTTTATCGGGCCGGACGATGCCATCGACATCATCGACGCCCATAGACCAGTGAATACACCGCCGGTACCACGACGAGCGTGGTCAGCAAAGCCCCCGCCAACCCCCCCACGACCGCCCTCGCCAAGGGCGCCTGCGCATCGGCGCCCTCGCCGATCCCGAGCGCCAGCGGCGCAAGCCCGAGCATCGTCGTCAGCGACGTCATGAAGATCGGCCGGAAACGCCGCCGGCTCGCCTCGACCACCGCCCGGTCCGCCGTCATCCCCTCACGGCGGAGCCGGGTCGCCTGGTCGACCAAAAGAATCGCGTTGTTCACGACGATCCCGCCCAGCATGATGATCCCGATGTAGCTCTGCAGATTGAGCGTCGTGCCCGTCAAGAAGAGCGTCAGCACGACCCCGATCACCGCCAAGGGCACGGCGGTCATCACGATGACCGGATCGCGGAGCGACTCGTACTGACACGCCAGCACCATGTACACCAAGATCAAAGACAGCGCGAGTGCCATCGAGAGCTGGCGCGACGACTCTCGCTGCTCTTCGACCTTGCCCGAGAGCACCATCTCGTAGCCGGTCGGGCGGGCGATCTCTGCGAGCTTCGCCTCGACATCAGCCGCGACCGAGGCCAGGTCGCGACCGGCGACGTTGGCCGTGACGGTGACCAGCCGCTGCTGGTTCTTGCGCCGGATCTCGGTCGGCCCACGCCCGGGGGTCACGGAGACCAAGTTGCGGAGCGCCACCTGCTCACCCGAAGCAGAACTGATCGTCAGATCGAGCACTTCGTCGAGTTCGAGACCCCTCGCGTCCCGGAGCTGCACCAAGATCCGGTACGCGTTGCCCTCGGGCCGAAAATCGCCGGCCCTCGATCCGGCGATCGAGGTCTCAAGGACGCGCACGATGTCCCGCGCCGTGATCCCCAGGTCCGCGGCTTTCGCACGATCGATCTGCAGCCTTGCCTGGGGCGTCCCTTCGTCGCGATCGACATCGACGTCGCTCACGCCCTCGACTTGCTCCACCGCCTCAGCGACACGGCCCGAGAGCAAGGCGAGGGTGTCGAGGTCGAAGCCTCGGATCTCGATGCCAAGGCCCTCGTCGCCCCCCAAGATCCGCTCGAGCACAAACTGCCCTTGCGGCGCCCTCGTGCGAATCTCCATCCCGGGGATCTTGTTCTCGAGCCGGTTCCGCAGGTCTTGGGCGATCTCGGAGTTCGATCTCGTCCGCTCAGCGGCTGGCACGAGCGACAAGCGGATATCGCCCTCGGCCTCTTCGCCAGCGGTCGTGACCCAGGCTGTGCGTTCGGGCACCGCTTCGAGCACGATCTCCTCAACGGTACGGATCTGGCGATCGATGATGTCGAGCCTCGTGCCGACCTCCATCTCGCCTCGGATCCGGACCTCGCCCTCGTCGCTGGGCGGCAAGAACTCAGCGCCCAGGTTGGGGACGAGCGAGAGACTCCCTCCCAGAACCGCGAGCGTTCCGAGCACCGTCGCGATGCGGAAGCGCAGGCCCCGATCGAGCGCGCGTGTGAACCAGTTCTCTTCCGAGGTCTCCTCAACTTCGCTCGGGCTCGCGTGCGACTCCTTGCGCTTGAGCAGCTTCGACGCGAGCATCGGCACGACGCTCAGCGACACGAGCAACGAACAGACCAGCGAGAACACGATCACCATCGCCAACTCGCGGAAGAGCACCCCGCTCACGCCCTGGACGAACACAACCGGAAGGAACACCACCAGCGTCGTCAGCGTGCTGGCCACGATCGCGCCGGCGACCTCGCTGGCGCCCTTTACAGCGGCATCGGCCGGACTCAGGTGGTCTTCTTTGTGCTTGCGAAAGATGTTCTCGAGCACGACGATCGAGTTGTCGACCATCATGCCCACACCCAGAGCCAGCCCGCCCAGCGTCATCAGGTTGAGCGTGAACCCGCCCAGGTACACCAGCGAGATCGTCGCGACCAGCGACACCGGGATCGACAGCGCGATGGTCGAAGTGCTCCGAAGGTCGCGCAGGAACGCCAGCAGCACGAGAACCGCGAGCCCACCGCCGTACACGACCGACGTCGCGACGTTCTTGATCGACCGCTCAATGAAGTTGCCCTGGCTGAGGACCGCGACGACATCGAGCTGCCGGAAATCGTGGTTCACCCGCTCGATCTCTGCCGCGATCGCCTTGCTCACCTCGACGGTGTTCGCGTCCGCTTGCTTGCGCACCGCGGCCCGGACGCCCGGCTGACCGTTGATGCGCACGCGGCGCGTCAGCCGCTCGTACGTATCTTCGACCGTCGCGATCTGATCGAGGATGATCGGGCCGCCGTTGCGGACCGTGATCACCGTCCGCTTGATCTCGTCGATCGACCCGAACTCGGCCGGCGCCCGGAGCGTCAGCTCGTAGCGCCCCGACTCGATCTCGCCCGTCGGGGCATCGACGTTGGCGTTGCGCAGCGCTTCGAGGACCGTATCGAGAGGAAGCGACAACGCCCGGAGGCGAGCCGGGTCGAGTTCCACCCGGACCTCGCGGTTGTACCCTCCCCAGAGGTCGACCTGAGCGACGCCCGGGATCCGGGCGAAGCGGTAGCGGATCTGTTCCTCGATGACCGTTGTCAGCTCGACGGGGTCGAGCGAACTCGAAATGCCGAGCAACACGACCGGGAAGCTGTTGACGTCGAAGTTGCGGACGCGAGGCCGGAGCACGCCCTCTGGCAGCTCTTCGAGCTCGTCTTCAAGCTTCGCGCGGATCTCGGTGACCGCCGTGTCGACGTTGGTGCCCCACCCGAAGGTCATCCGCACCCGGGTCTCGCCCTCTTCGGACGTCGACGTCATCTCCTCGACGCCCGGGACCGTCGCCAGGATCTCTTCGAGGATCTGGGTGACCAGACTCTCCATGACGTCCGGCGCGGCGCCGTCGTACTCGGTAGAGACATTCACAGTCGGCATCTCGACCTCGGGCAGGAGATCGATGCGCAACCGGTCCAGCGAAACCAAGCCCAGCGTGACCGCGATCAGCACCACCATGGTGGTGAACACCGGCCGCTGAACACTCGCACGCGGCAGATTCACTCGCCGGAACCTTCGACCACTCCGTCGATCGGATCGCCCACCACCGAGACCCGAGCCCCCTCGGACACGAGTTGGTGGCCGAGCGTGACAACGCGACCCTTGATCTGCCCGCTCTCGACCGAAGGGCCCAAGATCTGCGTCCAGCCGGTGTTCGAGATCCCCGTCTGCACCGGGGCGAACGCAACGGTGCCTGAATCGACGACGAACACGCCGTCTGTACCCCCACGCTTGACCAGCGCCTCGGTCGGAACACTTACTGCGTCTTCTTCTCGCTCGAGCACAACCGTCACCCTCGCGAACATCCCGGGCTTGAGCTCGCCCGTCGGGTTCGCGACCTCTGCCTCGACGCGCGCCTGCCTCGACCCCTCACGGAACACCGGCGAAACACGGGCGATCACGCCCTCCCACTCGCGTCCCGGGTACGCGTCGGTCCGGATCGTGATCACCTGCCCGGCGCCGAGCCTCGCGTAGTCGACCTCAGCGACGAACATCGCCGCTTCGATCGGGTCGATCTCGACCACCGTCGCGACGTCGTCACCGGTCGAAACGGTGTCCCCCTCTTCGATGAACCGCTCGGCGACAAGGCGCGTCGGGTCACCCGCGCGCCACTCCGCACGCACCGTCGCGTTGGCAAGGCGGATTCGAGCCGCAGAGAGCGCCGCTTCGGCGCCGGCGACCTGAGCGTTCGCCACGGCCACCGAAGCCTCCGCACCGAAGCGCTCCGCCTCTGCTTGGTCGAGCGCCGCCTTGGGCTCGTCGCCCGATTCGTAGAGCTGCTCAATCCGCTCGAAATCACGCCGCGAGATCTGCTCGTTTGTCTTGGCCTCAGCCAGCCTCGCCTTGGCGAGCGCAACCTCTGCTTCTTCCTGGAGCACGAGTTGGCGGAACTCGCTCTCGTCGAGCGTCGCCAGCACCTGGTCGCGTTCGACCCGATCACCGATATCGAAACGCACCTCACGCACACGCCCGGGCACGCGCGACGCGACGACGACGCTCGCCGACGCCTCGAGCGACGCGCTGAACGTCCGCCTCAACTCGATCAGCCCCCTCTCCACAGGGCCCGCCTCCACCGGGATCACGATGCCCTCGTTCTCCTCGATCGAAGACGAAGACGAACCGGTGAGAGGCGACTGAGCGAAGACCAGCGCACCAACACCAAGGATCGCACAGCCGGCGATCAACCCTCCAAGCACGATGTAGCGCTGTGTTGCCAATTCTGCTTTTCCGTACGACCTTGACCCGAATCCCCTCGCGACCCCGGCACCCAAGCGTAGAGCCGTGCACCGCTGGGTTCGGCCCGAACGCCTGGGATGACTCACCAAACCGCAGGAATGTTCCCACCGCTTCGTGTCTCACCAAATCGGACCTCGAAACAACCTATCGATGCCCGCCCGTCCCGGTGCCGATTCGATCGAGAGCGCACTCGGGTCGGTCCAGTTCGTCGTCGGTCCACCAAACCCCACGTGCGCGAGTCCCAGCGACATCGCATCACCCACGCGGTTGCGATATCCAACCGCCTCGAAGTCGCTCGATCGATCCCCGGCCGTCGCGTAGTACACCCGACGGGGCTCTCCAGCGTTTGTCTTTGGCGATGCGTGAGATCGCCTCGACCGACGTACCGCTGGGCGACCACGGCGCGACTCCGGCAGTCAATTTGTATGTAATTCGTTTGTATATCTCTGACGACGCCTCCGTGTGGCGTCCACGCAACATTGGTCCCTCTCGGACCGCCCTCTCGCAGCGGGAACGCGGGTGGCCCGCCTCTTGCCCAAGACAAGCGATGCGTTCCGCCCGCTCCATCTCGATCGTGCTCCTGAGCCTCCTCTTTGCCGGGTGTGCCCCAACACTCCGGGGACCCGCCGCGAGACCGGCCGAAGGGCTGCTCGTTGCCGATGACCACAGCCCTACCTCCGCTCTCGTCTTCGAGAACCCCTCCGTGAGCCGCTACCACGCGACGCTGTCGCCCAGGTCGCTCCCCGAGTCCCACCGCCGCGACGCATCGCTCGGGATGGGCCCCAGGCCAATCCCGGTTCGCTCCGAGCGGCCGAGCCTCGAGCGTGCCCGCCGGACAACGCTCCCCCGAACCGCCCGAGAACTGATCTTGTTCTGAACGGTATCGACCAGCCGATCCCCTCCATGCGACAATGTCGGATCGTGATCGTGCGCCTGGCATGACCCCGGAGGGACCGATGGACAAGTTTGTGATCGAGGGCGGCCGGCGGCTCGAAGGGCGCGTGCGGATCAACGGATCGAAGAACGCCTCGCTGCCGCTGATGGCCGCGTCGATTCTCTCTGACGGTGCCGAGGTCACGCTCGCGGGCATTCCAAACCTCGCGGACATCAGCAACATGGCCCGGCTGCTCGACGAGCTCGGGGTCGAAGCTGCCACCGACGAAGCGACCTCGCCCGGCGAAGAACGCACGTACCGCCTTCGTCCCACCGACACCTCGAACTCGCACGCGCGATACGACATCGTGCGCACGATGCGAGCGAGCGTCTGTGTTCTCGGGCCTCTCCTCGCGAGGCGGGGACAGGCCAAGGTCTCGATGCCCGGGGGTTGCGCGATCGGCGAACGCCCCATCGACCTGCACCTGCGGGGGCTCGAGGCTCTCGGCGCCACCGTAGAGCTCGACGCCGGCGACATCACCGCAACCGCACCCAACGGCGGGCGCGGACGGCTCAAGGGCGCCACCGTCTTTCTCGGAGGGGCCTTCGGATCAACGGTCCTCGGGACCGCCAACGTGATGTCGGCCGCGACGCTGGCCGAAGGCACGACCGTCATCGAATCCGCGGCGTGCGAACCCGAGATCGTCGACCTCGCGCGGCTGCTCAACGCGATGGGCGCAAAGATCGAGGGCGCCGGGTCCCCCCGCCTGACGATCCGAGGCGTTGAGTCGCTCTCCGGTGCGTCACACCAGGTCATGCCCGATCGGATCGAGGCGGCGACGTACATGTGCGCCGCGGCGATCACCAACGGGAACGTCGAGCTCGAGAACTGCCCGCTCGACGTGTTGCTCGCGGTGACCGATCGGCTCGGTGCCGTCGGCGTCCGGGTGGAACAGCTCGACGCGTCAGACCCGCTCCGCGCCCGGTGCCGCGTGACAAGCGACCGCGTGCTCCGCCCGGTATCGGTCACCACCCAGCCCTTCCCTGGCTATCCGACCGACTGCCAGGCCCAACTGATGGCCCTTCTCTGCCTCGCCGACGGGAACAGTGTGATCACCGAAAAAATCTTCCCTGAACGGTTCTTGCACGTCGCAGAGCTCACACGAATGGGCGCGAACATGGTCCGCCAAGGGGCCACTGTGGTCGTCACCGGTGTGCGCACGCTGAAGGGAGCCCCGGTGATGGCCTCGGACCTTCGAGCGTCGGCCGGGCTGGTCCTCGCCGGTCTCGCAGCCCAGGGAACCACGACCGTGAACCGGGTCTACCACCTGGATCGCGGCTACGAGAACATGGAAACACAGCTCGCGCAGCTCGGCGCCGCGATCGAACGCCAGGGCGACTCGGCCTAACGAACTCAGCGCTTCCCTTCGAGGTATTCGCCCGCGTATCGGCGGATCGTCTGCTCCGCACGGCCATCGGGCAGCGTCCCGGCGAGCGAGGTGAGGTACCGCCCCGCCTCGACCGACCCCGACTTCATCTTGATGATCTTGCCGATCTCCAACGCGTCGTAGGTGATCTGGCCTCGCCGAAGGTTCGCGGCGAGCAGGTCGATCATCTCTTCATCAGTGTCCGTCGGCCTTAGCGCCCTGGCCGAGTGCCACAGCGCGTCGCCCAGCGTCACGTTCCGACGACGTGCGTCGCGATCGAGCTTGGCGAACGCTTCGAAGACCGCCTTGTACTGGCCGTCGCGGAACAACGCGAGCACCGACACCTCCGCTTCGGAGCTCCCAAACGACTCGGGCCGGCTCTGCAAGACCCCTCGCGCCAGCCTTGAGGCGTCGCCGTCGCGCCCGAGCACGACAAGCGCACGAATCGCGTCAGCGAAGCGGCGTTCCCCCGCCGCCGTGCGCATCTCGTCCTCAACCAAGGTTGAGCCTGTGATCGTCAGAGGATCGGGCAAACGCTCCCCGACGTTGGCAGACAACCCGGCAACCACGAGTGGATCCCCGAGATACAGCAGTTTCCACGCCGGCGCGTTCGCATGGGAGACCGCCGCCGCGAACGGGAAACCGCCGGCGATCCGCTGCGCCACCGTCGGGCTCGGGACAAACGCGGCCAAGAGCGGCTCCTGCACGCTTCCGTACCAGCCGTAGGCCCCCTGCGCGAACCAACGCCCGGCAACCGAACTCGTCCGGTCGGGCCGGCTCGCCGACCAAGAGTGCACCATCACGCCGAACGCCGGACGGTGGAGCACCGGGGCTTCGCCGGCGAAGACCTGGTCGCCGACCAGATCGAACCGGCCGACGAGACCCTTCGAGTTGATTAGCACAAAGTCAGACCGGATCCCCCGGGCGACGGCGCGACGCCACGCGTCCCCGTTGTTCGCGGGAAAATCGTGCAGGACAGTCGTCATCCCAACCGCCTGGAGATTCCGCGCAGCAGCTGTAAGGTCAAACAGCTCCCAGGGCTGCCCCCCCCCGTAGCCGTCGAAGAGCCAGCCGTCCTCGGTCGGCAAGAACAGACCGCACATCGCCCGGTAGAGCGACTCGGTCGCGCTGCCGTGCATCATGCCCGCCCAGGCCCAGCGATCGCCCGTCGGCGGAGACCGCCTGGGCAAGCGGTCGGTAATCGATGTCTGGGTGTCGTCGCCGCGATACCCAGCGTCGTCGACCTTCGTGAACATGTTCATCGCGATGGTGAGCGCATCGACCTCGTCGCCCAGCTCATCCCATTTGAGCCCGAGCCCGTCGAGCTGGGCCGTGATCGCGGAATGGAGCTGCTCTGCCGACGCCGCCGAGCCCATAGTGCCGACACGCCCCGAAGACTCGGCGAACACCAGCACTTGCAACCGACCGATCGCGAGCGCCAACCCCGAGATCCACGCGTCGTCGGTCGTATCGACCACCACGGCTCCGTTGATCCCCAGCCCCAGCTCTCGGAGCCGGTCGACCGCTGGCTTCGCGTCGGGGGTCGGATCCGCCACCCCGACACCCCTGTTCCAAGCGGTCAGCAGCCGGCGCCGGCGTTCCACCCGATCGCGCGGGATCTCCGGCACGTCCGATGACCACCGGACAACCGTCTCGGGATCGAACGCCCGGACGAACCGTCCGATGTTCTCCGCCGCCGCCGGTGACCCGTCGTCAATGAGCACCGGGAACTTCAGGCGGCCCTGCCAGTTCGCGAGCACCTCCATCGCGAGCACGTCGGACGGGGTGATCACCACCGTCGGCACCACGCGCTGCGTCCCACGAAAGACCGCCGCACGAAGACCCAGCCGTTGCGCCGGGTTGCGGTTCTCCGCCTCGCGGAGCAACGCGGCGGCCGCCGAAGCGGTCTCCGAAGTCTGGGGGGAAGGCGACTGAGCGCGCGAAACAGGGGACAGTCCGAGAACAACCCCCAAAACGATCGAGCAGACGAGTGAGACCCGGGTCATGCCCCAAGCGTACCTGACCGAGCGACCGATCTACACTCGCCCTCTATGCCCAGCCTCTCCCGAGACGAGTTCCTTGCCGTTGTGAGCGCTGAGCGTGAGGGTGACCAGACCGTCGCCATCCCGGTCTGCATCCGGGTCCTCAGCGACCAGCTCACGCCGGTCCTCGCGTACCGAAGGCTCGTCGCGCCCGATGAACGAACGGCGCCCTCGTTTCTGCTTGAGTCGGTCGAGGGCTCGCAGAGGCAAGCGCGGTACTCGATCTTGGGGTCTCGCCCACGCCTCGAGGTCGTCGCCTTTGGCAACACCGTCACCGTCCGCGACCACACCAAGCAGATGGTGCGTGCGACGACCGATCGATCGAACGACCCGATTGAGACGCTCCGACGCCTCGCAGACTCGATCCGGCTCGTCGAGCCGTCCGTCTCGGTCAATCGGGGCATGCTGCCCGAGTGTGTCTGGGGCGGCTGGTTCGGGTACGCGAGTTACGACTCGGTCCGGTACGCCGAGCCCGAGAAGCTCCACCGGATGCACGCCCCCGAAGACGACCGCAAGCTGCCCGATTTGCACTTCGGACTGTACGACGGGGTCTGCGTATTCGACCACGCAGAGAAGCTCGTGTACCTCGTCCAGCTCGCGCTCGTCGGACCGAACGACGATCCCGAGGCGATCTACGAACAGACGATCCGCACGCTCGATGAGCGGGCCGAGGAAATCGAACGCCACAGCAAGCCCCTGCCCGCCGGACGCGTCGGGGCCCACCCGCCGCCGCGCACGCTTCCGAGCAACATGACGCGCCGCGAGCACGAGGAGATGGTCGAGAAGGCACAGGAATACATCCGCGCCGGCGATATCTTCCAGGTGGTCGTGGGCCAGCGATTCGAGCGGCGCTCGATCGCCGATCCCTTCGATGTCTACCGGGCCCTCCGCGCCGTGAACCCGAGCCCTTACATGGTCTACATGCAGGCCGGGCCCTGCATCCTGGTCGCCTCGAGCCCCGAGATCCTCTGCCGCGTCGAACGCAACGCCAACGGGGAGTCGATCGTCACCAACCGACCGCTCGCCGGCACGCGTCCGCGGGGACGAACCACCGACGAAGACGCGGCGCTCGAACGAGACTTGCTTTCCGACCCCAAGGAATGCGCCGAGCATGTCATGCTGGTCGACCTGGGCCGGAACGACGTGGGGAAGGTCGCGAGACCCGGCTCGATCAGGCTGAGCGATGTCATGACCATCGAGCGTTACAGCCACGTCATGCACATCTCGAGCACCGTCACCGGAGCGCTGCGCGACGACCTTGACGCGTGGGACGCTCTCCGGGCCGCCCTCCCTGTCGGGACGATCTCCGGCGCCCCCAAGATCCGCGCGATGCAGATCATCGACGAACTCGAGCCTGTCCGCCGCGGCCCGTACGGAGGCGGCATGGGGTACGTCGGTCTCGATGGCCAGATGGACATCGCGCTCGCCCTTCGCACCATCGTGGTGCCAACCGACGCGTGGTCGGCCGGGGCGAGCGAGTGGGTGTATTACGTCCAAGCGGCCGGGGGGATCGTGGCCGACAGCAAAGCCGGCCCCGAGTTCGAGGAAACCGTCAACAAAGCCGGCGCCCTGGGCCGCGCCATCGACCTCGCCGAAGAAGCGTTCGGCCCGGAGACCGACGCGTAACGCCCCCCGCTTGCGTTCGAGGCCAATACTGGTCAGATGTCCATCGCCATCGTCACCGAAGCCCTGTCCGATGAACCGCTGGCCTGGCTCGGCCAGCGGTGCTCGGTCGTGAAAGCCCCGGTCGGGTCGCGCGAGTTCGATGACCTCGCCTCAGAATGCAACGCATTGATCGTGCGCACCTACACGACCGTCGACGCCATGCTGCTCGATCGCTTGCCGAACCTCAAGGTCGTCGCCCGAGCCGGCGTCGCGCTCGACAACATCGACGTGAAGGCCTGCCGCGATAGAGGCGTCGAGGTTGTGCACGCCCCCGGGGCCAACAGCACGGCGGTCGCGGAGTACGTGTTCGCGCTGCTGTTCGACGCGCTCCGCCCCCGCGTGTTCCTCGACCGGAGCCTCGACCAAACCCAGTGGGAGCAAACCCGGGGCGAACTCATCGCAAGAAGGCAACTCCGCGAGTGTGTCCTGGGGATCTGGGGATTCGGACGCATCGGCAAGCTGGTCGCCCGCGCCGCGAGGGCGTTCGACGTGGAGACGATCTACCACGACGTGGTTGACGTCGATGAAGACCACCGCCACGGCGCCACTCCGGTCACGCGAGAGGTGCTCCTCAAACAGTCCGACATCGTGACGGTGCACGTCGACGACCGCCCCACCAATCGAGGACTCGTCGACGTTGACGCCTTCGGACGCATGAAGAGCGATGTTGTGTTTCTGAACTGCGCCCGCGGGCTGATCGTCGATCCCGTCGCGTGCGCCGAGTTCTTCGTCGCCCACCCGTCGGCTCTGGCGATGCTCGACGTTCACGATCCCGAGCCTTTCGGCCCGACCCACCCGCTCCTGGACATTCAGAACGTCCACCTCGCACCACACATCGCCGCCGCCACCGAGTTCGCCAAGACGAACATGAGCTGGGTCGTCAGAGACGTCGATCGAGTCCTCCGAGGCGACCCCCCGGAGCACCCGGCGCCGACGACCGCCATCGCCTAGCACAGGTTTGATCGCTCCGTAGCGGCCTCCAGCCCGACACTCGCGGGGGAAGCCTAAATGTCGTCGTGCGGCGCATCGGACGCCCACGACGCCCGGATGCAACGGAGCTGCTCGAGGTGCGAAGCGGCCTCGAGATATCCCCTCGCCGTTTCGCAGAGCGACCCGAGCATCGAGGCCCCGGGCTCATTCGTGCGAACCCCGCCGGCTTCGCGCCATGCGACGAGCACCCTCGCCGCGGCTCGGAAGCCACCGTCGGGTTCGTCGCTCTCTTCGAGCAACGCGTCGTGAACCCGACCCATGATCTTGGCAGGGTTCTCGGCGGCCGCGTTGAGCGCTTCGACAAACCGCGAGCCCTCGTCGGCGAAGGCGTCGCCCGCCGATGCGATCCTGCCATCAAGAGCCGCCGATCGCACCCGATCGAGCACCCTGACCTGGAGTTCGAGCCCAGGGTCCCAGGGTGCGAACGCAGGCGTCGACGGGGCGAAAGTGGAAACGTCCGGTTGGCGATCGATCATGCGAGGTGAGCGCGACCACCATGACAGAGTCACACCATGCCGAGCGACTCGACAGCTTTGCGAGCCTGCTCCTTCCCCAGTTTCAGGATCGAGATCTGCAAGTTAGTGAAAGCTCACTTTTTGGGCCGATTCGATCTTCCTACGGGAACACACCCGGGAGAATGCCGGTTGTGCCCGGCTGCTCGGCATGAGGTAGTCTCCTTATGACGGGTCGTCTCGCCACTCGGTCGGAGATAGGTGTGCTCGAAGCGCTTCGGTGGGTGTTGTTCACGTTTGGCGGCTATATGGCGATCGGAGCGGTCTTTGCCGCCGTTTTCGTCACGCGCGGGGTGCAACGGATCGACCAAGCCGCGTCCGGCACCGGCCCGGCCTTTCGAATCCTGATCGCCCCCGGCGCGGCGCTGTTCTGGCCTTTGCTTCTGCGTCGCTGGATGACCGCCCGCCACGGCGGACACACGCTGGAACTGCCGACTGACGACGGTCTGGCCGAAGCAACCGCGGCGACCGCAGCTACAGCGACCCCCTCGCCGAGCCCATCAGTCGGAGATGACCCGGAGACCGCCCGATGAAGGCCAGCCAGCGCCGCATCCACGGCACCCTCTGGCCCTTGTTGGCCCCGGCGCTTCTCGTCCTTGTGATCTGGGCGGCGCTCTCAAGGCCGGTGGTCATCGACACGCTCGGCGCCGAACCCGATCCCAATACGCTAGAGCCCGCGGGGGAAAGTCCGTGACGAACCAGTATCGCTGGGTCTCCTGGAACCGCCACAAGAAAATCTACGACGCGGCCGTCGTCTCGGGCATTGTGCTGGGCATCGGCGGGTTCGTCGGGGCATCGCTCGTGTTCGCGAACGGCGAGGAGCCCGAAGGCGCGGCCCTGCTCATCCGGGCGCTCGGAACGACCGCCTTCGTGCTCCTGCACGTCATTCTGTGCATCGGCCCTCTCGCGAGACTCAGCGACCTGTTCTCGCCCTTGCTCTACAACCGACGACACCTGGGCGTCGCGACGTTCTTCGTCGCGCTCGCTCACGCAATCCTTGTCCTGGGCTACTACGGAGGCTTCGGGTCGACCGACCCGTTCACGGCCGTGCTCTTCGCGCACCGCTCGTTCACCAGCGTCGAAGCGTTCCCGTTCGAGCTGCTCGGCTTCGGGGCGTTGCTCATCATGTTCGCGATGGCCGCGACGAGCCACGATTTCTGGCTCGCCCAGCTCTCACCTACAGTGTGGAAAGCGCTGCACATGAGCGTGTACGCGGCCTATGCGTTGCTCGCGGGTCACGTGACGCTCGGGTCGCTGCGCGACGGGACCATGACCGGGTTCATCGCGGTGACCATCGGCGTCGTCATCGTCGGTGCGTTGCACGCCGCGTCGGGTATCCGAGAGCTTGCCAAAGACTCGGCGGGGATCGACCCGACCGGCAACGACCCGACGGTCCTCGGATCCGGGGCTCACGTCGACGACGCGACACCCTGGCTCCGCGTGGGCAGCGTCGATCAGATCCCGGAGCGCCGCGCCAAGGTGGTGTGCATCCGAGGACAAGAGCGCGTCGCGATCTTCCGGTACAACGGTCGTCTCTCGGCCGTGACCAATGTTTGCGCCCACCAGGGTGGCCCGCTCGGGGAAGGCGAGGTCGTCGACGGCTGTATCACGTGCCCCTGGCACGGCTACCAGTACGACCCCGGCAACGGCAGGAGCCCGCCTCCGTTCACCGAGCAGATCGCGACGTACCGCGTGCGCGTCGAGGGGCGTGACGTGCTGCTCGACCCACGCCCGCAGCCCGAAGGTACGCCCGTCGAACCAGCGGTTTACGACGCAACGCCTGATGATGAGTCGCTCTTCGAACCGGTCGCCAGGCGATCGGCGAGGCCCGACCTCGACACCGAACTCGGGCTCGACGAAGACCCCAGCGAAGACGAAACCGCGGTCGACATGCCCCCACCGCCCGAAGCCTTCGCCGACACCGACGAAGCGGCAGAGGAAGAGGAGCCCCGCAATGGATGAGCCCTCAGAGGTCCAGCGTCACCTCTACGTCGGATACCTCGGTGTCCCGAGACGACACGCGTTGTTTCTCGCGGTCGCCGTCCCGCTCGCGCTCGGCGCCATGGTCATCGGTGCGATGGGGCTCGCGACCTCGGGTCAGGAATGGCAGGAGCCCTGGGGCAACGGGTTCTGGGCGACCGAAACGGTCGAGGTCACGGGCGTGTACAGCGCATCTCCCTACCCGATGGTGCACGAGCCGACGCCCGACGGCTCGGTCAGTTCTCACCTGCTCGTCCAGATCGGCAAGTTCGGCGTCGCCTCATCGTTCGATACCGACGACCGCGTCTGGCTGGATGGCGCCGACGTTGTCGTCACCGGGGTCCCCATCGAGCGGGACGGACGGCGCATGCTCGAAGTCGATCTCTCTCGCCCGATCGAAGAAGTGATCAGGCCCGCCGAGGTTCCCGTCGACGTCGCGCCGGAGGCAACCGAACTCAAGGGTGTCGAATCGATGACCCTCAGCGGTGAGATCGTCGACGCGAAGTGCTACATGGGCGCGATGAAGCCCGGACGGGGACGGGGGCACAAGGCGTGCGCCACACTCTGCGTCCAGGGAGGAATACCCCCGATCGTCTACAGCGTCTCACCCGAAGGCGATGCCCGGTACCACCTCCTGGTCGATCAGGAAGGGCGGGGCCTCACCGGGGAAAGACTCGACGAGGTGCTGCCCTTCATCGGCGATCCGATCACCGTCACCGGCGCCGAGAGCCGCGTCGGCTCGTGGCGGGTGCTCCGCATCGTGAGCGGGAAGATCACGCCCCTCTAAGAGCAGGTTTGATCGCTCCGTAGCGGCTACCGGCCGCGCACTCGCTCGCGGAACCCTCGCCGGAGCCAATCCGGCGCTACACGTTCAGCGAAGACGCTTAAGGCCTTCAGCGACGGCGGCGCCCGAGGACAGCCAGGCCCAAGATCGCCGTGAACGCCGGCGGAGCGGGGACAACCGTCACGACGAGCGAGCCGTTTTCGATCACGAGATCGATATCGATGGTCTCACCGGTCGCCGCGTCGACCGCCTCGGTCGACGCGAACTCTCCGAAGAAGTTCGACGCGGTGATCACGCTGAACGAGTCACCGAAGTCGACGTCACCGACAATCTCCAAGACGAAGGCGCCCCCGACCGTTGGCTCGTCGGTCGAGCCGAAGAAAAAGTCGCCGTCGACGGTCAACGCGCCGAACGCGCCGTCGCCCAGTTGGATGACCAGCGTGCTGCCCTCGGCCTGCACGTAATCGCCCATGACACGGACCTCGGTGCCCGGGCCGGGCCCGTCGGTGCGGCCAAGGCCGTCGCCGTTCCCGACGCGGAGCGTGCCCTCGTTCGTGAGGCTCTGGACGACAATGTCGCGGCCATCGAGCGCACTGACCGAACCGGTGTCGCCGATGCTGTTCAGGCCCTGCAGGGCGTCCTCACCGACGTCGCTCGCGAGCGTCCCGGATCCGGTCACCGTTAGGTCGCCCTCGACACGGTTGATCGTTTCAAGGTTGGTCGCGCGAACAGTGCCGCCGATGACGAAGGTGCCTCGCTCGAGCACGCCCTCCACGACGCTGGTCAGGGCGCCGCCGACTTCGAACGCCGATCCGGCCCCGACCTCAAGCCGAGCACCATTGGCAACGTCGAAATTCGTCGCGGTGGCAAAGTCGCGGCTCCCCTCGAGCGACAACCGGCCGCCCTCGGAGACCGTCTCAAGGACAGAGAGCCCGTCGAAATTCGAGTTGAATCCGTCGAGCGTGACGCCGGCAGCGAGGTCGAAGACCTCGACCTCACCGATGTCGATCGACGAGTTTGCACGCACCGCGAAATCGCCACCCTCAAGGCGGCCTTCGACGATGTTGAGTCCATCGGTCGCGAGCGTGGCCCCCTCGGCCGCTTCGACCAAGCCCGAGTTGTTGAAAGTCAGGCCGACGAACTGCTGTGTGTTGCCGCCCAGCACTCGGAACGTGCCGCCCTCGGCGACGCTGATGTTCTGGTTGTTGTCGCCGGTGTTGGTTGAGCTCTGCCCTTGGACGTTGAACGTACCGCCCCCGGTGACGTTGATCTCGCTCATGCCGGTGAAGTTCAACCCGCCGCCGAGCCCGTTCGCGCTCACCGTCGCGCCGAACCCGACGTCGATGCACGTATCGTCGATCGATGACGCGACGGTGACGTTCAACGAGTCGTTGCCGTTCAGGCGAAGTATCGTGTCGCTAAACCCGGTGTCGGTGAAGCTCGCCGAATCGTCCGAAGACGTCGTGACCAACGTCATTTCGTGGTCGTTCCCAGAGACGGTGACGTTGTTCAGCGTCGCCGACGAACCAAACTCGATGCGGCCGACATCGGTGAACGTTGCCTCCTCGATCAGAGCCGAGCCACGGATCTCGACCAGGTCGACATGATCGACACGCGTGCCCTGCAGTTCGACGAGGTTGGACGAGGTCAATCGGCCCAGTCCGGAAGTGCCGAACCGGAAGGCGCTGCCGGAACCACCGGTCAGTCGGCCGGCACCGATCGTTGTACTCCCGGCAACCTCAAGCGATCGGTGACCCGCGTCCACCGTCGCCCCCGTCGCGGAGAACAGCAACTCAGTCACCAGGATGTCCGCGTCGACATCCACCGTATAGACGCCTTCAACCGAGATCTCGGCCAAGAACTTGATCCCATCGCCATCGGAAGGAACACCGCCCGACCAATTCGCGGCGTCGGTCCAACCGCCCGAGACCGGCTCGATCCATTCGGATGCGATGGGGTCCGAAGCGACCGCCGCGCCCGAGGCGAGAACGATGGCCAAGGCAAGCCCGGCGTGCGGCGCAGGGTTGTCGTAGAAGGTCTTCATTTTCACGCTTCGATACCTCGTCGGCGGCCTCTGGCGCGTCCGGGTCTGGGATACCCCAATTTCCCCGGGGGTGCTCCCGCAGCAGCCCCATCCAGCGCCGAACGTACGGCACGGTGACATGCTCCCCATCTGCATGAACGTACCCCTTGTGCAGGGTGCATTCAATGGGAGAATCGTGCGCAGCAACCTAGTTTCACACCGGTTGCCCGCACAATCCCTCTAAGTGTCACCGCGCTTTCGCGAGTTGGCCTTCGACTTTCGCGATCAACCCTTCGAGTTCCGAGATTTCGTTGTTTGTAGGGATACCTTGGTCCGCGAGGCCGATAAACCGTTCAAGCGAACGCTGATACCAAGCGACCGCCTCTTCCCAGAGGTCAGTAGGCGCCTCGGCCTGTTTCGCGCGGCTTTCGGCGAGCTTGCCCATCCGAAACTCCCCGACCGCGACGTCACGCTCGTGACGCACGATCGGGTCGCTTCGAGCGATTCGAGCACGGATCTCGACAGATCGAGTCCCAGCTTCCGCGGCGATGTCGAGCTCCCCCGCGATCGTGTAAAGAGCCGTGAGACGCCCCAGCAACATGCCAACGTCGCGTTGTGCCTCAAGGTCGGAAACATCGAGAGCGTGGGCCTCGGCGATTGAAAGCCCGACCGAGTAGCACGCTTCGGCCACCTGGATTGCGTTGGCTTTGCGATCACCCTTCGACGCCCTCGCGAGGCGCTCGTGGGCGAGTCCAAGTGTCAGGTTGTGAACGATCAAGTCTCGCTGGTAGGTGTGAATCTCGGGCCGATCGGCCGAAAGCGCCTCGGTTCGCGCGAGGGCATCGCGGGCGAGGTCCATCGCATCGTCTCGTTCTGCTTGAGCCTCGACCAGCATCGTCTCAGCGATCTGCTCGTCTTCGAGTGCTTCACCGACGGTAAAGAGCTTGTTCGCGACGGCCAGTCGAGCGAGCCCGGTATTCATCATCCCGGTCGCGAGGATGCGCCGCGGATTCGTCGACGCGTCACCGTCCGGGTCCTCGATGCCATCGCGCAGCATCGCCCGCGCAACATCGTTGACCTTTCCGTACAGGCTAATCGCCGTCTGCCCGTTCGCGCGTGCCTCCTCCGCCGACGGAGCCGAGGCGATCAACCTCCGGTGTTGGTCCGCCAGGGCGTCGATCGCTCGCGCCAGACCACCTCGGGCAACTTCGGACGACGGATCGATCGCGAGCGCCTGCTCGAAGCGTCGCTCGGCGTCCTGCGCCGCGCCGATTGCGTCGTCGAACTGCCCCGTGCGCTGGAACCAACGCGCCGTCTTCTCACTGTTCGTGCCGAGACCGATGAGCACTTCCGAATCGTCGGGATTTGCCGCGAGCAGCACTTCCCGAAGACGACGCGCTTCGCGGTAATGCTCGCCCGCCCTTTCGGTTTCGCCCGTGTTCGCGTTAAACGGACTGCCGTACAAATCGCCGACCTGGTCGTGAGCCGCGGCGACATCGGCGATAAGGCCAGTGTCGAACTCGCCCGAGGCGGCGTTGTCGATCATCCGGTTGCGGAGATGGCCGAGATACTCGACCGCTGTCTCCAGCAGCGCCTGACGCGCCTCGGTCGCGCCCGTCAGACCCTCGACCTTGGGATGAATCTCGTACAAGAACGCGCGGACGAGACCCCGGATGTCGCCCTCGCTCTCCGCGGCCTTCGTGAAGTTGCGGCTCGCCAGCTCCTCGGCCGCGTTCGCGCGAAGATACAGCGGCCCGAGCACCACCGAAAACGCCACCGACGCGGCGATCGCGGTCGCCGCGATACCGGTCGGTGCTTTGTGCCTCTGAATCGTCTTGCTGAGAACGTACCAGGCGCTGTCCCGCTTGGCCTCGATGGGCTCGCCGGCGAGGTACCGACGAACGTCGCGACCGAGTTCGCCGGCCGACTGGTACCGCCGATCGCGGGGCTTGCTCAGCGCCTTGAGAACGATCGTCTCGAGTTCGTCCGCGACCTTGCGTCCCCAATCGCTCGGCCGCGCCGGCTCGGTATAGAGGATCGCGTCGAGCACCTCTCGGACCGAACCGACAACCTTGTAGGGGAACCGGCCACCGGTGAGGAACTGGTAGAGGATCACGCCCAGGCTGTACACGTCGGAGCGAACATCAACCGAGGAGTGCTCGCCCGCCGCCTGCTCGGGGCTTGCCCAGGGCATCGAGCCGACGAACTGCCCAGTTTGCGTCATCTGGGTGTGCTCGATGCCGTCGGAGGCGTCGAGCTTGGCCAGCCCGAAGTCAACAAGAATTGGGTTACCCCTCGAGTCAAGCCGGATATTCGCCGGCTTGAGATCTCGGTGGATCACGCCTCGCACGTGGGCCGCCGCGACCGAGTCACAGACCTGGGCAAACAGTTCGAGCAGACGACGCAGTTCGGGATCGGCCGCGGAAACAACCGACGTCCGCGAGCGTCGCCCACGCGTCGTCAAAGCCGACGGCGCCACACGCTGACCGACCCGCGTCGGCCCATCGGCATCCGCGTCGGCGCTGGCGCCGGTGCTGGCGTCGATCTTCGAACGCATGATGATCGCGCTCTCGGGGTCAGCCGCGGCGTCGAGCGTGGGCGCGCGCCGTTTAGCGCGGGACCGAAGCCCGGTCATCGAACGCGCGAACAGCGTGAACTTCGACCGCGTCGCCTCCCACGGCTCGGCCTCCATCAATCCGGTGCGCAGTCGACGAACAACGACGTCGAGCGGCTCGCCGGCGATGTAGTCCATGACGTAGTAGAAGCCGCCGTCGGCGGTCCGCCCCGAGCCGTGGACGCGGACGATCCCGTCGTCGTCGAGATCCTGCAGGACCGCGACCTCGCGTTCAAAGCGAGCAATCGCCGAGCCCTCGGATGTCGCACCGCCGTGCAAGAGCTTGATCGCCACCTTGTCTTGCGACGCCCGATCGGTGCCCTCGAACACGACGCCCTGACCGCCGCGATGGATCTCCCGGATGACGTCGTACCCCGGAAAGAACCCGGGCGGTAGATCAACGGCGCGGCTCCGAACCGCCTTGGCCGCCCTGGTCGCCGCGGCGTTCAGGCCAGGCAGGGCGCTAGACGGGCTCGGTGGACCGTCGACCGACGTGCGGTCGTCTGGTCCGATGTCTTCGATCCCGTTCGAGACCGACGACATCACCATGCGGTCGGCCTGTTCGAGCGCTCCCAGGATAAGATCGCGATCGGCGCCTTGGCTCCCACCGGTTTCGGTGTTTTGCCCGGTGTCGCGTTGTGATCCATCCTTCGGGGTCATGCCCTGCTCCGTTCTCTTCGCCGCCTGTATGGGGTGACCGTCGTCGAAACGTCGATGCGCTTCGGAGTTGTGAACGGTTCTTGCTTGCTCCACTCACGCGCGGAGGTCGGACGCCAACAGAATCGGTCAAGCGAGGCCGGGCTACCCAACAGAGAAGAATTTCGACTCACTCGGGAGTTCGTCGCGCAGGCGGTCGTGGGCCCGGGCTCGGAGCATGTACACCGCCCCCTCGCTCCGACCCATATCGGCCGCAACCGCCGCCGCCGGCTGGCCCTGGAGGTCGTACATGCGAATCACCTGGGCGTAATCAGGCGGCATCCGAGCCAAGACCGCATCAAGGGCCCGCTTGACCTCGTCGTGCGCCGCGGCCGCGCTCGGCGCGGTCGACGTGACACCGACGAGTTCGATAAGCGCAACCATCGAGTCGGCATCCGGAGAAACGCGGGCACCGCGGACGCGCTTCTTCGGATTCGGTCTTTTTTCGGCTTCGATCATGCGAATCGCATCGACGAGGTTGTTCTCAGCCAAGCGACTCAACCACGCGAGGAACCCGCTGGAGCCGCCGCCCCGGAAACTCGCGAGCCGTGTGACCGCTTCAAGATAGGTGACCTGCATCACGTCATCTTCATCGACCGCCGCGCGATGGTGGGGGCTGATTCGCGCCGCGATGCGCCCCCGAACCCTCGGCCCCAGGTGTTCCAGAAGCTCGATGAGAGCGGAACGCTCCCCTCCGAGGGCTCGGTCGAGCAACGCATCAAGGACGTCGGTTTCGGATGTCGCAGGGTCGGGCGAGTCCATAGGGCCTCCAACGTGAATGTAGTCAAGACAGACGACTCGGTCGCTTTTGCCCTTTGAGATCAGTGCTCACGGCGACCAGAAGACCCCGAACTGCAACAGTTCCGTAAAATCAGCCCTCGCAGAATGCCTAGGTTCACGTTGATGATCGAGATCGCGTACAATTCGAGGAAGTTTTGGTGAGTTGGCTCGATTTCCGCTGAGTACGTGGCAAGTTGAACTGTGAGACGAGCCCAGCTCGTCGCCGGCCAAGAAAGTCAGACCTGATCTGACCGCTGGCGAATGAGCATTCCCTTTTTTCTCCACCGCGGCCGGCCCCCTATCGGGGGTGGCCGCGATTCTCTTTTTTGACCTCTGGGTTCTCAGCCGATGTCAGCCCGAGTTGGTGCGTTCCGTACCGCCCTGAGCACAACGAGCGTCACGTCGTCTTCCTGCGGTCGCCCGGCTCTGTGTGACTGAAGTGCTTTCTCTATCTCGGCTTGGAGCATTTCCATCGGCGCCGCGGCGTTGTCGCGCACGATCTCTCGGAGCCGGTCCTTCCCAAAGAGCTCGCCGGATGCGTCGCGGGTCTCCCAGATCCCGTCGGTGCCGAGCAGCAGCACCTGCCCCTCGACCAACGACGATCTCGAGTTCGAGCGGAAGGTCCACTGGTTCTCAATACCCAGTGGAATGTCTTGACCCTTGAGATCTTCAAACTGGTCTGACGCAGGGTCATAGAGCATCCCAGGTTCGTGCCCGGCGGAGACCCACGTGAGATCCCCGCTCTCGCGGTCGATCTCGAGCACGAACAGGGTCATGAAGCGCCCGTCGAGGCTGTCGAGGAAGAGCTGTTCGTTCATCGCCGCGGCGACCTCGGAGAGCTCTTCATCGATAACCGCGCGGGAGCGGAGGATGGCACGGGCCGAGGCCATCACGAGAGCCGCGGCGATGCCGTGTCCGGTGACGTCACCGACGGCGACCACCGTCCGTGCTCGCCGGTGTCCGTTGAGGGGCACGAAATCGAAGTAGTCCCCTCCGGTTTCATCGCAGTAGATGCTCTTCGCGATGACCTCGAGCCCCGGGAGCTCGGGAGGGCAACTCGGGAGCAGGTGCTGCTGGACCTGCTGGGCGACAGAGATCGACTCGCGGAGCCGCATGCGGTCGGCGAGCTGAGGCACCATGTCGTTGAACGTCTGGCCGAGACGCTCGATCTCGTCGCCGGTCCTGACCTCGGCGCGCGCCTCGAAATCCCCAGCGGCGATTCGTTCGGCAACGCCTCTGAGTTCGAGGAGCGGACGGATAAGCCTGCGCGACGCGAGCAACCCGAGCGCGATCGCGACGACACTCACGCCCAGGGCGATCATCGCGGTCGTCCGCAACCGCTCACGCGTGATGATGTTGATGTCTTTCCGGAGGGCATCGGCTTCGCGATCGAGGATGTCTCGCGGGACATCGATGGTGAGAAACGTGTCTCCGTCGATGCGCCCCCACGCCCAGACACGATCGAGGTCTCTGTTGACGAACGGACGCGCGCCGACGTCGTTCGTGAGCATTGCCGCGACGAGGTTCTTGACGCCTTGGGCGCCTGGACCATCGGCGAAGATGCGATCGATATCGAGCAGTTCGGGCGTGCTGGGGGCCACCGTCGGCAACGCGGCTCCCTGGGGGTTCGGTGCGCCGGCGACGCTTGGATCATCGGTCGGCAGGCGCTCGGCGATGACCATGAGGCCGCCCTCGGCGATCAGGCGACGGTCGGTTTCGGTGACCCCGCCGGTACGCAGGCGGATCTTGTCCTCAAGCTCGGCTCGCTCTTGATCGGTCGTCCCCGGCGGAATCGGGACAACCAGCTTGGTGGCGGTGCGTCGCTCAATCGCGGCCGGGGCGGTGAGATCGATGAGGACCGATTCGATCGGGATATCCACCGCGACGACGCCGATCGGCCGACCGTTCGCATCACGGAGCGGGATCGCCCCGGTCATCACGACGCGGTTGCTCACCGGATCGATCGCGAGACGGTTCCAGAGCACCGGCCCCTCGGCGTCGGCCAGTCGATCGGGAACGTCGGCGAACCGCATCGCGGCGCGGTACCAGGGCGTCTTCCGGGCGTCGAACGCCTCCGGGAACACGTCGAGACCGGGATACACCGCGAGGAGCCCGCTCTCGAAGGCGACGTACCGAAGTCCGAACGAACCGACGAACGCCGGGTCGCTCGCGTCAAGGCTCCGGAACGTGCGTCCGATCGAGGCGAGCGCTCTTGCTTGTCGAGCCGCGGTTTCGAGATCCGACTCCGGGGCGACATGGAACACGACCTCTTCAGAGACGGACGTTCCGGGAAAGAGATCGCCGTAGCGGTCGATCAATGCGTCGGGATTTCGCCCTGTCTCGCCGCTGTCGTCAGACGGAACCGGCGCCTCGGCCAGCGCATCGCCCTCGATGAGGACCCGCGCGCCGTCGGCGATCGCGATGATTGTGAGTTCGGCCCCCCACTTGTTTCCAGAGATGATGCGTCGATAGCTGTTGACAAGGCCTTCGAGTTCGCGTTCACCCCGGAGTTGGAGGTTGTCGCGGGTCGTCGCGCTCACGCCCTCGGCGAGACGCTTGGTCTCGACCAGTGTGAACAGCGCGTTGAGACCCATCGCCCCGAGCACGACGCCCAGCAGGAGTACCAGCAGCTTGGTACGGATCGACACGCCGTGCTCGGATACATGGCCACGACCCCACCGGTCGCCCAGCCGCTCAGCGCGATTACCCGGGAGCGGTCACTCGTGGAGTATACTTGGCACCCGCTGGTTGGTAACTCTTTGCGTGAGGCTCGGCGCGCTCCGCCGCGGCGCGCAACCTGAATCGGCGGACGTGTTTGCGCGTCGATCACGGGCCCGAGCGTCCGGGGGATATGTCTCGAGATGGCGAAAGAGCCGGCTTCCATTCGCTTCGAATCGATCTCAGGGCCACCGATTCCCCCGATAGAGGTGGCGGCACTGAAGCCGCTCATCTTCGGTCGCTCCGGCGGCTCGGATGTCCAGCTCACGGACAAGACGGTGAGCCGCAAGCACTGCCGCGTTGCTCATCGCGGCGATACGTGGTTCATCACCGATCTCGCGAGTCGGCACGGGACCTACCTGAACGGGATCCGTCTCGATGCGGAACAGCCCGCCCCGCTCTCCGACGGAGATCTAGTCCGGCTTGGTCCTTGGACCTTCCGCTTGCGTGCGTCCAACAAGCCCAGCGTGGCGACGCCGACCACGAACGACCTTGCGAGTACGGCGCACCGGGTGCAGCGTGTCCCGGTGCGCGAGCTTCGGTCGGTGGCTCAGCAGAGGCTCGATCTGCTGATCGAGGCCGCGGCGGGCATCAACTCGGCCAAAGCGCTCCAGACACTCGCGGATGAAGTGCTCCAAGCGGTCGTCCGAGGGACCGGGTTTGCTCGGGCCGCGTTCATCCGTCAGGTCAGCTCGACCGGCGATGTCGAGGTCATCGGCTACCGGGGCCCCGACCCGACGCCCGGGACCGATTCGGTGAACCCGGACGCGCCGACTTCGCACGGCAAGGGGACCGAGTTCGCGGCCGACGGGTTTACGTTCAGCCGGAGTCTGATCACCGCGGCGAGTGAAGGCGAGATCGTGCGGATGTCGGGCGACTCGGGCGTGAACTACGGCGAGAGCATCATCCGCCTGGGCATCCACTCGGCGTTGTGTGCGCCGATCATGCTCGACACCAGCGTCGAAGCGTTCGTGTATCTCGACGCACGCGACAGTGAAGCGAGCGTGCAACAGGACGCCGCGGCGTTTTGCCAAGCGGTGTGCCGCATGGCGGGGCTGGCGCTCTCGAACCTCAAGCGCGTCGAGATGGCCAAGCACCAGGAGCAGCTCGCGAGCGACCTGCGCGCCGCGCGCGAAGCCCAGAGGCTCATCATGCCCCCTGCGATGGGCGAGCCCGGGGCGTACAGCTACGCGATGCAGACCAAGCCCGGTCGCGAGGTCGCTGGCGACCTGTTCGACGTGGTCGAACTCGAACCCGAACGCCCCGACGGCAAGCTCGCGGTTTTCCTGGGCGACGTGACCGGCAAGGGTGTCGGCGCTGCGTTCCTGATGGCGACGGCCCAGACACACCTTCGGATGTCGCTCAAGCACGAGCACGACCCGGCAAAGGTCGTGACCGAGACCAACCGGTACATCTCCAAGCGGATCGGCGAGGGGCTGTTCATCTCGCTCTGGCTCGGGATCTTCGACCCGGCGCAGCAGATGCTGAACTTCGTCGACGCTGGGCATGGCCACTGGCTCAAGGTGCCCTCGGGCGGGAAGCCCGAGGTCGTCGAATGCGAAGGCGGTCTGATCGTCGGCGTCGACGAGGACTTCGAGTACAAGACCGAGACGTCGGCGTTCGTCAAAGGCGACCGGGTCTGCCTGTTCAGCGACGGTCTCATTGAGCAAGTGAACCGGGACGGCGAGCAGTTCGGTCTCGAACGAACCATCAGCGCGTTGACTTCGAGCCACACAGCGCGCGACGACGTGAAGGCGATGGCTCGTGCGGTCCGCGAGCATGCGGAAACCGACGTGCTGGGCGATGACTTCACGGTCGCAAGCGTTCAGTGGCCCGTCTGACGCGATGCCCCGAGGCTTCCCGGGCGAAACTCTCTCAACATCTTTTTGCGTCGACGGAAGACGGTGCGCCTGAGTAGGTTGCGCTGCGCCCGACGATCACAATCCCGTCGATCTTGTGATTTGGATTGAAGAACAGCCGCTCTTCTGCTTTACTCATTTACTTTCCCCTGTTTCCTCGTCGGTCTTTTCTAACAATTTGGAGTCCAGACATGAAACTGTGCGATATCTCGCTTGTGACGGCTTGTCTCGTAGCTTCCAGTGCTGCCCAACAGCTACCGGTCCACTACGTCGCACAAGAAAGTGTGTCATCGATCTATAACAACATGAGCGTGACGGCGCTCGTCGAAGCGGCGACGTTCTACGAGATCGATGACCACGTGATCAGTTGGAACCAGTACCGTTTTTGGCCAATTAGCGGCGGGCGGTCTGCTGGCTTCCAGCCAATGGGACCCAACTTTGACAACGGTCCTCTCAACGGCCGCCAGGAGCTGTTCAACCGGCTTGCCGCCGACCCGAGATACCAAGTCATCATTGATGTCAGCACCGGCAACACGATCTCAACCTACAACGGAACCATCGTGTTCGACATCGAGTATCCCCGTATCGGGCGTCTGTTCCAAGACGCCGGAGGCACCAGTGGTAACCCTTGCGACACAGCCCCAACCCAGCAGGAACTCGCGAATCTCAAGGGCCGTCTCGACCGCTGCCTCGAGCTCTACCGCGAGTACTTTCCGTTTGCTTCGATGGGCCTTTACGGCGCCCCCATCCCGAATGCGCAAGGCGTAAACAACAACAACATGTACTCGCTCCTGGGGGTTCCGGGTGGCGCTGCATCATCGTGTAAGGCAGATCCGAGCAAGCCCCTGTTCAACGCAATCGATGAGGGCCTCTTCGACGGCTTCGACGTGATCGTCCCGGTGCTATATCCCCGGGTGAAGACCGGATGCGACCTGACGAATCCAGGCAACTACACAAACAACGGTAAGTCTTACAAGACCGCCCAACTCGGACTGGAGATCGCGAAGGACGTTCAGTCGCGGGTCAACACCCGGCCCACGGCGAACGGGCTCTCGGTGCTCCCGTTCCTCGCCTTCGAGTTTCAAGGCGGAGGGTGCAGCGTGCCTTCGCTGCTTGCCGTGGATCCAGACCTGAGCCTGACCGCTGGCCCGAAGGCAGAATTGCTCCATGGCACCGTTCCGGCGACGGTTATCGCATCGGCAAGTGACGGCCTCTCGGTTGGCACGCGGACGGGCCACCAGTTTCTCTCAGACGGCACGTGGGACACCGACTTCAGTGACAATGTCGTCGGCTATGCGTACTGGGAAGCGGGGCCGAGCGACCCGATGGACCCGACGACGGGCGCGTCGTACTCGGACTGGCTGTCGCATCTGGACGACGCGATGGATCTTGCATGCCGGAAGGCGGATGTTGACGATGACGGTGACGTCGATAGCGACGACACGCTTGAATACTTGAATCTTCTCGCAACCGCGTTCACCGACCTGCGGCACTTGGACCAAGACGGCAACGGTCTCGTAGAGCCAGCCGACTACCAGGCATTGCTTGACAACATCACCGATTGCACCGGCACCGCGGTGCCGGTGAGTCCCTGAGTGCGATCCGAACGAGCGTTCGACTGCTCTCCGGATCTACGGGCAGATCAGTTGTATGAACTCGTGCGGGAGCAGACGCTCGCCTCGCGATACGGCCTGCTGAAAGAGCACCGTGGACGGGGTCAACGCGGGGAGCGCGTTGACTTCGATGAGGCTGATCTCTCCGGTCTCCCGATGCATGAATGCGTCGAGTCTGGCATAACCGGCGATGCCCAGGGCTCCGGCGAGGCGGGCGAGCGTCTCCCGGGCACGATCGATCGCTTCGGGCGTTGTCTTGCCCTGGGGGGGCGTCGGGGGTGGGGTGAAGTTCACGCCGGTCCCGCCCATGAACTTCTCTTCGGCGGTCAGGACACCTTGATTCGCGACGGTGATGCTCGGACCCATGCACTCGAGCGTCCCGTCGACCTGGATCACGCCCGCGGTCACCTCGATCCATCCGGTGTCGACGGTCTGACCCCAAAGGATCGTTCCGGAATCGTCGAACCCGAGGCTGTCGGTCGCGAGAAACGCCTCGACCATGAAGCGCTCCGCACCGACGGGCATCGCGATGACCTGCTCGTCTGCGTGACGAGAAAAAGCCTCACCGGTGAGAGCGCGTGTGCCTTCGCGGATCGCCTGGGCATAGGCCCAGAGTTCACTCGGTTCGCTCAGGATGGCGACGCCTGTGGAGCAACCGTCAGACGCTGGCTTGATGACCATCGGCGACGCACCGATGTCATCAAGGAGACCCTGCCAGAGCTCGGTTGGTGTCGTCTGTGCGAGCCGATCAGCCGTGACCTCGACGGCGGTGCGGCCGACGACCCCCGGGAGGCCGGCTTGGGCAACGGCCTTTGCCGTCGCGAGCTTATCGATGCACAACCTGCACGCGGCGGCCGAAGGCCCATTGTGGTCGATGCCTCGTTCTTCGAGCATCTCCTGGATGGTCCCGTCTTCGCCGATCCCGCCGTGGAGACCGAGGAAGACGGGTGCTCGGTCGTCGAGGAACCGTGCGAGTGGCATCGGCGATCCACATTCGAGATCGATGCGGGGAGAGCCGAGCCCGAGACGCGTTCGGACGTCGCGGCGGACGCTGGCGGCGCGTTCGCGCGCAGAGTCATCGCTGGCGATGACGTCCTCGATTTCTTCGACGCTGTGTCGGAGCGACGCGGCGTAGCTGAGCTTGGTCACGCGGTGCTGGGTATCGAGGAAGTACGGAGTCGGCTGGGTCTTCTCACCCGATCGGAGCTTGAGCCAGGCGTTGACCCCGCTCAATACCGAGACCTGGCGCTCGGACGACGCCCCGCCGAAGAGGACCCGCACCGGGCGGCCAGCGTGCTCCGGAGGCGACGCTTGGGTGAGCGTCCCGGCCTCGGAGCGGCGCAACGCTGCGTTCGCGACGCACTCGAGCAGATCGCGATGGGAAAGCCCAGCTTCGGCCGCGGCGATGAAGACGATGCTGTTCTGCTCGATGCCCGGGGTTGGGTTCACGTCTGAGATGACGAGCCGGCCCTCGTCGGTGCGCCAGCAGTCGATGCGGGCGAAGTCGCGGAGCCCGAGCGCCTTGAACACGTCATCGGCGAGTCGCCGCATGTCGGCGATGCCTTCGGGCGTCAGGCGGGGCGGGCAATGCAAGCGGACATGGTCCGAGGGCATGTACTTCTCGCGGAAGGAGAAGACCTCGTCGGTGAGCGTTGTGCTCTTGCGCTCGATCTCGATCGGGGCGAGCGCGACCGGCCCGCCGGTGGCCTCGACGAGCGGAACGGAGAACTCGGTGCCGGTCATGAACGGCTGGACGAGCCATTGACCGCTGTCTTTGTCGAGCGATCGGGCGATATCGGCGATCGTGTCCGCGACCGAGCGACCCGATCGGCGCAGTGCACGTACGCCGATGCTCGATCCGCCTCGCGCTGGCTTGACGATGAACCTCTCAGCATTCTCGAAAGCGGCGCGGTCTTCCGCTCGCGGCGCAGCGGGCTCGAACGACGTGATCACGACGGTGGGAATCGTCGGGAGCGACGCGGCTTCCAACGCGTCGCGGCACAACGCCTTGTCGTACGCGTGCTCGGCGTTTGCCGGTGTGGACCCGACAAAGCAACACCCGAGAGCCTCAAGCCGAGAGGCGAGTTGCCCGTCTTCACCGAATGCGCCGTGGATAACCGGAAAGACGACATCGACGCTGGCGCACGCCTCCGCGAACGCTTGGTACGACAGCGGTTCAAGGGTGTCGTGCCTCTTGAAGTCAAAGTCGAGCGGCGTGTTGGAGTAGAGCTGGCCCGGCTCGACCCCGAAGAGCCCGAGCTCTTCATCGACATAGACGATGCGCTCGACGCCGACGCGGCCGCCCCGCAGGTGGTCGAGCGCAGACCTCGCGGAGTTGAGCGAGATGCCCCGCTCGGGTGAGGGGCCTCCGCAGATGATGAGGACTGATCGCTCGTTCACGCGAATCGCTCCGGCTGAGATCACGTGGTCCCGAAGAGACGGTCGCCGGCGTCGCCCAGACCGGGGACGATGTAGCCCTTGTCGTTGAGCTCGCGATCAAGCGACGCGGCGTAGATCGTCACTCCCGGCGCCGCCTCGGCCAACTTCTGAACACCCTCCGGGCTCGCGACGATGCAGAGCATGCGGACGTCTCGGGCGCCGGCCTGCTTGATCATCTCGATCGCGGCAAGGGCCGACCCCCCGGTCGCGAGCATCGGATCGACCAGAACGACGGGCCCGGCGTCGAGATCACTCGGGAGTTTGTTCAGGTACGCCTTGGGCTGGAGCGTCTGTTCGTCTCGGGCGAGCCCGAGGTGCCCGACGCGGGCCTCGGGCATGAGATCGAGGATTCCGTCGGTCATACCAAGCCCGGCGCGGAGCACCGGGACCAGCGTGACGGTCGCGGCGAGGCGGCGCCCGGTGAACGGCTCGATGGGCGTCTGGACCTCGACTTCTTCAGTGCGGAAAGAGCGGGTTGCCTCGTACACCATGAGACCCGCAATCTGGGCCATCAGCGCTCGGAACGCCCGGTGCCCGGTGTCGCGGTCACGGATGTGGGTGAGCTTGTGGAGGATCAGGGGGTGGTCGAAGAGGACGAGGTTGGGGTGCTCGTCTGTGCGGGTACTCATGAACTGAGCGTACCCCGGACGCGCGAGCGCATACTGGAGCGATGACGATGACGGACCACGACCGGGCCGCGCTCGATGCGGCGATCGCTCAGGCCGAGAAATCGCTCTCTGAGGGTGGCATCCCGATCGGGGCGGCCCTCGTGACGCCTGGCGGCGAGATCATTGCGGCGAGCCACAACAAGCGGGTGCAAGACGGAGACACCACGGCCCACGGCGAGATGAGCTGCCTGCGGTCCGCGGGGCGCCGGCGCGACTGGCACGAGTTGACGATGGCGACGACGCTGAGTCCCTGCGCGATGTGCTCCGGGGCGGCGGTGCTCCACCGGATCCCGAGGATCGTGATCGGGGAAAACCGGACGTTTCAGGGCCGCGAGGACTGGCTGAAGGCTGAGCAGGTCGAGTTGGTCATCGCCGATGATCCCCGGTGCATCGAGCTGATGCGGGAGTTCATCGCCTCGAACCCGGAACTGTGGGACGAAGACATCGCCGTGCCGCCCGAGGGTTGATATCAGGCGGCCTGACGAACGGCGCCGCGGTCTTCCCAGGTCCCGGCGAACCAACGCCGCCCCGGGAATCTCGCGTCGAGCATCTCGATCAGTTCGGCAGCGAGTCCGTCGGACGGGAATTCGATCACCCCGATCGGGCGGTCTGCGGCGATCCAACCGATGGCGAGACCCGAGCTTTCGAAGCCTGGCTCGGGCCACGAATCGTGGAGTTGGGCCGAATCGTCGATCCACCAGCGTGTGGCGACGGGCAGCCTGCCGTTGTGCTCAGTATTTGATCGGTGCATCATCGTCGTCGTCCTTCAGTCGTCGAATCGGTTCTCGGGGCCTGCAAGTCGAGTCGCGACCTGGTTACCGCTGCTGCCTGGGATGTCGCGACCGGCGCAACCGACATCGCTGGCTCAACTCGCACGCCTGGCATCCTGGTTTGGGCGAGGCACGGCTGTCTCGGGCGAAGGCGCGGGCCGGAACGCCCGAAGGGACGATCCGCGTGGCGTTGGGGCTTGACCGATGAACGGTCGTCCATACCATGCGTGCTCTCGTGGTGATGCCCTCGGGCGTCGGGCGGGAGCGACAATTTGGGGGCTTAGCTCAGTTTTGGTAGAGCGCATCCATGGCATGGATGAGGTCAGGGGTTCGAGTCCCCTAGCCTCCACTTGATGAAGGCCGCCGCGAGAACTTCTCGCGGCGGCTTCGTTTTTGTGATCCTCAGAAACGGACCGCTGGCGGTTGCCCGCTCCGGGGTTGTGGATTCGTCGTGCGGCCATCGCGGTCAGCCCGTTCGAACGATCGCGAAGGTGTGGCCCGGTGTGATTCACAGGCGGCTCGCCGGGCGGCGCTCGGGCCGTCTTGATCGCTTCTGACGATCACTTGAACGATCGATCAGAAAACTATAACTGTTCTCTTGACCGGTCGTTCCGCATTGTGGATACTTCGGGCGATGACGCCTGCACGCGGACGACCGAGGGAGTTTGACACCGAGGCAGCCCTCGATGCCGCGATGATGGTGTTTTGGGAGCACGGATACGAAGCGACCGGCGTCGCTCAGTTGTGCGAGGCGATGGGGATTGCGAAGCAGAGCATGTACGATTGGGTCGGCGACAAACGCGGCCTCTACTTGCTCGCGGTGGAGCGTTACTACCAAGAACGCATCTGCGGCCTCGGGAAGATGCTCTCGCTTGAAGGGTCGCCGATCGGGAATCTCTGGCATTGCTTGCACGCGATGGCCGACTACGCGAAGGCTCCGGACTGCATCGGGTGCTTGGTGACCAACGCGCAGAGCGAGTTCGGAACGACCGATGAAGAACTCGCGAAGCTCACGGCGCGGGTCGAGGCATACATCGTTGATGCCTTCGCCGGCGTGCTCGAGCGGGCGAAAGCGGCCCACGAGATCGGTGCGGGGATCGACTGCCGTGCGATGGGGTCGGCGCTCGCGGTTGTTCGCAACGGGCTCATGGTCGCTGGTCGCGCTGGGCAGAGCGTGGAGTCGATCGACCAGACGATCGCGATGATCGACACGATGCTGAAAGTGAAGTGATCGCGTGCGCGGAACGCGAGGGTATCGGCATGTCGTATTACGGAACGAACGGTCGCAAATATCGACCGGTCTTGGGGTCTTGGGAGCTGGCACATGAAAGTCGTCCGTGTGATTGAGATTGATGCGCCCGCACCAGACGTGTGGGACGTGCTCGGCACGAGGTACTCGGAAGTTCACGAATGGGCGACGCCTGTTCACGAAGCGTCGGGCCCCGGGCTCGGGACCGGCCCGGGGTTGGGTGACGGCCGAACGTGCGTCACGAGTATCGGGAACGTTCAAGAGACCATTGTCGACTTCGACGCGGAGCGTCATCGCCTTTCGTATGAGGCGAAGAGCGATGGGATGCCGCGGTTTGTGCGACAGATGGTCGCGGACTGGGTCTTCATCGAGTACGGGCCAACGAGCACCACTGTGCGGATGACGCTGACGATGGACGTGGCCCCGCCGTTCAACTTGTTCATGGGCCCGGTGATGAAAATCCAGATGGGTCGGATGATCGGGCGAGTCATGAAGGACCTCAAGGTCTTCGTGGAGACGGGGCGGCCGAGCGAGATCAAGGCGAGGACGGCGAACAAGCGCACGAAGAAGGCCGCGTTGAACGCGGCATAGACACAGCGAGGCGTGTGCCTCGCCCAAGTATGAGGGAAACGACATGAATGCTCTGAGGACCGCGACGATCGCGGGCGCGATGATTGCGTCCGTTCAATCCACGGCGATCGGCCAGATGAACGGTCAGATGCCGCCTCGCACGGCGGGACCGATTCAAATCGACAGCGTTACGGCGGCGCCCCTCCAGATCACGCGGAGCGTTGAACTGGACGCGGCGCCAGGCGATGTGTTCGACTTCGTCGTCGATCCGGCGAGTTGGCCCAATCTGCTCGGGATGATCGAGTCGGTGAAGGTCGTCGGTACGGGCCGCGTCGGATCGACGCGTGAGGTCACGCTCTCCGACGGCTCGATGATTGTTGAGGAGATTACGTCGTACACGCGGCCTCGCGGCGGCGAGGGGGGCGCGTACGGGTACTCGATCGAGTCGGGGAACCCGTTCGGCGTTGAAGGCCACCTCGGGGCGATCGTTGTGAACCCGGCGGACGGCGGGGGCACGGTGCTTCAGTACCACCAGTACTTCGATCATCCGGACCTCGAAGGGATCACGCCGGTTATCGAAGCCGGTACCGAAGAGATCGTCGGGGGCATCGTTGCGCAGTTCGGGGGCGAGCTCCGCGGGACAACCTACGGCCTGAGCACGGTCCGGATCGAGCAGCAGCGGATCATCGACGCGTCAGCCCGGAAGACGTGGCGGGTTCTGGGTGAGCAGTGGCCCGATGTTGACAAGTGGTCGAGCGTGATCGCGCACTCGGAGTCGAAGAACTGGCGCCGGTCGAGCCCGGTCGGGGCCACGAGGTCGTGCGAGGTTCCGGGCACGCCCGGGTTCCGAGAGACCCTGCTCACGTACGACGAGGACGGACGATCGCTCTCTTACCGCGTCGACGCGGGCGTGCCGCCGTTCGTGACCCGCGCCGTGAACACCTGGACGATCGAGCCCCTCGCCGACGAGCGTGTCGTCCTTCGATCGGTCGTGGAACTCGACGTCGCGCCGGGCACCCCGAGCGTGGCGATCGGCATGACCAAGGGGCAGTTCACCCAGCTCATCGAGCCGACGGTCGATGAGCTCGTTCACTACGTCGAAACCGGACGCAAGCACCCCCGCACCGTCGCGGCGGGCCGGCGTCGGCCCTAACGCTCGGCGGTGCGACGCCCTTGGCGAGAGCCAGGGGTGTCGTTTCTTGTGCGCAAATTCCCTCGACAACCGATCTAAATAGAGCTATATTGCTATATAAATAGTAGTGATCGGCTCCTAGATCGTATCCGGGGACGATATCGATGCCAAGGCGAGCGGTCTTTACCGACGTGATGGACGTGATCGAGCGGCGAATCGCCGCCGGTGAGTTCATGTTGCGCGACCTGCCGGGCGAGAGAAAGCTCGCGGAAGAGGTCGGCGTCAGCTACATGACCGCCCGCAAGGCGGTGACCAAGCTCATCGAGAAGCAGGTGCTCTCGCGACGGGCCAACGGTTCGCTCGAGGTCCACGAGGCGTTCTTGGGCGAGAAGGCGAATTGCCAGGTCGCGCTGCTCGCGCCGGCGTTCGCGTCGACACACCTGGCGCGCTGCCGGCTCGCGGTGTCGAGTGCGACCGAGGGCAAGGCGATCCAGTTCCGCGCCGTTGAGTACGTGCACTGGGACGACGCGGCGGTGCGCGAGGCGGTCGAGCTCTCGGACGGGTGCGTGATCATCCCGAGCACCGAGCCGATCCCGGAGCGGGTGTCCCGTGTGTTCCGGTCCGAAACGTCCAAGGTCGTGTTCCTCGACGGCGATCTGACCGAGCATGGGCTGCCCTCGATCCGGCTCTTCGGGCCCCAGCATATCGAAGAGATCTTTGAGCACCTTTGGTCTCTCGGGCACAGGCGGATCGACTGCCTGAACACGCAAGGACGGAACGACGAGATCGAGTCGCGCATCGATCAATGGAGCTTGTTCGTCGAGACAAAGGGTGGGACGGGCCAGCTCTTTGATGATCCGGCTCCGCCGTACGCCGACCCGATCGGCCGTGCGCATCGCAAGATGCACGAGGTGTTGGCGGAGCATCGGCACGAGCTGAGCGCGGTCGTGTGCACCACGGCGCCGGCGGCGCTCGCGGCGATGAGGGCGTGTCACGACCTCGGCGTCAGGGTCGGTGACGAGGTCTCGCTCTGCACGATCAACAACGAGCCGACCGGGAAGTACTTCTACCCATCGCTCACGGGACTTGAGATGCCCAACATCGGGCCGATGCTCGAGCCTTTCTTTGAGTGGTTCGCCGGTCCCGACAGGTCGTGGCCCGCGGATTTGCTCGTGACGCCGAGCGTCTCCACGCTGCTGAAGGGTGAGTCGACGGGGCCGGCGCCGCGCTGACGTGAGGGGTCAAAAAAGACGGTCCCCCGCAACGCTCCAGCACGTCGCGGGGGACCAGTGTGAGGGATCGACCTTGTTGGTTCGTCCGTGACCCGGGGGCGTCCACGAGCACGCCCCCCTCGCCGACTCCTCACTCCCCAGGGCGTTTGGTTTGCGATGGCTCCCTGGCCCGGATTTCCATCGCGTTGAGATATCCGTGCATGCCTTCGACCACGTGCACGTCAACGAAGAGCTGGCCGAAGCGTGTTGGACGCAGGCCGTTCAGCCACGCGACTTTGTCGTCGTTGCCGCGGTTCCACGGATCTCGGGCGGAGCCGGGACCGCTGGTCTGAAGCTGGGCGGCTCGTCCGTTGACTCCGGTGACGCGATACTCGGTGACGCGGACCTCGTCGGAAACTCCGGAGCCGAAGAACCCGAGATCGTACGTGAGCGCGGGATCGACTCCAGTGATCATGAGCCCGCCCGGAACGTCGTCATTACCCAAACCGAAACGATCGTCGCCCCCACTGATAAAGAAGTCTTGTGTGGCGCTCGGCACGGCGAAACGGCGGAGGAGTGATCGATCCGGATCGACGAGGCCCCCGGCGGGCTTGCCGTTGGTTTCGAAGCCTCCGGTGAGCGTGATCGCGATGCCCGTCGGCTGCCCATCGACATCGCGGAGGTCACCCACGCGCTCACCTGAGTTCGCGATCTTGGGCGCTTCGGTGTCGATCCAGTTGTTCCAGAGGCGTCCGAACGCGTCGGCAGAGATCGTGGGCTCGCCGGCGTCGGGGTTGCTCGGACCGAAGTCGAAGAGAACAACAGTGCCGGCGTCGTGGTCGGCGCGCGACGCGTTGTGCGCGTTCGGGGCGATCACCGATTCGACCGAGGGGCGGAGCAGCGACGTCCAGACGTTGTACCCGGCGCGATTCACGTGGCGTGGGTCGACGAACATCTCGTTCCACGCCTCGCTCGGCATCGCCTTGAACGCCCCGGGCAGGTCGATGTAGTGCACGCCCCGGTTCGCTTTGGCGAAGGCCGCGATTCGCGCGTTGGATTCGTCGAGAACGTCGCGCGGCGCGCTGTGCTTGGGGGTGTAGATGACGCCCAGATAGAAGACGTGGACCTCGGGGTTGACCGACCGGGCCTTCTCGACGAAGTGCTTTAGCTCGCTCACGAGGGTTTCGGGTGACTTGCCCAGCGCGAGGTCATTCGTGCCCATCCAGAGCACGATGCCGCTCGGGCGGTAGGGTGCGACGATGCGATCGAAGTGCGCGATCAGGTGATGGAGCTGCGAGCCCCCGAAGCCTCGCTGAACAACCTGATAGTCGGCGAAGTCGTGGGCGAGCGCTTCCCAGCGCCGGATGCTCGAACTGCCTGCGAACAGGAGCCGGCCCGGCTCGATCGGGTTCACCCGATCGCATTCGACCCAACGGTCCACCTCGCGCTGATAGGGCAGGGCCTCGGCCTGAGCGGCTGCGACGCCGCTGAGACCTGCGATGCAGGCGACCGAGATTGGGATTCTCCCGAGCGGCATCGTGCCCCCTCGTTCGTCAGACGCCCGCTGCCCGGTGGCGGGCACACGCGGCCGGCCAGTATGGCAAATTTGCTATAGGACTACAAGTGCCTATCGAGACGATGAGTTCTGTAAGCGTCGCATCGACTTTCCGAAGCAACCCCCGTCTCCGTGGTTTCGACTGGAACCGACCTGGATTATGCTGTCGAGGACACGTTCTCGTCGCCTGAAGAGTTCCGGAATCGCCGGGCTGGGAGCGTTTCGCAGAAGGGATAGACATGGAACGCGTCTTCGCGTCTCGGGGTTTGCTCCTCGCAGCGTCCGCGCTGGCCGGCGTCGCGGTATCTACCCCGGCGTTCGCGGCGCCGCCAGAGCTGGTCGCGGCTGATGCGTGGGTGGTGGGTCCCGAAGAGGCGTATCCGATTGCGCTCAGCGGTCCTGCGACGGTGGATCCCCGCGTTGTGGGCGACAAGACGATGACACTCCGGCTGACGTTTGACCAGCCTCTGACCGCGATCCGGCGAGCGGAAGCAACGTCTGGCGACGCTTCAATCGTCAACTTTACGCCTGGATCGAATACCGTCGAAGTCGCGGCCGACGGGGTCGGACTCGTTGGCTACGCGACGGTCAGCCTCATCGACGTGGTCGGCCAAGACGCGATCGCGAGCGTTGTTGACACGGCCATCGGCGTGAGCCACGCCGACTTCGCTTTGCCGGCCCGGGTGTACGACCTCGATGACGTCGACGCGTTCATCGACGCGTTCCTCGCGAGCGACCCGGCGGCCGACATGACGCTCGACGGGATCGTTGACCTGCTCGACATCAACCTGTTCATTGTCGGGTTCATCAATCCCAACCCCGCTGAACCCCGCCCGCCGATCGTCTCGCCGATCGACGACGTGTCCGCCCCGTCGGGGGGCCTGGGACGCCCGGTGCGTTTCACCGTCCGTGACGACCGGGTGTTCGAGGACGAGTTGGTCATCACGGCGACCAGTTCAAACCAGGACGTACTGCCCGACTCTGCGATCTCGCTTGTTCGCAACAGGGGCACCATTGACCTGGTGCTCACCGGCCCGATTGACGGGAACGGCCAGACCACGATCGACGTGACGGTCTCGAACGGGTTCGAGACTACCGAACGCGAACTCGCGGCGACGGTGCGGCCCGACGGGGCGCCGATCGCGAAGTTCACCGTCGATCCGTTTGTGGGCGAGGCCCCGCTCCCTGTGACATTCGACGCGCGGACGAGCAGCGACGAGCTCGACAACATCGCGTCGTATACGTGGAGCTTTGGCGACGGCGCTACGACGACCGGGCCGGTGGCGTCGCACACGTACGCCCAGCCGGGGAGCTACAACGTTACGCTGACGCTGTTCGATGACTCGGGTCTGGTGAACCAGTTCACGCGTGTCGTGACGGTTGCCGAACCGGGGTTCGACGTGGCCGCTGGGCCGATCTCGAGGTACGACGCGAAGCGCTTCTTGTGGCAGGCGGCGTTCGGCCCGAAGGAAGCCGATATCGCGTACATCCAGAACTTCGGCTACGAAGCATGGATCGACTTCCAGCTCAACATCGCCCCGATGACGCTGTTCGACCCGGGGACGTTCCAAGAAGCGCTGGACAACGGGCGGAGCTTCACGACGCGCCCGGATGAGTTCTTCGATGACATCGCGGTCGAGGGCCCCGACCAACTCCGCCAACGCATCGCGTGGGCGTTGCTGCAGATCATCGTGATGAACCTGGACCAGAACGGCGAGGACAATGTCGCCGACAGCCTCTATTACTCCGAATACGTGAAAGCGGCGACGGGGAACTACCGCGACCTGCTCGATTACGTGACGTACTCGTTCCCGATGGGCGTGTACCTCACGTACTTCACGAGCTCAAGGGCGAACATCGCGACCGGGCAGGTGCCCGACGAGAACTACGCCCGCGAGATCAAGCAACTTTTCACGATCGGTCTTGACCAGATGGACGAGCGGGGCAAGCCGGTCCTCGACGCGTTCGGCGATCCGATCCCGCTGTATGACAACGACTGCATCACCGAGTTCGCGAAGGTGTTCACCGGGCTTCGGTTCGGTGGAAGCCAGTCGACGCCGATGGTCCCGTCGCTCTCCGACCACGACTTCAGGCCCAAGCAGCTCTTGGACTACCCGGGGGCGATCCCGGAGAACGGGCTGATCCCGGCGAGCGACGGCTCGGTCTTCTCGTTCCACAATGACATCATGCTCGCGCTCGACAACCTCTTTTACCACCCGAACCTGCCCCCGTTCATCGCCAAGCAGCTCATCCAACGGTTCGTCACGTCGAACCCGACGGGCGACTACGTGCAACGCGTCGCGACGGCCTTCATGGGCGGCGGTCCGTACGGCACCGGCGATCGCGGCGACATCGCGGCGACGATGAAGGCGGTGTTGCTCGACCCCGAGGCGCGGGACACCACCTACGCGCAGAACCCGTCGTTCGGCAAGCCAATGGAGCCCTACCTCACCGGCCTGGGGCTGCTCAGGGCGTCGAGCCGCGTGATGGCACCGGCCTTCCCGTTTCCGCAAAACCGGATCCAGGTCAACGTGTTTATCAACCCGCAGCGGTTCAACCAGGGCTTCATGAAGTCGCCCAGCGTGTTCAACTTCTACCTGCCCGACTTCACCCCGCCCGAATCGAGCCTCGAGCGGGGCGGCTTGGTCTCGCCGGAGATCCAGATCCACACGTCGAGCACGGCGTTCAGCGCCCCCAACGCGTGGTTCGCGTTCCTCTTTAGCGGCAGCGGGTATTGGACCGCGGTCCGCGCCGGGGCGGGCATGGAACCCAACGCGATCATCGATTACATGGTCGACCAGTGGTATCACCAACCGCTGAGCCCCGAGATCCGCGCGATCATTGTGCAAGCCATCAATGACATCAATGGAGAGCGCGAGTCGATCAACGCGGCCGGCCGCTTGCTTCTAAGCAATCCCGAGTTCACGATCCTCCGCTGACCCGCCACCCCTCGCCCCGAAGGCAAGGGAGCCATCGCCCGCTGAGCGGGATGCAAGGACATCCACCATGGACGATAACCTCGACGCCCTGATCAACCGTCGCTCGTTCCTCCGGCGCGGCGCGTGCGCTTCGCTGGGCATGGCGGGCCTCGCCTCCCAGGTGTTCACGCTCCGGACCGCTCAGGCGCTGCTCGCCGACGTCGGCGGGTTCGGGGACTACAAGGCCGCGGTGTGCATCTTCCTCTTTGGGGGTAACGACTCGCACAACATGCTGGTGCCCTTCGACGGGGGCCCCGAGAACCTGGCCCAGTACCAGGCGGCGCGGACGACGCTCGCGCTCACCGAGGGGCAGGCCGCCGGCCAGGTCATCGCGCCGTCGAACACCGCCGGCCGGCGTTTCGCGTTCCACCCTGCGATGGCGGACGTCGCGAACCTGTTCAACTCGGGCAATGCCTCTATCGTCGCGAACGTGGGCACACTAATCCAATCTGTAACGAGGGATCAGTTCTTTAACGGATCGGCCAAGCTTCCTCCTCAGCTCTTCGCTCACAACATCCAGCAGGAGCAGTGGCAGGTCTCGACCGCCGACGCGATCGATCGCATCGGATGGGGCGGGCGCGTCGCCGACGTGCTCCAGGCGTGCGGGGCCAATTCCGACTCCAGCGTCGCGATGAACATCTCGCTGGCGGGAAACAACTTCTTCCTATCCGGCAGGAGCGTCTCGCCCTTCGTGATGTCGGCGGGCTCGCAGATCGGTCTCGAGGCCGACCTCTTCAGCGATGCAGACCAGGGCGTGCTTGCCCAGGCCTACGCCGACATGCTCGCGGTCTCCCGCACGCCCCAGTTCGCGGCGCGGAGCCAGATGGCCAAGGCGTACTCCGACATCTCGTCGCGAGCCCTCGACGGCGCCGACGCGGTCAACGCGGCCCTCGCGGCGACCAGCTCGATCCAAACCCCCCGGCCCAACAACGGGCTCAGCGCCCAGCTCGAAACGGTTGCGAGGCTTATTGAACAGGGGCCGTCGGTCTTGGGGCATCAGCGCCAGATCTTCTTCGTCGCAACCGGCGGATTCGACAACCACGACCGGCTCATCGGCACCGACGCGACCGATGGCGACCACGCGAACCGTCTATCGGAGATCAACTCGGCCCTGAGCTACTTCTGGTCGGTCCTGGGCGACATCGGGATGCGTGACAGCGTGACGACCTTCACGGCCTCGGACTTCGGACGCACCTACGTCTCGAACGGGGACGGGTCCGACCACGCGTGGGGCGCCGAGCATCTGATCATGGGCGGCTCGCAGCTCAACGGAGGGCGACTCTTCGGGACCTACCCCACGATCTTGCCCAACGGGCCGGACGACGCAGGGTCGAACGGGCGGTTCATCCCCACGACCGCGGTCGACCAGTACGCGTTTGAGATCGCGCGTTGGCTCGGCGTGCCCATCAGCGAGATGACGACGATCTTCCCGAACCTAACTCGGTTCTTGGAGCCAACAGATCCATCGACCCATCTCGGGATCTTGGCGTAAGACAAGCGACCATCGGATCCACACTCGGGCGTACAGCGCCGACGTGTGGGTGGGACATGACGCCCAACCCCGCCGAGTTTCGGTGTTTTTGTCTTGGCTGCGCGCGTGAAGACGGGTAACGTGCGCGGGTCGGGTTAACCCGGCGTGTCCTGTCGTTCTTGACAGGGCGACACGGTGAAGGGAAGACCATGCATGCCGAGCGGTTTGCGCGTGGTTTCGGTGCGCTTGTACCGAACGCTTTCGTGCTGGCTTGTCTGCCAGCGATCTCATTGGCGGCGCCACCGGCGCTCACCTCAACAGAAGCCTGGGTAGCAGGACCATCCGAGGCGTATCCAATCGCGATGGCGGGGCCGGCGACGGTCGATCCGCGAAACGTCGGCGATCGGCCCATGTCCATCAGGCTGACGTTTGACCAACCGTTGCAGGCCGTGCGCCGCGCCGAAGCGACGAGCGGCAACGCCGCGATCGTTGGCTTTACCCCCGGAAACACAGAGGTGATCGTCGAGGTCGAGGGCGTCAGCGACGCCGGCTTCGCGACGATCAGCGTCATCGACGTGGTCGGCGTTGATCAGACCTCGCCGGTGATCGACGCGGCGATCGGCGTGAGCCCGGGCGACTTTGCGATGCCGGCGAGGATCTACGACCTCGACGACATCGACGCATTCATCCACGCCTTTCTGGCCGACGCTCCGCTCGCGGACATGGACCTGAGCGGGATGGTCGATCTCCAGGACATCGACGCGTTCATCACCGCCTTCCTCGCCCTTGCGCCGGCAGAACCGAGGCCGCCTCGCGTCACGCCGATCGACGACGCGTTCGCGCCCTCGGGATCGATCGGTCGCCCGGTTCGGTTCACGATCCGCGACGATCGCGTGTTCGAAGACGACCTCGTGTTGACGGTAACAAGCGCGAACCCGGCCCTGCTGCCCGAGAGCAACATCGAGTTGATTCGGAACGGGGGAGAGATCGACCTGCTGGTGACGGGACCGGCGGGTGCGAACGGGCAAACGACTGTGACCGTCGAGGCTTCCAACGGGTTCGAGACAACTCAACGGAGCCTGGCGGTCACGGTCCGCCCGGACGCGCCGCCCACGGCCAAGTTCACCATCGACCCCTTCTTGGGCGAGGCGCCGTTGCCCGTCGAGTTCGACGCGAGAAGGAGCGTGGACGAGCTCGACAACATCGCCTCTTACGCGTGGGACTTTGGCGACGGCACCGGCGCATCGGGCGCCGTCGCCTCCCACACGTACGGTTCACCCGGGATCTACGCCGTTTCGCTCACTGTGACCGACGACTCGGGGCTCATCGACACCTTCGAGCGTGTCGTGACCGTTGCCGGCGCAGGCTATGACCCGGCCGCCGCGCCGATCGATCGCTTCGCGGCCAAGCGGTTCTTGTACCAAGCCGCCTTCGGGCCAACCGAAGCCGACATCGCGTTCGTCCGAGCGAACGGGTACGAGGCGTGGATCGACAACCAATTGTTTGCGATCCCCGCGACTCCGTTCGACTACGCGGTCTTCCAGCAATCGAACGCGATGGGATTCGGGGGCGACAACCCGAAGAACTATTTCGACGACTACGCCGTCGAGGCCCCCGACCAGCTACGCCAGCGCATCGCGTGGGCGTTGATCCAGATCATCGTGATGAACCTGGACCAGAACAACTCGAGCCAGGAGGCCAACAGCCTCTACTACAGCGCGTACATCAACGAAGCGACCGGCAACTACCGCGATCTGCTCGACTTCGTGACCTACTCGTACCAGATGGGGTTCTACCTGACCTATCTGACAAGCTCGGTCGCGAACCCGGACACCGGCTCGGTCCCGGATGAGAACTACGCCCGCGAGGTGAAGCAACTGTTCACGATCGGTCTCGACCAGATCGACGAGCGGGGCGTGCCGGTGCGGGACGTCTTCGGAGACCGCATCCCACTCTATGACAACGAGTGCATCACCGAGTTCGCGCGCGTGTTCACCGGGCTGCGCCGCGACGGTGGCTCGGAACCCCCGCTGGTTGCCGACGAGGACGACCACGACTTCGGCGCCAAGCAACTGCTCGACTACCCGGGCGCGATCCCTGCCGGTGGTGTGCTGCCCGCCGGAGACGGTTCAGCGTTCGCGGTCTACACCGACGTGGGGCTCGCGCTCGACAACCTGTTCTACCACCCCAACACGCCGCCTTTCATCGCGAAGCTGCTGATCCAACGATTCGTCACGTCGAACCCAACAGGGGACTACGTCGAGCGCGTCGCACAGGCATTCAAGGGCCTCGGCCCCTATGGATCCGGCCAACGCGGAGACCTCGCGGCAACCGTGAAGGCGATTCTCCTCGATTCGGAGGCGAGAAACCCCGCCTATTCGGCCAACCCTGCCTTCGGGAAGCCGATCGAACCGATCTTGATTGCGCTCTCACTCATGAGGTCGACGGGCCGCGTGATGAACCCTGACCGGCCGTTTCCGATGAACCGGATCACGCTCAGCCCGTTCCGTTCTCCCGAGTGGTTCGGCCAGGGATTCATGGCATCGCCCAGCGTGTTCAACTTCTACCTGCCTGACTTCACGCTCCCCGAAACCACGCTCGACCGCGCCGGGCTCGCGAGCCCCGAGTTGCAGATCCACACAACGACGACGAACTTCAACACGCCGAACGAGACAACCAAGCTGATCTTCGGGTCGAGCGACTACGACGACATCATCAACGCCGCAGCGAACCTCGACGACGCGCTGATCGTTGATCTTCTCGTCGACCAGTGGTACCACCGCCCCCTGAGCCCCGAGATCCGCGACGTGATCGTGCAAGCGCTCATCGACATCGATAGCGACAATAACGGGGTCCGAGCCGCGGCCTGGCTCCTGCTCTCGAACCCCGAGTTCACCGTTCTCCGCTGAACGCACATTCAAGGACGATCCCGATGGACGACAATCTCGAATCGCTGATCAACCGCCGCTCGTTCTTGCGCAAGGGCGCGTGCGCTTCGCTGGGCATGGCCGGGCTCGCGTCGCAGGTCTTCACGCTCCGGACCGCCCAGGCGTTGCTGGCCGATACCGGCGGATTCAACGACTACAAGGCTGCGGTGTGCGTGTTTCTCTTCGGCGGGAATGACTCGGGCAACATGCTGGTGCCTTGGGATGGGGGCCCAGAGAACTTCGCCGACTACCAGACAGCCCGGACCACGCTCGCATTGACGCAGGACCAAGCTGCTGGACAGGTCATCGCGCCGCCCGGTGTGGGCGGGCGCCGTTTCGCGTTCCACCCAGCGATGTCCGACGTCGCCGGGCTGTTCAATGCTGGGCATGCGTCGGTGGTCGCGAACGTTGGCACACTCGTCGAACCGGTGACCCGGGACGGATATCTGAACAAGTCCGCGAACCTCCCGCCTCAGCTCTTTGCGCACAACATCCAGCAAGAACAGTGGCAGGTCTCGACCGCCGACGCCGTGGATCGAGTCGGTTGGGGCGGGCGCGTCGCCGACGTGATCCAATCATGCGGCGCGAACGCGGACTCCCCGGTGTCGATGAACATCTCGCTGGCCGGGACCAACTTCTTCCTTTCCGGGCGCACCGTGACGCCTTACGTCGGCTCGGCGGACCCGAGCATCGGCGTGAACGCGAACTTCGGAAACGTCCAAGACAAGGAGATACTCGCGGCGGCCTACGCAGAGGTGCTCGCGATCTCGAGGTCTCCCCGGTTCGCCGCGAGGAACCACCTCGCGCAGGCGTACTCCGACGTCGCTGAGTCTGCTGTCATCGGCGCCGAGGCCATCACCGCAGCGCTCGATGCCCCGACTTCCATCACGACGCCGACACCCGAGAACGGGCTGTCGCAGCAGCTCGCCGGTGTCGCCAAGCTCATCGAGCAAGGCCAGTCGATCCTCGGACAGACGCGGCAGATCTTCTTCGTCGCCATCGGAGGCTTCGACAACCACGACCGGCTCATCGGAACCGACGCGACCGACGGCGAGCACGCGAGCCGACTCGGGGAGGTCAACTCGGGGCTCGCGTACTTCTGGAACGCACTGGGCGAGATCGGGATGCGCGACAACGTGACGACCTTTACGGCCTCGGACTTCGGACGCACGTATCGCTCGAACGGCGACGGTTCCGACCACGCGTGGGGCGCCGAGCATCTCATCATGGGCGGATCGCAGGTCAACGGTGGGAGGCTCTTCGGGACCTACCCGACGATTCTTCCGGACGGGCCCGACGACGCCGGATCGAACGGGCGTTTCATCCCGACGACTTCGGTTGACCAGTACGCGTTCGAGATCGCGCGATGGATGGGCGTACCCATCAGTGAAATGACGACCGTCTTCCCGAACCTCACTCGCTTCCTCGAGCCCACCGATCCGAGCACGCACTTGGGAATTCTCATCTAGAACACCCCAGCGTTTCACCTAGCGCGTCGACCAACTGACCGTCTCCGAGCTGAGCTTTGGGACGGTTTGTTGTGTTTCCACTCGTTCTTGGTTCCCTAGCCGCGGTTCCATCGGTACGTTGTATCTGGGGTGCCGTGAGCTGCTTGTTCTGGGTGTGTCACGGCCGTGAGAAGGAGGACGGGCTCCCATGGGTCCCAAACGTTCCGCAGACCGCGTCGCGGCCGGGTGTTTGTTCGCCCTGATGGCGGGTGCGCTCTCCGCCCGAGCTCAACCCGACTTGGTGTCCGTCGACGCCTGGGTCACCGGGCCGAGCGAGGCCTACTCGATCGCGATCTCCGGCCCCGTTTCCGTCGAGCCTCGCGATGTCGGCGCCCGTCCGATCACGCTTCGGATGACGTTCGATGAGTCGATCGCCGCCGTTCGACGCGCCGAAGCGACGAGCGGATCGGCTTCGATCGTTGGATTCTCCCCGGGTGGCACCGACGTGATTGTTGAGGTAGATGGCGTCGCGGCGGCGGGGTACTCGACAGTGACTCTCATCGATGTTGTTGGCTCGAGTGGCGTGGCTGGCTTTACGGACGCCGCGATCGGTGTCAGCGTGGGCGACTTTGGCACGCCCGCCGGCGTATACGACTTGACCGATGTCGACGCCTTCATCGGGCTTCTGCGGGCGGGCGACCTTCGCGCCGATCTGACGCTTGATGGTCTCCTCGATATGTCGGACACCGACATGTTCATCGACCGCTATCTCAACGCCCCGCCGGCACAGGGACGCGCTCCCCAGATCACACCTATCGCCGACGCCTTCGCGCCCGCCGGCGGGCAGGGGCGCACGGTGCGGTTCGCGGTCCGCGATGACTTGGTTTCGGACGAAGACATCGCCCTCATCACGACAAGCTCCGATCCATCGCTGCTGCCAGCCGAGTCTGTCGTTCTCTCTCGCAACGGTCGCTTCGTCGATCTCCGGATCAACGGCCCGACGAACGCAAACGGGCAAGCAACCGTCACGGTAACCGCCTCGAACGGCTCGCAGACGAGCGAACGGACCCTCGCGGTGACCGTTCGACCCGACGCGCCCCCCATCGCCCGTTTCTCGATCGATCCGTTCCTCGGAGAGGCGCCGCTACCAGTCACGTTCGACGCGCGGGCCAGCTCCGACGTGCTCAACAACGTCGCGTCCTACTCGTGGTCATTCGGAGACGGCGCTTCCGCAACCGGAGCGGTAGCCCAGCACACGTTCGCATCGCCCGGTTCGTATAGGGTGACCCTCACGGTCACCGATGATTCTGGCTTACAGTCCGAGTTCGACCGCGTTGTCACCGTCGCAACTCCAGGATTCGATCCCTCGGCGAAACCAATCGATCGGTTCGCCGCGAAGCGGTTCCTGTGGCAGGCCGCGTTCGGGCCGACCGAGGCCGAAATCGCGGCGGTCCAGGCGAAGGGATACGCGGCGTGGATCGAAGAGCAGTTGTTCGCGACACCGCCGACACTGTTCGATCCCGACGTGTTTCAGAACGCGATAGCGCTCGGGTACACAAGCGATCAGCGTGGCGACCAGTTCTTCGATGACATCGCGGCCGAGGCTTCCGATCAACTCCGCCAACGCGTCGCATGGGCGCTGATCCAGATCATCGTGATGCAGGCAAGTACGAACGACAACTTCTCCCCCGGCTTCAACACGTACTACAGCGAGTACGTGAAGGCGGCGACAGGGAACTACCGCGACCTCCTCGAATACGTCACTTATTCCCCGCAGATGGGTCGTTACCTTACGTATTCCAACAGTTCGGTCGCCGACCCTGCCACCGGCTCGGTACCGGACGAGAACTACGCCCGCGAGATCAAGCAGCTCTTTACGGTCGGGCTCGACATCATCGACGAGCGCGGAGTTCCGCAGTTCAACGCGTTCGGCGAGAGGATCGAGGCGTACGACAACTCGGCGATCACCGAGTTTGCTCGCGTGTTCACCGGGATGCGCCAGCAAGACTTCCCCCAACTGCTCCCGCTCAGGGTCACCGTTGCGGACCACGACTTCGGTGAGAAGCAACTGCTCAACTACCCCGACGCTATCCCCGAGGCGGGTCTCTTGCAGGCGAGCAACCCGTCGGTGTTCTCGTTCGAAACCGATATCGCCTTGACACTCGACAACCTGTTCCACCACCCCAATACACCGCCGTTCATCGCCAAGCTGCTCATCCAAAGGTTCGTCACGGCGAACCCGACCGGTGACTACATCGAGCGTGTCGCTCAAGCGTTCAAGGGGGAAGGCGCCTATGGGAACCGGGATCGGGGGGATATCGCCGCCACGATCACCGCGATCTTGCTCGACCGCGAGGCACGCGACCCGGTGTACGCGAACAACCCTGACTTCGGCAAGCCCCTGGAACCGCTCGTCGCGGCGCTCGGGCTCATCCGCGCTACGGGAACAGTGATGCACCCACACCGTCCCTTCCCGCTCAACCGGATCACGGTGAATCGGAACACCGCCAGCGAAAAGTTCGGACAGGGCTTCATGAACTCGCCCAGCGTGTTCAACTTCTACCTTCCCGACTTCACCCCACCGGAGTCGGCCCTCGACCGAGGCGGCCTCTTCGCCCCCGAGCTCCAAATCTTGACGACTTCAACATCGTTCGAGGGACCGAACCAGAGCCACGCCCACGTGTTCTCTGAGACCGATACGTACGAACTCGCCATCGCGGCGGCGGGGCCCGACCCCGCATCGCGGATCGATTTCATGGTCGACCAGTGGTACCACCGCCCGATCAATCCCGAGATCCGCAACCGGATCATCGATCTCATGGACGACATCGGCTCGCAAGGGAACGAGATCCGAGCCGCGGCTCGGATGCTTCTTTCGAACCCCGATTTCGTGATCCTCCGCTGACGGACCCACCCCATGGACGACAACCTCAACCAGCTCATCCGTCGGCGTGACTTCCTGAGGCGGGGCGCGTGCGCTTCGCTGGGTATGGCCGGCCTCGCCTCACAGGTCTTCACCCTGCGCACCGCCCAGGCGTTACTCGCCGATACCGGCGGATTCAGCGACTACCGAGCCGCTGTGTGCGTGTTCCTCTTTGGTGGCAACGACGCCGGCAACACGCTGGTGCCGTGGGACGGTGGCCCCGAGAACTTCGCGGACTACCAAGCGGCTCGGGGCGTCCTCGCGCTCACCCCGGACCAAGCGTCGGGCCAAGTCATCGCGCCAATCAACGCCGGCGGCCGACGCTTCGCGATGCACCCCGCGATGGCCGATGTCGCGGCGCTGTTCAACGCAGGCGACGCGTCGATCATCGCCAACGTCGGCACACTGGTCGAGCCCGTCTCACGCGAGAACTACCTCAACGGAACAGCCCGGGTCCCGCCCCGGCTCTTCGCCCACAACCTCCAGCAAGAGCAATGGCAGATCTCGACCGCCGACGCCGTCAACCGTATCGGCTGGGGCGGCCGGGTCGCCGATGTCTTGCAAGCCAACGGAATCAATCCCGACTCGCAGGTATCCATGAACATCTCGCTCGCCGGGGCCAACTTCTTCTTGAGCGGGTCGCAAGTGACGCCGTTCACCAGCGCCGCAAACGCGTCCGTCAAACTCCGAGCAGGGTTTCGCAACACGCACGACGAAGCCGCCCTCGCCGCGGCCTACGCCGACATGCTCGCCATCGCCCGCTCGCCAGACCTCGCGAGCGGGAACAAAATGGCCCGAGCCTACGCGGACATCGCCCAGGCTGCGTCAAGCGGCGTCGAAACCGTCAACGCGGCCCTCAGCGCACCGAGTTCCATCACGACACCCGCCCCGAGCAACGAGCTTTCGGCCCAACTCGCGACCGTCGCGAAGCTCATTGAGCAGTCGCAGTCGGTGCTTCAACAGACCCGACAGATCTTCTTCGTCGCCATCGGCGGCTTCGATACACACGACGAGTTGATCGGAAACGACGCCACCGACGGCACCCACGCCAACCGCCTGACCGAACTCAACTCGGGGCTCAAGTACTTCTGGGACGCACTGGGCGAGATCGGGATGCGCGACCGCGTCACCACGTTCACGGCCTCCGATTTCGGACGCACCTACATCTCGAACGGAGACGGTTCCGACCACGGCTGGGGCGGTGACCATTTCGTCATGGGCGGCTCGCAGGTCAACGGAGCACGCCTCTTCGGGCGCTACGCGACCGTAGTACCCGGAGGCCCCGACGACGCGGGCGACAACGGGCGGTTCATTCCAACGACATCGGTCGACGCCTACGCGTTCGAAATCGCGCGCTGGCTCGGCGTGCCGATCAGCGAGATGACGACGGTGTTCCCGAACCTCACGCGGTTCCTCGAACCCACCGACCCGAGGACACACTTAGGTGTGCTTGCCTGAGACGATGACCACGACGTAAAAGCAATCGCGGGCGCCCCGTAGACGCCCTTGATCCGTTGATCGTCGCGAGGCTCAACGACGGCGACGCCCCCAAGACTTCGTGAACTCCACCCCGAGCTACGACGCAATCCCCACGCCGGGTGCCGTAGCCGTACTGGGCGTTGGTGTTGTCGCTGTGATCTGATCGGGGAACCAGCCGACCGACACGCGGCGATTACCGGATCAGCACAAGAACTTCGTCAATGCAAGGGAAGCGACGGGCCCGGGGCTCGACTCAGCGATCCAGTTCCGCCGCCACGATGTTCAGCGACCCCAGCACCGCCACAATGTCAGCAAGCATGTGCCCCTCGATGAGTTGGGGCATGAGCTGGTAGTTGATGAAGCTCGGCGGACGCGTCTTCACGCGCCACGCCCTCGGACCACCATCGCTGACGATGTAGTACCCGAGTTCTCCATTCGCGGTCTCGTTGGCGCCGTACGCCTCCGCGATCGGGGGTTCCCAGCCGCGGTTCGACATGATCAGCTCGAAGTGCTGGATCAGGCCCTCGATCGAGCCGTACACGTCGCCCTTCTTGGGCTTGACCATCTTGCTGTCGGCGAAGACATCCATCGGGCCACCCGGGATGCTGTCGATCAACTGCTCGATGATCTTCGCCGATTGTTTCGCCTCTTCGAGGCGTACCTGGAAGCGGGCGTAGACGTCGCCCTCTTCCGCGATCGGTACGCCGAACTTCACCGCCTCGGCGCCGTCACCGTCCCAGTTGTCGGCGTAGCACAGGTAAGGCTCGTCCTTGCGAAGATCGCGACGCACGCCGCTGCCTCGCGCGATCGGGCCGGTCGCGCCCCAGCCGATCGCGTCGTCCTTCGTCAGAACGCCGACGCCCTGGGTGCGGTCGATGAAGATCCGGTTTCGGCTCAGCAGACCATCAATGTCGTCGAGGCAACCGTGGTTCTTGGGGCCAAGCAGATCCTCGTAGAGGAAATTCTTGACCATCGTCTTAAAGGTCTCTTCGTCGGGAAGGTCCTGGCTGGCGCCGCCGACGCGCGACCAATCCGGGTGGTACCGCTGACCGCTGATGAAGTCGCAGATGTCGTAGATCTTCTCGCGGGCGTTGAAGCCATACAGGAACCCGGTGAATGCGCCGAGGTCAAGAGCCGCGGCTCCGAGACACAGAAGGTGGTCCTGGATCCGGGCCAGCTCGGCCATGATCGTGCGAACGACCTTGGCTCGGGGCGTGATCTCGATGCCGAAGAGGGTCTCGACCGCGTGGTGCCACGTGATGTCGTTGGCGATCGGGCTCAGATAATTCATCCGGCTCACGATCGTCACGTACTGGTTGTAGTCGAGATGCTCACCCAGCTTCTCGAACCCGGAGTGGAGGTAGCCGATGTGGGGCGTGCACCGGGCGATGCGCTCGCCGTCGAGTTCGAGCACGAGGCGGAGGGTCGTGTGCGTCGCCGGGTGCTGGGGACCGAAGTTCAAGACCCAACGGTCGCCGGTATCGACGTGTTCCGACAGATAGCCGGTGGTCTCGACGTCGGTCTGGTAACCCTCATCCGGCTTCAGCGTGTACGGCATGCGATCCTCCACCCTTGTGGTCGTGGGCAGAGGGTAGCCGGATGCACCCGAGGGTGCCCACCCAGGCACTTTCCATGTCGCCGCCCCCCTACCGAACGAGAACCCGAGACCGAGGCCTGTTTCCGCACCCGTGATCACGGGATTCGCTTCGCTCAGAACCCGACGCCCAACGCCAATGGCTGGCCTCTAGAATCTCCCGATGGAGGCCCTTCTGGCGTACTTCCAGGCCCTGTGGACCCTGCTCGCCCAGACCGGGTGGTGGCTCATTGCCGGTCTCGCGGCTGCGGGTCTCGTCCACACGTTCGTCCCCGCCGACGCGCTCCGAAAGCAGATCGGTGAGCGGGGCGCCGGATCATCGGCCAAGGCGGCGCTTGTCGGGGTTCTCCTCCCACTGTGCTCGTGCTCGGTCATCCCGGTCGCCGCTGGGCTTCGGAAATCGGGAGCCTCGAGAGGTGCCGCGGCCTCGTTCGCGATATCGACGCCCCAGACAGGCGAAGAGTCGATCCCGCTCACCTGGGCGTTGTTCGGACCGGTCTTCGCGCTCATCCGCCCCATCGCCGCGATCGTGACCGCGATCACGGCGGGCACGTTGATCGACGCCCTGGAAAGATCCACGCCAAAGACCGTTTCCCTCGCAACCGTCGGCGGGTGCTGCTGTGCTCCAGACTTCGCAGAGCCGGAGGGGCATGAAGGCGCGAAGTGCTGCGCTTCGGAGGACGGGGATGTCTCCGAAGCCCCTTCGCGCCTTCGTGCCCCGGTCCGATCGTCACTGCTCTCCGCCCTCCGCCACGGCTTCGTCACGCTCCCGCTTGACCTTGCGCCCTGGCTCATCGTCGGCTTCCTGCTTTCCGCCGCGGTATCCGCCGCCGTCCCGGTCGGCTGGATCGGCGAGACCATCGGAACGGGCCTGGGGCCGATGCTGCTGATGGTCGTGATCGGGCTGCCTCTGTACATCTGCGCCACCAGTTCGACCCCCCTCGCGTACACGCTCGTCGTTGCCGGGCTCAGCCCGGGGGCCGCGCTCGTGCTCCTGCTCGCCGGGCCGGCGACCAATGTCGCGACAATCGCCTGGGCGATCAAAGACCTGGGTGTTCGGGGGACGGCGATCTACCTCGCCAGCGTCGCGATCATCGCGATCGTGTTCGGGCTCGCGATCGATGCGGTGATCCCGTCACTCACCGTTGGTGAAACAACACACGCCCACGAACACTCCATCTCGGTCTTTGCCACACTCGGGGGCGCCGCGCTCTCCGCACTCTTGGTCGCGAGCGGCCTCGCCCGGCTCGCCAGGCTCATCGCGTTCACACCCAGCACTGCACCCACGAGCGTCGAGGGAATCGCAACATGAAAACAGCACTGCTCGGCGCCTCGCTTGTCCTTCTCACAGGATGCAGCGCGACGTACGACGTCACCGTCCAGAACAACGGTTCCCGCCCGGTCACGGCCGAACTCATCCACGACCCGTTGCTGGCGCCGTCCGTCGTCCTCGGATCGGCCCGCTTGTCGCCCGGGACGTCGGAGCGGATCTATGCAGAGGGCATCGATCCGTTCGATCCGGTCGAACTCGACGTGCGCGTCTCGGGCGATATCCAAGGCGTTGCGGACAGCGTCGAACCGCCCAAGGGTGTGAGCACCGTCATCATCGACGACGGCGGTGTCGACTCGTGGACCGGGATCCGCGTGTGGATCGAGCAGACCCCGCCCGACGAACGCTGAGTCAGCCCGTCGCTCGTGCGGGCGAGTCGTCGACGTTGCCCTCGTCGGGTTCGCCTTCCGCGATCGGCGTCGCCGCCCGGTTCTGCGGAACGTTCACCAGCCGGTGATCATCGGTGTAGCAACCGTGAAGATCGTCGAACCCGGTGCGCTTCCAGATCGGCACTTCGACGAAGTACGCGGCTCGTGCGATCAGGTGGGCCGCGGCGGGTGTTGTCAGGAAGATGAAGACCAAGATCATCCCGACCTTCACGGCCACCGCGATCGATCCGAAGTGGGCCGCCGTCGCGAGGATGATGCATGCGACACCCAGCGTTCCCGCCTTGGCCGCGGCCTGCATCCTCGTGTAGAGGTCGGGCATGCGGAGGATGCCGATGGCCGAGAGCGCACACAGCGCGACGCCGGCCAGCATCAGCAAGATCGCGAACAGGTCGCCGATCGGGAGGCCCGACGTCGGCTCGACCGCGGTCGACGCGTCGACCGGGGCCGCGGCGGTATCGGCCGCGAGGGTAAAGAACGAGAGGTTCAAGGCCTGGCCCTCCGCTCAAGGAACAACGCGAAGGCCGCGGTCCCGAGGAACAGAATGAGAGCCATCACGAGCGCGACGCTGAGCAGGACCGGCCTGCCCACGGCGATCGAAAAGATGCAGATGATGCCGACGCAGAAGTACCCGATCAGGTCGAGCGCCACGACGCGGTCGGGCAGGCTGGGCCCTCGGACGAGACGAACGAAGGCGCCGAGCATGCTGATGCCCAGCACGATCGCGACAATGGTCAGCGCGATCTGAAGAACCGTGTTATGAATGTCGGGGGTGAGCATTAGGCCGCGGCCTCCGTCTGTTCTGGTTCTTCGGGTCCGAGCTTCTCGTCATCTCGGTGGATCCGCGTGACTTTCAAGAGCCGCTTCTCGAACCCGTCCTTGACCTCGCGGACCGCTTCCTCCGGGCTCTCGACGTGCATGAAGTGTACGAAGAGCACCGAGCGATCTTCGGACACGTCAAGACTAAGCGTGCCCGGGGTCAGCGTGACCACGTTGGCGAGGGTCGTGACCTCAAGATCGGTCATGTCGGGCTCGAGCGGGATAGCGACGATGCCCGGGCGGAGCTTGTCCAAGGGGCTGAGCGTGTACATCGCCATCTTGAAGTTGGCCTTGATGAGCTCCCAAACGAAGTAGAACGTAAACGAGATCGTCACGCCCACCTTTTGGAAGTACGGGTCGCGGTTGTTTCGGAGCGACGCGAGGCGGAGCACGATGTAGCCCAGGATCAGGCCGACGACGAAGTTGGCGGGCGTGAACGACCCGATCATCAGCGACCAGACCAGCGCCAGCAGCACGTTGGCAACGAGCAGAGTCAAGGCGACACCTCCTCGATGGAATCCGCATCAACAGACACCGTCGCGTTCTCGTCGAGCCAACTCTTAGGCGTGATCTCACCACGCTCGATCCGGATCGCCGTCTCGAGTTCGCGGAGTTCCGCAAGGTACTCCGGCGGGAGCACTGCTTCGATGTATTCATCGGGCTCGAGCAACTGACCGGCCGCTCGTTCGCTGAGCTCGAACGCAGGGCCGGCACCGAACCCGATCACCAGCGTGAGGCAGGCGAGCACGACCGCCGGCGCGGTCATCAGCACCAACCGCGTGCGACGCTTGAACCCAAACTCGGAGTTGTTGGCCGCTTCGATCGCCGCGTGCTGTTCTTCTTCGGAGCGAGGATCGTTCTTCCAGAACGCCTCGGCCCAGATCTTGGTCATGCTGTAGAGCGTGAGGATGCTGACGCACAGGCTCGTCGCCACGATCCCCCACGTCTCCGCCTCGAGGCCGCCTCGGACAAGCGTCAGCTTGCTCCAGAACCCGCTGAGAATCGGGATCCCGCTGAGGCTGAGCGCCGGGATCAGGAAGAGCACGCCCAGCATCGGGTGCTTCTTGTACAGCCCGCCGATCGACTTGAGCTCGTTCGAGCCGGTGAGCTTGTGAATGATGCCGGCGATCAAGAACAAGTTCGTCTTCACGATGATGTGGTGCAGGATGTAGAACACCGTGCCCACGATGCTGATCGTCGCCGCGGCCTTCATAACCGCCGCATCGGCCGCCAGCCCCGCCGCCTCAGCGACGTTCGCCTTGCCGAGGGCCACGGCCGCGACCGCGAGACCCATGATCATGTACCCAATCTGGCTGATGATGTGGAAGCTCAGGATGCGCCGCACCTCGAATTGAGCCGCGGCGCCGAGAACCCCGGTCACCATCGTGAGCCCCGCCGTCCAGATCAAGACCTCCGCGATGACCGAGTCGCTCCCGACCCCGAACACCACAGTGAACACCCGGACCAACGCGTAGACGCCGACCTTGGTGAGAAGACCGCTGAACAGCGCCGAGACCGCAAACGGAGGTGTGTGATAGCTCGCCGGGAGCCAGAAAAAGAACGGGAACGTGCCCGCCTTGATCCCGAAGCACACAACGAAGAGCACAGCAATCGCGCTCATCACGCCCGGGTTGTCGTATACCCGGAGCTTGAAGCCGAGGTCGGCCATGTTCAGCGTGCCGGCGACCCCATAGAGCAGGCCGACCGCACACAGGAACACCGTTGAGCTGATCAGGTTCAGCGTGACGTACTTGATCCCGCCCTCGAGCTGACCCCTCGTGCCGCCCAGCGTGATGAGCACGAACGAACTGATCAGCATCACCTCGAACCAAACGAAGAGGTTGAAGAGGTCACCGGCGAGGAACGCACCGGAAACCGCCGCCAGGAGGGTGTGTGTACAGATGTGATACCCGTGCCGCTCGCGGACAGCATCGGTGGAACCGAGCCCGTAGACGACGCAGGCGAACCCGCAGATCGCGTTGAGCAAGACCATGATCGCCGCGAAGCCGTCGGCGACGAGCGTAATGCCATAGGGAGCGTCCCAGCCGGCAACGTTCACCGGCGAAATCTCACCGTTGGCGTGCGTCGCCATCAGCACGATGGCCGAGGCCAGCAGGCCCGCCGCACCGAGCACGCTTAGGAACCGCTGTGCCCCGAGGCGGTCGGCAACAAAGAGGCACGCGATCGCGGTCGCGAACGGGATGAGAATCGGGCAGAAGACAACCCAGTTCATGACGCACCCCCGCCCGCTTCGCCCCCGCCCGCTCCACCCGGGACGCCGGGCCCACCAAAGCCGGTGATGCGCCGGGCACCGCTCGGGCCGAGCGCACCAGCGGGGTCGCCGGCCGCGGTATCCGTTGTCCGCATCTGGTCGAGATCGTCGGTGCCGGCTTCCTGGTAGGTCCGCTTCACCAACACGATCGTGAAGCTCACGATCGCGAAGCTGATAACGATGGCGGTCAGGATGAGGGCCGGCGGCAACGGATCGGCCGAGCCGGGCTCGAGGTACTTGTCGCCGATGCGGATCAGGGGCGGGGTGCCCCGGGCACCGGTGATGTCGCTAAAGACACCGGCCGCCGTGATGATCAGCAGGTTCGCGCCGTGCCCGAGGAGGCCCAGCCCGATGATGAGCTTGACAAAGCTGCGCCGGAGCATCATGTACGCCCCGGTCGCGAACAGCAGCCCGATGATGACGGAGAGGAGGATCGTCACGCGTTCGACTCCTCGAGGGTGAAGATGAACGACAAGACGACCCCGAGCACAGTCAGGTAGACGCCAACGTCAAAGAGCAAGACAGTCCCGAACTTGATCACTCCGAGATCGAGAACGCTGAGGTCCCAGCCCTTCCCGCCCCCGTTCCACCAGGCCTCGAACGGCGCGCCGCCCAGGACCAGCCCCACCACGCCCGAACCGAGCGCCGCGGCGAGACCGAGCCCGATGAGCGTCTGCAGCCGGAGCCGCCCGCCCCAAGGCCAGCGGAGCATCGAGCGGGCCTCGTCGACGCCGAACGCCATCGAGTACAGCGCAAAGGCCGACGCGATGAGCAGCCCGCCGACGAACCCCCCGCCCGGTTCGTTGTGCCCCCGGAGCAGGATCACCACGCTGAACAACGCGAGCAACGGCAGGAGTGTCTTGGCCGCCGTGCGGAAGATGATCGACGAGTTCACGCCGTGCCCCCTTCCTTCTCGGGCGTATCACTCGCCCCGCCCGGCTCATCAGGCTCAGGCCTGGCACCGACCACGTCCTCGAGGTTCCGCGGATCAAGCGTCGACGACACCGGTCTCAGCTCCGCGACCTGCCCCCGCCTCAGGCGGAGCAGCGTGTACACGCCGATGGCAGCGAGCCCGAGCACCACGATCTCGCCCATCGTGTCCATCACGCGGAAGTCCACGAGGATGACGTTCACCACGTTGCGCCCGTACGCCTCGGTGTAGCTCTTCTCGCCCATCCAAGCGGAGATCCGCTCGAAGGGCACCTCTTCGTCGGCCGCGAGCAACACGAGCAGAGACATCGCGGCACCGAAAGCCAGCGCGACCACCCCGTCGAACACACGCCCCGCGTTCGACGTGTACAGGTTGAACCGGGGCAGGTGGTACACCACCAGCACGAAGATGATCACCGTCAGCGTCTCGATCGCGAACTGCGTCATCGCGATGTCGGGAACGCCCAGCAGCACGAACGTCAGCGCCACCCCATAGCCGACGACACCGAGCGCCGCGACGGTCGAGAGGCGACTGCGGTACTGAGTACAGATGATCGCGGCCAGCCCGATCATCGTGAGCAGCATCATCTCGAGCGCCGCCATGTCGCGCGACTCGGGCGTCACGATCTGGAAGTGGCCCTCGTCGTAGGCACGCCAAAGCGTCGCCGCGAGCAGCGCCGTCGTCGCAACAAGCACAACCTTGATGTACGTCCGCAGGTAGCCGTTTTGCAGGAGCCCGGTCTGCCAGTCGGCAAACTTCATCGTGCCGGCAAAGATGCGCTCGTAGTTCCGCTCGGGTCCGATCGGGTTGATCGCCGACGCGACCTTGGTGTACCAGTGACGCCACGCGGCCCGCTGCACGTACAACACTGCCCCCACACCGATCGCGAGAATGCTCAACGCGAACGGGAGCGTGAACGGGTGGAACACGTCCGAGATGCCCATCCCGAACGTCGCCTTGCCGTGCGCGACCTCTTCCCCACCACCGCCGACGTACAGCAACGCGTACTCGGCGCCCTTCTGCACCTCTCCGGCAACGCTCGAAACGGCCGCGCTCGCCAGATCGGTCGCGAACATGAAAGGCGTGAACGGAATGATGATGCTCAGTCCGGCGAGCAACACCGGTCCGAGTTGCATGATCCTTGGCGGCTCGTGCCCCTGCACCTCGTCTTCGTGCGGCGCTTTCGGGCTAAAGAAGGGCCTCCAACCGACCAGCAAGCTCACCATGACGGTCAACGCCGCCGCGAAGAACACCGCCGCCGTGATCACCCCGGCGCTGCTCAGGCCGAAGATCGAATCGCCGATCCCGTTCGGGTGTGTCGCCGCCTTGAGCATGTATTCCTTGCCCACGAAACCGAGCAACGGGGGCACGCCCGCCATGCTCAGCCCGCCGACGACGCCGCACACCGCGGTGACCTTCATCGAGCCGAACAGCCCGCCGAGCTTCTCGACGTCTTTGATCCCCGTCTCGTGCGTCACCGTGCCGGCAACCAAGAACAGACAAGCCTTGAACAACGCGTGCGCCAACAGGTACGCCACCGCGGCTTTCACCCCATACTCCGCGTAGCTCGGGTCGCCGCCGATCCCCGTCCCGCTCAGGCCGGTGAACATCACCATGATCCCGAGGCTCGAAACGGTTGAGTACGCGAGCACCTTTTTGAACTGTGTCTCCCTCGTCGCGAGCAACGCGGCAACGACCATGGTCGTCCCACCGAAGCCGGTCAGGGTCCAGCTCCACGCCGGGTCGTCCCAGAAGGCCGGGTTCAGACGCATCACGAGGTACACGCCCGCCTTGACCATCGTCGAACTGTGCAAGTACGCGCTGACCGGCGTCGGGGCCGCCATCGCGTTGGGAAGCCAGAAGTGGAACGGGAACTGAGCGCTCTTGGTCGCCGCCCCCAAGAACAGACACGCCAGAGCCCCGGGCCACAAGGCGTGGTCCGTGAGACCCTCGGTTTCGATGATCTCGGTGAGGTTCCAGGTCCCCGCCATGATCCCCAGCAAGATCAACCCAGCGAGCAGCGAAAGCCCGCCCAGCCCGGTGATGACCAACGCCTGCAGCGCGCTCTTCCGAGCCTCCGGCTTGTCATGGTCGAAACCAATAAGCAGGTAGCTCGTGATGCTCGTCAGCTCCCAGAAGATGAAGAGCAGCAGAATGTTGTCCGCCGTCACGAGCCCGAGCATGCTCGTCATAAACGCGAGCAGATAGCAGTAGAACCGGCCCTGCAGCGGGTGACCCTGCAAGTACCCGCTCGCGTAAAGAACGATGAGAGTGCCGATCCCGCTGATGAGCATCGAGAACAGCAAGGCGAGCCCGTCGAGGCGGAAGTCGAGGTTGACCCCGAGCCCGGGCACCCACGCGGTCGCCTCAACGACAGCTTGCCCAGCGGATACTCCGCCGAGTTGAGACGCCAAGTAAATGAAGACGAACGCCGGGCCCGCCGCGAGGGCGTACCCGCTGAAGCGGCCGAGCGCCCGATGGACGAACGGCGCCGCCACCGACAACCCCGCCAGTATCAGCACCGAGCCGAGTAACACCCGAGACCCTCCCACGCCGTTCGGCGCGCCGTGCCCATCTCAAAACAGACGAACGAGTCCTGAACAAATCGCCCGATCAGTATTCTCGGACGATATCCCGTCCCGAAGGTCCGGGCGCTGACCTATCGATCCGACCCAATCCGAACCTTCACCCCGAAACGAACCAACCAGTCCATTTCTCCGGAGGTCAGCTACATGTCAGGCAAGCAACCGCCCCGTCTCGGTTGGCCCGTCGACCCCGACGAGATCGTCTCCGAGGTCTGGACCCGCCTGGTTCGTGGGAAGGCCGATCGGAAGCACGCCTTCCACCACCCCGCCATCGCCACCATCAGAGGAGGAGAGCCGGAACTCCGAACAGTCATCTTGAGGCGAGCCGATCCCGATACCTGGGCCCTTCAGGCCCATACCGACACCCGGGCGGGGAAGGTCGAGCAGCTCAGAACCCACGCCACCGCCGCGTGGCTGTTCTACGACCCCGCTGCCAAACTCCAAATCCGAGCCGCCGGTCCAACCCAGGCGCTGACCGAGGGCCCGATCGTCGAGCAAGCCTGGGACGCCACGCCGCTGTACTCGCGCCGCTGCTACCTGGCGCCCCACGCCCCGGGCATGGAGACCGAGGCGCCGAACCCGAATCTCCCTGATGAGTTCCGCGAATTCAATCCTGATGACGAGTCATCGAAGGCGGGCCGCGTCAACTTCGCGGTCGTGCGCACCGAGGTGACCACCCTCGAGTGGCTCTCCCTCGCGGCCACCGGTCATACCCGCGGGAGATTCACGCGACAGTCAGCGGGTGTCGATTTGCAACACGTCTTCATGACACCTTGATGCTCACAGCGTTGTCCCAGACCCCCATCCTGCCCAACCCTTCCCTTGATCGAGACCCACTCCCAGTTCCATCCCCGTGTCGTCCCGTGGGTGCGAGTACGCAAAGCGTGACAAGCCAGGCCGACCTCGTGGGTGATAAGGGCGTTTCATGTCTGTGTTTGCCAGCATGAAGACTCTCACCCACCCGAACGTTGGGACGAAGCGGAACCGCCCGCGACACCGGGCCGGATCGGTACATGTTGAAGGCGGGACAGGACCGATAGATCGTGTGATAGGTCCGGGGCCTGTCACGAAAGACAGCGATGAGCCAGACGTTGGGGGTCTGCGATGAACATCGGGGTCATAGGCGGAGGCATCGCGGGCCTTACGGCCGCGAAGACACTCGCGAACAGCGGGTGCGTCGTCAGCGTGTTCGATAAGGGCCGCGGGCCGGGAGGCCGCGCGTCACGCCGACGCGTCGAGACCCCCAACGGGTCCGAATACCACTTCGACCACGGCGCGCAGTACTTCACCGCTCGGGATGAGGGCTTCATCCGCACCGTGGAACGCTGGTGCGAAAGGGGCGTCGCTGCCGCGTGGGACGCCAAGCTCGTCGCGATCGAGCGTGACGCCGACGGCGCCCGCCGCGTCGTTCCCAAGCTCACCGGTCCGGTCCGCTACGTCGGCCTCCCGGGCATGAACGAAATCGTCCGGCACATGGCCGAAACACTGCCGACCGGCGCCAACGTCGAGTTCGGCGTCAAGGTCTCCGACCTGCACCGCACCGGCTCCCAATGGAGCGTCTTTGACGACGAGGGAAACTCGCTAGGTTCCTTCGACTCGGTCCTCGTCGCAACGCCGGCACCCCAGGCCGCCAGCCTGCTCGCCGACCTGCCCGACCTGGCCGAACGATGCCGCCGTGTCGAGATCAAGCCGAGCTGGGCCCTCATGCTCGGGTTTGACGAGCCGCTCAACGCCGGCTTCGACGGAGCGTTCATCAACCGCCAGTCGACGCAGCACGATGGCACGCTGAGTTGGATCTGCCAGAACAACTCCAAGCCCGGACGCCCCGAAGCCGAGTGCTGGGTCGCCCACGCCGACCACCGCTGGACCAAGGCCAACCTCGAAGACGACCGCGACGCGATCGCCCAAGCCCTGCTCCCAGCGTTCTTCGACGCGGCCGGCGTCGAGCCCAGGACACCGGCGTACGCCCACGCCCACCGCTGGCGCTACGCCATCCCCGCCGCCCCGCTGGGCGAGGGCTGCCTCTTCGACGCCGACCACGCCGCCGGAGCGTGTGGCGACTGGGCCTACGGCGCCCGCATCGAGGGCGCGTTCCTCTCCGGCGTCGCCGCCGCGGCCCGCGTGCTCGGCCAGCCGACATTCGCCGGCGTCCGCTGACCCGAATCAGGATTCCCGAGTGCCTCAAACACCCGAGCCCAAGACCTGCGTCGCGTGCGGGCGGGAGATCACGTGGCGCAAGAAGTGGGAACGCGATTGGGACAACGTCCGCTACTGCTCGAACGCCTGCAGACGGAAGAAAGTCTCACCGATCGACGAGAAGCTCGAGGCAGCGATCCTCGAACTGCTCGACGCCCGAGGCCCGGGCAAAACCATCTGCCCGAGCGAGGCGGCCCGAGCGGTCGATCCCGATGACTGGCGCCCTTTGATGGAACCGGCGCGATCAGCCGCGAGGCGATTGATTGCCCAAGGACGAGTCGTCATTCTGCAGAAGGGTAAACCGGTGGATCCATCGACGGCGAGGGGGCCGATCCGGGTTGGTCACCCGTAAGCGAGTTGCGCAAGCGACTCGGAACACGGGGCATCCCGTGAGTGAACTCCTACGTACGTGGTGTTCATGCCTTGCCTTCTCATGATTGCATGTGCTGCGTTCCCTTTCGCTATCGCGGTTCGAATGGGGCACCGTCCCGGCCTTCATGAACGTCTGCTGGAGTTCGTCGCGGCTGGATCGCTGGCGGGGGCCTTGGTGCTTTCGTTCGTGAGTCACCGCCTCGACTGGATGCTCATTCCAATCACAATCGGCATCGCCTTGCTTCAGATCGGCTTGGCGTGGGCGCTGCACTGAACGTTCAACCGGCTCAACAGCTCTCGTCCCAGCGAGTCCACCGATACCCCTTTTTCGACTCAGCGGGCCTCAACCGCGTCGGATGCCCGGGCGGTCGATCGAGGCACGACCATTTCGCGAGACCGATTCGCGATCTGCAACTCGTGTTGGATTTGAATCGCGTTGGTGGTCGGACCTTCGCCCGCTCACGTCTGCAGCACCCCGGTCTTAAACGCCACGTCCCAATCCCAACCCACCGTTGCCCCGAGCGCCGACACAATCTCATCCCTCGTCTTCGCCGGGTCAATCAGCCGGTCCACCCACCCACGGCTCGCCGCGTGGCGGATGTCCTGCTGCTCGTCGTAGCTCGCCCGCACCGCGGCCAAGATCTGGTCGCGGGTCTCCGGGTCGATCGTCTCGCCCTTCCGCTCGCGGCTCTTCGCCTCGATCATCGCCAGCGTGCCCGAGGCCTGGGCGGCCCCCATCACCGAGCACTTCGCGTTGGGCCACGCGAGGCTGAGGAAGGGCTCGAACGCGCGCCCGCACATCGCGTAGTTCCCGGCGCCGTAGCTGCCCCCCATGATCACGACGATCTTGGGCACCACCGAGTTGCTCATCGCGTTCACGAGCTTTGCGCCCGCGCGGATAATGCCCCCCTGCTCGCTGTCTCGGCCGACCATAAAGCCGGTCGTATCGTGCAAGAACACCAGCGGGATCTTCCTTTGGTTGCAGTCCATGATGAACCGCGCCGCTTTGTCCGCCGCGTCGTCGTAAATCACCCGGGGCATCGCGACCGCCGACGTTGGCCCGTCTTTGCCGCCAGGCTGTTGACGCTGGGTCAGCTTTCCCTGGTTGGCGACGATGCCGACGGAGTCTCCGCCGATCTTGGCGTACCCGCAGACCAGCGATTGCCCATAGTCGGCCTTGTACTCATCGAAATCGGGCGCCAGCGACTCGTGCCCTTCGGCGTTGGGCGTCGTCCGCCCGTCGACGATCCTCGCGATGATGTCGAGCACGTCGTACTGCTGCCCGGGCGTATCGGTGAACACGTCCAAAACTGTTCCAGGGTCGGCGATCGCGCCGCCGCCCTTCGCGCCGTCGTGCGCCGGAGCCTCCTCGCCGCCCCGGTTGCCGCCCCGTTTGCCCAGCACCTCTCGCAGCCGCACCAGGCACGCCTCGTCATCGGGCTCTTTGAAGTCGATCGTCCCGCTGATCGCCGCGTGCATGCTCGCGCCGCCGAGCTCTTCGTCCGATACGTCTTGCCCGATCGCCGCCTTTACCAGCGCCGGCCCCGCCAGATAAAGCCCCGATCCCTCGGTCATCAAAAGCGTGTCGCACAAAACCGGCAGGTAGCCACCACCGGCAACGCAGTTCCCCATGATCGCCGCCGTCTGCAGGATGCCCTCGGCTGAGATCACCGAGTTGAGGTAGAAGATGCGACCGAAGTCATCAGTATCGGGGAAGACGTCTTCCTGCAAAGGCAGATACACGCCCGCCGAATCGACGAGGTAGACCAACGGCAAGCGTGCCTTGCGCGCAACGTGCTGTGCGCGAATGATCTTCTTGCACGTCATCGGGAAGAACGCGCCGGCTTTTACCGTCGCGTCGTTCGCGATCACCATATGGGGCCGGCCGTGAATCGGGCCGATACCGGTGACAACGCCGGCCCCCGGAGCCCCGCCGTGCTCCTTGTACATCCCGTGCGCCGCCCAGAGCCCGAGTTCCTGAAAGAACCCGTCCGGATCGATCAGCTTTTCCACGCGCTCCCGCGCCGTAAGCCGGCCCTTGGCGTGCTGGCGGTCGATCGCTTTCTGGCCCCCGCCCAGGCGGATCTGGGTTTCCTGGGTCATGACCTCATCGAGAGCGGTCCGAGGGCCCGACTGGGCCGAGTCCGGGGATTCTGCTGTAGTCATACTCCCAGCCTACGCCGATAGGCTGGCATGATGCGATTCCCCCACCTCCTCGCCGTCCTCGTCTCGTTCATCGCCACGTCGAGCGGGCTCGCCGATGGCCACGACTCTAAGCCGGACTCCCGCGCGCTCCGTGCGTACCCCGACACCCCCGCCATCGCCTACGAGAAAGTCACCATCGGTGACACCGAGGTCCACTACCTCGTCGAGGCGGGCATCATCCCCATCGCCAAACCGGGCGGCTCGGACGAACAGGCCGCCGCCAACATGTTCTTCATCTCGTACCGCGCCCTCGACGAGCAGCTTCCATACGCCGAGTTTCGTGAGCGCGTCCAACGCATCCTGGGCGAAGATTCCCTCGCCAAGTTCGACGACGCACGCACCAACGAAGGCGGAGACGAGGCGATCACCGCCGTCGCGCGGATGACCCGCGAGCAAGGCGTCGACCTCGACAAGGTCTTCCCGTTCCCCGAAGCCTCCAAGCGGCCCATCACCTTCAGCTTCAACGGAGGCCCCGGCTCGAGTTCGGTCTGGCTCCACCTCGGCGTCTTCGGACCTCAGCGCGTCGACCCCGTCGACGACTTCGGAAACCCGGGCCCGGGCCCCCACTCGGTCGCGCCCAACGAATGGAGCATGCTCGATAAGTCCGACTTCGTCTTCATCGACCCTGTCTCGACCGGCTTCAGCCGCGCCGAGGGCGAGACCAACCCACGCGACTTCCACGGCGTCGAGTCCGACATCGACTCGGTTGCCGAGTTCATCCGCCGGTTCCTCGGTCGCGATGATCGCTGGCGCAGCCCGAAGTTCATCGCAGGTGAAAGCTACGGGACGACCCGCGCCGGGGGGCTGTCGTACGACCTGTTCAACCGGCACGGCATCAGCCTCAACGGGGTCGTGCTCGTGTCCGCCGTGCTCAACTTCCAAACGCTCCGCTTCGACGTCGGCAACGATCTCCCCTACCCACTCATCCTCCCAAGCTACACCGCCACCGCCCGCTTCCACGGCAAGCTCGACCCGCCTCTGATGAACCGCCCGTTCGAAGAGCTCATGCGCGAGGTCGAGGCGTTCGCCGCCGAGGACTATCTCTTCGCGCTGTTCCAGGGCGACGCGATGCCCGAAGAGCAACGCCGCGTGATCGCCCAGCGCGTCGCCCGTTACACCGGGCTCACCGAAGCCTTCGTGCAGAACAGCAACCTGCGGATCCCGCTCAGCCGCTTCGTCAAAGAACTCCGCCGCGACGACGGGCTCACCGTCGGCCGCCTCGACTCGCGCTACATTGCGCATGACCGCGACAACGCCGGCGAACGATTCGAATTCGACCCCAGCTACGCGGCCATCCTCGCGATCTACACCGGCTCTCTCAACGCGTACCTGCGCGAGAACGTCGGCTTCGAGAGCGACCTGCCCTACGAGATCCTCACCGGCAACGTCCGCCCCTGGTCGTACGACGGGCCCGGGACCAACCGCTACACCAACACCGCAGAACGCCTCCGCGGCGCCATGACCCGCCAGCCCGAGATGCAGGTCTTCCTCGCCTCGGGGCTCTACGACCTCGCCACACCCTACTTCGCCGCCGACTACACGATGGCCCACCTCATGCTGCCCGACACACTCAAGGGCAACATCGAGACCAAGTACTACGAAGCCGGCCACATGATGTACGCCCACCGCCCGTCGCTGATAAAGATGAAGGCCGATCTCGACGCGTGGTACGACCGGGTGCTCGCGAGGACGCTCGAAGCCCAGCAGTAGGCGGACCAACTTCAGGTGCCGTGGTTGGAGCGCAGCTCCAGCCACGAACGAGGGCGTGAAACAACCCTCCAGCGGCATTCGGCGCCGTCCGTTCGTGGGCTTCGCTTCGCTCAGACCACGGCACCCGGCCGTGTGGGCTCAATCCTTCAAAAACTTCTAAGCGTTAAATCCGGTTCTTGACAGGGCTTCGGGAATCCACGGGGCACAATCCCTTGCCCTACCGTCTCCCAATCGTTGACACAGGTTGTGTATCGAGATATGTTTGGGTTGTCGGGCCCGCGACCAGCGCCGCCCCCGATCGGACCGGGTGATCAGGTGATCTCCCGCCGCCCAGCGTTGGCCAGCGTGCGCCCGCAAGGCTGAGGGCTCTGCGAAGCAGATCCCAAGACGTCCAGAGGCTCCGCACGTCAGACAGGAAGGAAGGCCACCTATGGCCCGCGCTGCCGCGCCGTCGAAGTCCTCGTCCGCCAAGGCTCCCTCGAAGGCCGCTGACAAAGCCGCCGGCAAGTCCGCTTCGAACGGAACTGCCGAGGTCGAGCCCAAGCTCACCGACACGTCGAACACCAAGGTCAAGGTCATGAAGCCCGAGGCGGATCCGGAGAAGGTCCAGGCCCTGGGCCGCGTTGTCGGCCAGATCGAAAAGAACTACGGCAAGGGCTCGATCATGCGTCTCGATGAAGACGCGTATCTGGCCATCCCAGGCATCTCAACGGGCACGCTGTCGCTCGACCTCGCGCTGGGCGGGCGAGGCATCCCCAAGGGACGCATCGTTGAGATCTTCGGCCCGGAAAGCTCGGGTAAGACGACGCTCGCGCTCACCGTCGCGGCGCACGCCCAGAAGGTGGGCGGGGTGGCCGCGTTCATCGACGCCGAGCACGCCCTCGATCCTTCGTGGGCCCGCCGCCTGGGCGTCAACATCGACGACATGCTCGTCAGCCAGCCCGACACCGGCGAGCAGGCCCTCGACATCTGCGAGTTGCTCGTCCGCTCCAACGCGGTCGACATCATCGTCGTCGACTCCGTCGCGGCCCTCATCCCTCGCGCCGAGATCGAAGGCGAGATGGGCGACACCCACGTCGGCCTCCAGGCACGCCTCATGTCGCAGGCGATGCGCAAGCTGACCGGCGTCATCGCCCGCTCGAACGCGACGGTCATCTTCATCAACCAGATCCGCGAGAAGATCGGCGTGATGTTCGGCAGCCCCGAGACCACGCCGGGCGGCCGCGCTCTGAAGTTCTACAGCTCGGTCCGCATCGACATCCGCCGTACCGGCGCGATCAAGGACGGCGAAGAGAACGTGGGCAACCGCGTCCGCGCCAAGGTCGTGAAGAACAAAGTCGCCCCGCCGTTCCGCGTGGCAGAGTTCGACATCATGTTCAACGAGGGCATCAGCGCCAACGGCGACCTGCTCGACCTTGCGATCGATGCCAACGTCTGCCAGAAGTCGGGCTCGTGGTTCAGCTACGGAGAGCTCCGCCTGGGCCAGGGCCGCGAAAGGGCCAAGGACTTCCTCCGCGAGAGCCCCGAGCTGTTCGACGAGATCCGCGCCAAGGTGCTCGAGATCAGGGCGCCCAAGCCGAAGAAGCAGCCCGAGGCAGACGCCGAGGGCTGATCGGCCCGATCACAAAAACTTAAACTTCCGTTCTCCTCTCACGCCGCATGAACAGTGCGGCGTGTTTGTGTTCATAGTTACGTCACCGAGGCAGACCGCCCCACTCGCTCAACACAAGCGAACCACGCCCTTCACTCACCCCCGAGCCGTCGCCGGAGCTGAGCCGCGTGCAAATCCGCCGGGGCGAGGCGATCGGGATCGATCGCTTCGAACCATCGGGGGCCTCTGACCGTTAGCGAATCAGTGGTGAGCCCGACGAGGTTCATCATGTCCGGACCGAACGCGTCGCGGGGCCACGACATCGGCGTCGAAGCGCGGATCCCCCAGAACGTCGCGCCGGCGCCGGTGTGCTTGCCGAGTTTCCGCCCACCGCCACACTTCCAGAGGCGCGCACCATCGCCGGCGTCGAGATTGCAAAACAGATTCTGGAACGGCGCACGTTTGTGATGGTCGAGGCTCAGGCTCACGCCTCGACCGTTCTTGACCACGTTTCCCGAATCGAGCGCACTCACCGTGATGTCGTGGATGAACCGCACCCGGTAGTCAAAGTTCATCATCACGCAATCACGGCCCAGCGATACGCCGTGGTGCCCGGTCGTGTTCTGACGATCGGGCGTGCGATCGGATTCGAACACCAGGCCATCGATGGTGCAGAACGCCCCGGCGAGGAAGACCCCGCTGTCGCAGTTCGCGATGCGCACGTCACGGATCCACGAGTGCGCCACGGCGTTCATCGCGATCGCGTTCATGCCCCGCTCGGTGAAGTGCCCCCGGTAGGGCTTGACGGGAAACTCGATCGCGAGTCGCTCGACGCCGACCTCGGTCACCTGCCGCCGAAACTCGGAGATCGTGGGCGACCACTCCGGTCGGACGTCGAGCCAAAGCGAGCGCTCGAGCGTGACGCGCCGGCCTTCGACCGCGTCGACGCGGCTCGCCATGCGGGTCACGGCCCGTCGCCCGAACCTGGAGATGTCGCCGGTATCGCCGGCGTAGACATGATCGAGGAGCGTCTGCTCGTCATCATCGCGGAGGACCACTTCGACAACGTCGCCCGGAGCCATCGCGAGTTCGCGATCGAGCAGGAGCGTGCGATCGCCTCGCCGGCGCGCCCCGTCCACCTTCGCGAGCTCGGACTCGTACCGCTTACCGGTGAACCAGATGAACCCGCCCGACCACGAGTAGTTAGAAGTTGCTTGACCCTCGGACGTCGCGCCCATGTTGGGCCGGACGTCCTCGAGTTCGGTCGTCCACGTCAAGATGGTCGCGTCGGGTCCTTCGCCTCGGAGGACGATGCCCGCTTTCTTGATCCACAGAATGTCGCTCAGCAGGTACCGCCCCGCCGGTATCACGATCGCCCCTCGGCGGTTCGAAGAACCCGCTTCGGCGATCGCGCGTTTGAACGCCTCGGTGTCGTCCAACTCATCGTCGCCGCGTGCGCCAAAGCGCGTCACGTCGGCGACAACCGGCACTTCGGGGATCGGCTCTTCCCCGAACCGATACCCAGCGAACGACCAGTCGGGAAGGCGTCCGCCGGGCTCCCACAACTCGCCGGATTCGCCCCAGAGTTGGGAGAAATCGGGAGCCTGGGCCCACCCCATCGTGGCCCAAAGACCGGCAATCGCGAGACAGAACCACCTCATCCGCCCAGCGTACCCGCTGATCGCGTGACCCCCGCCCCGAAGCCGCGTACGATCCCGACCTTCCGGGCCTCCGGGCTCGGCCGCACGCGGATGTGGCGGAATTGGCAGACGCGCTAGGTTCAGGTCCTAGTGGGGGTAAAACCCCGTGGAGGTTCGAGCCCTCTCATCCGCATTTCAACGCCTCGGAACGAACTCCCAAGAGCACGTTCCGAGGCGTTGTTCGTTGGGACACGCGAGGACCGAAGGTCTCCACCAACCAAGAACGCTCCGCCGCCGCATCTCTCATACGCCGCAACGCCGTAGCCCGCGAGTGTCGGCCCAAAGAGCCGTACGGAGCGCTCCCATCAAACTCCCGTCAAGCCCGGGGCGGAGGCCCGCTCCGGCGCGGCGCAACAGAGCGAGTGTCAGCCCAAAGAGCCGTACGGAGCGGTCCCATCCAACGCCCGCCAAGCCCGACGGAGCCCCGCTCCGGCGCGGCGCAACAGAGCGAGCGTCGGCCCGAAGGGCCGTACGGAGCGCTCCCATCCAACTCCCGCCAAGCCCGACGGAGCCCCGCTCCGGCGCGGCGCACCACAGCGAGCGTCGGCCCGAAGGGCCGTACGGAGCGCTCCCATCCAACTCCCGCCAAGCCCGACGGAGCCCCGCTCCGGCGCGGCGCACCACAGCGAGTGTCGGCCCGAAGGGCCGTACGGAGCGCAACAAAAAAGAGCGGGCGGTCGCCACGGACCGCCCGCCCCTCTCCTCGTTCCAGTGCCCGTCCTTGGGCGCGACTCGCCCTCCGGGCGCCCGCCTTATTCGGTCGGGGCGATCACGAAGGTCGAGCCGAAGTCATCCTGCTCGAACGTCGGGGTGCTGAACTGCGGGCCGGTGTAGGTCTCGCCTGAGGGGAGCGAAACCGGCTCGTAGCTGGTGGTGAAGTCACCCGGGAGGGCCAGGCGGGTGTCCCAGTCGCTCTGGGCGGTCTGCTGGAAGACCGCCTGAGCCCGATCGAGGCGGGCGACCGCCTCGTTCAGCATGTCCTGGTGGGCCTCGGCTGCGGCGACCGCACGCTCGGCGTGGGTCCGCTGGATCTCGCCCTGGAGGAAGGCCTCGGCGAACGCGCGGTTGCGGTTCGCCTCGTTCTGGGCGAGGCGACGGTCGAACGTCGCCACCACGGCCATCTCGCGGGCATCGGCCGAAGCGTACTGACCGCCAACCCAGGCGTCGGCGATGCGACGATCGGCGGTGATCTGAGCGCGGGTCGCCAGATCACCGGCCTGAGCGAGACCCATCTGGGCGTCGGCCTGGGCGAGGAAGCGGTCGATGCGGGCCTCAGCGATCACCTCGCCGTTGCGGGCGAGATCGTTGAGGTAGGCCAGCTCGGCCTCGGCGCGACGGCGGTCGGCGATCTGAACGGCGCTGAGCTCAGCGGCGCTGGCGATCGCGATGCGCTCGAACGAGTCGGCCTTGGCGAGGGCCTCGTTGTAGTCCGAGCGGGCGACGGCGATGAAGCTGCCCGACGACTGGTCGAGGCGACGGAGCTCGGCCTTGAGGATCGTACGGGCCGCCTCGATCTGCTCGTGCATCTGGGCGAGGGTGGCCTCGCCGCTCTGCTCGAGAGCCGCGGCTTCGGTCAAGATCTGCTTGGCCTTGGCGGTGCCGCGGCGCTGGGTGGCGTCGCGACGGGCCTCGAGGTTCATGACCACGGCGCGACCATTGCGGCGGACCGCATCGGCCCGGGCGAAGACCTGAGCCACGCGAGCCGAAGCGCGACGCTCTTCGGCGGCGGCTTCGCTGCGGAGCAGGGCGGTCTCGGCGACGGTGACCTTCCGCGAGCTGTCGGCCTCGGTCTCGGCACGCTGACGCGAGGCCTCGGCGGCCGCCTCGAGTCCGTCGGCCTTGGCGAGCAGTTCCTTCACCCGAGCCTCGCTCTCCTCGCTGAACGCGTCCAGCTCGGCGAGCGTGGTCTGGTGGGCGGCGCGCTTGGCTTCCCACCACAGGGTGAAGTCGGCGATCTCTTCGTCGTGCGTCGCGCGGGCCTCGTCACGCATCGCCTCGGCCTCAAGACGGAAACGCGTGGCCTTGGCGAGCGAGACCTTGAATGACGCGACGCGGTCGGCGTTCACCGTCGCGGCGCGGAACGACCCGCGGGCCATCTCCGGGGTGGTGGCGGTGGCGTCGATGATCGGCTTGGCGTCACCTTCGTTGATGGTGACCTTGCCCTTCTTGGCCTGCTTGGCGATCTGAACGCGGAGCTTGGTCTCGACGTCCTGGGCTTCGAGGTGAGCCTGGGCGCGGATCTTGTCGAACTCGCTCTTGGCGAGGGCGCGTTGGTGGGCCGCCTGCTCGCGGGTCGCGGCGACCTGAGCCTCGACCTCAGCGGCGACGAACGCCGAACGGGCCGAACGCTCGATCTCGTTGGCGCGGGCGTCGATCACCTTGGCCTGGGCGAGGGCCTGGTCGAGGCGGGCCTCGACACCCTCGTTGGCTTCCTGGAACATCACACGGGCGAGCTCGACGTTCTCTTCGGCCTCGGCGCGGCGGCGCTGGGCTTCGGCTTCGCTCTGCTCGCCGAGTTGGACCGCCTGCTCGCGGAGCTGGGCGGACTCTTCGATCTGGTCGGCGTAGCTGACGTGAAGCTCGACGAACGCGAGACGGTGCGCACCGTCGACGCCCTGGGTCTCAAGGCCGTCGGCCTGAGCCAGGATCTCCTGGACACGGGCGCGGCTCTCGGCTTCGAGCGTGCGGGCGAGCTGGGTCAGCTCGTCGACGTTGGCCTCGGTGGTCGCGAAGGCCGTGCGGATCTGCTGGTCGAGCTCGTTCACCTCGGCGCCGGTCTGGTCGCGCTCCGAAGCGGCCTGGACGCGGAGCGTGCGGACACGCTCGTGGTTGCGCTGCTCGGTCATCTCGGCGGTGTGGACCATCTGCGAGATGGTGGCGTCGCCGCGCTCCTTGACGGCCTCACGCTCGGCGAGCATGCGCTCGTGCTCGGCCAGCGAGTTGGTCCAGTCGGTCTCGGCTCGCGAGCGGAGCTGAGCGATCGCAACTTCCTGCTCGCGGACCTGCGTCTCGAGGCTGCGCTCGCTCTGGATCTGCTCGGCCTCGAAGGCGAGGCGCTGGGCATCGATCTGCTGGACGAACGAGCCGAGTTCGGCGTCGTAGGTCAGCTCGAGGCGGCGGGCCTCGGCCTCAGCCACGTCGCGGTCGCTCTGGGCGTCCTGGATGACCGAGTCGGCCGCGGCGAGGCCGGTGAGTTCGTTCGAACGAGCCTGGATATCAAACGCCTGGGCCTTCGCACGCTGCGCGGCAAGCTCGGTCGAGGCGTCCTGGGCTTCGCTCACCCAACGGGCGGGCAGGTCAGCGCGGTTGCCTTCGGCAGCGAAGTAGCCAACCTCATAGATGCCGGCCATGTTCTCGGGGTTGTACCCCGGGGCGGTGAAGCCCTCGGGAACCGACGAGATCGGCTGGCCGACTTGATTGACGAAATTCGTGTTCGAAGCCTGACGGTCGGACGACGTGCTCCCGCACCCGCCCAAGCCAGCGGCCAGCGACGCAACGAAGGCGGTGACGATGATGCCACGCCCGGTGCGGGCGGCGGCGAGCTCGGTAACGGAATCGATGTTCACTGCGGGGCCTCCGGGCCGGGGTGCGCCCCACGGGCCGGCCCGGCTCCAAGCCGACCCTCCCCGCGGACGCGATCTTCTCACCTGCGCCGGAACCTGTGAGCCCGGCCGCGATCTAAGATCGGAAACAGTCGCCGCCCCCTCGATCCGCGGGGCCGGCGTCCGCACCGGCTCCGGTCTGTACACCCGCACAAACCCGTCCCGGGCCGGCTCTCGGACCACCGCACGTCCGATCTCACGCGACGCGCTGCTAACCTCGTGCATGCCGCTGATCTACGCCGGCATCGACGAAGCCGGATATGGGCCCTTGTTGGGTCCGCTTTGTGTTGCGCTCGCCGCGATCCGCGTCGACGACTGGGCACAAGGCGACGACGCCCCGGACCTCTGGAAGCACCTCGACAAATGGGTCACACGCTCGCCAAAGGATGCCCCCGGGCGCATCCCGGTCGCCGACTCCAAGAAGCTCAAGCTCTCCAACAGCCTCAAGACCAAGCACCCGCTCACGCACCTCGAGCTGGGCGTGATGACCTGGCTCGCGACGACCGGCGCCGACGTGCGCGACGATGAAGCGTTGTTCGCCGCCGTCGGCGCCCGCCTCGAATCGCACCCCTGGTACGACGCGCCTCCTACGCCCATGCCCCTGGCCAACGACAAGGGCGTGGTTGATATCGCCGCCTCGCGTCTCGCGGCGTGCGCCGACGTCGGCATCACGCTCACCGATCTTCGATGCCTCGCGATCAGCGAGACGGCGTTCAACGCCGCCGTGCGTTCGGAGGGCTCAAAGGCCGCGGTCACCGCCGCCGCGATCGCACGCCTCGTTCGCGACACGGCCTCCGCCTTCCCCGAAGACGCCGAGCTCCGGATCGTCTGCGACCGGCAATCGGGACGATCCGACTATTCGGGTCTGCTCGAGCGCGCCCTCCCCGGTGCACAGATCGAGTGCGACCTGCGTTCGGACAAGGCAAGCCACTACAAGATCAGAACCGAGGCCGGCCCGCTCGCGGTGCTCTTCCAGGTCGAGGCCGAAGAGGCCCATCTGCCCGTCGCGCTGGCGAGCATGACCGCCAAGCTGGTCCGCGAACTCGCGATGGCCCGGTTCAACCGCTACTGGTGCGCCAGACGTCCCGAACTCAAGCCCACGGCCGGCTACCGACAAGACGGCGCCCGCTGGCTCAAAGACCTCCAGGGTGAGATCACACCCTCTGAACAAGCGACGATGGTTCGATTGGCCTAACGATGGATGACGCCCACGCCAAGAAACGACTCGACCTCGCCGCGAGGCTCGCGCTGCGCGCCGAGGGCCGCGTGGAGCCGAACCCCTTGGTCGGATGCGTTCTAGAGAAGGATGGCCAGCTCATCGGCATGGGTCACCATCGCGTGTGGGGCGGACCCCACGCCGAGCGCGACGCCCTCGCCAACGCCCGAGCCCGGGGCAACGACCCGAAGGGTTCCACCGCCTACGTCACCCTCGAACCCTGCTGCCACCACGGCAAGCAACCCCCATGCACTGACGCGCTCGTGGAAGCGGGCGTCGCGAAGGTGGTGTACGCCGTCGCCGACCCGGGCGAGGAATCGGGCAACGGGGCAGCAGTGCTCCGCGACGCCGGGATCGAAGCGGTGCACTGCGACGTCAGCTGCGACGCGCTCGCGGTCGGCGCCCCGTTCCTTCACCGCCTCGCGACCGGCCTGCCCTGGGTCATCGCCAAGTGGGCCCAGACCATCGACGGGCGCATCGCGACGCGTACCGGCGAGAGCCAATGGATCAGCGGGCCCCGCAGCCGCCGGCGCGTCCACCAACGCCGCGCGAAGGTCGACGTGATCTTGACCGGCATCGGAACCGTTCTCGCCGACGACCCGATGCTCACGGCGCGCGACGTCCGCGTCCGGCGCGTCGCCCGGCGGGTGGTCATCGATGCCGGGCTTGAAACACCACTCGAAAGTAAGCTTGTCCAAACGGCTCGCGAAGTCCCAACCGCGATCGCCTGCGCCAAGGACCTCGTCACCGCCGGCATTACCGAACGTCGCGTCGAAGCCCTCGAGGCAGCAGGCGTCACGGTTATGGGCGTCCCCGAGAACCCCGAGCACCCGGGCCGGCTCCGGCTCGACATGCTGATGCGGGCACTCGTTGATCGCTTCGATACAGCGACGGTCTTCGTAGAAGCCGGCGCTGGTCTGCTCGGCGCGCTGTTCGAAGCCGATCTGGTGTGCGAGTCGGTCGTGTACCTCGCGCCGACGCTCATGGGTGACGAACGGGCGCTTCCCGCGGCGACCGGGCGTGTCGCGACCAAGCTCTCCGACGCCCGAAGGTTCAAACTCGGTCGGGTCAAGCGCGTCGGCGACGACGTGGAACTGGTCTATCGATCCACTCGTGTTTGAAATCGGTGCGGCCGGCTTCCAAAACCCCTTAGGGCCACCCGGAGACCACGTCATGGACAAACCATCGGCACCGACCGTCCTTGCCATCCTCGGCCTCATCACGGTCGTCCTCGGCGCGTGGGTCGCGGCATGGCAGTCCGGCGTGATCAGCTTCAACACGCACGTCGTCGAAGTGAGCATCACCAACACAAGCGATACGGACATCACGCTCTATCGGGGCGATGAAGACGTAGACCCGCTCGCGCTCACCGAGGAACAGCAGGACCTCATCACCGTCTTGGGCGTCGGGAGCACACTCGAGCTTGAGATCGAAGAACGGGGCGAGGTCGAGCCGGGTCACCCGCAACTGCCACTTACGGTCTGGACTCAGTCAGAGGACGAGATCGTCCAAGTCGGAACCTTCATCGCGCCGCCTGGGGCTTGGGAATTGAAGTTCACGCAGACGAACGCTGGCTCTGTCCAAGCCGAGCTCATCGAAACAGACTGAGCGTCATTCCGGCCACAACTCCCCCAGCCGCGAAGGATCAACGGGGGTGTCTGCCGCCCACCCTTCGGCCGCGGCGAGCGACATAAGCGCGTCGTAGTCGGCGCGGCACGCGTCGGCGTGATCAGCGACGCTACCAGCGAACGAAACGACCGCCGTCGCGGCATAGAGAACCCCTGGATCGTCCGCCTTCACGGCCATCTCCGCCGTGGTCACCGCCGCCGCGGCACCGACACCCGCCGGGCTCTTCGCGGCCAGTGCTTCGGCCGCTTCGAGTTCCGTGGCGTTCGCGGTCGCTGGGTTGGTCGCGGCCGCCGCGGCCAAGTCCGTCGCTCGATCGAGATCCTCGAACGACGTCGGGAAAGGCCACCAATGCCCACCGCGGCAGACGCCCGAGCTCAGCTTCGGTTGGAGTGGTATCGCCCATGTTGCCCTCAGCTCGCCCCCGGCCCTCGCTCTACGCGTCGTTCGTCTCACCCATCCGCCGCACCGCTTCGGCAACAAGCCTTGCGCCGAACCCGGTCGGGCCGGCGATGAACGGGCCCTTGTCCTTGTCGGTCGCGTGCGTGCCGGCGATATCGATGTGAGCCCAGGGGATCTTCTCGTCGCAGAAGTAGCTCAGGAACGCGGCGCCCTGGATCGGGTGCGCCTCGCGGACCGGGGCCGAGTTGACGATGTCGGCGATCGGCGACTTCATCATGTCCTTGTACTGCTGGTCGTGGGGCAAACGCCACACCCGCTCGCCGGTCGACTCGCCGGCCGCTTCGAGCGTCTCGCGCAGGTCGTTGTCGTCGCACCAGATGCCGGCATACGCGGAGCCGAGCGCGACGACCACGCCGCCTGTGAGCGTCGCCATATCGATGATGCACCGGGGCTTCTCGAGTTCGCACGCCCAGCAGAGCGCATCGGCCAAGACCAGCCGCCCTTCCGCATCGGTGTTGGTCACCTCCACGGTGACCCCGTTGCGGAACGTGATCACGTCGTCGGGCCGGTACGCCTCGTCGGAGATCGCGTTCTCGGCGCAGCTCAGGAGCGCCACGACGGGGAAAGGCGGCTTCACGACCGTCGCGATGGCGTGCATGGCGCCGATGACGCCGCACCCGCCGTCTTTGTCGCGCTTCATGCCCTTCATCCCGCCGCCGACCTTGATGCTCAGGCCGCCCGAGTCGTACGTCATCGTCTTGCCGACAAGCACGACCGGCTTGGCGTCCGGGCCCTCGCCCTTGCCGAAGTACTCGCCTTCTGGCGTGTACGCGAGCCGGACCAAGCATGGCTCGTTCTCGCTCGCCTGGCCCACGGTGAAGATGCCCGTCAGCCGTTCCTCGTGCAGGGCTTCGCCCTCGATCACGTTGCACTCCATGCCGGTTTCATCCGCGAGTTTCTGGCACTCGTGCGCGATGAACTCGGGCGTCGCGATGTTCGGCGGCGTCTGGCTCAGCGATCGCGCGAGGTTCGAGCCGGCCGCGTACACCAGCCCGTCTTCGATGCCGGCCGCGAAGACCTTGTCATCGGCGCGGACCGAAAGCTCGCCCCGATCGGCGTCCGGCGTCGCCTTTCCGCGGAGCCCGTCGTAATACCACGAGATCAGCCCGAGGCCTTCACCGAACTGGCGGCCGCAGTCGGCAATGTCGACATCTTCGAGCGACCCGAGCGCACCTTCGAGCGAAACGCCGATCCGCGTGAGCTTCGCGCTGGCGCAGAACCGCCCCAACGCCGCGGCGGCCGCCCTCAGGACGCCCGGCTTGAAGCTCTCGCGTGCCCCCAGCCCGACGACGACCACCCGCTCAGGGCCGTCCGGGCAATAGGTCGAGACGATCTTGCCGACATCACCGGTCGCGTCGGCCTTGGACGCCACCCAAGCGGCCCACTGCCCCGGGTCAACCCCGGCCGACACCTTGTCCAGGTTCTCACCCTTGAACTGCCCAACAACGACGGTTTGCGGCTTGCCGCGGCTCGAAAGCGTAACTGTGGTGAACATGCCAGCAGACTAGCGGGAAGACCGAAGCGCCGCGGGCGAGCAGGGCCTCAGGGGCACCCCCCGAGGAAGTCGGAGATGAACTGATCGAGGTCACCGAGATCGATGACCCCGAACGGTTCCACCAGGTCGACCGACGGGTCACCCAGCAAGAACAGCGTGATGAACGCGTCGGCGTCGGCGAGGTCGAGAACGCCGGCCGGATCGGCCAAGTCCGCGGTATTGCAGGGGGGCACGAAGATCGAGAGGTTCTTGATGACAACAGAAGTCGACGTGTACTCCACGTCAAACTTGAGGTCGCCCGTCACGACACCCTGGGCCGTGAAGCCGATCGCGGGAATCGCGTTCGTGAAGAAGTCACCGAAAATGCCGGAGACGAAATCGGCCTCGATGATCGTGAACTCCTCGGTCCCGTCGGGCTCGAAATCGCCGAACCGGACGATCTCAAGCACACCGCCGATGCCATAGATCCCGTTCGAGGTGAGCTTGCCTGCTTGGACGCCGACCTGCGCCCGGAACACGGCGCTCTCGTCGTTCTGGATGAACGGGATGTTGATCGTCAACCCATCGGGGTTGTCGTCGGTGGCGAGCCCCGGAGCGATGACGCCCTTGTTCAGAATCGCGTCGGCCTGGGTGAAGCTGACGGTCCCGTTTCCGGTCAGTACCGCGCCCTCCTCGGTCATCTTCGGATCAGGATCGGTGATCACGAGCCGGCCGGCCTCTACGTCGACGACCCCTGTGCTGATGAACTCAGACGTCAGGTTGAGATCGCCTTCGAGCACCTCGATCCGCCCGGCCGACGCGACGTCCCAGCCGACCGAGCTTGTCGATGATCCGGTCTTCCGGAGCACCGCCCCTTCGTCCACGATGAGATCCGCCGGCTGAGCGGGCCACGACCGGCTGAACCCGGCGTTCGTCACCAACTCGAGTACCGAGCCCGCCACGTTCTGCCAACGGGCAGGCACCGTGGAGTTGTTGTTCGGGAACGTGCGCAGCCGAAGATCGGCACCGTTCACGATCGAGCCGTTCAGGGATGATGCCGAGGGCACGTCGATATCACCCATGAGCGTCAGCGTGCCCTCACCGGCAACGGTCCCCAGACCGAGGTTGCCTTCGAGGTCAATGTCGAAGTCAGACGGAAGCGAGCCGGAAGCATCGAAACGACCGTTCATGCCGGTCGTCACGGAAACGTCGCCCGTCATCGGCCCGGTCAAGCGGAACGTGCCATCGACAACGTCCGCGACCGAGCCGCTCGATTCGAACGACCCACTGATGGTGAGCGTTCCGTCCTCGACAACGGTCATACCCGACGTGTTGACGTCCCAACCGACAGAACTCGACGAACCCCCGTTCTTGCGAAGCTCAGCCCCAGAGTCGACGATCAGATCGGCCGGCTGAGCGGGCCACGATCTGCTGAACCCGGCGTTGCTCGAGAAGTTGAGCGATGAACCCGACACGTTCCGCCAACTCGCAGGTCTTGAGGAGTTGTTGTTCGGGAAGGACATGAGGGTCAAATCGCCGGAGTTCACGACGTTCGCACCGAGTTGTCCACTCGAGACAATATCGGCTACGCCGAAGAACGTAGCTGTGCCGTCCCCGGTCAACGGGCCGACTCCGGTACGGCCCATGACATCGACCATAAACGAGTCGGGAACGGTGCCGGTCACCCGGAACGAACCGGTCGGTGACGTCGTGGCGGTCACGAAGCCGGAGATGTCTCCGCCGACCTGAGCAACGCCATCGAGGACATCAACGGTCACGTTGTCAGCATCGAACCCGCCCGAAAACGTGCTCGACCCGCTCTCGATTCGAATCGAACTTCCAACACCCTGGTAGCTGCCGGCGACCGATAGGCCACCGGACTCAACGACGATCGGTCCGTTGCCCGAGATATCCCAACCGATCGAGCTCGTCGAGTTCCCGGTCTTGCGGAGTAGCGAGCCGGGCTCAACGATCAGATCCGCAGGCTGCGCAGGCCACGACCGGCTGAACCCGGTGTTGGTCACGAGCTCCAACGATGATCCCGGTGCGTTACGCCAGCTGGCGGGCATCGAGGAGTTGTTGTTCGGAAAGGCCCGGAGAACGATGTCCGCTTCGTTCACGATCGACCCGGTAATCGACGACGCGGACGTCACGTCAATGACGCCATCGAGGACCAGCTCGCCCCCACCCGCGACCGTTCCGATTCCGAGGTTGCCCATGAGGTCGACGCTGAACGTCGACGGAAGCGATCCGATCGCGTCGAAACGCCCGGCCGCGGTCGTCGTAACGTTAACGTCGCCGATCATCGGCCCGTTGAGTCTGAGCGAACCCTCGATGATGTCGACCGTTGAATCTAGAGACTCGAAAACGCCCGATACCGTCAGCGTGCCCTGGTCCACAACGGTCGCGCCCGATGTCTCCACGTCCCAGCCGATCGTGCTGCTTGAGATGCCCGTCTTGCGAACCACCGCACCCGATTCGACGACAAAGCCGGCCGGCTGATCGGGCCACGACCTGCTGAACGTTGAGTTCACGAGTTCGAGCGACGAACCCGAGACGTTCCGCCAAGACACCGATCCGTTCGACGTGTTGTTCGTCCCGGAGACGAACAGAGAGTCGGTCTCGTTCACAACCTCGCCTGTGCCAGTCGAGAACGAGATTGAGCCATCGACGAATCCGCCGTTGCGGAGAATCAGCCGGCCGCGGCCGCCGTTCCGACCGATGGTCACGCTCCCGTCGAGTTCTGCATTGTCGAGAATGAGCGTCGAAAGACCGGCCGTCGGGAACGGGTCGCTCAGGCGATCGCCGACCACGGCGGTCGACGTGATGTCGTAAACGGCGTTCTGAACACGAAGCGTGAAATCCGTGCCGTTCGCGATCCGGAAACTCGGCGACATGAAGTCCGAGGTGAGCACGGCCGGGCTGGCCGGGAACTCGATCGGCTGCGGTACGCCGTTGATGGTGCGTTGGATCGGTCCGAAGTACTTCGTAAGCGTCGACGTCGGCCCCGGTATCAGACCGCCGCAATCGAACCAGTTGCCCGACGTCAAGAAGTCACCCCCGGCGAGCCCGCCCTCCCAAATCCACGTGTTCGTGATCGAGCACGTGAACGAAGACTGACCCGAGGCAACACCGGAAGCCGTTCCAGCAATAGCCAGACCGACAGCACCCATCAACAACGTCGCGCGGCTCTTCATAGCTCTACTTCCTCCGAAAACGACCAGAGGAAGCGTACACGTCGAAACACGGCGACTTCAAAAAAGCCGCCGGAGGAACCGTAATCCGAGGTTTCCCCGGGAGAGGCCACAGGGTTCGGGAGGAACGGCTGTGAAGATGGGGCACGTCACCGACGCGCCCCCGATTCACATCTCGTCGGCTTTGGCGATCTGCCACTCTTCGAGTTCGATCGGCGCCTGACGACCGAAGATCGTCACGAGAACACGCACGAGACCCTTCTCGGGCAACAGCTCGTCGACGGTGCCCTCGTAGTTCTCGAATGGGCCTTCCTTGATCGTGACGCTCTCGCCCTTCTCGAAGGTCATCTTGACCATCGGCTCTTCTTCCGGCCGCTTCGAGTCGCGGAGCATCTTCTCGATCTCGTGCTCGGGCATCGGCGTCGGACGCCCGGCCGTGCCGACAAAGTCGCCCACGCCCGTCGTCTCTTTGATCAGGAAGAAGACATCCTGAGGGATGCGCCCGTCGTCTTCAAGACGCATCTCGACGAAGACGTAGCCCGGGTAGAGCTTGGTCTCGGTGATCTTCTGCTTGCCGCCCTTGATCGTCTTGGTCTTCTCGGTCGGCACCAAGATGCGGCCGACCAGGTGCGTCATGTTCTCGATCTGCACCTTGCGGAGCAGCGTGTTCTGCACGCTCGACTCCTTGTTCGACGCGACGCGGAGCACGAACCAGTTCATGCCCTCCTGCCGGACGGTGTCGGTGTCGTCGAGGATGTCGACCTTCTCGTTTGGCCGTCCGTCCATCGCGTCGCCCGAAACCTCAACGGGCTCGGCGGGGGCGGGGGCCGCCGCGGCCTCGGTCGTACCTTCGGTTGTCTGCGCGTCGGTCTCGTTCATGCTGGCCTCCGCTGGCTGGGCCGTCTCGGAGAGTTCCTCGGGGCGCTGTTCGTCGTGTCGGTCTTCAGACATGGGTATACCACTCGCGACTCGGCGTCGTCATAAGACACAGAACGAACGCTCAGACCTTGATGTCAAGAACACCGATCTCGGTGAAGAAGAAGCGGAACACGTTGTCGATCCCGAAGAGGATCGCCGCGATAAGGAACGCCGCGACAACGACCACCTGGGTGTTCCCGATGATCTCTTTCCGCGTCGTCCAGTTCACCTTCTTCATCTCGCCATCGGTGGCGATGAGAAAATCCACGCTCTTACGGTTGAGGCCGACAAACCAATACACCAGCACAGCGCCGATCAGGATCAGCACGCCGGCGACGCCAGCCTGAACATAAATCAACGGGAACGCGGTGTGCGGACGCCTCGAACGGACCTCGGCCTCGAAGACCGCACCGCCGACCGCAACCCTTGAGATGTCGCCTTCGTCGAAGCCATCGGCCGTAACGACGACCTGACCGACCCGGAGCGCGCCGGCGTTCTGCCCGAGGAACGTGTACTCCTCGACGATCGCGTCGCCGATGTCGACACGCTCTTCACGAGCGTCCTTGGTGATGCCGATGATGTCGACGGTGGCGCCAACCGCCGGCGCCTCGCCCCGCACAGCGCCGAGGTTGAGTGTGTACGCCGCGATCGGCAGCGAAACAGCCGCGGCCTGCGACCACGCCCACGCGGCACCGGCGAGGAACAACGCCCCCGCCATCACGGCGGTCATCGCCCGCACCCAGTAGCCCTGGCTCGCCTTGTAGATCCCGACGTTCATCGCACCACCCGGGCGTTCCCCGCCCGTCCTTGGGTCCGGCGCCCCGGGGCGAACCCCCCAGGAGCGTCTCGGCCCGGACGCGGTGCCCGGGCCTCGTGAAGCACGCCAAGGAGGACTCGAACCCCCAACCTGCGGATTTGGAATCCGCTGCTCTACCAATTGAGCTATTGGCGTCCGAACGCGGCTCGCGCCGCTCCGGCGCTGGGAGCCGGGCATCGGGCACCGGGGGATCTGGGATCCGGTGCCCGGTGCCCGGCCACCGGTGCCTGTCGCTTACTTCCGCTTGATCTTGTGCAGCGTGTGCTTGCGCAAGCGCGGATTGTACTTCTTAAAGCCTTCCTTGAGCTTGTCCGTGATACCGCCCTTCACGTTGATGCTCGTGCGGTAGTTCAGGTCACCACTCTCGGTGCACTGAAGCCAGACATACTCGCGGGCCTGCGCCTTCTTCTTGGCCATCGTCGCCGCTCCCTTGCGGGCCCGATCGGCCCGACCCTCAGAAACAAGTCATCGCCACCGGTGTCCCGACGACGATGGAGGTGTTCGTTACTCGATGATCGAGGTCACCGTGCCCGAGCCGATCGTCCGGCCACCCTCACGGACGGCGAAGCGAAGGCCCTCTTCCATGGCGACCGGCTTGCCCATGAGGTCAACTTCGATCTCGACGTTGTCGCCGGGCATGCACATCTCGGCGCCGCCGAGAAGCTTGACCGACCCGGTCACGTCCGTCGTGCGGAAGTAGAACTGCGGGCGGTAGTTGTTGAAGAACGGGGTGTGACGGCCGCCCTCTTCCTTGCTGAGGACGTACACCTGGCCCTTGAACTTCAGGTGGGGCTTGATCGAGCCCGGCTTACAGATGACCTGGCCGCGCTGGACCTGGTCCTTTTCAATACCGCGGACGAGGATGCCCACGTTGTCGCCGGCTTGGCCCTCGTCGAGGGTCTTGTTGAACATCTCGACACCGGTGATAGTGGTCGAGAGGTTCTCTTCCTTCAAGCCCACGATCTCCGCCGCGTCGCCGACCTTCACAATGCCACGCTCGATACGACCGGTGGCGACCGTACCACGGCCCTTGATCGAGAAGACGTCTTCGACCGACACGAGGAACGGCTTGTCGATCTCGCGCTCCGGCTCCGGGATCGCCTCGTCGAGGGCTTCGAGCAGCTCGTCGATGCCCTTGCACTTGTCGTCGTCGCCCGGGTTCTCAAGCGCGACGTTGGCCTGGCCCTTGACAACGAGAGCATCGTCGCCCGGGAAGTCGTACTTGCTGAGAAGCTCGCGGACTTCCATCTCGACGAGCTCGAGCAGTTCCTCGTCGTCGACGAGGTCGACCTTGTTCATGAACACGACGATGTGAGGAACACCGACCTGACGGGCGAGCAGCACGTGCTCACGCGTCTGGGGCATCGGGCCGTCGGCGGCCGACACCACGAGGATGGCGCCGTCCATCTGGGCGGCACCGGTGATCATGTTCTTCACGAAGTCGGCGTGGCCCGGACAGTCCACGTGCGCGTAGTGGCGGTTGGCCGATTCGTATTCGACGTGCGAAGCAGCGATGGTCACCGTCTTGTTGGCGTCACGAACCGTGCCGCCCTTGGTGATCTCCGCGTAGCTCTTTGTCTCGATGCCGAACTTCGCGCCCGATCGAGCCACGAGCGCCGCAGTCAGCGTGCTCTTGCCGTGGTCAATGTGCCCGATCGTCCCCGTGTTCACGTGGGGCTTGTTCCGCTCGAACGTGCCTTTCGCCATCTCGTCAACCCTTCAGACCAGTCCGCCCGACCCACGTGGGGCCGAAGGCGATGCTCCGGACTCTGCCGGGCCCCCGGGCGTGACGGAACTCGTGTCCCGCCGGCCGGACGACCCTGGCCACTTGCACCTCCCGAACCGACACCGTGTCGGCCGGGCATTGATTCGCCGCAGGCCAACCGAGCATTACGCCCGGCGACCCGCCGCCGATCACCCCCGTGGACCCCTCCCTTGAGGTCCACACGAGCATCAACTTTAGCCAGGCACCGACGATCCGACGCGCGCTCGCCCCAGATCAGTTCCGCCCTGCTCCAAAGCCGCTGGCGGGATTTGAACCCGCGACCTCACCCTTACCAAGGGTGCGCTCTACCACTGAGCTACAGCGGCGTTTCCGCCTCCCGACAGGCGACTCCACGCCGCCAGACAGGACAACCGCCCGGCGCGAGCCGGGCGGGCCCCGATGGTAGTCCAGCACCGATCCGGGTCAACCAATCCCACACCGAGATCGCGCCCGATCACCCCGCCCAGCCGAAGCGATCCGTACACGAGATACCGCACGACCTTGGCCAGCTTTCCTGCCCTTTCTAGGGGACCACTCGGGTTGGTCAACCCACCCACGCGCGGTACCCTGCCCCTTCCCCGGAGGTCTCCGTCATGAAAAATGTTTGTTCTACGTTCGGAATTGTCGCCGCGGTAGCCCTCGCCGGCACCGCGAAAGCGACCTGGTCGATCGTCTTGACGCGGCCCGCCACCGGCGAGGTCGCCCTCGGATCGGCCACCTGCCTCACCAACATCGACCTCCGAGCCGAGACCCCGATCCTTCTCACGGGGCTTGGCGGAGGCACCGCCCAGGCTCTGCTCGAGCCCACCGGAGCCACGAGGGCCCTCATCCAAGAACTTCTTTTCACCGCAACCGATCCCGACACCATCATCGATGAACTCGACGGCATCGACGGCGGTCATCAGCGCCGCCAATACGGGATCGCGGACGTCCGTGGTCGCTCGACCACGTTCAGCGGCACGCTCGCCAACGAATGGAAGGGCGGCGTCACCGGCGAGATCGAAGGCGTCGTCTACGCCATCCAGGGCAACATCTTGACAGGCGAACCCGTCGTCACCGCCGCCGAAGACGCGATTGTCGCCGCGATCACCGCCGATGCCGACCTCGCCGAAGCGATGATGGTCGGTATGGAAGCCGCCCGCCTGCTCGGCGGCGACGGTCGGTGCTCGTGCGACCAGGGCCCCACCGACTGCGGATCGCCGACCGTGCCCTTCGACGTCGACACAACGAAGACCGCTGACGTCGGGTACATGCTGCTTGCCCGCCCGGGCGACGTCGACGTCTCGATCCGCCGCTGGAACATCGAAGACGACAGCCGCGCGATCGCGTTCAACGACATCGACAAGGACGGACGTGCCGACGTCGTCGTGGCCCAGCGCCAGCTCCGCAACGTCTACGTCTTCGAGAACACCACGCCCCTGGGCCTCGCACCGGGCCAGGGGTTCGCCGATCTCACCGAGCGCGACCTGCTCGCCGGCACCGCCCGATACAACGCGGTCGTCCTCGAAGATATAAACTCAGACAACGAACTCGACATCATCGCCTTCGGCAACAACGAAAGCGCCGACGTCTTCTTTGGCCAGGGCGACTTCGCATTCGCCCCCGTTGAATCGCAGGCCGTTATCGACGATGTCTTTGATGCCGAGAGCTTCGACTTCGTCCCGGGCCGCACCGGCTCCGAGATCTTCGCCGTCGGTCGCGCCTCGCAGGTCGCGGCCCTCTACGCCACCGACGGCGGAACACTCAGCGTCATCGGCGAAGTCCTGAATCTCCCGGGCCAGGCCCGCAACGCGGCGATCGGCGCCGCGCCCGATCCGGTCATCGGCATCGCTCTCGAAAGCACCGACCAACTCGCGGTCGTCGAAGCGGGCGAAGGCGGGCTCAACGTCATCGCAACGATCGACACCACCGACCGGCCCCGGGGCATCGCGGCCGGCGACTTCAATAACGACGACCTCACCGATTTCGCGATCGTCGGCTTTAACTCCGGTATCGTCGAGATCTTCACGCGCGTCCCCGGCGCATCGCCGGCCGAGTTCACACTCCAGACGGTCGAAACCGAGGCTCGCGCGCCTGAGATGATCGCCCTGGATATCGACGACGACGGAGACACCGACCTCGGCGTGAGCCGCGACGACGGCACCGCGCGTGACCTGCAGATCCTGCTCAACGACGGCGCCGGTGGCTTCACCATCGCCGGCCCACGCGCCGCGACGCAAAACGCCCCGAGGCTCTTCGCGGCCGACATCACCGGCGACGGCCTGCAAGACGTCATCGGCGCCGGCGACGGAGGCGTCACCGTCGCGACGAACCGTGGACAAGGCCCCTCGATCGAAGGCGGCCTCGCCGGCGGCGACTACTTCCTCGAGCTCAACGTCGCGTTCGCCAGCACGCTCGACCCCGACCCGGTCATCACGCTCCGCGATGAATACAACGCGTGGCGCGACGCCCTCGCCGGCACGCCGGACGCCGTCCGCTCGCAGGCCGAGCCCCGCCCCTCGATCGTCGACGTCGACGACAACACGTTCACGCTCGACGTGCTCGCGCTCGACGTGGACAGCAACGTCGCAACGATCAACCCGAGCGACGTCAGCGTGACGATCGACGCCGCGTTCCCGCAGGTTGCCGAGATGATCGACGCTCAGCCCATCGACGGGGGCGTCCGACTCACGCTCGCCACAACCGGAGCCCTCGGGACCGCGCCACTCAACGTGCAACTTGCATCGATCGATGCCCCGAGCGCCCAGAGAAGCGTGATCCTGCTGCCCCGCCCGCTCGCCCGCATCGGCGCGAACATCGCTGATCTCTCGACCGATGGCCTCACCGACCTTACCGACCTCGACGCGTTCATCGTCGCGTTCCTGGCGGGCGAAAGCCTCGCCGACCTTACCGGTGACGGCATGGTCGACATGATGGACATCGACGCGTTCGTTGCCGCGTTTACGAATAACTAATCTGGCCGCTCCTACAACAGAACGAGCAACCGACCGAAGCGCGTTATCGTAGTCCAGTGGTATTGCTGTGCGCACTCGCGCGACGGAGCACGTCATGCTGATCCCCCACCTCGCGTTCGCTGTCGCTGTCATGATCCAGCCCGACAGCGATGTGCCGAACTTCCAGATCTGCTTCGACGATGACTTCGATCTCGACCGCGAGATCGCGTGGCGACGCGTCGAGATGGACCGTTGGATGTTCGAACCGATCTTCCTCGATGACGATGACACCAAGCCCGCCGCCGTGCTCGTCTGGCGGACGCGCGACCGCGACGCCAGCTTTACCGGTCTGGGTGGGCACGACTACACGGCGATGCTCTACCTGTTCGACGATCGGGCCAAGGGCCTTCCCGTCGAACACTTCGCCGAGATCGACGCGTGGCCCGAACTTCCCGTCACCGTCGCTTGGACAGAAGATGCCCAGTGGGCACACGACATCCTCCCGCTCGTCTTTGTCATGGGCCTGCACAACCTTGAGGACTACACCGACATTCCGAGCGGGTTCTACATGCTGCCGGGCGCGACACCGCAAGCCCCGGACATCGGCACCTTCCCAATCACCGGAGATCCGATCCTGAACGCCAACCAAGGTGACCACAAGGCCGCACTGCGAACACTGGATCAGTTCATGACCCTGCTCAACGTCCGAGGCGGGAAGCCCGACGTCGGCTCGTTTGGAGACCGTCGCCTCGATGCGGTCCGCGCCGAGTTCCACGAGATCTTCCCGCCGCGGGACTGGACGCTCGAAGAACGTACAGCCCCAGTAGACAATGAGTGCACCTGCCGATACGGACAAAGGTTCGAATCACTCGAAACCCTCGCGTATTTCGACGGTTCTCTCGACGACTCGGTCGACGCGGCTGCAAGGGCACGCATTCTCGCCGAGTACGCCAAACCGAGAACACGGACCGACCTCCGTATTTCACAGTTCAACCACACTGTGCCGGCCGATCAACCCTGCCCCGACGCCGCGACGGTCGAAGATCTCAAAGCCGAACGAGCACACCAAGCGTCACTGAACGACCAAACCGATCCGGAGCCGAAACCACGCCCGATCCCCGAGGGAGGCACAGGCTCACATGGTTTCGGGGCCTGGCGGTTCTCGCCCATTTCCGCCCCAGATAAGACGATCGTTGCGTTCCTGGCCGAACTCGACCCAACTTCCGCCACAGGCGACAACATTACTATGGTCTACATCGGCCGGGACGCAGCCGGACAAACCTGGACCCACGCGGCGTGGCCCGCAAACGCCGACCGGAACCGAGCCGCCGCGTGGCTCAAGGCCAAGCATGGCCAAGACTGCCTGCGCTACCGCGACCGCTGGACCCTCGGGAAGTTTCAATCGACCAACCTCGAACCGATCGCCCCAACCCCGATGGTGCATTCGTTTTTCGCATCTGATCCAAGTCTCGACGAACTCACCGACCGCGTCGCGGACCCAACTCGCATGCGTGAACTCGCCCGGTCAGGCCATCCGATGGCCCCTGGCTTCGAGCACCTCACTTCCGGGGTGATCCCGATCGGCGGCTACTTGGGCCTCCGACTCGAAGACGAATCCTGGGCGCGAATGTTCGGCCAGGGCTCGACGGCGCAAACGCCACTCACGATTGACACGTTCGCAAATTACATGCGATGGGTGCTCACACCCGCTACTCCGCCGGCACACACCGATCCGAAGCCCACGCCCTGAGCCGTTCGATCTTCTCCGCCATCGTCACGCTCAAGGGCGGGCTCTCTTCGAGGCACTTCACGATCGCGTCCGTCGAAGGATCGGACTTCTTGGCGGTGTACGCGCCGTGAAGGGCCGCGATCACGCCCTGTTCGATCTCGGCGCCGCTGTACCCCTCGCTCGCATTGACCAACCGGTCCAAGTCGTACTTGCCCGGGTCGCGCTTGCGCTTCTTGAGGTGAATCTCGAAGATCTTCTCCCGGGCCTCAGCGCCCGGAAGATCGACGAAGAAGATCTCGTCGAAGCGCCCCTTGCGCAAGAGTTCGGGCGGCAGCGCCTCGATGTTGTTCGCGGTCGCCACGAGAAACACCGGCGCCGTGTGGTCCTGCATCCAGGTCAGCAGCGCGCCGAACATCCGCTGGCTCAGGCCCCCATCGGTGCTCTGAGCCGCGGCACTCGCGAACCCCTTCTCGATCTCGTCGATCCAAAGCACGATCGGCGCCATCGCCTCCGCCTGGCGGAACGCCGACCGCAGGCGCCGCTCGCTCTCGCCCACGTAGCGGTCGTAGAGCACGCCCGGGTCGAGACGGAGCAGGGGTCGCGCCCACGCCGTGGCAATCGCCTTGGCACACAAGCTCTTCCCGGCGCCCTGTACCCCGAGGAGCAAGACGCCCCTGGGCGCCGAGAGCCCATACTTTGAAGCGTCGTCATCAAACGCACGCTCGCGCTCACCCAGCCACGTCTTCAGCCGACCTAGCCCGCCGATCTGATCGAGGTCCGAAGGGCTCTCGACATATTCCAGCACACCCTCCCCGGAGATGAGCTTGCGTTTGAGCGCCATCACCCGGTTCAGGTCTTCCCCGTCGAACACACGGTCTTCGCTGACGACGTCGCGGATCACCTGCTCGGTGTGCCTCGCCGGCAAACCGCGCAGGTTCTTGATGATCATCTTGTAGTCCGAACTCGCGAGTGAGATCTCGATCGGGCTCTGGCGGTGCAGATCCTTGAGCGTCGAACGAATGATCTTCTCGATCTCGTCGTCGTCGGGAAGACTCAACTCAAAAGGCGTCGCATGGGCCGCGATGACCCCGGGTTTCGGCGCCGTGTGGTCGACCATGACCAAGGTGCCCCCGCTCTCGCGAGCCCGATCGATGAGCCGACGCAACGCCCTCAACGCGTGTGGGTCGTCGCAGTGGTCCCCAGCGTCGTACAGCATCGTGACCGCCGGCAACCCCTGGTTGCCAAGCCAGAACCAGCCCGCCGCCGCGTTCTCTGTGTCCGCGATGGGCTTGCTGTCGGGCTTCGTGCCGTCCCGCACGCCATCAACAAGCGACCACGTCCAAAGATGGGCACCAGATTCTGCGACGCAGGCCGTGACAAGCCGGCGAACTTCTCGCTCTTCGGGTGTCACGATAGAAATGAGGCCGTGACCAGCCTTGAGGAGCTTGGAAAGTCGTTCCCGATCGTTCATCTTGAGTCTTCTCCACGAGTGGGCACGACCGGTAAATACCCGGGGAACCGGTCCCAACAATCCATCGTAAACCAACCCGAATCCGTGCGGGATGCGGGCCCGCCGGCGTGAGCCAGCGACGTCCTTTGCGTTGAACCGAGTGACACCCCGCCTCCGGCCCGCCAGAGCCGACAGCATGTCCCCAGGAAGAGAGCGCCCGAAGTGACCGATACCCGACTCTGCGCGACCATCGCGGCCCTCGCCACGAGCCCCGCGATCGCCCAGTCGATCGCCATCCCCTTTACCGACAACTTCGAAAGCGGCTCGCTCTCCAGCGACCGATGGACCGCCGTCCTCGGTGTCGTCGTCAACGGGCTCGGGGTCAACGAACCCTCCCCGTCGCTCGCGCTCAATGTCGACGCCTTCGACTCAGTCAAAACCCGCCCCATCGCCGCGAACATCCTGGGTACCCTCGGCCCGGTCATGACCGTGTCGTTCTGGGTCCAGCATCGCGGCGTCGAGACCGGCGAGACCCTGATCGTCGAGTACCTCAACCTCGACGGAGATTTCGCGACGCTCGCCGAGATCGAGTCCGACGGCGTCGACGGCGAAGCCTTCGAGTTTGTCCAGTTCAATCTCCCCATCGATGGGTACCGCTCCGACCTTGAAATCCGGTTCGTCTCGGGCGGGAACCAGGGCAACGACGACTGGTTCATCGACAACGTCCGCGTCGGCGCCTTCGCCGGCAACAACCCGCCCTTCACCGACGACTTCGAAGACGGGTTCGACCAACTCTCCGAATGGGCGACCGTGTTCAACGCCGACACCCCCGCAGAGTTCGATCCCAACCCCCCCAGCGGAACGACCACCGCCAGGCTCAACCGAGACGACCGCATCGAAACGGTCCCGTTCTTCCTGGGCGTTGAACCCGCCGCCAGCCAGCAGCTTTACGTCCGATTTTGGTACCGCGCCGAGGGCGTCGAGCCGGGCGAATCGCTCCGCGTCGAATACAACGCCCCAGACCCCGACAACCCGGGCGTCTTCGCCTACAAGCTCTTCGAAGAAATCGTCGCGACCGACTTCTCGCCGGCATGCTTCAACCTCAAGCAGTTCGCGATCCCGATGAGCGATTACTCCGACGAGTTCAGCCTGCGTTTCACCTCCGTCGCCGATGAATTCGACGACGCGTGGCTACTGGACGACGTCACGATCTCGAGCTCCGTCTTTGACTTCGATCCCGACACCCCGGAGATCGACCTCGACCCGAACTGCGCCATCGCCGACCTCGCAGGCCAGTGCGGAATCACCGACCTCGACGACGTCGATGCCTTCATCGTCGCCTTCCTCGCCGGCGAACCCGCCGCCGACACCGTGCCCCCGTTCGGGATCGTCGACCTCGACGACCTCGACTCGTTCATCGGCGCTTTCCTCAACGGATGCACCACCCCCTACGGCGAGCCCTGATCGCCGAAAGTCGGCAACCGGCGCGGCTACCGTTGCGCGATGTCCGCGTCACACGCCGCCGATCCAACCCAAGGGCAAGCCCTCTCCGTTGCCGCGAAGACCGCGGCGCTCGCGTCGGATATCAAGCTCGCCCACTCGGTCTTCGCGCTGCCCTTCGCCCTGATCGGTGCGCTCCTCGCGGCCGATGACGCCCAAGTCCCCATCCGCACGCTGCTGGGCCAGCTCACGCTCATCGTTGTCTGCATGGTCGCGGCCCGCACGTGGGCGATGGTCGTCAACCGCATGGCCGACCGGCGCTTCGACGCCCGGAACGCCCGCACAGCCGGCCGCGCCTTCGCATCGGGCAAGCTCGATCCGAAGGATGGCTGGATCGCTCTCGCTGTCAGCGCCTTCGTCTTCCTCATGGGCACCGCCGGGTTCTGGGTGCTCTTCGGAAACCCATGGCCGCTCGCCGCCGCCCCCGCGCTGCTCGCGTGGCTCGCGTTCTACTCGTTCACCAAACGCTTCACCGCCGCCTGCCATCTGGTCTTGGGTGTCGCCCTTGCGCTCAGCCCCATCGCGTCCGCGATCGCAGTCTCCGGGCTCGACGCGGTGTCGACCCAGCCCAACGCCGCGGCCCTCTGGGCGCTCTTCGGTATGATCACGTTCTGGGTCGCCGGCTTCGACGTCATCTACGCCCTCGCCGACCGAGACTTTGACCGCGAGAACCGCCTCCGCTCACTCCCCGCAGCTCTTGGCTGGAACGGCGCCGCGTTCGCCAGCCTCGCGATGCACTTCGCCGCCGCCGGAGCACTGATCACGTCGGCAGCGCTCAGCCCGACCCTGGGCATCGCCTTCGCAATCGCCACCGGGATCACGGTCGCGTTGCTTATCACCGAGCATGCCGTGCTCGCCCTTCGCCGCGAACGCGGTCTCAACACCGCCTTTTTCACGCTCAACGGACTTGTCGCGATCGCCCTCGGGGTCGCCGGCGTCATCGATCTCGTAATTTGAGCGTTTCCCCTAAATCAGACCAACTCATAGAATTTCCCACCTCGAGCGGCCCCGGGTCTGACGCTGCCGTGTATGATCCATACGGAAAGAGGGGTGGATTCCTCATTGCCCCCGGAACGGCGGCGAGTGTGCTTCGGTGCCTCGCCGCCTTCTCTTTGCGCCACTTCCGAGAACCCACAGGCCGCTTCAACAACTCAGACGCCAATATCGCGCCCGAGCCAATCATTGATTTCAGTAATTCCTGAAAGAAACAATGGACTCGATCGCAGGGTTTGCGATAATGAAATGATGGCGGTCAAGCCTTCCAACTTCGGATCTGAGGCTGAAGATCGCTTTGTCGAGGCCTGGGGCCGCATGGGCTCGGTCTGGGGCATCAGCCGGACCATGGCCGAGGTCCACGCCTTGCTCTACATCACCGGCGCCCCCCACTGCACCGACGACGTCATGTCCCGCCTTGAGATTTCGAGGGGCAACGCCAGCATGTCGCTCAGGGCCTTGCTCGATTGGGGCGTCATCGCCCGCATCCACCGCCGCGGCGACCGCAAGGAGTACTACCAGGCCGAGCAGGACGTCTGGGCGATCTTTCGCGCCATTGTCCGGGAGCGCATGAAGCGCGAGGTCGATCCGTTGCTGGTCAACCTGCACGAGATCCGTGATCACACCCGGTCGGGCGATTCGGCCCCCGAGATCGACACGCGACTCGACGAGATGATCGGTTTCCTCGAAACCGGGACCAGGCTCGCCGAGCAGTTCACCGGCCCGCGTGGCCCGGGCCTGCGGCTCGCTGCGACGCTGCTCAGCAAGACGCCACTCGGGAAGGGCAAGCCCGGCCCCTCAGAAGCGACGACCGACGAACGGAGCGACGCGATATGACCAGAGTGTTGCCCGATCGCCTCCACCAGAGCCGCCCTGGCCGTCTCCCGCGTCGCTTGGCGGTGCGCACCGTTGACGCCGACTCGCCAGCACTCGATTCGATCGTGATCCGGTTCGAGTTGGGCCGGCGCGCCCTCCGCCGCGTCGACCACACGATCGCCGCGAAAGCCGCCCGCCCGCCCGAGCTCCGATTCGAGTTCCGACGCACCGATCGCGGATGGTCGGCGGATGCCGTGCTCTTTGACGATGCCTCCGGAGTTCGTCGAACGGTCGACCGCGCGTCGGACGCGAAATGGTCGCTCGATACCGCGTCCGACCTATGGCACGTCGAACTCCCGATGCTCCGAGCCACAATCGAGCTCACCGAAGCCGCGGCCAGGGTGCTCTACGCGGCGACGCCGCTCCCCAACGCACTGGGCCTGCAGGGCGGTCGGTACGAAGTCGTCGATCTCGAAACTCGGTAGTCCCAGCAGCGCTGATTTTACGACCAACGCCGTTCGCCGCGGCGATCAGCTCCGGCGGAGCAGGACCCAACCGACCACAGCCGCGAGCAGCATGAACACGAATCCGCCGCCGGCGATCCCGTAGACGACGGTCATGTTGACCGCGTCGATCAACGTCGGCGCCGCGCCGAAGAGGGCGAGGATCATGACCGTCGCCGCGGTGAGCAGGACCAGGATCATGCCCAGGGCAAGGCCGCCGACCAGGCCCGAGCCCGGCCCGTCGTACACCTCGGCGACCATCATCCCGGCGGCCGCCGGCTGAGCCGGGGTCAGCTCGGCTTCTTCGCCGGTCGATTCAAACAGATCGCCGCCGGCGTCAACGCCGCTCGCCCCCATCTCGCCCGATGCCATCGCACCCGAGGCGTAACCGCTCTGGCCGGCGCCCGAGCCGTAGACGTCTTCGAGCAAGTCCGAGCCCACCGAGGTGTCGTCGGCCTCGAGCGCGACCCCGCTCAGGCCCGAGCCGGACGCGGCCGCGTCCATGTCAAACTCGGGCGCCGCGACGCCGCCGGAGACCTGGGTCGCGGCCGACGGGTCAGCCTCGTCGCCCACTTCCGGGTCGAAGATGCTGATGCCGGTGGCTTCCATCGGGTTCTCGGCACCGAAGACCGACCCGCTGCCCGAGCTGCTCAGACCGATGGTCTCGAGCTCGCCCGATTCGGCCAATGGAATCATGTCGTCGCCCGCCTCGTCGTCCGACCCGGCGAGCAAGTCGACCTGTTCGACCTTCAGCATGATCTGATCGCGGTCACGGAATTCCTGAAGCTGACCGCTCTCGGTCAGGCCTTTGACCTCGTCCTCGCTCATACCAAGCCGATCAGCGGCTTCCGGGAGCGTGTAGAACATCTTCGCCATGACCGGTCTCCAAACCCTTATCGTATCCGAACACACCGCGTGGGTGGCTGCCCCGTCGGTCGACCTACGGACCGTTCCGAGGTTCCGACCTTGACGGCCACCGGCTCTGGTGCGACGCCGGGCGGCCTTTCTCAAGGCGCCGGCCCCTCCGCGGTGGGCCAGAATACTAGTTCGGCGCGCACGCGCCTGCCGGATCCCACTCTTCCGGCCTTGGTTGAACGTTTTGACCTCCCCCACCCCGACCTCCCGCCGGGCCTTGACGGGCTCTCCGTCCTCCACCTCACCGACACCCACGTCCGGTCCCACCCGGCCCCGGTGCGATCGCAAACCCAGCGCCGGCTCCCGAGGGTTCTCGCGAGAATCCAGGATCAAGCCCCTCCCGATCTCGCCGTCTTCACCGGCGACGCGATGGATCGGCCCGAAGACGAAGACGCCGCCCTGGCCGCGCTTGAGCAGCAACTCAGCGCCCTCCGCCCAAGGCTGGGCTGGTTCGGCGTCTTCGGGAACCACGACACACCGGGCTTCCAACGTCGAGCCAAGGAACTGACCGCGATCCGCTGGCTCTGCAACACCCACGAGGATCTCGACCGGGCACCCCTCCGGATTTTGGGCGTCTCCGAGCCCGAGGACGTCTTCGAAGCCGTGCTCGGGCTCCCGAGGGTCGAGCCCGGCGCAAGCCAACCGTTCACGCTCTGCCTGGCGCACTTCCCGCCCCAGGTCTACCCGATCGCCCGGTTCGGCTTACCGCTGCTCCTCGCAGGCCACACCCACGGCGGGCAGATCCGCCCGAGCCCGAAGTCGGTCCCCCACACGTCGTCGGATCTCACGACCGACCTGGGCACCGGCCTGCTCCGGCTCGGGCGAACGCTGTGCGCCATCTCGCGAGGCGTGGGCGAAACCGCGATCGATCTTCGGATCAACTGCCCGCCCCAGTTGCCTCTCTATACCCTTCGGCGTGGGCCGCTCCCGGGCGGGCCCGATCAAGACGACCCGCCCAGGCTCCGTCAGGTCATCCCCTGGTAAACACCTCTGAGAAACGTCCCGAGAAGCAGTTGATGAACAACCCGCAATGAACGTCCTCCGCCTCTACGACACCCAGACCCGTTCGCTCCAGCCGTTCACGCCGGGCGATCCGTCGCGCGTCACGTTCTACACCTGCGGCCCCACCGTCTACGACGATGCGCACATCGGAAACTTCCGCGCGTTTCTCTTCGCCGACCTGCTCCGCCGCTTCATCGAGAGCCCGCTCTGCCGCGTGACCGGTCCCGACGGCGCGCACGAGGGACCTCGCGAGGTGACCCACGTCGTGAACATCACCGACGTCGGCCACATGACCGACGACGACGATGCCGATGGGGGCGGCGAAGACAAAATGGCCCTCGCCGGCGAACGCCTCGTCGAAGCCAAGAAAGCGGGCAAGCTGCCCGAGGGCGTCTCGGTCGATCCGAGAGACCCTCGCGCGATCGCCGAGTTTTTCGCGGCGCGGTTCATCGAAGACGCGACCAAGCTCGGGTTGAAGACCGCGGAGCAGATCACCGCGAAGCCGAAGGCCGCGGCGCAACTGATGCCCAGAGCCTCGGCCAACGTCGACGACATGAAACTGGTCATCGAGCGGCTCGCCCGCGACGGGTTCGCCTACGCGGCCGGCTCACCCGGCGCCCGCGCGGTGTACTTCGACGTCGCGAAGTTCTCCGAGTACGGCCAGCTCAGCGGCAACAAGCTCGACCAGCTCAAGGGCGGCGCCGGCGGACGCGTGAGCGAAGCCAACCAGTTGGAGAAACGCCACCCCGCCGACTTCCTGCTCTGGAAGGAAGACGCGAGCCATCTCATGAAGTGGCCAGGCCCGACGATCGATGGCGTCGAACTCGGCGACGGTTACCCGGGTTGGCACATCGAGTGCACCGCGATGTCGCTCGGTTCGCTCGTGCAAGGCGGGCTCCGCCGCGTGCTGAATGCGTCAAACGGCTCGGAGTTCCAAGTCGACCTGCATTCCGGGGGCGAGGACAACATCTTCCCCCACCACGAGTGCGAGAACGCCCAGAGCTGCGCCCTCACTGGCTCTGATCGCTTCGCGAGGCACTGGGTGCACGCCCGCTACCTGTTCTTCGAGGGCGGCAAGATGTCGAAGAGCAAGGGCACGTTCTACACCGCCCGCCAGCTCTTCGAGATGGGGCACGAACCGGCAGCAGTACGGCTCGAACTGATCAAGACGCACTATCGCGCGAACGCCGATTTCGGCTTTGAGGGACTGGGCGTTTCACAGCGTCGCTTGGCGTCGTGGCGAACCATCGCAAAAACGCTCGCCCTCGCCGACGCTAACGAAACGGAATTTAGCCTGAAGCTCGGATCAGAGCGTCACGGTACTGTGTCGGAGTTCGCCGATGCCCTGCACGACGACCTAAACATCTCCCGGGCGCTGGCAGCACTGGATGAAGGCTGCAACGTCACCTCCGGCCCGTACTCCAATGCGAAGATGTACGCGACGTTCAGAGAACGCGCATTAGATCCCACGGTCCGCCTTGAACCTTTGGCGTCGATTGCGCAAGCCTTGGAGTGGAGTCGGTCGGAAGATTCACCCGTCAAACGAGCTCGCGGAAGTCTGCATCTCATCGATCACGTCTTGGGCGTCATTTTTCGCCCAGAAGCAAACCCCGAACTCGCGACGACATCAATCGGAGTGTTTATCGGAGTCGAGCCCGATCCCGAAGTCGAGGGCATGCTCGAACGACGCGCCGAGGCCCGAAAGGCCAAGGACTTCGCGACCTCGGACGCGATCCGAGACGAACTGGCCGCCAAGGGCCTCGCGATCAAGGACGTCGCCGGCGGACAGGTCGAGGTGACGAAGGCGTAACGAACGCCTTTAAAGACCGGATCCCCCCAAAGCTCACACACACCGACGCTCCGCATACCCTGACGCGATGCCCCTGATCCTCTGGCGTCACATGCTGCTCGAGCTCTGGCGGCTCATCGTGCTCTCCGGCGCGGTCCTCGTCACGGTCATCGCCTTCGCCGCGGCTGTGAAGCCTCTCGCCGATGGTGAGCTGAGCCCGGGCGCCGCCCTCAAGTTCATGCTCCTCGCGATCCCGCCGATGCTCGCGTACGCGTTGCCCTTCGCCGCCAGCTTTGGGACCACACTGGCCTACCACCGGATGGCCCAAGACAACGAGCTCATCGCGGCCCACGCCGGCGGGATGCCACACCGGACGATCCTCGTCCCGGCCCTGGTCACCGGGATCCTGATGGCCTCGGGTCTCGCGGTCCTCAACGAGCAGGTCATCCCCCGCTTCCTGCGGAACATGGAGCGGATGATCACGCTCGACCTCTCCCAGTTGCTCGTCGCGCGCATCGAGCGAGGCCAGCCCGCCACCCTGGGCGATATGAGCGTGTACGCCGACGCCGTGAGACGCGTGCCCCCCGAGCCGGGCTCGGGCCTGCTCGATCAGCTCTTGCTCGTCGGGGCCGCGGCGGTCGAGACCGACCGCGAGGGCCGCGTCATCACCGACGCGACCGTCGAGCGAGCCTGGGTCATCCTGGTCCCGGGCCCGACGGCTGGTTTCGAGGAAGGCTCGATCGCGGCGGTCCTCCAGCTCGAGCGAGGCGTCGGCGTGACCGAGGGCGAACTGCGTGTCATCGAGCGCGCGCGGACGCGTCCTTTCCCGATCCCCGATGCGTTCCAGGATGATCCCAAGTACCTGACCTTCGGCGAGTTGAAAGCCCTGAGAGACCATCCCGAAACCATGGACTTCGTGGACTCTCGCCGCGTCGATCTCGCCCGCTTGCTCGCGGAGATTGAATCTGTCGATCGGATCGGCGATCAGCTCCGGCGCGAGGGCAGCTACCGCCTCGACGGTGCCTCGGGGTTGGGCGTGGTCGTCCAAGCGTCGGGCATCAAACGCCAAGACAAATGGGTCCTCACCCCACCTGAAGGCTCCGAACGCGTGATCGTTGACCTCTACCGCCCGGGACCCGATGGCCAGCCGGGCGGCGGCGGCGTGGACCGGCTTGAGGCCGAACGCGTCGAGCTCCAGATCGATACCAAGGGCGAATCCGGAGACGCCGGACCGCTCGGGCCGCCCGGGGCCGCACGCACGCTCACCTGCTCGCTCGGGCTCGAGGGCCTGTATGTCACCGCCCGGTCCTCGGTCGACGGTGCGTCGTCCGCCGTGCGTACCGAGCAACAGCGCCGCTCGCTCACCGGGCTCCGCCCGAGGGTCGATCCGCTCGGGCCCCGCCTCGACGCGGATCCGGGCACGCTGATCGCAGAAGCCAGGGCCATCGCCCAGAGCCCCCGCACCGGCCCGGGCGTGGCCAACACGATCAACGCCTCGGCAGACAACCTTGAGAAACGCATCGCGAGGCTCAACCGCGAGATCACCTCGAAGCAGAACGAACGCATGGCGATGGCCGCGAACTGCCTCGTCATGGTCCTTACCGGCGCCGTCACGGCGATGCTGCTCCGTCACCAGCCCCCGTTGGTGGTCTACCTCTGGAGCTTCTTCCCGGCGGTGATCACCGTCGTGCTCATCTCGACCGGGCAGAACCACACGCACAGCGACGGCGTCGTCGTCGGGCTTCCCATCCTCTGGTCAGGCGTCGCGGTCCTCGCGATCTACGCGGCTATCGCCTTCCGCGTGGTGAGCCGGCGGTGACCCACGCGTGAACCCCCGCCTCGGAACGAACACGACCTTCGCTTGGGCCAGGCCCTGGGCCGCGACGATCGCGCTGATCCTGGCCTTCGCCCTCATCCGAGGCGTCTACCTCGCGTTCTTCAGCCCCTACACGCTGATCGAAGACGAGGCCCATTACTGGGAGTGGTCGAGAAGGCTGGGCTGGTCGTACTACTCGAAGGGCCCTGGCGTCGCGTGGATCATCGCGGCATCGACCCAGCTCTTCGGCCTCAGCGAGTTCGCCGTCCGCTTGCCCGCCGTCGTCTCGTCTGCCCTGGGATCGATCGCGGTCGCCGGCCTCGCCCGAGCGATTTTCAAGGACGGCCGCGTCGGGTTCTTCGCTGTATTGGTGCTCAACGCGATGCCGGCCCACCAGGCCGTCTCGACGCTCATGACGATCGACGGGCCCTACCTCGCCTGCTGGGCCTTCGGCGCGTGGGCCGCGTGGCACGCGCTCACGTCCGGGCGTGCGTTGGCGTGGGCCGCGTTCGGCGCGGCGATGGGCACCGGGTTTCTCTTCAAGTACACGATCCTCGTTCTTCCGCTGGGCGTCGGGTTGTTCGCGTTGGTTCGTTCGAGGGCGCTCACGAACTTCAAGGCCTCCGGCCCGCTGATCGCGCTCGGCTGCGCTCTGCTCGGGTTGCTCCCGGTCGCGATATGGACCGCTCAGAACGACTGGGTCACCGTCCGACATCTCCTGGGGCACGTGGGACTGCCCGGCGGCGACGCGCCGCCGTCGGGCGGATCGTGGTCATACTCACCGCTTTGGACGCTGGAGTTCATCGGGCTTCAATTCGCCGCCGGTGGCGCGACGCTCGTCCTCGCCCTGCTCGCGGCGTTCAACGTCACCAGAACACACCGCGGCGATGGAGGCCGCCTCCCGGCAACGTGGGCGCCCTCCGGGCCGGCGTACCTGCTCTGCGTCGCGGCTCCGATGTTCGCGATGTACCTGGGCGTCACCTTCTTCACCAACGTGGAGGCCAACTGGACCGTCGCCGGCTTCGTCACCCTCGCGCCGCTCGCCGGCTGGGCCGCGGTCGATGCACAAGAGCGCAACGACGTCCCGCTCCGGATCGCGCGCGAGCTGTCGATCGCCGGTGTCGCGGTCTCGATCACCATCATCACGGCCGGCGCGATCGGCGCCCGATACGCGATCCCCGGGCTCACGCGCGCCACCGGCGCCGATGAGCTCGCCAAGCAAACGCACGAGTTCGGGCAGTCTCTCGTCCAAGACCGGCCGGGCGTTGAGCCGATCTACATCGCCGTGCACTACGGCCGCGCGAGCCTGATGGCGTTCTACCTGCCCGGTCGCCCGACGGTGTACGCATCGCAGAGCCTGATGGGGGGCCGCCGCACGCAATACGACCTGTGGCCCCAAACCGATCTCACCAACCCCGACACGACCGCCTCGCTCGTCGGCCGGCCGGCGGTCTTGCTGGGCGGGCGGGCGAACCTCTGGACCGAGGCGTTCGAAGGCGTCGTTGATCATGGAAAGTTGCCGGCGGAGCCCAAGGCCGACCGACTGACCTTCACCGCCGACGCCTTCGTCGGATTCCCAACACCTTGACCATGCTCGAGCGCACCTACCTCCCCCACCGACAGCGAACCCGCAGAACCCTTGCCATGGGCCTGATGTTGGTCGGCGTGATGGTGGCCGCTTGGCTCATGAGCCCGATCGACCGGCTCGTCTACCCACTTCTCGTGATCGACGATGTTCGGGGCAAAGACTGGCACCAGCTCTTCCGCCAGATCGGGTTCATCCCAACCTGGTGGATCGTCGCGATCATTTTCTGGCGGCTCGACGCGGCCCATCGTGATCGCGTGTTCGAGGTGGCCCCGTCGTGGCCGCCTCGCCCGGCGCACCACCGAGCCGGGCTCATCGTCCTGTCATCGCTCTGTGCCGGGGCGGTCGCCGAGGCCTTCAAGGGGATCATCGGCCGCTCGCGGCCCGACTCCGAGGGCGTGGTCTTCTGGTTTGAACGCCCCTGGCTCGTGATCGCCGAAAAGGCAGAGCCCGGTTTCGGGCTCCCCAGTTCGCACGCCGCGGTCGCCTTCGGCGGCGCCGCGATGGTCGCGCTACTCGAACCGAGGCTTCGGACACTGCTGATCGTCCTGGCCTCGGGCTGCGCGTTGAGCCGCCTGAACGCCGGTGCCCACACGCTCTCAGATGTCCTGGCGGGGGCCGCGATCGGGATCGGGATCGCCCACCTGCTCCACCGGGCCGGTCAGGGGCCCAGGCGAGGCGTCGCCGGCGGGCTCGTGCCTTTGCACCCCGCTGGCTGAGCCGGCCCGGATACGATCGCGTTGAACCCCATGTCCTTGCTCGATCGATACATCGCGCGCCAGTACCTCATCAACATCGTGGTGCTGCTGGTCATCCTGTTCTGCTTCGTGGTCGCGGTCGACGTGTCGATCAACCTCGACCGGTTCACGAAGATCGCCGAGCAGTTGGGCCAGCAGGAAGACGCCCCGCCCTCTGGATTCCGCAAAACAGTGGTGATCGTGCTGGTGATCTTCGACCTGTGGTGGCCGAGGCTTCTTCAGCTCTTCAACTTCCTTTTGGGCATGGTGCTGGTCGGGGCGATGGGTTTCACCTGCTCCCAGCTCGTCCGGAACCGCGAGTTCATCGCGATGCTCAGCGCCGGGCAAAGCCTGCACCGAGTCGCCCGACCACTCTTCATCGTCGCGGCGGCCCTCACGCTCGTGCAAGGGCTCAATCAGGAGTTTGTTGTGCCCCAGATCGCGCCGCTTCTGGTGCGCGACCACACACAAGCCGGATCGCGCGATCTCGCCAGCGCCGAGGTCCCCCTCATCGCGGATGGTCAGGGCCGCGTGCTCCGAGCCGCGACCTTCGATCCCTCAACCGGGATCCTCGAAGACCTGTTCGTGATCGAGCGCGACGAGCGGGGCCGAGCGGTGCGGGTGATCCGGGCCCGCCGCGCCACCTACGAGCAAGGCGGCTGGACCCTCGTGGAGGGGTTCACCGAACCCCGCGGATCGGCGGCCGATCCGACCAGCACGCCGCAGGCGGCGGCGTCGAGAACCGCGCCGATCGATCGGCTCGAGACGTCGATCGACCCGACGCGGCTGACGATGGAGCGGTTCAAGACCTATCAGAACGCGCTGAGTTTCTCGCAGGTCTCGGCGATGCTCTCGCGTCGCGACCTGCTCGACGCCGACGCCCGGGCCCAGCTCGAGCGGATCCGCTGGGGACGGTTCGCGATCTTGCTGTCCAACATGCTCACGCTGGTGATCGCGATGCCGTTCTTCGTGACCCGTGTCCCCGAGAACATGGTGATCCAGTCGCTGAAATGTGCACCGATCGCGATTACGGCGCTGATGGGGGGGGTCCTCGGTGCGTCGGCTGAACTGCCCGGTCTGCCCCCCGCAATCGGAGTCTTCGTGCCGACGCTCGTGCTCATCCCGGTCGGCATCGCGACGCTGACATCTGTGCGAACGTGATCCGGCGCTTGCCCTAGGCGCCTGACCATCGCATACTGGAGGTTCAGGAGCGGTTCTTCGCTCCGGTTCTGGGAGGTCCGTCCGATGGCGTCCGTCGTCTTCTACTTTCAGGTCCACCAGCCCCACCGCCTGCGCCGGTACTCGGTGTTCGACGCCGACCCGTTCTACTTCGAGGATTCAAAGAACGGCGCCATCCTGCAGAAGGTGGCCGACAAGTGCTACCGCCCCTGCACGGCGCTCATCCTCGACCTCGTGAAGCGGCACAAGGGCAACTTCCGCGTCAGCTACGCGATCACCGGCACGGTGCTCGACCAGCTCGAGCGGTTCGCCCCCGACGTGCTCGACCTGTTCGTCCAGCTCGCGGATACCGGGTGCTGCGAGTTCGTCGGCGAGACGTACTACCACTCCCTGAGCTTCCTGTACTCCAAGAGCGAGTTCCAGGACCAGGTCGAGATGCAGACCGAGCGCGTGCAAGAGCTGTTCAAGCAGACGCCGCGGGTGTTCCGCAACACCGAGCTGATCTACTCGAACCAGCTCGCCGCGGCCCTCGCGGGGATGCGCAACTCGGACGGCTCGCCCCGCTTCCTGGGCACGCTCTGCGAGGGCACCGACAAGCACCTCGGGTTCCGGAGCCCCAACTACCTCTACCGCCCGCCGGCGTTCGACCCGGTCTTCGAGGCCGAGCGCGAGAAGGCGTTCGGGCTCTTGCTCAAGAACTACCGCCTGTCAGACGACATCGCGTTCCGCTTCAGCAACAAGGGCTGGGAAGAGTGGCCCTTGAGCGCCGAGAAGTTTGCCAAGTGGGTCCACCATATCAATGGCGACGGTTATCTCTGCAACCTCTTCATGGACTACGAGACCTTCGGCGAGCACCAGTGGCAGGACACCGGCATCTTCCAGTTCCTTGAAAAGCTCCCCGAGGCGGTGTTCGACGTCGCCAAGAAGCCCGACGGAACCACCGAGAACCACTTCATCACGCCGACCGAAGCCTTCGAACGCTTCGCACCGGTCGGCGAGTACGACGTGCCCGACTTCATCTCGTGGGCCGACACCGAGCGCGACCTGACCGCGTGGCGGGGCAACGCCATCCAGTGGAACGCGCTCGAAGAATGCTACCGCCTTGAGCCCCAGATCAAGGACCGCCTGATCGAGGCCAAGTCTTCGGGCGACCCTGAGAAGCAGAAACACGCCGAGTACCTGCTCGACGACTGGCGCAAGCTCACCACGTCGGACCACTTCTACTACATGTGCACGAAGTTCTGGGCGGACGGCGACGTCCACAAGTACTTCAGCCCTTACGACTCGCCTTACGACGCGTACATCAACTTCATGAACGTGCTCGATAACGTGCGAACGCGGCTGGCGACCTGATACAAGCCGCCGCGCCGTCTAGCGGGCCGAACGATCCCCAAGTATTCGAGTCCGACCGACGGACTTCTTTCGCACCGAGTCTCAACGGGAATCCCGTTCGGCCGCCCATGCGGTACACTGCGAGACCCACCGCCCGGGGAGCAGGGGCCCTCGGCACGCGGAGCGAACGCGGTGCACCGAAACGCGAGTTATGCCATTTCAGCCCAGCCGATGCCGCGCCGTCGCCGCGCGTTCTCGCTGGTCGAACTCCTGATCTCGCTCGCGGTGGTTCTCGTCCTGATCAGCATGCTGCTACCGCTGCTGCACCACGCGAGAGCGGCCTCGCTCGTGACGGTGTGCCAGTCGAACCTTCGGCAGATCGGGATGGGGTACCAGGGGTATCTGCAGGACTTCGAGCGGTTTCCCGGTGTCACCGACGCCCGAGCGAGCGCCGAGTGGCGGTACGGCGGCGTCGAGTTTCTGGGCGATGAACGCGTGCCCGTGATCGCGGCCGACCGGCCGATCAACGCCTACCTCGCTCCCACGACCAACACCGATTTGCTCCGGACTGCGCACGTCTTCCGGTGCCCCGCCGATCGCGGCGTGGCTCAAGGCACGGCGCTCCCGGGTCAGCCGCTGACCTGGGATGACGCGGACGCCCACGTGCCTCTCTTCGAGCGATTCGGGACGAGCTACCTCGCGAACCCAAGACTCTCGGACCGCAACCGCGCGCTCGGTCTCCCATCCGACTCGAGCGTCTCTCCCGAGCCTTTGCACGTGCAAGAGATTTCCGTCGCGACGAGTCGCTTGCTTGTTGCCGGCGACCCGATCTGGCATCACGCCACGTTCGAAACACGGACCGATGATGATCCGGCGCTGTCCGATTTGTCTTGGCACACTGCTCCGCGCTACGGCAACGCACTGACCGCCGACGGTTCCGTCCGGTACCTGGCATTCGACGGTCCCGAGAGCAACAGCTACACGCTGCTCGCAGCTCCGTCGCGCTAAACGATCTTCTCGAGCAGCATCGCCCGCACCGCCGCGGCGTCGGCGCTCCCCCCTGACTTCTTCATCACTTCGCCGATCAGCCGCCCCACCGCTTGCTGCTTGCCGCCCCGGATCTGCTCGACGATCTTGTCGTTGGCAGCGATCACCTCGTCGCACCACGCGCCGAGTTGGCCGGTGTCGCTGACGGTCAGCCATCCTTCGTACTCGGCGACCGACTCGGGATCGCGGCCCTTGTAGTCGTCGGCGCAGAGCTTCTCGAAAAGGTCTCCGGCGCGGGCGGCGCTGAGCTTGCCGCCTTCTCGGAGTGACGCGATACCGGCGAGGCCCGGCTCGTCGATCCCGAGGGCGTGGATCTCGACGTTCTGTTCGTTCGCGAGGCGGGCGCCGTGCTGGAGCAAGAGGTTGACGACCGCCTTGGCTGCGACGGGGCGTGCGAGACCGGACTCGACGGCGCTGTCTACGGCGCCGTCGAAGAGATCGCCCAACGGGCGTTCGTCGGCGAGTTGGGTTGCCTCGATTGCGCCGATCTCGAGTCGGTCGATGTACCGCTTGATCCGGGCTTGCGGGAGTTCGCCCACGGCGCTCCACGCCTTGTCGCGCCACGCGTTCTCGATGCGGAGCGGGGGAAGATCGGGGTCGGGGAAGTAGCGGTAGTCGTCGGAGTCTTCTTTTTCGCGTTGGGGCGTGGTGACGCCCTTGGCGTCGTCCCAACCCCGGGTGGTCTTCGCGCCGGGCCCCATCTCGCGCCCGTCCTCGCGCCAGCGCCCGGGCTGCTCGCGTCGCTCGTATTCGATCGCGCCCTTGACGGCGCGGAAGCTGTTGAGGTTCTTCACCTCGACGATGGGCGTGCGGACGGTGCGTCCGTCGGCGAGAGTCAACTCACAGTTCACGTTGGGCTCGAACCGCATATGCCCCTTTTGCATAACCCCCTCGGTCGCGCCGACGTGCCGGCAGATCGCGCGGAGTATCTTGCAGAACACGACCGCCTGGTCGGCGCTGGTGAAGTCAGGAGCGGTCACGATCTCGAGCAAAGGCGTGCCGGCGCGGTTGAGATCGACAATCGAGAAGTCGATCGGCGCGCCGCCCGGGGCCTCGTGCATCAGCTTGCCGGCGTCTTCTTCAAGGTGCGCCCGGATGATCCCGATGCGCGATGTCTCCGCCATCCAGTCGGCCTCACCGTCGTCGCCGGCCTCGGGCACGTCGACCGCTCCGTCGAAACACAGGGGCAGGTCGTACTGCGAGATCTGGTACCCCTTGGGCAGGTCGGGGTACTGATACCCCTTGCGGTCCCACTTGGTCAGCTCTGCGACTTTGCACCCGAGCGCGAGGCCGACGCGCATCGAGAGTTCTACCGCCTCGCGATTCACGACGGGCAAGGCCCCGGGCAACGCCAGGACGACCGGATCGAGCAGGGTGTTGGGCTCGGCGCCGTCAAAGTCGGGGTGAGCGGGGCAGGGCGCCGACGTAAACATTTTGGTCCGCGTGCGGAGTTCGACGTGGATCTCAAGACCGATGATCAAACGCACCGAAGCGATGTCGGCGTCCGTTCTCTCCTTCTGTGACATCGTCATGGGCCCATGCTATCGGCGCGGCGGCCAACACCACGTCCGACATCGCGCCCGGCGCGGATGCCCTCGCGGACCCGCCGCGCCGCCCACATTCGGGTCGTCCCGAGCAGTTTCGCGAGAGCATCGAGATCGAGAGGGGGCCCGCTCGCGTCCCAGCCCATTCGTCGCCCCAGGGCCGCGTGCGCCTCGGGCGAGAACCGATCAGGCTGGGTGTGCCAGGCGTCCCACACGGATGGATCGACCCCGAGCAACGCCGCCAAAGCGGGCGATGAGGACGCGGCCGTGGGGTCGAGGCCAACCGCGCTTGCGCTCACGCGCCTCGCGGCGCGGCCCTGGGGCGACGGCTCGCCCGACGGAGAACGCGGCGTCGAGCGAGAGACCGCCAGCGTGACCGCGGCGGTGAGCCGGCCTCCGCGCCACGCCTGGAAGTTCATGATCGCTCTGGACGCGGCGTCGGCCGCGAGGTGCAGGGCCTTGAAGGCCCTCGTCGTGCCCAGCCGCTCGAGGGGCCCGACGACCTCTTCGAGCGTGCGTACCACGCCGCTCATCTGGTCGGTGAGCAGCGCGGCCCGGAGCAACCACGCCCAGCGGAGATCGGTTTCGATCGTGTCGAGCGTGCTGACCGCGACGCTCCTGCCCTTGACGGCGCCGAGGGCTTGGTTGTTCCGCCACAAGAGGAAAGCGTGGGCTGTCGCTCTTGAACGCTCGGGTTCGGGCGGTCCTGGCCTGGCCCGCCTGAGCGTCTCGATCTGCTCGTCCAAGGGCATCGAAACCGGTGGTGCCGACAGACCGATCCGAACCACGTCGGGTTCGAGGAGGACGGCGGCCGCCTCGGGTCTCGCGAACATGGGGCTGGCGGGTGCGTCGAACCTCAGCCTTCGCGCAAGATCAAGACGCAGCCCGACGAGCATGCGTTGCGCCGATCTGGCATCGGAGCCAACAAGGGCGCCGAGGTCTGCCGGCTCGGCCCCGTCGCGGACATCGCGGAGCAACGCGAACCGCGTCGCTCGATCCCTCGCCCTTGGGCCCGGAAAGATCGGACGTCCGTTCGGCTTTGCGCGTTCGGCTTCGTCGTGAGAAAGAAGTAGCTGACGCACCCCTTCGTGGCTCCGACCGAATCGGACAGCGAGTCTCGCCGCGGCTGCGCTCAAGCTACAACCGAACCTCGTGCGGTACCGGGCGGCACGCCGGAGGACAACGGCGCGATCCGAGACATCGAGCTGTGTAAACCCTGCTGCGCGCTCGATCGCGTCGCCCGCCCTCGAACGGAACGCGTCGACGGCTCCCGGGGTGAAGACCAGCCTCGATCCCTTGGCGCGACCGGCCAACGCGAGCCGCCTCGCGACGAGCCCTTTGCGACGGAATCGCTCGATCGTCTTGCGGCTCACCGACCACTTCTCGGCGAGTTCGTCGAATGGGATCGAACCGTCGGGCAGGTCATCAGGCTGGAGCTTGGCCGCGACGCACAGGCGTTCGACCAGCGCCGAGAGATCGGCGAGCAGGGCTTCGCCGGAAACCACCTCGGTCGCCTCGGACTCGCCTCGATACCCGGTGAGCCGGAAGGTGAGGAACTCTGTTGAGTATTTCGTCTCCGGATCGACCTCCGATGCGAGGGACTCAGCGCGGGCGATCTGCTCGAGCAGCCGGCGCCTCGGGGAACGGCTCAGCGTGTTCGCCAGCTCAGCGAGCGCCGGAACGCGAACGAGCGGCAAGCGTGCCAACGCTCAGCCCCCCGCCCCTTCGGGCGCGTCGAGCCAACCGAGGCGCGTCGGTGGCACGATTCCCTCGCCCGCGGCTTCGTCGATAAAGCGCTGCGCCGCGGTCCTCACGCTCGGGGTGACCTCGAAGCGGAGGCACTCACCGAAGTACGCGCGGGCGAGATCGTCGGGCCAACGGAGCTCGGACGCTCGACGGGCAACGATCCAATCGAGCCGCGCCGCGTTCCGCCGGCGTTGCCTATCGAGGACCGTCGCCGCCGCCGCGATGCGAGGGTCCGCCCGATCAGCATCGCGGCACGCCCACACGGCGTACGCGAAGGGCAGCCCGGTCCAGTCCTTCCACGCCTCGCCCAGATCGAGCTGATAGGGGTACCGGATCGCGGGTGGCGAATCGGTCACGACCTTGTCGCCGATCAGGAGCAGCGTCTCGGGCCAGCCGTCGCTGTCGTGGACATCGGAAACCGGGACGCGTTCTCGCGCATCGAACGCGACCGTCGTCGGTCGAACACCGAAGCGCTGCGCCAGAATCACGCGTGCGAGAGCGACCGACGTGTGACTGTCGGTGTCGGCGTGCAGCCGCGTCACGCTCTCGAAAGGCACCCGGCTGAACAGCCGCACGGTCAGGGTTTGCCCATCGCACCCGATCATGCCAGAAGGAACGAGGCAGAGCGGCACGTCGCTCGCGGCGGCATCGATGATTGACACGAGGGCGATGTCGACACGTGGGCCAAGGAGCCCATCGGAAGACTCGGGACCGGTGAGCATATCGATGAGCCTCGACGGGACCGCGGCGTCGAGCTCAAACCCACGCACCCGCTGAAGTCCCTCGATCAAGGGGTATGTATTGAGGTATCGGACACAGCCGACGCGGGTTCGCGGCGTATTGTTGGGTGAAGTGGCTAATGCGAACTCGATCGTTTGGCCCTACCCGGTTAAGGCGAGTCCCATTCGCTGCCCCAATCTAGGGGTCTTTCGAGAAAAATCGGCCTGCAGGTGACTGAACGGGGTGCGTCAACGGCAAGCGTCGGGTAGTCTAGGGACCAGAGACGTTGTTTCGGGGGTGGTCTTCGCGATCGCCACGAAATCGAAGCAGTGCTGGGGCTTCCGGCGGCGTGGAGAGAGAAGACACGCCCACAGCCAAGACCCGGGAAAGGGAACGGTCCTCCGACCGCGCATGCCGCGATCGGGAGCGACCGACGTTCTCGTTGGCTTCGGGTAGACCTGACGAGAATCGCTGACGACCTACCTACCCACCTGGCGTCGGGCTCCGCCACGGCCCGGCGTCATTTTCCACTCCCGGATCGCTCCCGGGTTGCTTTATCTCTCCGTCCGCTTCGCGACCACGTTCGCTCCGCTCGACTGCTCCAACCGTGCCACCAGATTGGACCGACTGGTTCAACCAATCGTGTTTCGCGTTGCGATATTCGACGTCACTGCCGAAGAACGGCGCCAGATCTCCCTCGCTCTCCACCGCAGGCCTCGGCCTCCCGCGAATGTCGACACTGGCGATACGCACCACTCACCAAAAAGGGTTCGGCGATGACGCGAGAACGTCCGCGATTGCGGGAGCAAATTTATCGGGCGTCGGAGTTTAAGCGAGAACGCGTCGCCCGCGCCCGCTCGATGAGTTCGGCATCAAGGACATCCGCATCGGCATAGGTCTCGGGCGCCGGCACGAGGTCGAAATGCCAATCGACCGTGTGCTGGATGTTGACCGGCGCAATCTCAGCGAGCAGGTCGATCCCCGGATATTCCCAAAGCGGCGCGCCGGCCTCGCGCGACGTCATCAGTGGCTCGAACTCGGGGTGATCGAGCCGAACGTCGTAGACGCCGTAGTACACGAAGTCGGTCTCCGCGGGCGTGACGCCGATCTCGACATCGTTGACCCACACCCTCGCGCCGGGTGGCTCGGACGTGATGCGGATCCGCCGGTGCAAGCACCCAGGGAACGCGAGCGAAACCACGATCAGCGAGAGCAGCGCGATTCGACGTTTCATCGAGACTCCGCGGGTGCTGGCTGCGGTGCCGCGGTCCCGTTGACGTTGGCCTGAGCGCCGTTGAGCGACGGGCCGGCGTGGTCGTCGAACTCGTCGCCCCTGAACAGCGAGCCGAGATAGACCCTGCGAACCAGGTCGTCATTGATCAGTTCTTTGGGCGTGCCTTGCTTAAGCACCTTGCCCGAATCGATGATGTACGCCCGGTCGCACACCCTCAGGGTCTGCTGTACGTTGTGATCGGTAATAAGCACGGCGATGCCATCGTCTTTGAGGCGGCGGATCTCGCGTTGAAGATCCTCGACAGCAATGGGATCCACGCCGGAAAACGGCTCGTCAAACTGAACAAGCCTTGGCTCGGTGATGAGGCTTCGGGCAATTTCCAGCTTGCGCCGTTCACCCCCCGAGCAGGTCCGAGCGAGGTCCTTCGCCTTGTGGGAAAGACCAAACTGCGCAAGCAACTCGCGGGCTTTCTGGCGACGCTCACGGCCGCTGAGATTGGGAAGCGTCTCTAGGATCGCGAGTAGGTTCTGCTCGCACGTCATCCTCTGGAACGCGCTGGGCTCCTGCGACAGGTACCCCATACCGAGCCTTGCGTGGCGGTACATGGGAAGCCCGGTGACATCGCGACCGTCGAAGAAGACGCTGCCGCTGTCGGCTTCGATCATCCCGATGGTCATCCGGAAGCTGGTGGTCTTTCCCGCACCGTTGCGCCCCAGAAGACCCACGATCTCTCGGTGATCGACCTCGAACGAAACGCGGTCCACGACCGTTCGGCCGTTGTACGTCTTGACGAGATTCTCGGCCCGCAGGAGCGCCATCACGGGAGTGTATCGGCCTCGAGCCTCACGGCGGGCGATTGGGTGCCTCGTCACCAGGAAGTGCCTTTGTCATTCTCTAACACTTTCTTTGCCTAGTCTTGACAGAATGGGTTACCACGGCTCGCTTCATCGATTCCTCGACTCTCGTCGAAAGGCCGGCCCGCTCCTCCGCCCAATCGCAGTTGCCACCTTGGCTGCCGGAATTGGGGCCGCGACGGCGTCTGCGCTTCGTCGGCCGGACCTGATCCTGGAAGACGCGGTCCCTGAGACGTTCCATGGTCTCGAGTGGGCCCAAGTTTGGCTCTGGATTGGGATCGCCTTCGTCACGCTCGTTGGGGCGTTGACGCAGCAAAGACGCCGTGGGGTTCTGCTTTCGCTCTGGCTCGGATCGCTCGCGACGCTGGCCGCGATCCGTGAACTCGACCTCCACGTCGTGCTCAACCCCGAGAACATCCACCTTCTCGGGCTTTCTGCCGACCAGGCGGTTCGCTTCCGGATGGACTGGTGGCTCTCGGGCGAGACTTCGATCGCCCTCCGCGCGGCCTGGGCGGGCGTCTTCGCCGTCGCCGGTTCGCTGGTCGTGCTTCCGTTCGCGTTCGCTCGATATCCGTGGCCGCGAAGGCTGCTCCGAGGCGACCGATTCGCCTGGTGCATCGTCGGGAGCATCGGCCTTCTCGGAGCGGCGTTCGCCGGCGACGACTTGCTTCGAGGCCTCGGGTTGACGGGTCTGGCTGAGGAACTCACCGAGCTGCTGGCTCAGATCCCGTTCCTGTGCGGGGCTGCGCTTCTCGCGCTGCGAAGAGCGCGTTTGTTTTCTGTGGCGCCGACGAAACAACCGCTTGTCGCTTCGTAGCCGGTCGCTCGTTGATCAACCTTTGTCGGCAATCAGGCGGAGCGACATCGGGTAACGGAAGTATCGGCCCTCGTTGGACGCGATCACCGCGAGGATCATCCCGATGAGCCCCAAGGCGTACGGCACCCAGCTCAGCATCACGCCGACCCCACACGTGACGACGCTGAGGACAACAACTGCGAGCGTGTAGATCGTGAGCGTGATCTGGAAGTTGAGGGCCTCGACCGCGTGATCGGCGACGAAGACTGAGCTTTCCCGCTTCGATCTCCACACGATGATCGGAGCGAGCACGGCAAACACCGGGACGATGAGGTGAAGCAGGAGCGACAGGTGCGTCAAGATCACCAGCGTTCGCTCCTCTGGAGCGGTCTCCGGCGCATCGACCGGGATCTCAAACGCGGACTCGGCTGAAAAATCGTCTGGCATCGGTGGACCCTCGCGTCACCGTATTGGAGAACGCGACCAGGCACTTTCACCGATCGCTCGCGGCGGGATGCTGAGAGGACACAGGCTCAGTGCCCGAAGAGGTTCCGCTCGGCGAACATGCCCTTCTCTTCGAAGTACTCCAGGGCCTCGGAGGTCGAGGTGAACACCTTCGTCGACGTTTCGGTGATGAACGGGCTCGGCGGCTTCGAGGGCTTCCAGACGACGTAGACCTCTTTGGCGTGCTCGAACGCGTGCTGAAGTTCACGCTCCACACCCGAGCTGAGGCCCGGGATCATCTTTCCGTCACTCCCAGGGAGTTCGGGGACATAGCTGACGATCATGTCGGCTTGGTCGATGAGCTTGAAGTCTCGCATGTAGATCTGGCCGTCGATATCGCCGGCGATATCGAGCACCTCGCGGACACGCACCCGGATCGGCTCGGCCCCCGCTTTAGACCCGCCGAACGTGTGGGGCGTGACGTCGAGGTAGGTGTCGATGTTGCCCTCGCGAGCCGCGGCCAGGGCGCGATCGAGCAGGAGTTTCTCATCGACGTCGCCCGGGTCAAAGGTGATGAAGTGCTCAGCAAGCGCGGCCCGGAAGGCGTCGATCTCAGCCAGCACGTCGGGCATGTCGACGACGTGGCTCATCGGGAAGCTGGGGTAGACCTTCTTCATCTCTGGCCTGCATACGAGGCGGAACATGGTCTTGGTGGTGTCGGCGTGCCGGCCCCGGCTGACGATGTAGAACTTCGACCCCTCCACCGCTTGGCTGAGCAGCTCGGTCGCGAGGATCTCCTCTTCGCGCCACACCATGCAGTCCTTGAGGGTCGCGTCGATGTCGTGCTCCGCGTGGAGCCGGTGGTGCACGACCTCGATGTTGTCCACCAGACAGATGAACACCTCGGGCTTGAGCTTGGCGATCTGGTCGAAATCGAAGGCGCTGAAGAGGCCGTGACGCCAGCGGAAGGTGGCGTGGGTATTCACCATCACGTGCCCGCCGGCGTCTTCGGCGTCCCTGGCCTCGGAGATGACCTCCTTGAAGGCGCTGCGCCGGAGCGAGTTGAGGCGGCTGAGCGGGAGGTTCAGGATCTGGCCGGAGGGGACGTCCGGGGCGTCGGCGTACATGATGTCTCCGACGGTGAGGATTTTGACGTTCTCGCCCTGCTGGCCGGCGAAGTCAGAAATCCTCTGGAGATAGGGCTTCTTGTCCATCCCAACTTGTCCGGTGACGATCGCGCGCATGCTGCCTCCTGCTGAGCAACGACTGTAGGCGAGGACGTCACCATTCCCCTCGAAGGCACGCGCCCCCTGACATGGGTGTCGATGGCGCCGTGGAGGAGCCGATTCCCTCGAGAACGAGTGGATACTCCAAGTAAATGAGTTGGAAGCGCACACATTTCGTCGCAATCACGTTCGGTTTTGTGTGATTCTAGATTCTTATTCTAATTTCATCTCTCTCGCACTCCATATCCTCATTGGTCGCTTGCATTCTTCTTCAGCACCTCTTATAACTTCGGACCTCTCGGAATGAGGCCCGTGTCGTTTGTTCGTACTTGCTCTTACACAGTTTTGAGGTACCTATATGGACACCCTGCGTCATGCACGCGCAATACTGAGTGCTGCGGTGATCGCCGCGCTCCCCTTCGTCAGCGGATGCTCGTTCTTCACTCCGGCACCGACGCCAGGAGAAACGTCCTTCGCGGTCTATCAAGGAACCGGCGAGACTTCCGGAGGCACGTTCGGCGACGGTCGCAAGAAGATCAACCTGCAGCGAGACCACAATCCAAGGGTTCCGGTGGAGTACGTGCGGGTTGCTATTGCACCTCCCAAGATCGGAGTCTCTGCCGACCCAGGAATCGCGGGACTCGAAACCGAGGCCCTCCTTCGCATCATCGAAGAAGTGACCGCGTCGTCATCCTCGAAGTACCAGAGGTTTGTCCGCGTCGAGGACCCCTCGGAAGCAGCGATCGTCGTCGTGCCTCGACTCGATCTCCTTCAAAGGTACGGGAACGCAGTTGCGGGGGCGAGCTCTGCGACCGGGTCGAACACAACGACAAGCGGCAGCGGAAGCCAGGCATATGACCTCACTAAGGACAACTTCCGAGCCCGAATGACGCTTGAGTTTCGACGTTCCGATGGCGGGATCTTCCAATCGGCGACCGCCACCTCGAGCCTCATCGCTACGAGCGGCGCAAGCGAGTTTGAGACCCAAGGACAAACGTCTGAATCATCAGGCAGCGCCTCGGGGAACCGGCGGGGCACGGCACGAAGCCTCGACAGCTCCGATCTCAATACCCTTATCGCTGGCGCCACCCAGGGTGCATTCATCTCATCCCTTGACGGACTCGACTCGTTGCTTTGGGACGTCAAGCCGGATCCAACGACCGGCCGGCGGAGGATCACCAACTGGTAACACCGAACAGACTCGGGTTCATTCTCGCGGCGAGCCATTCCAAAGGCTCGTCGTTTTTTTGCACGCCCAGAATCTGTCGGCGCCTTCAAACGGACCCAAGCCGGCACACCACTTCAAGTTGATGCTCATGGCACGTCATACGGCCGGGCTGAACGGCCTGCTCCGCAATCGGGACAGGTATCCGAATTGCGCCTTCCCCGCTACCATCGGGCACCGCTGGACCACACAGGGAGCCTTTCTTCATGTCGATCCTCGTCAACAAAGACACCCGCGTCATCTGTCAGGGCATCACCGGCTCCTTCGGGGCCGTGCACACCAAGGGGTGCCTCCACTACGGCACCCAAATGGTCGGGGGCGTCACCCCTGGCAAGGGTGGTACCAAGGACGAGAACGGGCTTCCCATCTTTGACACGGTCGCCCAGGCCGTGAAAGAGACCGGGGCGGACGCGACCATGATCTTCGTCCCCCCGCCCTTCGCGGCCGATGCCATCCTCGAGGCCGCGGACGCGGACATCCCGCTGATCTGCTGCATCACCGAGGGCGTGCCGGTCAACGACATGATCAAGGTCCGGGGCCGCCTTGACGAGATGAACCTGGCCGCGTCGGGTGCTTCGGCGTCGGGCCGCCGGCTGATCACCCTCATCGGGCCCAACTGCCCGGGCGTGATCACCCCAGGACCGAAGACCGGCGAGGGCTCGGGCCCGGACAATGTCTACACCGATTCGGGCTGCAAGATCGGGATCATGCCCGGCTACATCCACATGCACCGGAGCGAATCGGGCTGCACCACCGGCAAGACGGTCGGCATCGTCAGCCGCTCGGGCACCCTCACGTACGAGGCGGTCTGGCAGACCTCGAACCTGGGCATCGCCCAGTCGAGCTGCGTCGGAATCGGCGGCGACCCGGTCCGGGGCATGAACCACATCGAGGCCATCCGCCTCTTCGAGAATGACCCCGACACCGACGGGATCCTGATGATCGGCGAGATCGGCGGCACCGACGAGGAAGCCGCCGCGGCGTACATCAAGGAGAATGTCAAGAAGCCGGTTGCCGGCTTCATCGCCGGACGCACGGCGCCCCCCGGGAAGCGCATGGGCCATGCCGGCGCCATCATCTCGGGCAGCGCCGGCCACGAGACCGGCACGGCGGACAGCAAGATCAAGGCCCTTGAAGCCGCCGGCGCCGTGGTCGCCCCCACTCCGGCCGATATGGGCACGGCGATGGCCAAGGCGATGGGGCTGTAGAGAGCTTCTCGAACGCTCCGTCTTGAGCGCTCCGTACGGCCCTGCGGGCCGACGCTCGGTCTTGTTTGCCGCACCGGATCGATCTCTGGCGGGCTGGAATTGATCCTCGTTTTATGCGCTCAGTTTGGTCAGCAGGCCCCGGAGCGTCTCGGCGGTCACTGATGCTTCGGGCGTTGCGAGCGACACCCGCACACCCCGACTCGGCCGGTAATCACGGACGCGCTCGGTCAGGCAAGCCGCCAGGTGGTTGGCCGCTTGGTCGACGCGGCCGATGACCTCTGTCGGAACGGCCCCGCCGGCGGCGTGGTCGAGCGCCTCGGCGACCGCCTCAAGCGTGTGCCTGGCCGACGCGGTCTGCGCGACGATCTGATCGGCGACCGCACCGGTGAGGGCCGGCGTGTCGATCGACCGGCGCGAAGGACCATGAACGGCGGCCCGAGCGGGCACGATCGCTCTTGCGGCCGAGGTTCGGACGTGCTGCTCGGTCTCGGTCATGCGTTCGAGAGCCGCGGCGGTCCGCTCGCGGATCCCGGTGAGGGCCGACGCGACGCGATCGGTTGCTTCCTGCGTGCGGTCCGCGAGCTTGCGGACCTCTTCGGCGACGACGCCGAATCCGCGGCCGTGCTCGCCCGCCCTCGCGGCCTCGATGGCCGCGTTGAGCGCGAGCATGTTGGTCTGCTCGGTGATCTCGTTGATCTCACCCAGGAAGCTCGCGACACGATCGGCCTCGGAGCCGAGCGAGCCGACCGCCTCTGCCGTCTCTCGGACCGCCGCGACGACATCGCTTTCCCGACCGTCCGCAGGCAGATCGGTGACATCGATGATCTCGGTCGCCGGCTCGGGCATCGGCGTAGCTGCAAACTCGGCCTGCTTCGCGAGCGCATCGGCCAGGCCCTCGGGGTCGCTCTCCCCGATGGTTGAGACCGCTTCGTGCGTCAGTTCGATCGCGCGGCGCACCGGTTCGTCGAAAGCACCAACGGCCGCGGCCAGCGAATCGAGCGCGGCGCGGTGCTCTGCGAGCAAGTCGCCGGCGAGTTGGTCGACCGGCGGGAGTTCCGAGGTCTCGGGCTCATCGGCCGCCTGGGCGGTTGCCCTGGCCTTGGCGTCTTCAGCGGCGGTCTCGAGCCTCGCTGACGCGACACGGACGCTCTCGACGATTTCCCCGACGCGGGCCTGCACCTTGCCAACCGAACGCGCGAGCGTGGCGAATTCGGCGGAACCCTCGGGCACCTGGGCCCCTGATGTATCGCCCCTTGCGACGAGGTCAAGAGCCTCTGAGAGCTTGGCAACCTGTCGACGGCGGGCCCCCCCACCGGTGGCCGAAACGCCGAGCCCGATGAGGCCGAACCCGATCGATGCGATCCCGCCGATGGCGAGTGGTGTCGGGGCCATCGCGAGCTGTTCGGCGGCGTCCAGATCGATGGTCACGCCGGCGTAGGTCGCGGTGCGGGCCTCCGGGGCTGGAGCCGTCTCGGGCGCCAACTGCCCCTCGGCGGCGTAGGGCTCAGGAGACGCGTTCACGGCCAAAGCGAGCACGGCGGAGATGGTCGGCGTCGGGTCGTGGTCGATTTCCGCGGCCAGCCACTTGGGCCAGACCGCCATCGACGACTCGAGTTCTGCGAGTGCCGAGCGGGCCTCTTGGGTCGCGACCGGGCTCGCCGCGGCCGCGCGGGCCGCCGCCGCGGCCCTCGACGTTGACTTCTCAAAGGCCTTGACCGCCCTCGCGGCGCGGATGCGGTCGGGCACGAGCATCGCCGTGCGCTCGTCCATCTGCGCTTCGTTTACGGCGACGAGTGTCCGGGCGAGCAACGTCCGGTACTCCTCAACGGTTTGTTCGTGGACCTCGGCGTCCGGGTCGACCAGATCGACCTGGGGCGTTGGTCGCGGCGTCGCGTCCGCATCGACGACGAGGCCTTTCGCCTCGCTCCAGAGCGAGAGGGTGCCCCCGGCGAGAGCACCGAGGGCGGCGATGGTGACGGCGATCGTGCTGCTGCTCAACGTCCACTCCCTCTGGCGGCCTCGATACCGGGCGCACCGAGGCGCTCGCATCGGCGGAAGGTTCGGGCCGGGTCAGCGGGTCATGGAGGCAATCGAGCGAAGGGAGTCAACGCGCACGGGTCGCGCCGGCACGAGGCCCGAGAAGGGGGACGTGAGTGGTTCTCGGGCCGTCACGCAGGCTCGGGTACTGCGGCTGCCACCGCGCGGCGACGCCCACGCTCGGCGCGGATCGAATCGAAGACGAAACACGCGATCCCAGCCCAGATCACCCCAAAGGCCGCGGCCTGCTGGATCCCGAAGCTCTCCTGGAACGCAACGATCGCGACGGTGAGTTGGAGCGTCGGCGCGATGTATTGCATAAACCCGATCGTCGTGAGCGTCAGACGCTTCGCGGCGGCGGTGAAGCACACCAACGGGAAGGCGGTGACGCCGCCAGCCATCACCAGCAGCAGGACCGTCCACGTCCCAGAATGCAGGATCGCGGTCCCCTCGAAAGCTTTGCCGAGCGACCATCCGTTGAGCTCGACCAAAACAAGGAACGCGAGGCCGAAGGGCATCAGTAGCGCCGCCTCGAAGGCGAGCCCGAGCACCGGGCCGACGCTGCTCTGCTTGCGGACGAGTCCGTAGAGACCGAAGCTGCCAGCGAGAACGAGCGAGATCCAAGGCAGTTCGCCCACGGCAAACGTCTGCACCGCGACCCCGCCGACCGCGAAGGCGACGGCGACCCACTGGAGCGGACGGAGGCGTTCGGCGAGGAACACCATGCCCAGGCAGATGCTGATGAGCGGGGTGATGAAGTACCCGAGGCTCGCGTGCACGAGGCGGTCGGTGTCGATGGCGTAGACGAAGCAGAGCCAGTTCACGGCGACAAGCCCGCCCGACAGCGCCAGATTGCCCAGGCTCTTGGGCGATCTCGCTACTGCGACCGCTTCGGGAAAACGACGCGTCGCCGCGAGAATGCCCCACAGGAGCAGGGCCGCCCAGATGACGCGGTGGGCAAGGATCTCGAACGGGCTGACATGACCAACCGCACGAAAGTAAAACGCCGCGACGCCCCAGAACCCATAGGCGGCGAGGGCGTAGGCGAGGCCTGTGCGGGTGTGCTCAAGACGATCTGGGGGCACCATCGAGGCGACGGTAGACCCCGATCAGCACCGAGACCCCGACTACGAGGCGCTACCGGCCGCTGATGTCACGATCTGCCGCGTCACGCGATCAGACTCCATCGTGATGAACTCGTTTTCACGGAGTCGCTCGAGTTCGGCCTTCGCCTCCTCGCTCAACACACCATCGCGATCGCGGACCAGAAGCAACGAGACCGCATACGCGACCAACGTCTGCTCACCGTCTTTGGACGCGATGATTGCGACGGCGGAGATCCGGTCCGCCTGATCCGGGAAGGGGCCGAACCTCGCCCAAAGCCAAGACACCCGGGCGACGTGCGCGAGCGTGTCCCACGCGGCACGCCAAGCACCGCGCAGTTCAGCCTGCTCCTGGGTCAAAGGTTCGTAAAACTCGACCTCGCTCACAAACGGCTCCAAGGTGTCAAAGGACGCATCCGTGAGTTCCATGGAGACGACGTACCGAAGGTAGAGCCTCGCCTCATGCGGATCTTCCGACGCGCGCCGAGCGGCGAGATCGCGAACCTCGTCATCTACACCGCTCCACCACTCGCGGACCAGGGCTTCATCACCAACTTCGACCAGAGCCGACGGAGGCTCGGGCGTCACGAAGAAAGCCTGACCGATGAAAACACCCGCACCGGCTGCCACCGCTGCGAGCCCAGCGAGCGCTGGCTTTTGCCATGACGTCTTGGCCATGTTCATGCTCTAGAACGGACCCGAGCTACGGTCCGGAGGGCAAAGAGGCGAGAGGCCACCGCAGGTGTTCTGGCACCCCTCATAACCGCTTGGATCCGTTCCGGGGTTGTTGAAGTGGGTGCAGCACTGACGGCACCCGTTGTCGCACGGTTCGGTCGAGCAGGTACTGTCGTTGAAGTGCTCCTGCTTTGGCGGAACGGGCGACGTCCACGACCCCACCGCCACACCACCGAACAGTGCGACGACTCCAACGACCATACTGCGTTGCGATAATTGAATCACGAACTACCTCAATTTAAGCTGCCGGACATGATGAAACGCATCGATGATCGTCCAGGCCCGCCAGAAGTTCAAGGTGTGTTTATAAGACCTGGCTTTACGATCACCGAGCTGGCGGTCTCCATTGTCATCATTGTGGTGCTCATCGGGATCACAATCCCCACGCTGGGCGCAGCTCGGCGCACCGCACGAGCAGCGCAGTGCCTCTCAAACGCACGAACCTGTGCGACTTCAGTACAGGCATATCAAACCGAACAAGACGGGTTCTTTCCGATGCTCGCTGATCGATACGACTTCTATGACGCCTTTGACTTGGGGGGGGGCAGCGTCTTCCGTACGACACGCAGATCGCGCATTGGAACCACGCTCTTCGCAACGCAAGCGGCGGACCCGCGGTAGATCCCACGTGGTTGTGTCCTTCAGGTGTGCGACATGAACTCTACTTTCTGTCATCCGATGCGATCGAAGCGCTTCACTCGACGCCGCCGTCCGCGACTTGCCCGCCAGATTTTTTTATGACCCGCGCCGCGATTTCAGACCCAGCCCGCTGGACGCCGCAGGCCGATGTCCGTGACACTTCCCTCTTCCGGGGTGTCCGCGGTTCTGAAGTTGTGTTTCCGTCCTCAAAGGGGATCTTGGTTGAATGGACTTCGTTCCACGAACGCCGTGGTATTTCAGCGCATGACGCCCAGCTCGAACCATCCCTTGAGCTCGGGAATCCGCAGGCGGCTCAGACTCCGCGGCACGTGACGTTTGGCGATGGGAGCGCCGCGAGCGTCCGGGACGGGCCCGATTTGTTCCCTGGAGTTGTTCCGGGTTCCGACGAACCAGGAAAGCCCGTCCTCAGCACGCTCGACGGGATACGAGGGCGTGATCGGCGCTGACCGTTCGGCACTCGCGCCGATCAGTCACGACGACGGGGAAGGATGCTTGTTAACGGCCCGGCTTGCGAGAGGAACCACGCCTGATCTTGTCTCTGTGGTCTGCCTGAACTTGGGGGCGAGACGCGCTACACTGGCGGGCCGGGGGCCGGGGAGGGCCCGCGACCAAACCCCAACCACGAACCAGGGAGAGCCCCCCATGGCCGAGCAGAAGGCGACCAACCTCCACTTCGACGAGAGCAAGGTGACGCGTGACGATCGCTGGAAGACGATCGACGCCCACGGTACCACCCTGTGGTTCACCGGGCTGAGCGGCTCAGGCAAGAGCACGATCGCCATCGCCCTTGAGCACACCCTGATCAACGCCGGCGTTCCCTGCTACCGCCTCGATGGCGACAACATTCGCCGCGGCCTGAACAAGAACCTGGGCTTCAGCGCCGAGGATCGCACCGAGAACATTCGCCGCATCGGCGAGGTGTGCAAGCTGTTCAGCGACGCCGGCGTCGTGACGCTCGCGAGCTTCATCAGCCCCTACAAGGCCGACCGCGACGAGGTCCGCACCCTCTTCACCGAAGCCGACCTCGAGTTCTGCGAGACCCACGTCTCAGCCAGCCTCGAAGTGTGCGAAGGCCGCGACCCGCACGGGCTGTACAAGAAGGCCCGCGCCGGCGAGATCAAGGGGTTCACCGGCATCGACGATCCCTACGAGGCTCCCGAGTCGGCCGAACTCACTCTGAACACCGGCGAGTTGAGCGTTGAGCAGAGCGTTCAGAAGTGCGTTGAGTATCTGGTGAGCAAGGGCGTCCAGCTCAAGAAGTAACGACGACGCCACGAATCGATGAATCGAACTAAACGAACGCCCGATGGTGTTGAGCCATCGGGCGTCTTTGATTTTCTATGGCGCCGCGGGCTAGGGGCAACCGCCAACAAACGCGTTCACGAAGACATCGAGATCATCCAGATCGACGATCCCGAACGGTTCAACAAAGTCGACGGATGGATCCGCGTCGAGGAAGAGGTCGATGAACTCGTCGAGGTCGTCGAGGTCGACGACGCCAAACGGCGGAACGAGATCTGCCGGGCATGGTTGGGTCAGCGGTTCGCTAAAGAACTGGAACGCCGCTCGCCGCGAATCGAAGTACTGCTGCCAGAACTCGATGGGCGTGACGTCGGATTCGATGTTGGACGAGTTAAACCCATTGTAGAGCGTGCCGATCTGGAGGCCCTTGGTCTGCTCGCTGCTGGAAAGGTGGAACCAGTTGGTGAATATCGAAATCGGTTGGCTCCCGACCCCATCGGCGGCGGTGCTGAAAAAGTAGAGGGCGTCGGCTTGTAGCGGGATGTCGACCCCGAGATCAACGGTGTACTGGGTCACCTTGTCGCCCTGGCAGGTGTCGGGCGTCTCAATCTGGATGTCCGGATCGGTCAGCCTCACGATTTTCTCGAAGATCACACGACCCGGCAACGCATCAATGGGGCTCGGAAACTGGTCGGACTCACGGATCTTGATGACGAACCCTTCGAGCGGCACGGCCGTCGGCTCGAATCCGTAGAAACGGATTGACCGGAGCGTGTTGGCTTCATTAAACACGAATCCGTTGGCCGCGGAGAGGGCGTAGAGCACACCGGCGTCGCCGACGCGCGCGGTATGGCTAAGCGACGTCGCGATGCTGCAGATGCCCGAACCGACGGGTTCGCCTTCGAGCGAGCTGGCGAACGGCTCGCTCAGTTGGGCGAACGCCGGCAACGCGCCGACGAGTGAGAGTGCGGTGACGGCCTGTGTTGCTGAAAGCATGAGTCCCCTCCCCGAATCGCGTCCCGGGCCGAGCGTCCCAGCGCACGCCGTAACAACGGGCCCGATTCAACCTCACAAATTACAGCGAAGGTTTCGCGATGAGAAGGTCGACGGAGCGATGAGCCCCAGAAAACACAGAAATATGGGGAATCACCTACGTACCACTAGTAATCGAGACCACGCACACCATCCGGCGTGTCGGCGAGCGCTCTCGGCCCTGTCTCGCTAAAACCGAAGCCGGTGTCTGCCGGTTCGGTGCCATCGAGCGGGTTGCGCACCTCGGCGTGACCATCCGCAAAGGCTATGGGCGCGTCGGCGTCCCAGTGGCCGTCTCGGAGATCGGGGCGCCGGCTGAGATACGCGAGGTGGGTGTCCCACGCCAGCGCTTTCCCGGACGGAAACGCGATATCGGGACGCTTAACGGCGCGAAACACCATCGGGTCGGCGTTCGCCTTGCCGTCCCACGCGGCGGGATCGGCGAGGAAAGTGTTCGACAAACGCCAACTGATTTCTTCGCCGGGTTCGCGTTCTTGGCTGTCGACCCAGTCTTCGGGCAGTTCGGTCGGCTTTCCTGGTGAGACCCACGTTTCGTAGTGCTCTTCCCATGGCGCGATCGTTGAGATCAGCGCGGGCCACGCCCACGCGAGCATGAACCGATCGTTGGTCCCGATGACCGTGCCCTCGGGGTACCAATTCACGAAGACGACCTGCTCACCGCCCAGGTTCGGATCGGCGAAACCGGGAACGAAGGGGTACGTCTCGTCGTTCGAGTCGAGGTAGAGCTCAAACGTTTGATGGAGCGTGCGGGCGTTGGCAAGAGCGAGCACCTGCCGGCTCGCGCTGCGCGCAGCACCGAGCGCCGGGAGCAGGATCGAAATGAGCACGCCGATGATCGCGATGACGACCATCAACTCGACGATAGAGAACGCGCGGCGGTTCATTCATCACCTCCTCAATCGGTCAACGCCGCTCGCATGCGGCTCTGCGACGCCTCGGACAGAAGACGTAACCTGAGACCGACGGGTTGCCAGGCGTTGTCGGCTCGGTTGTTCACGAAGAACGTGCTCAAGCCCATGTCGGCGACGTCCTCGTCGGCATCGGGCAGTTGCGTCGGGGCCCAGACTTCGACGACCGGGGCCCCCGATTCCATGAGATCGCGTGCGGCGGGGAACATGCCCGAGAGCGGTATGTCGAGGCGTTGGACAGTCGAGGTCTGCCCCTGATCGTCGGTGACCTGGTTGGACGTCATCAACATGGGCGCGACCGGGAGCGAACGCCCGGCGAGCGACGCGGCGACGGCCGGAGGCAACGAAGGCATCGAGGGAACAGCCCCGGCGTCCGATGGGTCGGCGGCGCGCGTGATCGCGGAGTCGAGATCGAATCGGGCGTCCCTGAGAAGGGGCTGAAGCCGGTCGAACACCCCCCCGGCTGGAGCGGACTCGTTGTCGGGTCCGCCTTCGGGGGTCACCGCTCCGAGTGATGTTGTTGCCCCGATGAAGAGCGCTCGATCTCCGGCGACCAATGGAGATACGAAGCGTCGCCACGTGTCCGCGAGCGAGAGTTTGCCCGCCTGTCCCAGCGCCTCGAGGGCGGGCTCTTCGTTCGCGGCGTCGACGAGTTGATCGCTTAGAGCAAGCGCATCTATGGGCTCGAAGGCGAACTCGCGTTCAGTGTCCTCGCCCATCGGATCGTTCTGGGTGATCCCGGTGCGCAGGGCCGCGGGAACGGAGTCGCCCTGCGTCCCGGGCACGGCGTCAGGGTCGCTCGGGCCCGGCGCCTCACTGACTTCCGCACCCGCTTGACCTCTATCGATGTTCTGGCTCGCGGCCACTGACTCGGCCGATCGGATGTCGTCAGGGCCACGAACGAATGAGTTGATTTGCCAGACTGCCAACCCCACAGCGATACCGGCAACACCGCACGCTATGACAGATCGCGTCGCGATCGACATCGCATCTTCCTTCCATTGCAGCGGGAATCGAGGTATCCCGGCGACTGATCTGGGGTATGGATGCTCCCCACGAAAACGTCTGTCGTGATTCACGTGTGAAACGCCGAAGGTGCGCTACCGTTGGTCCGCTCCACCCGGGGTCTGACTCATATAAAGGACGTGCCGATGCACAACTCTGCCACGATGCTCGACGCTGCCCGCGAGGCGGTTGTGCTCGCCTCCAACGTGTGCCGCCATGTTCAGGCGCAGCTCGAGACGGTTCGGAGCATCACCAAGGACGACAAGAGCCCGGTGACCGTTGCTGACTTTGCGAGTCAGGCGATCGTGGCGTGGACGCTCCGCGAGCGTCTTGGCGACATCGTCTTGGTTGCGGAGGAAGCTTCGGCGTTCTTGCGTGAGCCGGCGCACAAGCCCCATCTCGACGCGGTGCTCTCGGCCGTCGGGGAGGTCTGGGGCGATGCGTCGGAAGCGGACGTACTCGACGCGATCGACATCGGCTCGGCCGATCCGGGCGACGCGTTCTGGACGCTCGACCCGATCGACGGCACCAAGGGCTTCTTGCGAAACCAGCAGTACGCCGTCGCTCTTGGATACGTCGAGGGGGGAACACCGACACTCGGCGTCCTCGGGTGCCCGAACCTGCCTGGCGAGATGTCCGACCCGCTCGACGAGCCAGACGGCAACGGCTGCCTCTACTTCTGCATCAAGGGGCAGGGCGTGTACGAGGCTCCGTCGGACGACGCCGGTGCCGACCCGACTCGGATCACGCGCCTCGACCACGCCTCGGGCGAAGATATCTGCATCACCGGCTCGGTCGAGAAGGCGCACAGCAACACGTCAGACGAAGGCCGCATCCTCGCGTGGCTTGAGCAGAAGGGCGAGACGATCGGCGATGCGGTCCGGCTCGACAGCCAGTGCAAGTATGCGGTCGTCGCGAGAGGTCAGGCCGACGCGTACCTCCGCATGCCGACCAAGCCCGGCTACGTCGAACGGATCTGGGACCACGCCGCCGGCGCGCTCGTCGCGACCGAGGCGGGGGCCACCGTTTCGGACATCTTCGGGAACAGCCTCGACTTCTCGCACGGCAGGGGTCTTGAGAAAAACAAGGGCGTCGTGTGCGCCCCGCCCAGGCTCCACGCGCAGATCATCGCCGCGATCGAAGAGCTCGAGATCAAGCCTGCTTGAACCGCGTGAATCCGCTCAGGGCGATTCGATCTTGAGCTCTGCGGAGATCGGGTGGTGGTCGCTCGGTGGACGATTGTCCCCGGAAACACCGAGGCCGATCTCGATCCCCGAATCAACGATCCGAAGACCGTCGGACACAAAGATGGTGTCGATGGACGGTCCGTGATCGATCCCGGCACGCCACCCGTTGAACGTTCCGAGGCGCCTGATGGAGTACCCGGTGTCGAGCAGCGCGTCGGTCAGCGCGATGGGCGGTGCGACGCCGTCTCCGTTGGCATCGGACGCCTGGCCGGTGAGGTAGAGGCGCTCGGGCGACTCGGGGGCGGCGTTGAAGTCGCCCATGAAGATCACCGGCTCGTCGGGATGGGCCCGGTTCCCGATCTTGAACGCGATCAGTTCCGCGGCTTCGCGGCGCGACGCTTCCGAGCGGTGGTCCCAGTGTGTGTTGAAGACATAGAAGCCCCGGCCGTCGCGTGAGCCGATCGGCACGAAGCGGGCCCAGGCACACATCCGGGTGATCTCGTTGCCCCAGGTCTTCGAGCCGGGCTCGTCGGGGGTATCGCTGAGCCAGAACTCGCCCGACTCGGCGAGTTGCAAGCGATCGGGACGATAGAGAACGCCGCAGTGCTCGCCGGCGTCCTGTCCGTCGTCTCTTCCCGCCCCGACGTAGGCGTAGGCGGGGGCGGCGGTCAGGAATTGGTCGATCTGGAACCGAAGGGCTTCCTGGAGCCCGACGAGTTCCCAAGCGGGGTCGTCGGGCGTGCCCCCAGGGCCGATGACGACGTCCGCAGCCCGCTGGGCCCGGAGGTGCCAACTGTTCGGGCCGTCGTCGGCGGTGCCGTAGCGGATGTTCCAGCACAGGACCGAGAGGGAAGCCGGGTCGTGGACCGGGCGATCGGGGGCGATTCCGCCTCCGCCCTGGCATCCGACGAGGGTGAGAATGGCGATGAGGAACGCTGCTTGAAGGGTTGTTCGGGCCTGCATGACTCGCTCGCGTGGGCGGCGGGATCGCCGCGCCGGGTTTGGCTCAGGGTTCGACCGGCAACGCCCGATACCCTACCGACCGGTGGTCATGCTCGGCGATCCAACTTTGGCTTGGCTGCCCCCAGGGCTTGAGCCCTACGTGGCCGGCATTTTGATCCTCGGCATGATCGGGGCCCTGGCGTCGGGTCGGTTCGGCTCGGACATCGTCCTGATGGGGGCGTTGACCGGTTTCGTGGTGTTCGGGATGCTCAAGCCCGACGCCGCAGTCGAGGGATTCGCGAGCCCGGGGCTCATCACGATCGCCCTGCTCTACGTCGTTTCGACGGGGATGCGGCAGACCGGCGCGACGAACATGGTCACGGCCCGGCTCGTGGGCCGGCCCAAGACGCTGTTCGGGACCCAATTGCGGCTCACCGGCCCCGTCGCGTGCGTTTCGGCGTTCGTGAACAACACGCCGATCGTCGCGATGTTCATGCCGGTGCTCAACGGGATCGCGAAGAAGGGCGGATTCAGCCCCAGCAAATTATTCATCCCTCTGAGCTACGCCAGCATCCTTGGCGGTGTGTGCACCCTGATCGGGACGAGCACGAACATCGTGGTCGCCCAGGCTCTGGTCAACGAGGACACCCGGACCGCGGCCGGCGATGCGGTTCGCTTCAGCATGTTCACCCTCAGCCCGATCGGGATCCCGATTCTGATCGCTGGCTTGATCTACATCCTGGTCTTCGGACGCGTCCTGCTGCCCGACCGCCGGCAACTGCCCGCCGCGGCGAACAACGGGGAACGCCGTGAATACACGGCGTCGATGATCGTTCAAGACGGAGCGCCGATCGTCGGAAAGTCGGTCGAGCAGGCGGGGCTCCGGAGCCTCCCGGGCCTGTTTCTTTCGAGGATCGATCGCAAGGATCGGACCATCGTCGCGGTGGGCCCAGATGAGCGGCTCCGGACGGGTGACGTCTTGGGCTTCGTGGGCGACCTCGAGTCGATGATGGACCTGAACCAGATCCGGGGCCTCGAACCGGCGGGGACCAAGGACCGCGCCTCGGGAAGGGCCAGGGCGCAGTTGATGGAAGCTGTTGTGAGCCCGTCGAGCCGTCTGGTGGGCCTCACGGTGCGCGATGGCGGGATCAGGACCAGGTACGGCGCCGTGGTGATGGCGGTCCACCGGCGCGGCCAGCGTCTGAGAGGCAAGATCGGTGACATCAAGCTCCGCGACGGGGACACCCTGCTCCTCGAAACCGAGGCGGGCTTCGCGGACAAGCACAGGGACAGCCGCGACTTTGTGCTTGTGACCGAGCGGGCCGCGTCGGCGGCGCCGCGGCACGACCGGGCCTGGGTCGCGCTGCTCATTTTGGCCGGTCTGATCATGGCGCTCGGGACAGGAACGCTCGAGCCGCTGCCGGCGACGCTCATCGCGGCGGGGGCCATGCTGATCGGGCGTTGTTGCACCGGGCCTCAGGCGAGAGCCGGGGTCGATTGGCAGGTGCTGGTGACGATCGGCGCCGCGTTCGGCATCGGGCGAGCGATGACGGAGACCGGGCTCGCGGCTGATTTGGCGACAAGCCTGGTGAGGCTCGTCGCGGCGCTGGGCGTCGATGGGATGCTCAGGACCTACGCCCTGCTCGCGGCGGTGTACGGATTGACGATCGTTTTCACCGCCGTCATGACCAATAACGCGGCGGCGGTGCTCATGTTCCCGATCGCGATGCTGGTGGCCGAGCAGCAGGGCGTCCCGCCGATGTCGATGGCGGTTGTGGTCGCGGTCGCGGCGAGCTGTGAGTTCAGCACACCGATCGGGTACCAGACCAATCTCATGGTGATGGGCCCGGGCGGCTACCGCTGGCTGGACTACACACGGTTCGGTGGCCCCCTGACGATTTTGGTGGGCATGATCTGCGTACTTCTTGCGCCTGTGCTTTATGGACGCTGACGAGAAGCCGATGTTGAACCTTCGCGCCGATGGAACGCACAAACGCGAAGGTCGTTCGTATCATGCTCGAAGAGGTGGGGATGGCTCGCGTCGTGACACGTCGTTCCGTGCGGACGGTCGACGTACGGGAGATCACGGTGTGAACCGGCCGCACTTGCGGGGATAGAGGAGCCAGGCGTGGACATCCTGATCACCGGGGGATCCGGGTTCATCGGGGGGTACTTTCATCGCGAGCTGACCTTGCAGGGTCATCGCGTTGTGAACCTCGATCTCGTTGAGCCCTCCGGACCGGTCGCCGAATCGGCGTACGTCAAGGGCGACGTCCGCGACCCCGAGGCGATGCGAAAGGCGTTGACGCACTTCGGGCAGCGCGTAGACCACGTGGTCCACCTGGCCGCGGCGCACCACGACTTCGGGATCGATCACGACACGTACTACGACGTAAACCAGAACGGCGCGAAGGTCATCTGCGACGCGATGGACGAGACGGGCGTGACCGAGCTGACCTTCTACTCGACGGTCGCGATCTACGGGGATGCCGCCGAGCCGGTGACCGAAGACAGCCCCAAGAAGTTCTTCAACCCCTACGGCGGCTCGAAGTGGGCCGGCGAACAGGTGTTCATGGAGTGGTGCGACAAAGGCCAGAACGCCGACGGGCGCTCGAGGCGCTGCCTGACGATCCGCCCCACTGTCACGTTCGGTCCGAACAACTTTGCCAACATGTACTCGCTGATCCGCCAGATCCACAGCGGGAAGTACCTGCAGTTTGGCCCTGGGACCAACATCAAGAGCCTGAGCTACGTCGAGAACATCGTCGACGCGACGCTCTACCTCTGGAAGCACGACGGGCGCGCGGGCTACGACGCGTACAACTGGATCGACAAGCCCGACCTCTCGAGCGCTGGCATCTCGGAGGTGATCTTCGAGAGCCTGGGCAAGAAAGCGCCGCGGTCGAACCTCCCGCTCTGGTTGGGCTTGCTGGGCGGGCTTCCCTTCGACATCGTGATCGGCCTGACCGGCAAAAACTTGCCTGTGTCGACCGCGCGGATCAAGAAGCTGTTCGTCGCGCAGACCAAGTACGAAGCCGACAAGGTGCTCGCGACCGGGTACCAGCCGAAGGTCTCGCTGGCCGAGGGGATCGATCGCATGGTGCGGTGGTACCTTGAACGCGGCAAGGACGAGAGCGCCGTCTGGCACATCCCGCCGGCGACCCCGGCGCTGGGATAACCACGCGGCATGACAGGTAGCCGGTGACCGAAGCCCCCACCCATCCTCCCGAAGCTTCGTCCGTCGACCCAACGGCTCCGAGCGGGCATCGGGTGCCTCCGAGTTCGTTTTCGACCAAGCACCGTCTCGGGCGCGCCCTTTGGGGCATCGTTTGGAGCGTTCTCTTCCGCCCGAGCCCCCGCCCGCTGTTCGGCTGGAGAAGGTGGCTGCTGGGCCTCTTCGGCGCACGCCTGAGCCCGAAGGCCCGGGTGTACCCGAGAGCGAAGATCTGGGCACCCTGGAACCTGGAGATGGCCGACTTCGCGACGCTCGCGGACGACGTCGACGTCTATTGCGTCGACACGATCCGGCTGGGTGAGCGAGCCATTGTCAGCCAATACGCGTACCTCTGTGGCGCGAGCCACGATTTCGAGGTCGATACGAGGCCTCTGGTCCCGGCTCCGATCACGATCGGAGCGAGGGTCTGGATCGCCGCGGACGTCTTTGTGTCGCCCGGTGTAACACTCGGCGAAGGATGCGTCGTCGGCGCGCGTTCCGGGGTCTTCACCGATCTCCCAGCATGGCACGTCTGCGTCGGCACACCCGCCAAGCCTGTGCGCGAGTACCGTCCGAAGCCGGCGGGAACTACGTAATCCGCGGCTTTCTATTGGGTTTACGCGACGCGGGAACCCGATGCAGAGGTATGGAGTATGGTTGATCCGAGCCGTCCGATGGCCCGGACGACGTGGATTGAATCGTTCAAGGAAGAGGGAAGCATGGAAAGCATCTTCGGGTCGCTTCGTTCGATCGGTCTTTGGGCACTCGCAGCGATCACCTCAGCGGCGTTGGGCTGCGGGGGCGGCGGCGATTCGGTTTCCGATTTCGTCAACGACATCGTCGACGACGTGACCGATGACTTCGAGGACATCGTCGATGACTTCGAGGACGAGTTCAACGATCCGCCGTCAAGCAGCGACTTCACCCCAGCGACGGTCACCGACCTTACCCTTACGCTCACCGACCAAGAGAGCGATGAGACCCAGCTCTTCTTCGGGTCCAGCGGGCTGCTCACCTTCCTATTCGCGGCCCAGGACGGGTCGGCGGGCTCTGGTACCGGCACGTTTACCTACAACCCACTCAGCGACAGCACGGCGACGGTCGACTTCACGATTGTCACTGGCAGCATTAGCGGCGCTCAGGCGGCCGACCTCGCAAACCAAAGCTCGGTTGTCGAACTGATCTTCCGGACCGCGACGTCGGGCGACTACCTGATCACGACCACCGACGCGAACGGAACCACCCAGGACGTTGGCACGTTCACTCTGAACTGACGGGGCCGGGCCCGAAACCGCCCAATTGCGCCTCCATGCGCCCGCGGTCACGCTTCGAAGCGGACCGGTGGGTGTGTGATCGCACGAATGGAATGCAACCACCCGGGTGATCTACGAGTATGCTCCGCCGAGTCGACCCCGACGCGAGGAGCTTTGCCCGATGTCTTCCGATTCGTTCGCACCGTCGCATCTTGCCGCCCTTGCCCTCGCCGCGTTATGCGCGTGCGTGTCCGCCGTGCTCGGGTGTTACGGCGACGGTGGTTCGAGCGGTTCTGAGGGCGGAGGCCTCGCTCCGACGAGCATCGAGGGCGGAACGCTCGTCTTCGATACTGCCCCCGATGAGACCTACGAGTTCGGCGCCGACAACTACACCAGGCGTGGAACCGGCGGCATCGGTGGGCTCCCGGGGAGTAACTTCGAGGTCTTCGGGACCTACACGTACGCCACGACGCGCGGCGACTCGGCCACTCTGGAACTCACCCAGGGCACGTCCGCGTTTATCGACGACGAGCCGGTCGTCCTTTCCGGGGTTTCGGTCGAGCTGTTTTCGCTGGCCTTCGCGACGGCGGATGGCATGGAACTCACCGGGACAGCGCAGAACGCGAACGGCGGATCGCCCATCGGGTTCACGCTGACCGGCGATTTTCCGTCGGGCAACACGACCCCGCCACGAGGGCCGATCGACAACAACGTCGCGCCAGAGGAGTTCGATGACGGACAGATCATCATCGACGGTGAAGGCTCGGTGTCTCGCCTCATCTTCGACCCTGTCAACGGGTGCACGGCGTCGATCATCGTGTCTGGCGTCGGGCTCGTCTCGATCGATGGCGGCTGCACCTATACCCGGACGTCCGAGACGACAGCAACCATTGCCTACATCGGGTTCGATCAAGTCTTTGGACCCTTCGTCAACATCCAGGTGACGGCGGACGTGACCTTCAACCTCACCTTCGCCGACCCGGAATCCGGGACACTCGTGAGCGACGAGACGATCACGGTCGAAGACTTTAACTTCAACCGCATCACGACCACCACCGGCACGAACACCGAAGACTTCGTCATCCAGCCCTGAGTCGGTGTCGGAACGGACGGTTCAGCCGTCCGCGCTCTTCCCTTGATCCTTGCCCACGTGAGGCTCGGATTCACGCGACCAGGTGCGCCGGCTTGGGTGTTTCGTCGTTGATCTTCTGCTTCGTGATGGAAGACTCGGGAGACTCCATGGTCAGCAGGTGCATGTCCTCGTTGATCCGGGCCTGGAGATGCACCGGCCGGCCCCAGAGGATGCGCAGCGCCCGGAGCGTCTCCGACGCCTTCGCGGCCTCGACCTCAAGCCCGTTGAACTCGTGCGCGAGATAGAGCTCGCCGCGGTTCATGTAGTTGCCGTCGACGACGTAGATATAGGGCTGCCCCATATTGGTGATCTGGTACAACAAGGTGAGCTTCACCTTGCGGAAGTCGCGCGTGACAACCTTCACCTCGCCGGTCTGCGGGTCCTTGCGGAACTGGTACATCTGGTGTTTCTCGACGAACTCGGGGGTGAGGAATTCGTCGATGAAGTTCACGTCGTTGTAGATGCGGCGCACCTCGAAAATCTTCTCGCGCCCCTTCATGCTCTTGTCGTCGTACGCTTCTTTCTGGCCGATGCCTTCGAGCGCTTCCCACTCGCGGCCGTGCTGGCCGGTGTTCCAGCGACGCTCGATATCCTTAAACATCTCGACACCGATCTTGTATGGGTTGAACCCACCGGGTGGCATGTGGACGACGCCCGAGTGCTGCTCGGCATAATCAATGATCTCCGCGTCTTCGAGGAAGTGCTCGGTCATGAGCTTGGAGTGCCAGTACGTCGCCCAGCCCTCGTTCATGATCTTGGTCTGGGCCTGGGGGGCGAAGTAGTAGCTCTCATCCCGGACAAGCCCGAGGATGTCGGCCTGCCAGTTCTCGAGTGGGGCGTGACGGAGCAAGAAGAGCAGCACGTCGCGCGTCGGACGATCGGGGAAGGCCACCTTCGCCGCGGCTTTCCTCTGCTCGAATTCTTCTTTCTGGCGGTCGAGTTCTTCTTGCGGATTAATAAACGGGTCCATGTACTCCTTGGCGGGGAGTTTCTCCGGCTCGAAAGCGCCGGCCGGCCTGTCCTCGCCTTCGCGTTTGACGAAAACCGAGTGTGGGTCGATCAGGTGCTCGAGCGAAACACACGCATCGATGAATCGCTCGACCGTCTCAGAACCCTCGCGCTCGATATGACGCCTCACGCGGGTCGCGTGGTTCGCCATCACGTCCATCATCTTGCGCTCGGTCTTGCTGAACCAATGGTTGCATTTGAAGAAATCGGAATGCCCGTAGACGTGGGCCATGACGAGCTTCTGATCGGTGATCGAGTTCGACTCTTGCAGGTAGGCGTAGCAAGGGTCGTTGTTGATGACCATCTCGTAAATGCGCCCGAGCCCGTACGCGTCGCGCTTGCGAAGCTTCTCGTACTCCATGCCCCACTTCCAGTGCGGGTAGCGGACCGGGAACCCGCCGTAGCTGGCGATCTGGTTCATCGTGTCGAAGTCGAGCTTCTCGTAGATGACCTCGAAGAAGTCGAGCCCGTACTCGGTGGCCTTGGCTTTGATCGCCTTCATGTGGGCGAGGAGCTCGGGGCCAAGATCAGACGAGTTGGTGCGGCTGTTGGGCATGGTCGCTCCCAGGGAAACGCCGGTTGTTGGTCGACCGACTCCCCATCTTTGCCCAGCTTACCGCGCAAGGTCGTCGATTCGCCGATGAACACTTGACGGAATCGGGGCAGACTTGATCATGGGAAGCGTCACCCCTTGTACGAGGCCAACGCCATGATCAGCTTCGTTGTTCTGTCGAGTATTACAGCTTTGGCACCGGCTCAGACCGAGATCCGGGTTCTCATCACCAGTGGGGCGGCCGCACCCAACGGGGGTGTCCACGAGTCGTTCTCTTCGTCGCAGCAGCCGACCTTGACGGAATCAAACGAGGCTTTCGTTCAAAGCGTCATCGCGAGCACCGGCCGTGAACGGGCCTTCCTGCGGTTAGGGCCGCTCGGGAGCCGAGAGATCGTCCTCATAGACGGAACCCCCCTCGACGGCGGCGGAACCGTCGGCGGCGGCAGCCCCGTTGCTGGCGACTTCACCGTCAACCCCATCATCACGCCCGACGGCCGACTCGCGTTCGGCACGGCGATCGACGGCGTCCCGAACGATCAGGACAGCGGGCTGTTTCTCATCGATCCCGATACGGGCGTGACCACACAGATCGCTCGCGAGGGCCAGGCTGTTGCCCTGCCCGACGGATCCACCGGCGCCGTGCTCAACGCCCTCGCCTTCGGACAGACCCCGGTCGCACGCATCGCCTTCGACGCCGCCGGGCGTGCGCTGTGGACCGACACCTACACCATCAATGGCGTCGGTCGAGAAGCGATGATCCAGAGTGACTCTGGGGGTCTTCTCGCGATTCAGTCCGAGGGTGACACGATCGAGAGCGTGATCACATCGGGCGTCTTCTCGACAGTCACGTCGTTCACGACACCCGGGATGAACGCATCGGGCAAGGCGGCGTTCCGCACCAACGCGTCGCCGACGCCGAGCGCACTCACTGTGGCCGACGGGACCGGTATCGAGTTCGTGCTTCGCAACCAGCAGCCGCTGCTCGGAGACGACGGCTGCACCATCGGAAGTGTCCTGAACCTCAACGGGACGGTCCCTGCTATCAACGACGCCGGCCAGGTCGCGGTGAGAATCAACCTTGATGCGGAGAACGACGACGATATCGCGTGCCTGGGTTTCGGGAGTGGCTCGCTCGTGCTCCGGTTCGAGACCTCGGGCGACGCGTCGATCCTGATTCGACGAGACAACGAGGTCGACAACTCCGACGTTACCGTCTCGAGCGTCACAACGGATCTGGTCACGATGAACGAGCAGGGCCTAATCGCGACGCTCGCGAACACGTCCGACCGGGTCGCCCTCATCACCGCTGACACTGGTGGCGTGACCGAGATCGCCCGCGCTCGACAGCCTGCACCGGGCGGAGGAGAGTTCCGGGGCACGTTCGCTTCGTTCGCATTGAACGATCAAGGCCAGATCGCGTTCGTTGATCAGCTCAGCGACGTTCCGGGTGCGACCCAGACGTTCGAGCTTGGCTTGTTCCTCTATACCCCTGGGAACGGAACCGAACTCGTCCTCCGGACCGGACAGATACTCGACGGGCTCACGATCTCGTCCATCGATCTCGCGGGGACCGACGGCAACCGTCAGGATCGTCGAGCAGACGCGGACGGGTTCAACGACGCCGGCACCATCGCGTTCCGATTCGCGGCGTCCGATGGAACGACCGGCGTTGCAGTCGCTGGCGATGACCTCCCTCAGCCGGCCTGCTCGCTCGCGGACCTCGCTGCACCCTTCGGTGTCGTCGACCTTGGCGACATCGACGTGTTTATCGCTGCCTTTCTCTCCTCCGACTCCGCAGCCGATGTCGCGGCGCCGTTCGGTGTCATTGACCTGTCCGATTTGGACGCCTTCATCGGGGCGTTCCTTGCGGGGTGTGGCTAGCGCTCGCCGCACCCTGAGTTGCGATAACGTCGTCGAGGGCGTTCGAATCGCGCGATCTCAGCGACATCGACTCCTTTGTGAGCAGTTTCCTCGCCGGGTGTTCGTGATCGCGCCCGCCCATCTCGACGATTGCCTCTGACAACACGCGGTTCACAGAGGATGCGTCGGTACAGTGACCGTCTTGCCATCAGGACGTCATTGGAGGGTCCGAGAATGAAACACCTCGCAGCGATCGTCGCGTGTGCGACGCCGACCGCTTGCCTCGCCGAACCGGGCGCTGAGCTCTTTCGCCTGCTCCCGGATGTCGGCTACGAGAGCCTCCAGTTTGGCGAGAACGTCGCGCTGGGTGCCGGGCTCGCCATTGTCGGCGGCGAAGGTATCTTCACGACGCCGACCCCCGGCAACGCGTTCCTATTCGATGCAACAACCGGCACCCTGCTCAGCGACTTCCCCCAGCCGACGATCCCCGGGGAAACCGAGCCCCGAGACTCCAGGTTTTACGGCGTCGCGCTCAGCGAACCGCTCCCCCTCCCTTCGGGCCAGACCGCGCCCGTAGCGCTGATCGGGACGACCGGCATCGAGTTCTGCTTCTGCTACCCGACGCTGGTTCGCGCCTACGAACTGAGCGATCCCTCGAACCCGACGCTGCTCTGGAATCTGATCCCGGACGACGCGGACTTCAACGACGAGTTCGGCGAAGCGATGGACATCGAAGGCACGCTCGCCCTCATCGGCGCCCCCGCCGCTGATGACAACGGAGGGCTGTCCGGCGCCGCCTACCTCTTTGACCTTACAACCGGAACACAGGTCAGCAAGCTCCTCCCGTCCGACGGCGAATCGGTCGACCAGTTCGGGTTCTCGGTCGACATGCACAACGGACTCGCGATCATCGGCGCACGCCGTGACAACGACGCCGCGACCGACGCCGGATCGGCGTACATCTTCGACATAACCGACCCCGCCAACCCGGTCGAGCGTGCGAAGCTCACACCACCCATCGGCGACCCGCAAGACTTCTTCGGTTTCGACGTGGGTATCCACGGAACCACGGCCATCGTCGGGGCGATCTTCGACGACGACGTCGGATTCGATGCCGGCGCCGCGTACGTATACGACCTCACCGATTCAGCGAACCCGGAACTGCTGCTCAAGCTCTTTGCTCCGGACCCCGAAAGCAACGACGACTTCGGCTGGAGCGTCACGATCGAGCCCGATGGTGATCGGGTCGCGGCGCTGATCGGCGCTCGCACGGACGACGACGCCGGTCCGGGCGTCGGCGCCGCTATCCTTTACGACATCACCGACCCGTCGGCGCCGGTCTTTGTCGAGCAGTTCTTGCCGTCGATCGCGACCAGCGTCGATACATACGGGTGGTCGGTCGCGCTCGACGATGGCGTTGCTCTCGTGGGAGCGCCCGGGGCCGATGACCAGGGAAGCAGTTCGGGCGCCGCCTACCTCGTCGATGCCGGTCTCGGGCCCTCGCCTTGTAATCTCGCCGATCTCGCACCGCCGTTCGGCGTGACCGATCTGAGCGATATCGACGTGTTTATCCCCGCTTTCTTGAGCGCCGACCCAATCGTCGACTTCGTGCCGTCCTTCGGAGTGATCGACCTCGACGACCTCGACGCGTTCATCGTTGCGTTCCTCGCCGGTTGTCCGTAGTCGAGAACGAAACAGCAGACATTCCAAGCGTTGCACGCAAGCCAAGGCGAGGTGACGCGTTCAACAGGCGAGCCCGTCGACGACCCGCACCGGCCGTCGGGACCATCGGCGCCACGCCGCGTGGCGATGGGTCTCTCTTGCGTTCGGCCCTCGATTTCACCCCCAGCCGGGGGCGCGAGCACCGGATCGCCACGTCCCGACGGCCGCATCCATCCCCTCCCCATCGTCGCAGAGTCTGCGACATGGGGGGCTTTGGCCCGGATTCAACTCCCGAGGTGCCCTGCCCGCGTCCGAAAACCAGCGCAACCTACAAATGATGGGCTTGGTCATACCGGAGCGAGGCGATACGCTGCCCTAGTCCGGCTCGAACGCCCACAGGGGGGGCGAGGGCCGGATCACCTCGAACGGGAGAGATCCGCCATGCCGACCCGCCTTGCCGCCGCATCCGTTGTCGCTCTTGCCACCGCCTTTGCCAGCGCACAGTCGACGACGCTGACGATCGATACCGCGCAGTCGAACATCAACGTTGTCGCGACCGCGATCACCCCGGTTGGCAACGAGACCGACACGGCGATGTCGGGCATCACCGGCACCATCGAGGTCACTCTCGACGACTACGGAACCCCGACCCAGATCACGCTGAACGACTTCGACTTCGCACTGACGAGCGACCCGGCCCTGAGCTTTGACTTCGGATTCCTCGGTTCAGCCAACGCGACGCTCGTGAACGCCGTCGCTCTCTTCGCGACCCCGGGCACACCGCTCGGCCCCGTCCCGATCGCGATGGCCGACGACTTCATGTTCGAGGCGGTCCCGACGCTGCTCACCGGAACGACGACGTTCGACTACAACTTCTTCCTCGTCGGTGCCGACTCGGGCACGATCAACCTCGCCGACTTTGACCCGGGCACCGCGCCCTTCTCCGGCACCATCTCGTCGGATGGCACCACCGTCACACTCGAGGCGACGCTGAACATCGACGCCCTGGTGACCGTCGTTGATGGCATCGTCGACGTCAACCTTGTCGGCACCACCACCCTGGTCGCCAGCGGGCCTGCACCGGAGCCGACCGGCTGCAACGTCGCCGACCTCGTTGAGCCGCTCGGCATCGTCGACCTCTCCGACGTCGACGCCTTCATCGCCGCGTTCGTGATCGGCGACGCCGCGGCCGACATCGCCGCCCCGTTCGGCGTCGTCGACCTGACCGACGTCGACGCATTCATCGCCGCGTTCCTGGCCGGCTGCCCCTGATCGATCGCTCGATTCTCGGGCAAGCCCCGGGCAAAGAGCACAACTTCGGGTTGTATGATGACGAACGCTCCCGGGGACGGGCCCCCGGGAGCGTTCTTTCTGGGGAACTCCGATGATCCGCGTCGCTTCTGGCTCACTCTGTCTTGTCGCTTCGGCTGCAATGGCTTCCAACCCTTTCGCGACGCAGCCCAAAGCCGACGACGTCTTCTACCACGTCATGCCCATCGCCTGGCGCGACGGCGCCGACTCGGACGCGATCGACCCCAACCGCTTCGGAGACCTCCCGGGCATCCGCGACGGGCTCGGCTACCTCGATGATCTGGGCATCACCGCGATCTGGATGAACCCGGTTTTCCCGAGCCCCGCCTACCACGGCTATCAACACGGGCCCGCCGATCAGATCAACCCATGGTTCGGCACCGAGCAAGACCTGATCGATCTGACGAGCGCCGCGCACGATCTCGGGATCGAGATCTACCTCGACTTCGTCGTCTACGGGATCAGCCACAACTCGCCGTGGTACCAGAACGCTTCGGGCAACCCGTCGAGCCAATACGACGACTGGCTCGCGTTCACAAACTTCCAGAATTCGCAGTACCAGGGGTACACGTTCCCGACATGGACCGGGGCCACCGTCGGGTTCATCCACTGGGACCTCCGGACACCCGAAGCCACACAACTCAACGTGGACTGGGCCCTCAAGTGGCTCGACCCCAACGGGGACGGTGATCCCTCCGACGGGATCGATGGGTACCGTCTCGACCACGTCTGGGTCGACTACGGCAACGGCCCCGACGGCTGGGGCTACAACCTCGACGACTTCTGGACCACGTGGCACGACGCACTCCGCGCGCTCAACCCGGGCGTCTTCACCTTCGCAGAGCAGCACAACTGGGGCTCACACGGCGCCGAGTTCTTGCCCGAGTTCGACGCCGCGATGACCAAGCCCTTCGAATTCGCGGCACGCGACGCGCTCCGAGACCAAAACGCCGCCCCGCTCTACGGGCAGATGGACGCCACGATCAGCGCGTACACCGGCGCGTCCGACCAAGGCACCTTCGTCGCGATCATCGGCGACCACGATGTCGACCGTCTCGCCAGCGCCATCGGCGCCGACAACCCTTTCACGATCGGACGGTCCGAAGCCGCGGCGGCGGTCCTCATGCTCCAGCCCTTCCCCCCGATCATCTACTACGGCGATGAGATCGCGATGACCGGGACCAAGGCCGACTACGGATCGGACGCCAACGACATTCCGATGCGAGAGCCTTTCAAGTGGAACGCGGTCGAGAGCGCCCCGATGTCGCGCTACCACCGGCTCAACGGGCAGGCCTTCGCCAACCAGTTCTCGGGCAACAACGACGGACGGAGCGTCGAAGAACAGCTCAACTCCGGCCCGCTTCAGGCGCACAAGGATCTCATCACCCATCGCCACGCCAACGTCGCGCTCCGCCGAGGCACCTACCACGCAATCGACGCTGCAAGCGGCGCCGTCTGGGCGTTCCTCCGCAGCTACGAGCAGGGCGATGCTCCGATCGCCGACGAGACCCAGACCATCGCGGTCGCGATCAACCTCACCGGCAGCACGCTGACCACGTCGCTCGATGTCTCGGACTTCCACAACGGCTCGTCCACCCTCGCCGCGGTCGATCTCGCGACCGGCGCCTCGCTCCCAAGCATCACTCCTCAGAACGCGAGCGCATACGAAGTCACGATCCCGCCGTACGGATACGCCCTGATCGAGACCGACCTCGATCGACCGGCCGCCCCGCCGATCACGATCGACGGACAACTCGACGCCGAGTACACCGAGATCACGACGGGCCCAGGGGGATCGATCTGGGCCGCGGTCGATGGTGACACGCTCTACCTCGCCACCGAGCCAGCCTCGAGCGGGCGCGATCGCTTCATCGTTGTCGCCGATGAGCCCGGAGGCTTGGCACCCGCGATGTGGGGCAAGTCCGGCTTCGTCGCCTCGCACGACGCGTATGTCGGGAACGAGGCGGACAACAACTGGACCGGCTGGTTCGATGCGATTGGCCCCGTCGGCCCGGTCTCCGCGCAGTACCTCGAAGCGGGGCTCGATTTGGCCGATCAGTTCGGGACCGTCCCAGACACCGTGCACGTCGCCGCGCTCGGCTTCTTCACCGCCGATGGCGATACGCTCGACCCAACGATGCAAGTCCCGGCCGGGAATGGGGATCTCAACGTCGACGCCGGCGAGTTCATCGAGATCGATCTCGCGGCGCTCGCAGGCCCAACGCCCTGCAACATCGCGGATATTGCGCTGCCGTACGAAATCGTCGACCTTTCCGACGTCGATGCGTTTGTCAACGCATTCGCCGCCGGAGAACCGCTCGCGGATCTCGTCGCCCCGATTGGGTTTATCGACTTGTCCGACATCGACGCATTCATCGCCGCATTCCTCGCCGGCTGCCCATAGTCAGCGGTTGCCCGCCACCGGGTTCGTTCCAAGTTTGCGCGTGCGAACAACACCTGACCTAAAACCAATGTTGCTGTCCCTCCCGAGACGATGACCCGAAGCGTCGGACGCTTGTGTCCGGCGCCCGCACACTCACCGGAGGCCGCGACGATGAACCAACGACACACCGGATGGCCCGCCTCGCGCGCGAGACGAATCGCCGCGTTGCTCACCCTCTTCGGAACGACCGGCGCACACGCCCAGGTGTGCAACGCCGGCTCGGTTTTCGTAGAACCGCTTCCCAAGCTCGAGTCTGGCGAGCGCCCGAACTCGGTTGTCAGCGTGGACCTGAACGGCGACGGACTGGATGATCTCGCCTTCGCCAACTCAACCGCGACCGGAAGCGGGCTGGCTTTCGGAGGCTCCGTGACGGTCCTCCTCGCGAGCAGCGACGGAAACTACGACCCTCCGCAGACGCTCGATGCCGGAGCCTTCACGACCAAGATCGCGATCGGACATCTCAACGCGGACGACCACCCCGATATCGTCGCGCTCAACGCCAACAGTTCTGACATCAGCGTGTTCGTCAACAACGGGGACGGATCGTTCGAGCCTCAGCGCCGCTTTCCCATCACCCTACCCCAGAATGCCCTCGGTGTCGCCGACATGAACAGCGACGGGTTCGACGACGTCGTCGTCGCGTCGTTGGATGGACCGTCGCTTCAGGTGATGCTGAACCGGGGCGACGCGACCTTTGGTCGCGGAACTCCCTTCGTGACGCGTGCGACGCCGGTCCAGATCGCGATAGCCGACTTGACCGGTGACGATCGCCCCGACGTCGCGACCGTTCTGGCCTCGGGCGATCTCGTCATCTACCCGTACGCAGGGGCGGGCGCCCTTTCTGATATCCGGTTAGTCCCGGGTGATACCGATCTTGTCGCCACGGCTGACGTGGATGACGACGGCGACATCGACATCATCAGGTCTTCCGATGGAATCACGGTCTTAAAGAACAACGGAAACGGCTTCTTCTTCGTTTCCGGCACGTTCGTCCCTGGCACAGAAGCCCAAAGCCTCCGTCTCGGAGACCTCAACGGCGACGGCGCACCGGATATCAGCATGGTGAACGCCGCCGGCACCGTCGATCTCCTCGTCAACGATGGTCAAGGCGCGTTTACGCTGAACGATCGGTCGCCCGCTGGGGCCGTGACCGATCTCGCGATCACCGACACCAACGTCGACGAGATCCCCGATATCGTCATCATCAACCAGAACGAGGACGCCGCGAGAGCCCTGCTGAACGACGGATCCGCGTCGATCGATGGATTCGTCGCGCTCGGGAACCCAACGTCGTACGGAATCTCGATCGTCGATCTCGAAAGTGATGGCGATCAAGACCTCGCGGTCGCCGCGAGAGACAGCGACACCCTCTCGTTCTACACCAACCAAGGAGACGGTACATTCGCCTTCGACCGAAGTATCCCGGCTGGATCGTCCCCCTTGCGCGTCGTTGCCGCCGATCTCAACGACGACGGTCGCCAAGACTTCGTTCTCGTAAGGCAGCAAAGCCGTATGTCGGTGTTGATTGACCGAGGCGATAAGACGTTCAGCTTTACGGAGTACATCACTCCCAGCTTTCCCACAACCGTAGAGGTAGGCGACCTCAGTAACGACGGAGTCCCCGACATCGCCGTATCATCTTCGTCCGAAGCCGTCGTGTTCTACAACAATGGCGAGGGCCTCTTCCTCAACCTCGAAAGTTTGCCCGCCGGTCGCAGCCCTCAAGATGCCGTCATCGCGGATCTGGACCGAGACGGCATTCAAGACGTCGCGATCGCGAACGGATCGGATTCAGACGTCACATTCTTGATCAACACAGGGGCTGCATTCGATCGCTTCGACATCCAAGTTCCAAGCCCCCGGTTCATCGAAGCGGCCGACCTCGACGACAACGGGTGGACCGACGTCGTCGTCACAACAAGCGCCGGAGCCCTATACGTGTTCTGGAACAGCGCTTTGGGCTTCGAACACGCCAGCCCGATTTCATCCGATCCGGCCGTCAGCCCCTCCTCGCTCGATGTGGCCGACATCGACGGCAACGGGTTCATCGATCTCGCCGTCTCGAACATGTCTTCAGACATCGGAGGCGTGTACCTGAACCAAGGGAACCGCGAGTTCGTTCGTGAAGGCGTGTTCGTCGGCGGGCGGAGCTTCGATATCCAGTTGGGCGATCTCGACGGCAACGGCACCATCGATCTCGCCGCCTCTCTTCAGGCAACCGACGTCGTCCTCCGTTTCAATCAGTGCCCGCCCGGGTGCTCGATCGCAGACCTCGTCCGACCCTTCGACGTCGTCGACCTCAGCGACCTCGACGCCTACGTCGAAGCGTTCGTCGCCGGCGACGCGATCGCCGACCTGGCGCCGCCTTTCGGCACCATCGACACCGATGACGCCGATGCGTTCATCGCCGTCTTCCTCGCCGGCTGCCCGTAGTCGGCGCGCGGGATCGCCCGCCCAGCCGAAGCGGGGCGGTGCGGGGCGCGGATGCGATTGATCCAGACGCGGCGAGTAGTGCGGTTGGGGCTGCAGCCAGCCGGTCGGAGCCCCGCATGCGATCCCGGAAGGAGTGAGAAAGACAGGCGTCCTGAGTATAGGGACAAATTGAAAGCGCTTCCAAGACAAACGCTGAAATCTCGGGATTCCAACCGATACGCACATTAACTTACCGACCAACGCCTAAACAAAAAAAACGATACGCCGAATCCAACCAAACCCATACCGAGCAAGACGCCGCACGGCGTCATCATCTCGGACGGGCTGTAGCCCCGGAATGACGCCCCCTCCAACGCCAGGATCGCCCAGCGGAACGGGCTCACCCCGCTCACCGCCTGCATCCAATCGGGCATGAAGAACAGGGGCATACCCGCCCCACCGATCAACGCCATCACCAAGAGCATCGCGCGAACGAAGCCCTCGGCCCCGCCCTCGGTCTGGCTGATCGAACTGAGGAACATCATCAGCCCAACAAACCCGAACGCGGTGCTCAACACCGCGGCCGTCGCCGACCACCACGCGTGAACCCGGATCCCGAAGAACATCGCCCCCGCGACCTGCAAAACCACGAGCACCGCCACCGTCAATAGGAAGCACGCGAGCGCCTTCCCCAAGACGATGCCGTGCCGAGGCAGCGGCGCGACCGCGAGCCGGAGCATCGTCCCCTTGGCACGCTCACGCACCAGCGACATCCCGAAGCCGGCGACACACCCCAGGACCGCCCACGCGGCCGCCTGCGGGAACGTGATCTCAAACGCCGACCGGGGCTTCCCGCCCGTCTCACGCGCGATCGATTCGAGCTCGAGCGCCACCGGGTTGAACCCGCCGAATCCGATCGACGCGCCGGACTCCAAACCGCCCGCTATCGCGTCGCCGTCATCTTCGTTTGCATCCGACGCCGCGCGCTGCGCCAGCGACCGGCCCGAACTGATCATCGTGCTGAACAGGCCCCTCGAAACAACGTCCAGATTGTCCGCCTCGCGGAGTTGGGTCTGCGCACGCTCAAGCGTCTCGTCGAGCACCTCAAGGTCAGCGAGCGTGGTCGTCATCACCTGAAACCCAGCCGCGATGGAGACGCCCTGCAGCACCCCTGCTTCCGCGACGCGCGCCGGGTCGATCGCTCCGGTGATCGGCGGGATCGCCTCGCCGGCAAACACACCCTTTATCGCGCTCTCGTAGCCCTGAGGCACGATGATGAACGCCGTCGCCTCGCCGAGCCGGACGCGCCGACGCCCGTCGTCTTCGTTCTCGATCACCTCGATCGCGATCGCGTCCGAATCATCGAGCCGTTCCAGAAACGCGGCCGACGTCTCGCTCCCGTCGGCGTCGAGCGCGAGCACGTCGATTTCACCGCCCCCGCCGCCGCCACCTGCATAGATCAGACCAAAGAGCACGCCGAACGCGAGCGGGAACACCGTCGCGAAGAACAAGCCGACCGGATCGCGCAGGAGCAGCCTGAGGTCCTTGATCGCAAGCGTCCAGATCATGCCCACGTCGGCCCTCCCGTCCTAGTGATCCCGGAGCGAACGCCCCGTCAGGTTGAGAAACACCGCTTCAAGATCCGGACGGTCGATGCGGACACCGGTCACCGGGTCGTCGGCGTCCGGCGCTAGGGGAACATCGGCCAGGGCCCTCACCGGGTCGTCGACGCTCCGTTTCTCAACGCCCGACGCCCGCTCCAGAGTGAGCACGCTCTCGCCGCCGTGGGCCTTGATGAGCTCATCGACCGTCCCCGACGCGAGAACACGCCCCTGATCGATGATCTCGATCCGGTCGCACAACCGCTGAGCCTCTTCCATGTAGTGCGTCGTGTACACGATCGCTTTGCCCGCCTCGCGCAGCGACCGCACCAAGTCAAAGATCGCGTTTCGGCTGTGCGGGTCGACGCCAGCGGTCGGCTCATCGAGCAGCACCAAAGGCGGGTCGTGCACGAGCGCCGACGCCAGGTTCAGCCGGCGTTGCATGCCCCCGCTGAACGTCCCGACGCGACCCCCGGCTCGGTCGCCGAGCCCAACCATCTCAAGAAGCTCGAGCGCCCGTTCCTTGGGCCTCTCCACGCCGTAGAGCCCGCAGAAGAACACGAGGTTCTCGAGGGCCGTGAGCCGCTCGTACAACGCGATCGCCTGCGGACACAACCCTACGTGCCGCCGCGACTTCGTATCGCTCGGCGCCCCCTCACCCCCGATGACAATCCGTCCTGAGTCGGGCTTGAGCACCCCAACCGACAGGCTCATCGTCGTGGTCTTGCCCGCCCCGTTGGGGCCCAGCAGCCCGACGCACTCGCCCCCACGCACGCGCATCGACAGCCCGTCGACCGCGACGGTGTCGCCGAACCGTTTGTGGACATCCTCAACGCGAAGCACAAACCGAGCCTATCGCGTTTGCGCGACCCGGACCCACCGAATACGCTCGGACCATGAACGAACTCGCCCAACGACGTGCGGTCGCCATCGACAGTGTCTCGATCGGTGGCGGCGCTCCCCTCGCCATCATCGCCGGCCCTTGCACCTTCGAAACCCTCGACATGGGCCTCGACATCGCCAAGCGCATGCTCGAGACCTGCCGGGGTCTGGGCCTCGGATACATCTACAAGGCCAGCTTCGACAAGGCCAACCGATCGAGCATCGCCAGCGCCAGGGGCCCGGGACTCGAAGAATCACTCGACTGGTTCGCCAAAGTCAAAGACGAGGTCGGCTGCCCCGTCACCACCGACGTCCATCTGCCAGAGCAGTGCGAATCGGTCGCCAGAGTCGTCGACGTGCTGCAGATCCCTGCGTTCCTATGCCGGCAGACCGACCTGCTCGTCGCCGCCGGCGAGGCCGCCAAAGCCCAAGGCCGCGCCGTCAACGTGAAGAAAGGCCAGTTCCTGTCGCCCAGAGAGATGGCCGGCCCGGTCCGAAAGCTCACCGAAGCCGGGTGCGACCAGATCGTTCTGACCGAACGAGGGACCTTCTTCGGGTATCACCGGCTGGTCAACGACTTCACCGGGCTCGGCGACCTGATGGAACTCGACTGCTCGAAGTTCACCGACGCGGCCCCGCCCCCCGTCTGCTTCGACGTCACGCATTCGACACAGCTCCCGGGCTCGGGCGAGCAGACCGGCGGCCGTCGCGAGCGGGCCCCCCTGCTCGGGCGAGCCGCCGTCGCGGCGGGTGTGGACGCGGTGTTCATCGAGTGCCATCCCGATCCTGCGAAGGCGCTCAGCGACGGGGCGACGCAGCTGCCGATGGACGATATGGCGCCGCTGCTCACGCAGCTCGCGCGTCTTCGGGAGACCTTGTGACCGAGGTCGCCCGCCCAAGGTTTCGGTCCGTCCGATGGCCGACATGGCCCACGTTCGCAGGGATCCTGCTCGCCGCAGGTGCGCTCTTCATACCCGGAATCTTGATGCCATCGCAATCAGGAGGGAGAAGCGCCTCCGACTGGGTCCAGGTGATCGTCGCAGCGATGATCTTCACAGCCTTCACGATGTTCGACAAGAAGATTTATCTCGATCAGCAAGCCCGAAAGCTGAAGCACTTCGGCCTCGAACTACGGAGTAACGATGATATCCCGGATGAATTCGAAAACGCATGGGCTGCGCTGGCGACGATGAAACCCACATCTCTCGCCTTTTCAGTGGAACGTGCCGGCCGGCTTAAGGGCGCGTCACGCAAAACCTTCGCCGGCGTCGCCGGCGTTCCCGCGGGGAATAACTCGAATTCTTGGGTGTTCATAGTCATCGAGGCAGACTTGGGCGATACCCGATTCGCTATCGGGAAGTCGCAAAGCAATGACCCCGAGGAAATACGCCGCATCGACATCGGGCACCCGGCGTTCGAGAACACAAGGGCGGCCTGGTTCCGTGACGATCCAGAAGACCGAGACGGCACAGATACCGTTGAACGATGCCTCAGAACGCACGCCGACGTCTTCGAAGTCGACGCACCCTCGAGGATGTCCCTCAGACTCTCCGCGCCGCCACACGCCCAAGAGCAGTGGGCTTATTCGAACGGCTTTCTTGCCTATGCGAACCTCGGACGTCCGACGGAAGGTCCTCTCGTCGACGGACTCGAATTCGTGACGCGCGTGGCAGAACGACTCGAACGGTCCGCCGCGAGAACGTCGTAGCCCCGACCCGACTCACGGACACCCGGCTAGGAACGCGTTAATGTCGCTCAGGTCAACAACCCCGAACGGCTCGACCAGTTCCGCCGCCGAATCTGCGATGACGAACGCCTCGACAAACGTGTCGATGTCCGCGAGGTCGAGGACACCAAGCGGCTCGGCGATATCCGCCGCGTTGCAGGGCGTCGGCCCGAGCGACTCGACAACGGATCAACTCCGGGCCCGTTTGCTGAACGTTGATCGTGTACGCACCCGCGCCCAGCGATGCTGTGAACCCCGATCGGCCAGTAGGCGCACCGGAAAGCCAATCGAGCAGATTGATAGTCTCGTCGGGAGCAATGCCACGATCGAGATGCGACCCGCCCAAGAAATCGAAGATCGTCCCGCCTCCGGGGATGACCCTCGTGGGGCCGTCGATATGGATGTACCCACGATCCCCGTTGCCGCCTATCGCGACGTCGGTGTACTCGAGCAAGAACAAATCGGTGAGAAGATCGCCTTTCAAGATCTCGAACGTGAAGTAGTCAAGCGCGTCCGCAGGCGCCTGCACCGTCCCACGCACCTCGTTCGCCCCAACCTCTAAGCCAACGCTCGTCGGCGCCAACGGGTCGGTCGACAAGTCGCCACTAACGGTTTCACCGTGCGCCACGTGGGCGCTCAAAACCCCACCGATCGCAGCCCACACACACACTGGTCTTCATGCTCTCTCCGGTCGCCTTTGCTTCTCTCGCCATCGCGGCACTCGCTCACCATGACCCGACCCGCGACGCAACGTGATCATCAGCCGCGATCGCAGCGAACGCAACCTGTTCATCGAATCTGAGTCCAGCCGAGCAGGTAACCGGGCGAATCACCGGCCTGGCACCGATCACCCACCCGACGAAACGCTCAGCCGAAACCCAGCAGACACCATTGAGGCTTTCCTGATCTCCGATCTGGTGTTACGCGTCGATCGGACCAGTCCCAACCTCGACGCAGAGCAACGGGAGATCGAGTGAGCCGCATCCCATCACGTTAACCAATCAAGACCGGAAGGAATTTCTATGAGCATGACCAACGCCGTTCTCCTCCTCACCGCCATTATCGCCGTGGGCGGCTGCCAACAGGCCGAAACCACCGAAGCCACCCCCGCGGCGGCGCAGGCGAACACAACAGCCGAGCCAACGCACCCCGAGCTCCGCGCCGCCCTGCTCGATCTCCGCGAGCGCGACCAAGCCGCACGCGGCGCCATGGTTGAGGTGTTGCAGCGTTCGCCTCAGCGACAAGGCGGGCAGTTCGAGATCAGCGACGAGGACAAGCCGATCATGGCCGCAGTCGGCGAAATCGACGCCGAAAGCACGGCGTATCTGCAGGAGATGATCGCTAAGCACGGATGGCCGACGTTCGACATGGTCGGCGAGGACGGCGCTAGCGCCGCGTGGATCCTCGCCCAGCACGCGGATATGGCCCCGGAACTCCAGGCACACGTTCTCGAACTCATGGAGCCACTTGTCGAACAAGCGCAAGCACACGGGCGAGAGTTCGCGATGCTGACCGATCGCGTGAGGAACGGTCGAGGCGAACCACAGGTCTTCGGAACGCAGTTCACCTATGACGAAAGGGGTGTGCAGCGTCCAGGGCCAACGATCGACTGGGACACGATCGATGAACGACGGGCGAAAGTCGGCTTACCACCGATCGCTGAGTATGCCGAACTTATCCGCACGACCTACGGAGGGGACGTCAGCCCAGAGCCGATGCCGCTGCCCGACGAGTAGCGAATTCAGAACCCCGTCGATGAATCGCTCGTGCACACCACGAGCATGCTTGAGGCGTCGACCAACTCGTCGCACAAAACCGCTCGAGCGCCTTACGTCCCGCGCTTGTTCCCATACAGCCGAAGATGCAACCGGTCGCAGAACCTGTACCCGAACTCCTTGCAAAGCTCAGACACCCAAAGCTGCTTGGCTTCGAGTTCCTCCGGCTCACGGCTCTCGGGCATCAGAAGAACGCGATGCGGCTCGACGTCGCCAACCTCAGCGAGCAACGATCGGATCTCATCGAGATCATGCCGCCCAGTCACAACGAACTTGAGCTGATACGCACCCGCCGACACCATCTTTCGGAGCACGTCGAGGTTCAGTCGCCGGCTCTCGTGCCGATTGGTCCACACCACGTCGTCCGGCGTGGAGGTCGAGAGCTTGGGGCTGATCGAGTACAAATCGACCGCCCCGTCTTGCCACACCGTCCCAGCGGTCTCCACAGTGACGTGAAACCCGCGCGCTCGAAGCGCATCGCAGAGCTCGCCAAAGCCCGGCGCGATCATCGGTTCTCCGCCGGTGACCACCACGTGACGCGCGGCGCGATGCGCCACCACCGCCGCGACGATGTCGTCGACCGATTGCTGGTCACCCTCGGGGTTCCAAGACGTGTAAGGCGTATCGCACCAACGGCACCGAAGGTTGCAGCCGGACGTGCGCACAAAGACAGAGGGAACGCCCGTCATGAGGCCCTCACCCTGCACCGAGTAGAAGACCTCGGAAATGATCATGTTGAGGAGCGGTCGCTGTCGACCGGCCGATCAGTTGCCAGCCGCGGCACGGGCGGCGCGGAACCGGGTCAGCCCCACCGGACGCAGCGCACCTTCGTCGAGCGGGTCGACATGCACCTTGCGACCCTGGAAGGTCACAACGCCGGTACCGACCGCGTACAGCGAGTCGTCGTTCCCACGGCGGACCTGGAAGCCCGGGGTAAAGTGGGTGCCGCACTGGCGGATGATGATCGAACCCGGCTTGGCGATCTCACCGCCGTAGAGCTTCACGCCGCGGTACTGCGGGTTGGAGTCGCGCCCGTTCTTTGTCGAGCCCTGACCCTTCTTGTGTGCCATATCAAGATCCTCGGTTCGACGCCCAATCCGCTCGGGCGGGCCGCAACGGTAGACCGGTCGGGCCCAAGGTTCAATCGTCCAAAATCAGTTACCAGATCCCGAATCCGGCTTACCGCATCACCCAGCGGGTCTCGATCACCTCGTACGGACGCGAACCCCGGTCGGTGAGCTCACCCGGCAGACCGTACCGGAGCATCCGCGTCTTGCGAAGCAGGTGCCTCACCCGCTCGCCGGTCTGAGGATCCACCGTGAAGTACGGCTTGTTTTCACCGGAGAAACCAGCGGCAAACACCGTAACCTCATCGATGTCCAAATCGGTCACCGGCCAGATCACCACGCCGAATCGAGAGTGCTCAAGACCCTGATTTAGGGTGCTCACGATCCCGAGCTGATCCTCGATCAGCGGGTCGCTCAGCCGATCGAGAACAGTCTGGGTCACGACCCCCGGAACCCCTCGGCCGCTCCGCAAGACCTCGCCTTCGTCGGTCACCAGGTCGAAACTCGGCGCCAGCATCCGGTCTTGGTCCGAAAAGTTGGTCACTTGATAGGTAAAATAGAAGTACTTGCGGGGGCCCACACCCGGGACATCTACGGTCATCGAACGGAGCGGACCCTCGCGGAAGTCGAACTCCCACCGGATCGGAACCGGCTCCGGCTCAGGAGCAGCAACGAGCGGAGCAGACAGCATCGTCGCAGCGACGAGTGAGACAAGGGCAAAGAGGCCGATACAGCCTCGCGACGGGCTCGGTGCGTTCATCGGTGTCTCCGGCGGACCACCGTCCCCCAGCGTGAGGCTCCGGCAGGTCAATCGCGGGTCGTCCCTCACCGCGTTCGTCGGCGCCGGGCCGGGTCGTCGGGCAAAGGCATCCCTAGTCTACTGACCCCGACGGCGGGATCAACGAATAGCGAGGTCGGCGTTGGCGCAAAGCGTGAACGAAGCAACCGCAGACAGCACCGGTGCCCCGCTGGCCGCCGCGGTTCCAGAGACGCTCCGACGCGTCGCCGCGAGCCGACTGTACCAAGGGCCGCGCACCAAGCGCCTCGCGGCCGCCGATCGGCTCATCGCCGCGGCAAGCCAGCACAACATCCGCCCGGATCTGATGTGGGCGACGTTCGGGGAGTCGGCCGCCATCGAACCCGTCCGCCAGCTCGTCATGGGCGTCCCGGGCTCGGGCCGTACCGCGATGCTCTTCCTCTCCCCGCCGGGTCCCGTCGGCGCCTGCGGAGACGCCCGGGCCCAGCAGTCCGAACTCGCCGCGTGCGTTCGGGCCGCCCGGGCGGGTCTGCACCCGGCGCACGCACGCCTGATCCAGGCGCTGCCCGAGCCGCACGAAACGTGGTCGATCGAGGCGTGCGTCGAGGGGGGCCTGACCCTGATCGGCGAGTTGGCGTACATGCGTCGCCCGTTCAGCCCGAACGACGGCGACGAAATCGAACCATGGCCATCGGGCGTTGACGTCCGTCCGCTGGGCAAAGGCGCCGACACCGACTTCGAGGCCCTCGAGACAGCGCTCGCCTCGAGCTACATCGAGACCCTCGACTGCCCCGAGCTCTGCGGCCTCCGCGACACGTCCGACGTGGTCGCCTCGCACGTCGCGACCGGACTGTTTGACCCGTCGACCTGGTGGATGGTGTGGCACGAGGGCCAGCCCGAGGGCTGCGTGCTGATGTCGCACTGTCCGGAGCACGACTCGGTCGAGTTGGTCTACCTCGGGCTCAGCCCGAAGATCCGAGGCCGTGGGCTCGGCGAGGCACTCCTCCGCGGCTCCATCGCCCGATGCAAGGCCTACAACGCCGCCAGCGTCACGCTCGCCGTCGACCGCCGCAACGCGCCGGCGTTGCGCCTGTACGACCGGCTTGGGTTCCGCGCGTTTGCGAGTCGGGTGGCCCTGGTTTGGGGCCCAACGCCACCGGCGTCCTAAGCCAACCCCAAGTTGTCCACAGTATTTACGCACGCCCTCAGAGCCCGTGAATAAGTCTTTTTTGCGCTTTCTAAACCGTTCTCCAATCGAGCGCAAGGGGTTTCTTCCCGGTGTCCGCAGCGACCAACGTGTTGTGGGCAGTCGCGGTGACGGCTACTCTTTCGCGATCGCCCGGTGGCTCTCCCGCTGGGCAGATGACAACGCTGGGGCATGCGTTCGAGCCTCGCGATGCGGACCGGATGGTTGCCATTGGATGGGCACAAACCGGTTCGCGAGGTGAAGTTAGGCCGTTGGGTCAACCAACGCCCGAGGTTCGGCACAACCCCGGGTCGCGGTCTCGTGCGCTCCGCGGGGGCGGTGAGGTGGAACGTGGGAAGATGCAACTTTGAACGGCAGATCACTGCACGCGGGCAAGACGCCGGCGGTCTTCGCTCGCTCGGTTTCAGCGAGCGCTCAGGGCGAGGGAGCCGTTGGCGTGGGCGTCTTCTGACACCGTGAACCCTGGCCCAGGCACGACGCCCGGGCACTGGGTCGACCCCCTGGGGAGGGTGAGTTCCCGCTGGAGGCGGGGTGAACTGAATCGCAGGAAGTCGAACGAGGCGACGGCCGGAGGCCGGCGCCCGGGGGTCAGGTGCACATGTCGCAAGGACGGACAGATCATGGCGGGGTTGCGGTGCGGGCCGCGGTCGACCGGCTCAGGGCGATGATCGGCGAAGCGGCGTTCGATCGATACTTCGCTTCGCACGAACCCGACGAAGCGCGGACCGACGAAGGACTCGCGCATCTAGAGCGTGACGAGGGGCGTCTGAGGGTGCGGGTGCCCAGCCGGTTCGCAGGGTCGCTCATCGAGCGGCGCTTCGGACCGGCCTTGCAGGAGGCAGCGGGTGCCGGAGGGCTCGGCTCAGCGTCGATCGAAGTCGACGCCCGGGCGTCGTGGCGGCGTCCGAGCGACGATTCGACCAGGGACGCGCCAAGCGCGCACGGCCGCTCGCCAGGCGCCGGTCGACCAGGTTCCTCCTCTGGGCTTGACGCAGTCCCGGGAGCGCGTGCGCACACCGCGCGCCCCGGGGCGGCGTCGAGCCGTTCGGCCGGCCCTCGCGCCGGCTCTCATGCCGGAGCCGGCGCGAGAAGCAGACCTGCCGATTCGAACACCATCGGACGCAGGCTCGAAGACTTCGTCGTCGGACCATCGAACCGCGAGGCGTACGAAGCCGCGTGCCGCATGGGCGACCCCGACCGCGATCCGGGCTTCGGGCCGTTGGTCATCTACGGGCCGTGCGGCGTCGGCAAGACGCACCTGCTCCGGGGCGTCGCCTCAAGATTCGGCCAGACATCAGACGGACGCCCAGCCCTCGTCCGCACGACCACGGCCGAAGCATTCACCAGCGCGTACATCGAGTCGGTCCGCAGCGGGAACGTCGCGGCGTTCCAACGCTCGTTCCGTCGCGTGTCGCTTCTCTGCATCGACGACATCCACTTCCTGGCCAAGAAGGACGGGACCCAGCGCGAGCTGCTCCACACCTTCGACGCGCTCGATCTCAACGGCGCCCGGATCGTGCTGGTGTCCGACGAGCACCCCCGAGATATCCGGATGCTCAGCGAGCCGCTCGTGTCGAGGTTTATCGGTGGGGTGGTCGTCCGCGTCGGCGCGCCCGATGACGCTCTGGCAGAACGCATCGTGACCAAGCTGGCCACCCGCTCGGGCCTCGTTCTCGGTTCGGGCGCAGCCAAGGCGGCCGTCACCTGGATCCGCTCGGCCGCGGCGGCCCGGGGCGGCGAGCGTGTGCACGCGTCGGCGCGCGAATTGGCCGGCGCCGTTGCGCGGCTCAAGGCCACCGCGGGCGTCTCGCCCGAGTTGCTGAGCCCCGATGGCTCGATCGGCGCCGTGCTCGTCGACGCGGCCCTGTCACCCCGCGGCGCCGCCGGCGACGGCGCGTCGGGCAGAGGCGCGATCGGCTCGGGCCGAGCTTCGATCCGCGCGATCGTTGACGCGAGCGCCGACGCGCTGGGCGTCAGCGTGAGCGAGTTGATGGGGCGGGGCCGGCACCGCCGCGTGGTGCTCGCCCGATCGATCGCGAGCTACCTCTGCCGCGAGATGACCAACCACTCGACGCCTGAGATCGCGGTCAAGCTCGGAAGGCCCAACCACTCGACGGTGGTGACCGCCAGCCGTCGTCTCGCCTCAAAGATGGAAGCGAGCGAAAGGGTCAGCGTTGGGTGTTCGTCCGATGGCCTGCTCGTTTCGGACCTGGTCGCCCAGGTCCGCAGGCGGGTCTCGGCGGGCGGGTAACGCGTCGCGTCCGGCGGACCGGCTGGAGCCTTGAGCGCGAGCGATGGGCCGGGATTTCGCAGGCATTCGCCCCCGCGAGGGTTCTCGCGGACGAAGGCCTTCGGTTCACCGGCCCCTCGCTCACGCTCAAGGCTCGTTTGCGGAAGCGGGACGTCGAACGCCCGACGGGTTCTGCTCGCCCGGTGTTGCCCGAGCGGGTTTCGGCCCGACAATGGGTGCATGAGCGACAACGAGATCCCGCTGAGCCGGCCCGACATCGGCTCGCTCGAAGAACAGCTTGTCCTTGAAGTGCTCCGCTCGGGGCGTCTCTCGATCGGCCCGATGCAGGAGCGCTTCGAGGGCATGGTCGCCCAGCGCGTCGGCTGCCGGCACGCGGTCGCCGTGAGCAGCGGGACCGCCGGGCTCATCTGCGTGCTCAAGGCCCTTGGCATCGGCCCGGGCGACGAAGTCATCACCACGCCCCTGAGCTTCATCGCCTCGGCAAACTCGATCGTGCTCGCCGGCGCCAAGCCGGTCTTCGTCGACATCGAGCCGGTGAGCCTCAACATGGACCCGGGCCTCGTCGAACGGGCCATCGGCCCTCGCACCAAAGCCATCCTCGCGGTCGAGACGTTCGGCAACCCGACCCACATGGACCAGTACGCCCGCATCGCGGTCAAGCACGAGATCCCGCTCATCGAAGACTGCTGCGAGGCGCTCGGCTCATCGCACAAGGGCACCCCCGCCGGCAGCTTCGGGCGAGCCGGCGTCTTCGGCTTCTACCCCAACAAGCAGATCACCACCGGCGAGGGCGGGATGATCGTCACCGACGACGAACGCCTCGCGGAGGTCTGCAGGAGCCTGCGAAACCAAGGGCGGGGCTCGGCCAACGCCCCGGGCGCCGAGCGCGGCGCCGGCGCTTGGCTCAAGCACGAACGCATGGGCTACAACTTCCGTCTCAGCGAGATCAACGCGGCGATGGGCGTCGCCCAGATGATCCGCCTCGACGAACTGCTCAAGAAACGCTCTATCGTCGCGAAGTCATACCTCCGACGCCTCGCCGGAACGCCAACGCTGGTCCTGCCAACGGTCGACCGCGAATCGGAGATGAGCTGGTTCGTCTTCGTCCCGAGGCTCGAAGCCGGCTACGTGCGCGAAGAACGCGACCGGATCATCCAGGGCATGCGCAACCATGAAGTCGGCGCCGCCGATTACTTCCCCTGCATCCACCTCCAGCCGGCGTACCGAGACTTTGGTTTCGGCGAGGGCTCGTACCCGATCGCTGAGTCGGTAAGCCAACGCACGATCGCGCTCCCGTTCTTTGGCGGGCTGACGGAACGCGACGTCGATCTCGTATCGCAGACGCTTGAGTTGATGTTGGCGCGGGAGAATCTGTCGAGGGAGTAGCGGGCGGAGCCCGCCGGCTCCCTCGCACGCTTCGGCTCAAACTACGGCGCGCCCGTTTGGACCGGCCGCAGCTCCCTTTATGGCCTTTCTCACGATGTTCGATCACGCGCGACGCCGGCGTGCGGCGATGCCCGCCAGGACGAAGACGCCCGAAGCCGCTGGGGCAGGAACGGTGAAGGACACTTCGTCGAAGGCAACGAAATCAACTCGATCTTCGTTCGCCGGGCCGAGTGTGGAGAATGACGGGATGACGATCTGGACTTCATCGAACGCGATGTCGCTCGTCAGACCGACGAAGATCGGGGGCAGATCGACGAGCCCGTTGCCCTGATCCGACGCGAAGAAGGTATCAAAGACCAACTGGCCATCTCGGAACAGACCGATCGCCTTACCACCACCCGTCGCGCCCGGTTCCCAGTCGGAGATGTCGTACCCGAAGGCGTTCGAGAGCGTCGGAGTCTTGAACGACACGGTGTACGTACCGAACTCGTCGAACACCCCGAAGCGGAGAAACTGCGAACCACCCTGGGTCGTGTTAAAGAGGTTATTGCCCGGGTTCTGACCGTCCTGGGCTTCGACGCGTCCGGTCACGTCGTCCGTCAACTCCGCGACGCGCAGTCCCGAATCGAACACCGACGGGGAGCCGAGCGCCGGGATGCCCTCACGCCCCTCGAAGCCCTCGGTCACGATGGGATCTGACACGCTTGCCTGCCAGTCGGCGCGGCTGTCGTAGAAGGTCACACTCGCGCCGGCGCACGCGGCGACGCCGGCGACCACAGTCGCTGCTTGCTTGAACATCTGTTTCCCTCACAGTCTTGTTGCGTCGTCGGCTCTACCGGACCATCCGGAGTGGCCGTTCAGAGGGAATGGCGACGTCGACGAACAGCGGGGGACAGGGAAAGTAACGTTTTTGTGTGCAATTCTGATCTACCAACGCACGCCGCCAATGGGGCACCGCATTTCACTGGCGTGCCGCGGCAGGGAAGACCTCCCCCGGGCCTCAAGTTCTCGATGCGCCGACGCTCCGAGAAACTCAGGCCATCGCCGGCTCACGATCGCTCGCAACCGGTCCCGACTCCAAACTGCACCCGATCCCCAGATCATCACACAACAGACCCGAGCTGATCTGGCTGCTCAGGAAAATCGTCGGCAACCCCGAGCCCGGGTGCGTGCCGCCCCCCACCATGTACAACCGTTCGAAGCCCTTGAGCTTGTTCTGCGGGCGCCAGTGGAGCATCTGGCCCAGATTGTGCGCCAGGTTGAACGTAGCGCCGAAGTTGATGTTCATGCTCCGCCATTCGGGTGGGCGGATCACCGTTTCGGCGCGAACCCTTGAGCGGATGTCCGGGATCTCGAACACCTGTTCCATCTGCTCATAGATCGACTCGCGGTACGCCGGCCACTGGGCTTCCCAGTCGACGACGGTGCCGTCGGGGTCCTTCTCGAGGTTGGGCGTGGGGGCCAACACGTACAGCGAGCTGTGCCCTTCGGGCGCGAGGCTCTTGTCGGTCCGCGAGGCGTTGCAGATGTAGACGCTCGGGTCCTCGCTCAGCTTGCGGTTGACCGCGATGTCGTCGAGGTTCTGGCGGTAGCTCGCGCTCGTGTAGATCGTGTGGTGAGGGAGATCGACCTCGCCCTCGAGGCCGACGTAAAGCATCGCGGTCGAGCACGAATACTTCTTCGCGTCCATCGACTCGTCGGAGTACCCGTTCTTGCGGAGCGACTCCGGGACGAGGTTCTTGATCGCCCAGCTCGCGTCGGCGTTCACCACCACGGCGTCGAACGACTCCTGTTCCCCGTTGGCCACCACGCCGGTCGCCTTCGAACCGCTGAAGGTGATCGACTCGACCGGAGTTGAAAGCCTGATCTCCGCCCCACGGCTCTCGGCGATCCGGGCCATCGCCTCGCAGATCGCGTGGCACCCACCCATGGGGTGCCAGACGCCGTACTCGTACTCGATGAGCGGGAGAATCGTGAACAGGCTCGGGCACTCGAACGGGCTCATGCCCAGGTACTTGCTCTGGAAGCTGACCGCGAGCTTGACGCGTTCGTCGGTGAAGTACTCGCCCAAGAGCTGGTGCACGCTCTTGTGGGGCTTCAAGATCGGTAACAACGCCAGGTTCTTCGGGTCGACCAGGTCGAGCGGGCTGCGGATCGCCTTGCGAAGGATCGGCTCGGAGAGCTGCAGCTTCTTTCGGTTCTCCGCGATGAACCGCGGGAAGACCTCTGCGTCCTTCGGGCTCAGTTTGCCAATGCGGCGAGCCATCTCGGCGACATCTTGCGTCGTATCGATCTGGGCCGGGCGCTGGCCTGGCTGACCAATCAGCAGGCGGTACATCGGGTCGAGGCGGGTCAATTCGACGTGGTCGGCCAAACGCTCGCCGGCCGCGGCGAAGACCTCGTCGAGCACGTAGGGCATCAGGAAGAACGTGGGCCCCCGGTCGAAGCGGTAGGTGCTCCCGTCGTCCCCGGTCGCCTCGACGCGGCTCGTCCGCCCGCCGACGCGGTCCATGGTCTCGAAGATGGTGACCTTAGCCCCGCTCGCGGCGAGGATCATCGCGGCGGCGAGCCCGCCCGGCCCTGCTCCGACGATGGCGACTGAAGGGGTTGGGTTGGGCAAGGGGGTGTCTCCTGGCGTCTCGACGGGCTCAACGGTGCAGCGGGTTCGAGGGGAACACCTTGCCGGATGCCCCGAAGACGAGAACGCATCCGGAGCGGGATCGCCCGCGATCTATACTGCTCCGTGGTGCAGCCTACGCCAACAACTGAACACGTCGCCGGTTCGCCCGCTTTCCGGTCCGCCGGTCGCTCTGTGTGGTCTCAGACGCCTCTGAACGAACGCCTCGCGTGGGTCAAGGCCTTTCGCAAGAGCCTCGCGTCACACCTCGACGAATTCTGCGAACTCGCGGGGGCGGAGGTCGGCAAGCCCCGGGTCGAGACGCTTACGACCGACCTGATGCCCGTCCTCGCCAACGCCCGCTGGCTCGAACAGCGTGCCCGGTCGATCTTGCGCGATCGCTCGCTCCGAGGCGGGGGCGTGCTCGGGATGGGCAAGTCGCAGACCGTCCGCCGCGAGCCGCTCGGGCGCGTCGCGATCATCGCCACCTGGAACTACCCCATCGGGCTTGTCGGCGTCGAGTTGCTCGCGGCCCTGGTCGCCGGCAACACCGTCGTGGTGAAGCCCTCGGAGAACGCCCCGAGGACACAGGCGGCGTTGCTGCGGCTCGCCCAGGCGGGTCTGCCCGAAGGGACGCTGACGAGCGTCGAACCGACGCGCGAAGCGGGCGAGGCCCTGCTCCACGAGCAACGCTTCGATCATGTCGTCTTCACAGGCTCGACCAAGGTCGGCAAGGCGATCGCCGGTGCCCTCGCGCCCTCGCTGACGCCCAGCACGCTCGAGCTCTCGGGGCGAGACTCCGCACTCGTCCTGGCCGATGCCGACCTCGACCTCGCGGCCCGCTCACTCTGGTTCGTTGTGCATCAGAACGCCGGGCAGACGTGCATGGCGCCGCGCCGCATCTTGGTCGAGCGCCCGGCGTACGCCGCGTTCCTGCGTCACCTGGGTCTGCACGCTGCTGGGGCCCAGCCGAGGAAACTCATTTCCGAGAGCGCCGCCGAACGGACGTATGACCTCGCCAAAGCGGCGGTCGACGCCGGCGGGCGTTCGCTCAGCTCGGTGATCGAACCGCCGAACGGCGCTTGGCTCCGCCCGCTCGCGATCGTCGACTGCCCCGAGGACGCGCCGCTCGTCGAGGGCGATTACTTCGGGCCGGTGACCGCTGTGCTGCCCGTCGATTCCGAAGAGCACGCGCTCGAGGTTCACCACCGGTGTGAACAGCACCTCGCGACGAGCGTCTTCACGAAATCGCCCCGAGCGGCGGCCCGACGCCTCGCCCGCCGCCAGGGCGCGACAACCGTCACCATGAACGACTGTGTGATCCCGACGGTGCACCCTGCGGCATCGATCGGCGGCATCGGGCCTTCGGGTTGGGGGGTTTCCCAAGGCGAAGCGGGCTTGTTGGGGATGACGCGGCCCGTGTTTGTCAGCGTGACCCACCCGCTGCTCCGTCCCCCCACCGACGAGCAGGCCCCCGAGCGGGTCCGCCAGATGGCGGGCTTCGTCGCACGGTTGTACGGTGCGGGGCCGAAGCGGACGTCCGGGTCTGCCAACGCAACATCGAAACGAGCCGATGGCGACCCCGCCATCATCGGAGACGCCGAATCATGACCAACGGAACCAACGGTCGCGCCCGGGGCGACAAAAGCGTCATCGTCGTCGGCGGAGGGCTGGCGGGGCTGTCGTCGGCGGTCGAGATGGCGAGCCACGGCCTGAAGGTCACGCTCGTGGAGGCCAACGAGCACCTGGGCGGGAAGATGAACCTGATCGAAGATCAGGGATTCTCGTTCGACATGGGGCCGACGATCATCACGCTCCCGCAGGTCTTCCGGGGTCTGATCGAACGCTCGGGCCGCAACCCCGAGGACTACTGCGAACTCGTCGACCTCGATCCCCAGTGGCGCTGCTTCTACGAAGACGGCACGACGATCGATCTGCGCCGCGACGCGAAGGTCTTCGCGGAGCAACTCGACAGCCAGTTCCCGGGGACCGACGCCGGCGCCGGGTATCTGAGTTTCGTCGAGTGGTCGCGCCGGATGTTCCGCCTGTCTGAGAAGGTCTTCTTCTACAACGACCTCGGTTCGGTGAGCGACATGATGAAGCGCCCGCCGACCGACCCGGGCCTGCTGGGCGACGTGATCAACATGCGCATGCACTCGACCGTCGCCGCGACGATCGCCAAGCACGTACCAGAGAAACACGTGCAGCAGATCTGCGAGCACTTCCTGCAGTACGTCGGAAGCTCGCCGTTCCTCGCCCCGGCGATCCTGGGCCTCATCGCGGCTGCCCAGGTCGATAACGGCTGCTGGTACCCCATGGGCCCGAACGGACAGGCCCCGGGCGGGACGCGCATGATCGCCCGAACGCTCGCGAAGATCGCCGGCGAGCAGGGCGTCGAGATCATCACCGGGCAGAGGGTCAACAAGATCTTGACCACCGGCGGGCACGCGGCCGGCGTCGTCCTCGCCGACGGTCGCACGCTCAAGGCCGACGCGGTCGTGTCCAACTGCGACGTTCAGCGCACCTATCGCGACCTGATCGCCGACCCGGCGGCCAAGGCCGAACTGGGCAAGATCGCGAGCAAGTACGAGCCGGCGTGCTCGGGCCTTGTCCTCTACCTGGGCCTCAACAAGCCCTACGACCACCTCGCCCACCACAACTTCCTGTTCAGCACCAACGCCACCGACGAGTTCAACGACATCTATCACGAGGGCGTGCCGGCCCGCGATCCGACGCTCTACATCGCGGCCCCGAGCAAGACCGACCCGGGCCAAGCGCCCGAGATCAACGGGCAGGCGGGCGAAGCGCTCTACGTCCTCATCCACACCGCGTACCGGCGCGAGGGCCAGCGTTGGGAGGGCGAGGGGGGCATCCTCGAGACGTACCGCCCGGTTGTCATCGACAAGATGAAGCGCATGGGCATGGAAGACCTCGAAGACCGCATCGTCGTAGAGCATCACCTCACCCCCGACGGCATCGAACGCATGTACAACGCCGAAGGCGGCGCGATCTATGGGCTCGCCAGCCACGGCAAGCTCGCCGGCGGCTTCAAGCCCAAAAACCGCTCAAAGGCGTTCAAGAACCTCTACCTCGCCGGCGGGTCGGCCAACCCGGGACCGGGCGTGCCGATGGTGCTGATGTCCGGCGTCACCGCGGCGCATTGCGTCGCCGAAGACCTGGGTGTCGACCCGATGCGCGACCAAGCCAACGCACGCGAGCCCGAGGTGATGCCCGCCGGTTCGCGGCGTCTTGTTTCGGTGTAACCGCGCCGTGATGACGGGCGACGATCAACTCTTCCTCGAGCCGGCACACGACGCCCGCGTCGCTCGGTTCTTCTCGTGGTGGTCGCGCGACAAGATGGTCGCGAAGAAGTTCACCACCCGCCTCGCCCTCGGCTCGCGCGGGCACCTCGAAGCCCTCGCGGAGCACGACGGACCGGTCATCGCGCTGGCCAATCACGTCTGTTGGTGGGACCCGCTCGTCACGCTGGCCCTCCAGACAACCTTCTGGCCGGACCGCCGGGGGTACGCCCCGATGGACATCGACCAGCTCCGGAAGCTGAAGATCTTCCGGACGCTCGGCATGTTCGGGGTCAATCCAGACGACCCACGCTCGCTCGACGCGATGTCGGACTTTCTCGCCCGCGAGTTCGCGCAGCACGCCCGACCGGCCTTTTGGATCACGCCCCAGGGTCGATTCGAGGACGTACGCACGCCGATCGAGGTCCGCCCGGGAGCCGCAAAGATCGCCGCGGACGCGGTCTCGGCCGGGCTCGATGTCCGGTGCGTCGCGATGGCCCTTGAGTACGTCTTCTGGCTCGACCCCAAGCCCGAGATCCTGATCCGGGTCGAGCCGGTCGAGCCCGACCGGACGAACACGCCCGGCTGGCTCCGGGCGATGCGGGGGGCGATGCGTACCAACGGGGAAGCACTCGCCAAACTCGCGATGGCCCGAGATCCGGGGCCGTTTGAGAATCTGCTCGGCGGTGATGGTGCGAAGATCAACCCGTTGTACGATTTATGGCTCCGCCTTCGGGGGAAGCGGGCCGACCTCGTGGACCGAAGCCGTACTCCCGCAGAAAGCCCCCCGCGATGATTCCGATTTGGCTGCCCGCCGTTGCCGCCGGACTGTGCGCGATCCCGCTGCTGGTAACGATCGCCAACCTCCGCGTCTACCGAAAGGCCACCGATCGCCCGCTCACGCCCCCGGACAACGGTTCCGACCCGCGCGTGTTCGTCTGCGTCCCCGCCCGAGACGAGGCGGACAACCTCGAGCCGTGTGCCCGCTCGCTCCTCGCTCAGGACCACCCGGCTGTCCGCGTGCTGGTCTACGACGACCAATCCACCGACGGAACCAGCGAGATCCTGGCCCGCTTGGCGTCGGAGGACCCCCGCGTCATACCGGTCCAGACACACCCGCTCCCCGACGGCTGGAACGGAAAGCAGCACGGCTGCTGGCGCATGGCCAAGGCCGCGATGGCGGGGCTCACCCGCGCCGACGGCACAAGCGAGCCGGCGATGGCGGATGACGAACGCTTGCTCTTCACCGACGCCGACGTGCGGTTCGAGCCCGACGCTGTGCGTCGGGCCGTGACCCAGGCCGAAGACCTCGGCGCGCCGCTTCTGAGCGGGTTCCCCAAGCAGATCACGGGAACGCTAGCCGAAGCCTCGCTCGTCCCGATGATGTTCTACCTGCTCTTGGGCTACCTCCCGATGTGGCGCATGCGGTCGACGCTCGACCCCTCGACCAGCGCCGGGTGCGGGCAGTTCATCATGATTACGAGAGCCGCGTACGAAGCGAGCGGCGGGCACGAATCGGTCCAGAACTCGATGCACGAGGGCGTAAAACTGCCGCGAGCAGTTCGTCGGGCGGGGCTCAAGAGCGATCTGTTCGACGCCTCCGACGTCTGCTCGGTCAGGATGTACCGGGGCATCGCGGAGACCTGGCGGGGCTTTGCGAAAAACGCCTATGAGGGCCTCGGGTCGATCGGGCTGCTGGCGTTCATGACCGGCCTGCACGTGGTCGGGCACGTTCTGCCCTGGCTCATCGTCTTGGGCGTGTTCTTCGGATTGCTCGACGCGCCCCGGGCCGGCGTGGTCCTCGCTTGGGTCGCGATCGTGTTCCAACTCACTCAGCGGGCCCTCATCGCCCGGCGTGTGGGGCATTCTTGGGCCGGCGTGGCCCTGCACCTGCCCGGAATCGTTGCGATGACCCTTGTCCAGTGGCACAGCTTCGCCCTGCACCTGCTCGGGCGCCGAAGCTGGCGTGGCCGGACCGCGACCGCATAATCGTGAAACCCCCGGCGCCATGGATCGCCGCTGGCCGTGCGTCGATTCAGGATCGGCCCTCGCGGCGAGGGCTTGACCGGCGGATACACTCCGCCGATGCGAATCTTTCGCTTCTGGCGGCGAGACCCCGTTGAGGCGGGCGAGCGTTTCCGGGCCCAGCACTCGGCATTCCTGACACGCGCGGTACGAACGCCCGACGCGTTTCCTCGTATCCCTGTGAAGCGCGTGGACCAGGGCGGGTTTGACCGATTGCGGCGTCAGGCAACCGGGCCGGGCCACGCGGCCGCCTGGTGGTCCACCGCCCTTGATCGGGTGGGTGACGGCGGAGCCGGGTAGAATCGTGTTCTGATAGGGTGCTTTCTTGGGGCAGTGGAATGAGTGACGAGACAACGAACCAGGACACGACCTCCGGCGCCGAGTCGCCGCGCCGCTCGAAGAAGTTCAGCGGTCCCACGAAGACCGTGCTGAACCGCACGTGGCTGATCAAGGTCGTCGTGATGACGCTCGCGCTGTTCGCCTTTGGGTCCTGGGGCCTGTTCGACGCCGTCGTCGCGTACCCCGAACGAGGCGAGAAGTACGCCTCGCACGCCAAGCTTGAGTACCTCCGCGCGGCGAACGCGGCCGACGAAAACGAAGAACGCGGCGTGCTCCGCAGAGAGGCGAGCGTCGAAGACCCCGTCGCCGAACTCGCCGAGCTCAACTCGGTCGAGGACGACCTGGCTCAGGCCGCGGCTGACGAGACCAACCCGACCTACTTCCGGGCCAACATGGAGTTGCGTCGCCGCGATTGGCTGACGGGTCTGTCGCGCATCGGCAAGCTGGTGCCCGAAGAGACAACGATGGAGTTCCCGAGGCAGCAACTCGCCGAACTCGAAGAGGAGTGGAAGACCGAGACGGCCCCCTCGCGCCTCGAGTCGTACGACATCCCCAGCCAGTGGGCGATCATGGGCGTCTGCTACGGGTTCACGATCTACCTGTCCGTGCTGTTCATCGGCGTCGCGAGCAAGAGCTACCGCTGGGACCCTGACGAACAACGCCTCACGTTCCCGAACGGCGAGAGCATCGTTCCGTCCGACCTCGACGACGTGGACAAGAGCAAGTGGGAGAAGTTCATCGTCTACCTGACCATCAAGTCGGGACACGGGACCCTTGGCGGGGAGTCGGTCAAGGTCGACACGTACCGCTACGCGCTGCTCGAGGACTGGATCCTCGATATGGAAGAGACCCAGTTCGGCTCCGAAGAAGTGCGTGATGCCGAAGACGATGCGTCGGCCGACGCTTCCCAAGAGCCCGCCGAAGAATCCACGAGCAACGCCTAACCCCCGCCCGACGCGCCCGGCGCCGCACCGATGACCATTTTCGCGGCCATCGTGATCACGCTCGTTGCCTTGCTCGGGGTCGTGCTCACCGTCGTGAACCTCCCGGGCATCTGGGTGATGATCGCGGTCGCGCTCGTCACCGAGATGTACGCACCGGAGGTGTTCGGCTGGCCACTGCTGATCGCGGCGCTCGTGCTGGCGATCCTCGCAGAAATCGCCGAGTTCTTTGCCTCCGCCGCCGGAACGAGCAAAGCGGGCGGGACCCGCTCTGGGATGGTCGGCTCGATCATCGGGGGCATCATGGGCATGATCGGCGGGCAGGTGCTCATCCCGATCCCCATCGTCGGCGCGATCATCGGGGGCATCGCCGGGGCCTGGGGCGGCGCCGTCATCGCTGAGCGTGGGCACGCCGGCCGATCATGGAAGGAGAGCATCACCGCTGGGCACGGCGCGGCCGTGGGTCGTGCGTTGTCCACCGTGGTCAAGGGAGGGTTCGCGGTCGTCGTCGCGATCGTCCTCGTCTCGGGGGCGTGGATCCCTTGAACGCCCACCCGATGACGATGCCTCAACGGCTCGAGAAGCCTCGCCGCGAACGCTCGGGCTTTCGATTTGACCAACGCCCACGCTTCGCGGGCACAAATCTCTCCCCGTTCTCGGTGCGCCCCACCCTTCGGCTGATGCTCGAGCCCGATGAGAAGCTCATCGGCTGGGGCATGGTGCAACCCGAGCCCGACGCGTACCGGGCCGCGGTCTCGATCGGGCTGATGCTGATCCCGGGCATCGGGCCGTTCCTCGCCGGCATCGATTCGTATAACACCCTTAAACAGCAGCGGCTCGCGGTGCTCACCGACCTGCGGTTCTTCCTGCTCCATCCGACCAAAAAGGCGGCCCAAGGCGACCAGGGCGTGTCAGAGATCTTCGGGCTGGGCGAACTCGCGCTCGAGGACCGCGACGCGTCCGACCAGAAATGGATCGAAGAGGGCGAAGCTCCGGGCCTCGCGAAGCGGCTCCAAAGCAGCATCAGGCCCAAAATCGCAAGGCTCAAGATCTCGGCGCCGGGGCACGAGACGCGGACGCTCCGGATCGGCGCCGGCGGGAGCCCGGCAGCGGAACGGCTCGTCGAGGCGCTTCGTCTGCTCGCCGGCGAAGATGAACCGGAATCTCATAGAGAGGCCAGCGCCCACGCGGCGCGAACCGGTATGCTCGGAGCGGAAGCGGCGGAGGACCGAGAGCAACCGATCACGTGACGCTGATGACAACCCACCAGACACGAAGCGAGACCCCCCCCGACCCCGATCAAGCCGAGCTCGACGCGTCGACGCCTGCCTCGGCGGTGGACGTGAAGCATTTCGTTCTCGATACCAACGTCTTGCTCCACAACCCGAACGCGCTGTTCGTCTTCCAAGACAACCACGTCATCATCCCCTACCAGGTCATCGAAGAACTCGACACGATGAAGCGCCGCGACGACGACCTGGGTCGGAACGCCCGGGCTGTAATCCGCCACCTCGACCGGCTCCGCGAGATCGGCGAGCTGACCCGGGGCGTCAACTGGGGCGAACTGGGCATCGGCCCCCAACAGGGCTACAGCTTCGGCCCCGACGGAAGGACAGGAACGGTCCGGATCGACACCGTCGATCATCCAAGGCCGGCGGTCATCTCGAAGGACACACCCGACAACCGCATCATCGCGGTCGCGGCCACCCTGCACGCCGAGGGGAAACGGGCGGTTTTCGTCTCGAAGGATCTCAGCGCTCGGATCAAGTCCGACGCCCTGGGCATCAAGACCGAAGACTTCGAGAACCAAAAGGTCGACGCCGACCGGCTCTACACCGGCTACACCGAGATGACGGTCCCCAGAGATGTCATCGACGAGATGTACGCCGACAAGATGCTCCCCATCGACCGACTCATGAGCGGGCAGCAAGTCACCGGGACGTTCGACGATCGCCGCGAACCGACGCCCAACCAGTTTGTTGTGCTCCATGATGTCGAAGACGAGACCCACTCGGGCCTTGGGCGGCGCCTCGCCGACACCGACCACGTGATCCCCGTGACCAGCCAGAAGAAGCCGACCTTCGGCATCATGGCCCGCAACGTGCAGCAGACGATGGCGCTCGACCTGCTGCTCGACGACGAGATCAAGCTCATCACCCTCCTGGGCACCGCCGGCACCGGCAAGACCCTCCTCGCCCTCGCCGCCGGCATGGCCAAGGTCTTTAACGACGAACGCTACAGCAAGCTCCTCGTCGCCAGACCCATCATGCCCATGGGCCGCGACATCGGCTACCTCCCGGGCGACAAGGACGAGAAGCTCGGCGCGTGGATGCAGCCGATCTTCGACAACCTGACCTACCTGCTCAGCACACGCTCAAGCCCGAACCAAAACGCCGACAGCTACGCCCCCGAGCAACGGATCAACAAGCTCATGGCCGACGGCAAGGTCGTGCTCGAACCGCTGACCTACATCCGAGGCCGCTCGATCCCCCACCAGTTCATGATCGTCGACGAGGCCCAGAACCTCACCCCTCACGAGGTCAAGACGATCGTGAGCCGCGTGGGAGAGGGCACCAAGCTCATCCTCACCGGCGACATCGGCCAGATCGACAACCCCTACCTCGACCAGTCGAGCAACGGGCTCAGCTACACCGTCGAGCGAATGAAGGGCAACGGGCTCGTCGGGCACGTCACGCTCGCGAAGAGCGAGCGGAGCATGCTGGCGAGCTTGGCGACAGAGTTGCTCTGATAAGAAGAGCGCGCAACCTACATGCGGCTGCTTCGCCGCCTAATCCCTGCCAATCTCTTCAATCTCAACGGGCATCTCGGTGAACGGCATAATCTCAAACTCAGCTTCCACATCTGACGTCGGCTGGCCATCTCGCTCCGTCCAAATATAATAATATCCCCTAGGCATTTTAGCGCGAGCATTGTCCGTAAGGCCACTCGTTCGCCGCGGAGTCTCTTTTGAAAAGACTTTCTTGTATCGCACCCGCGCATCCTCGCCTCCAGTCGCTTTGAAGTGGACAGCGACGGGAGGGGCACCGCGTGCAAGAATCTCGTGGAGGTATTCAATCCGCCATGAGCCGGCTCCTGCCGGACTCACATCGAGCGCCTCGATTTCGAGCAACCTCACCGCTCCTGCTTGCGTTTGATGCGGATCGCGAAGAAAGAGTATTGCCTCCTCGAGGTCGAAGGTATCTTCGCCATCGAGACTCAACTTGCCAACGGCATCGACTACTCTATCGAGTATTATGAGCACTTCCGGCGAAATGCTCTCTTTGGCACGACTCGCGAACTTATGTCGAACGAGCCGCCTACCAGTTGCCCGGTCCGGCGCAATGTCCCACAAAGACGAGTCAAGCGCGTCAAGTGATGAGATGAACGCTCCCTGGGTGGCGCCAGCGATAAGGGTATTGAGATCGGAGCTGCCGAGGCTTCGTGCCGTGCCCCGCCGGTTCCCCGAGGCGCTGCCTGATGATTCAGAGGTTTGTCCTTGGGTCTCAAACTCGGTTGCACCGCTCGTAGCTATGAGGTTCGAGGTGGCGGTCGCCGATTGGAAGATCCCGCCATCGGAACGTCGAAACTCAAGCGTCATTCGGGCTCGGAAGTTGTCCTTAGTGAGGTCATATGCCTGGCTTCCGCTTCCGATTCTCGCAACTACGTCCTCGTACCTCTGAAGGAGGTCGAGTCGAGGCACGACGACGATCGCCGCTTCCGAGGGGTCCTCGACGTGAACAAACCTCTGGTACTTCGAGGATGCCGACGCGGTCACTTCTTCGATGACGCGAAGGAGGGCCTCGGTTTCGAGTCCCGCGATTCCTGGGTCGGCAGAGGCTCCGATCTTCGGGGAGGCGATAGCAACCCGCACGTACTCCACCGGAACCCTTGGATTATGGTCCCCCCACAGGTTGATCTTCTTGCGGCCGTCGCCGAACGTGCCTCCAGAAGTCTCCCCGGTCCCTTGATAGACCGCAAAGGACGTTTCTCCTGGCGTCGGTGCCGGCGCAAAGAACGCGCACCCGCTGACGACGGGGAGCGCGACAGCAACAACCACAACTCGTGAAACCCAACCGAGACAGCGACCCGCGCCGCTCATTCGGTATATGCTCGGGCGCGACGAGCTTGGACGTGCACTACGCATCCAAACCAGCATAGCGAGGCAATCGAGAACAGCCCAGCTACAACAATAGTACTCGCAACGATCGTCCATGGCCTCCAGATCCCACCGGCATCACCGGTCGCGGTGTCCCAGTCGAATCGGAGAAGGAGTTCCTTGGGTCCTGAGAGCAGTTCAGGATTTGCATCAACCATGCTCGCGACGTAGGGGTCGAGACTCCAACTTGCCATTCCAAATCCGATTTGCACGCGAGTCCACCGATCCGTGTTTCCTTCTTCCGTCGTGGTGCAGTAATGCGTGGAAACAATGTATAAACCAGCGGTGCCAACGACGATCGCAAGCAGAACGAAGCGAAGCATCCCAGTGATCTTGGCCCAAACCGATTGCGTTCCAGCCACAACGACCGCTCCGCTCAAAGCGCCCAAAACCGGAAGCCCGACTTCGGCGGGCGGCTGAGCCAGCAAGAGACCCACCGGCAGAAACGCGCCGGCGACCGCCGCCGCGACCCATCGTCCGCCCGACTCGGGCGAGTCTGAACGCTCCCGAGGAATCTCGTGCTTATCGATGACGCGAGCCAACACACGCAACTCTGCACACATTTCTTCCAACGTGATGCGAGAATGAGACGGTATAGAAGCGCTCGATATTAGTTCTCGAACTTTAGCTTCAAGGGTGCCGCTTGGTGAATCCCGGTATCTTTGATTCGGCGCTTCGGATGGCTCGGGCGCGTCGCCCGTAATCATCTGATAGAGACACATCGCAATCGCGAACGTGTCGCCAGACTGTGTTCCAAACTCATCCTCGGGGGTATATCGTGGCGTCCCCCCACGAGGGCGCTTCGCATCCGTATCGGTGAGCAACCCATGGTCCGTCAATTGCCAGTGATCACCGACGCGAATGACGTTCTCTGGCTTGATGTCGCTGTGCGAGACGCCATTCTCGATGAGATGACGAGCACCTTCTGCCATCGCCAACGCGATCTTGACCGCGTCCTCAACCGGAAGTCTGCGATTCCGCTCAATCCACACGGCGAGGGTGAGCGCGCGATAGTCGCCGCCTCTCGCGTCCGCTTTCAACCCGCGCGCGTTGTCCGCAAGCGGCATGATGCAGTACAAACAATCATTCCACTCGCCTACGTGCTGTACCGCGCACACGTTCTTGTGCCACAGAACGCGGTTTCGCAGTTCACGAAGGCCTTCCAGTTCCACGACAGTTCGATCACGGATGATCTTTAGTGCTACCAACGTGTCATCCGTTCTGTTGCGGGCGAGAACAACTTCACCGAAGGCCCCTGCTCCGATTGACGACACGAACTCAAATCCGTCCGGAACTCGGGGATCCGTGAATCCAACGCTGGTGCTACGCACAGCCTCAAGGTCGGCCGTTCGCTCTGCGGCTGTGACAGCGTCGTCGAGCTCTGCTACGGCCATTTCGGCCCTTAGCCGCCTCTTTACCTCCTCAATCATCCGGTCGTTGCCGCGGCAAACCCCCTTGAGCCAAACTTCGCGGTCCGCCGGCGATTTGCTCCGAGCACCATCAACAATCTTGTCTATGTTTTCATGCATCGATGTCTTGCTTTCAACCCAGAACGGCGCCGAATCCTACCGGATCTTCAGAATTGCCTCAAATCGAGACGACAATCGCCCTCTGTTTGTACACGTGGTGTGATCACTTGCGATGCCCCGTCGGGGTCTCCACGCGTCCGCCCTGACACAAGACGTTTCGGTCATCGGCCTCGAGCAGTTCGTTCAAGACAGCCCAGAGACCTCTCGCCGGGTCGCCAACCGACTCTGGCACTCCGAAGCAAGCGATCGGCGGGGGTTGGCAGCCCTGAACCTCGGCCTGAGCCGAGATATCTGCCGCCATCATGACGTGCTCCAGTATCCGCCCCACAAGAAACATGGCGGTCGGTCTTGCCGCCGCAACCAACGTCCTGTCGTCTGGATCATAATCGAGCCAGGTCCTCTCTCCAAACACGTCGACGACGAGGCAGCATCCGGTATCTTGGAACTTCCAACCCGGGGATCCGGCGATCCGCACCCACGGCGACCTCCGATCTGTGGATTCGGACTTCTCGTTTTGAGGAGTCTCCGTCGAGTGAATCCTTGCAAGAAGGCGCTGGTACGCCGCGTCTGCGTCGATGTGAAGGTCCATCGCCTTTGTGATCCAACGTCCGGCTTGCCGGATCGCCCTTTGGCGGAAGGCTGATTCTCGTGTGGGATCAGTCATCGTCATCGTTTCGCACTCCCAAGCGGGTATCCGTCCGCTTCTACACTCACAGGTGAAAGCGACGAGGATCTCGGACACAGCGTCGGATTTTTTTGGAGGCTTCCATGGGGGAGTGGGGATCGATTACACATCTACTCGCGAGAATTCGAGATGATGAGTCCGCCGCACGCGACATCCTCTTCGAACGTATTTACGAGGAACTCAAGGCAATGGCAACGCGACGCGTCGCTCAAGAACGGCGACTCCCGATCCATGAAGGTGGCGCAACCGATCTCGTCCACGACGCGTTTGCGAAGCTGTCAGCCGACGATCACGAGAATCGACGCCATCTCTTCTTCGCTTATGCCCGCGCCATGCAACAAGAACTCATCACCAAGGCACGTCGCGAGTTCGCGGCGAAGCGGCGCGGTGATCGCAAACATGTATCGATCGGGGAATTCCAGGCGTCGACCGAAGCACCTCTTATCAAATTACTCAGCGTGAATGAGATGATGACGAAGCTCGAGTCGGAGTTTCCGCGGGTGGCACAGGTCGTCAGACTTAAAATCTTTGGCGGTTTGCGGAATGCCGAAATTGCCGAAGTCATGGGTCTTGATGAACGTACGGTACGAAGGGATTGGAAGCTTGCGCGAGATACCCTGCGCGATTGGGCGACCTAGGTGACAAATGCCGACCCGGTCGAGTTGCTGAACCTCCCCGGAGTGATCCATCTTTGAGGACTTCAACCCAAGCGGCACCGTCTCGCGCCGTAACCCACCACGCACCGCCCGCGCCTTCGAGGTGTGTTCGCACCGGCCCCCACCGCTCGTCGCTCGCCGATGACTCTGCTCGCCGGCGACCCGTCGACTGCAAGACAATCGTTGGTGTCACCGCTTCGACGAACGCCGACGCCGCGTCGTGCCAGCCGCCGTGGTGCGGGAGTTCCAAGATGTCGGCATCGATCGTGGATGGATCTTGCATGAGCCGGATGCTCGCGGCCCGTTGAATGTCTCCGGTCAGCAAGACCGATCGCGGCCCGTCGTCGGTGTGCACCTCAAGGCGGAGCACCGCCGAGCGGTCGTTCTCTTCGAACGCTCGCGCGTCGGGCTGAGGCCATAGAAAGACGCCCGAGGCGGATCCGATCGGCACCGTTGCGCCGCGCTCAATCGGCACCACCGGCACGCGGTCCTCCGAGAGCATGGTCAATAGCCTCGCGCCGGCATCGCTCGATTCGAGCGCGACGAGAGAAGCGTCTGGCACGAGCACACGCCCGATGCCCACCGTCGCAGAAACATCGGGCACGAAGACGTAGTGGTCGACGTTCGCGTGCGTTACGACGAGCGTCTCGATTTCGTCAACACCGAGCGCCCGGAGACTCTTCGGGATGGTCCGCGCGCCGAGACCCGGCGTGAGCGAGCCGCAGTCCCACGCGAGCGTCTCGCCGGCGCTGCGAACGATGATGCAGGTGCCGTCGCCGACGTCGAGCATGTCGATGCGGAGGACCACGTCTTTCGACAAGCGGGCGGCGAAATGGGCCTCGGTCACCGCCCAGACCAGCACCAACGCAACCGGTGCCCACGCGGCCGATCGGGTCCACCGGGCACACCGGCACAGGTTCACCATCGCCACCGTCGCGGCGACCACCCACCACACCGAGACCGAGGGGAGATCGATGCGCCCACCCGGGATCGACTGGACCGCCTGCGCAATCCACGCGGTGAACGACGCGACCAACACGGCGCCATCACCGATCGCCGCCCCTGCTTGAGGCAACACCAGCCCGATCACACACGCGGCGAAGCCCATCCCGAGCGTCAGGATGACCGCCGGCGTCAACACGAGAACGCCCAGCACCGCGAACGGTGTGAACACCCCGGTGTGCCAAGCGATGGCCGGGGCCGCGACGAGCCAGCACGCCAGCGCCGTCATGAACGAACCGCGAAGCACGCGCCACACCGCCCCCCACGCCGACTCGCGGGGGATCTCAACGTTCAACGCTTGTCCCTGGCCGACGAGCCACGCCGGGCGACGCTCGGACAACCAGATGAGCAGGGCCGTGACGCCCACGCTGAGCTGAGCCCCAAGACTGAAGACGTCGAGGGGCCTCCACACGATCAGCCCCAGCGTGACCCAACCGAGCAACGTCAACCGGTCGGCGCGCCGCCCACGAAGGTCGGCAACGAGCAACGCCAGAATGAGCGCCGACGCTCGGACGATCGGGGCCTTCGTGGGCAAGACCAACGCGTACACCAACACGATTGCGCCCACGATCAGTGTGTCGGAGTGGCCTCGATCGCCCGCGAGTCGCAACAGCACGATCACCCCACCGGCAAGAAGCGTGAGGTGAAACCCAGAGATCGCGAGCAGGTGCGCCGCGCCGGCGTCTCGGAACGCGTCTCGGGTGGGCCCAAGCGACGCCGACCCCGTCTCACCCAAGACCAACGCGCGGAGCAGCGCCCGCCCAGGCGTGTCGTCGCCGCCGAGCGCCGCCCCGAGCCGACCGTGGATCGCAGCCAGAGCGGTCCCGGGCGTCGCTCTTTGCCCGAGCACCTCAACCAATTCGGGCGAAGACAGCGCGAGCCAGCCCACCCGTCCCTCCATCGCCATCGTGGGCCTCGAATCGCGCTGGCCGGGGTTTCGAGGCGCGCGGGGTGACGAATACCACCCGAGACATCGGACCCGATCGCCCACGGACACCTCCGGCATCCCTCCGGAGACCGTCACCTGAAGCACACCCGACGCTCTGTGAACAGCATCGTCGCCGACCAGCCCATCGATGCGTAGCTCGAACACGGTCCGGTCAACGGCCTCGTCGGCACCGAAGAGAACGTCGTCGAGGCGCCCATGCGGACGAACCACCGATCGAGGCAACGTTCGCACAATCCCCTCGACGCGGACCATCGATGGCGAAGAACCCTCGGTCGAGAGGGAACGATCGAGCCGATCGCTCGGGGTGTCAACGACGCGGAGCGCGGTCCATCCGGCGAACACCGCGACGACGCCCAACGCGAGCGCGACGAAAGCCACCACACGCAATCGCGCTGGGGCCGCGATCGCGACCCCGGCCAACGCCGCCGCAACGGTGAACCAGACGCCCGCCCGCCCCAAATCTTCGGCAAACGGCACAACACTGAGCAGCGTGGGAACGACGTAGGTGACAAGCGTGACACCCAACGACGCCAGGCCAACCGCGGCCCAGGCATGCGTGCGGGTCAATCGGACAAACGTTGTCTCGCTGCTCACGTCCCTCAGCCGTCAACCGAGGCCAGGACGTGTCATTCAAACGGTCAGTTCGTCGTTACGAGCGAGTCGTCGAACGAGCCGGCGAAATCGATGCTGGTGGGCTTCTCCTGTTCGTCGAGCCAGCGCTCGCCATTCGTGCCGTCGGACGGAGCGAAGTTGATCCCGTACCGCGGACGCCAGAGGCCTGTGCTCGGCACGTACGAGCCGTCACCGAGGTACTGGCGAACCGCGCGGTCCTTGGTCGAGAAATAGACCTGGTCCCGACCGGCCGAGTGAACGATGAACTCGCCCCTCGGGCGTGCGGGGTACACGTCGCCGTAGTACACGGTTTGCTGACGCAGTTGCTCTTCAGCGGGGAAGCTCGGGCTCCCGAGGAACATCGAGAGCATCGCCCCGACCTCGAGATCGCCCGCCATCAGTTCGCCGACGCCCCCGGCGCCGATCAGGCTCGCCGGGCGGCGTTCCTGGTTGAATGGGCTCAGGTTCATGTTGACGCCGCCGCGACCCAACTCGTTGGCGCGAAGGAAGGCCGCGTTCGAGTTCCACGCAAACACACGCGGCCCGATGTTGTCGTTCGGCTCGAGACGCCGGGCACCGAATTGTTCTTCGGAGGAGAGCTGACTGAAGACGTCGGTGTTGGCGGCCCAGATAAGCAGGGGCGTGCCGAACGCGTCGACGAGGTCCGGGAGTTGCAGATCACCCGGCCCCCCGGTGTGACCCTTCGTGCTCCGCGCCGCCTGCTGCACGCCAGAGCCGTTGGGGTTGGTGCTGAAGTTCGAGGTTTGCTCCTCGAAGAACTCGCCGCTCGGGACGAAGTACGAGTTCGAGCCCGAGCCGATCAGCCCCGGATTCACGTAGATGTTGGCCGCGATGCCCAGTTGATTCGTGCCCGAATCTTGGTCTTGCCCGGAGACCCGCCCGATGCCCAGATCGGCGGGGCCGACCGGCACCCGCGATTCGTCGTCTTCGAAGAAGATCGCGTCACTCGACGCGAGGTCGAGCATCACGTTTTCCGCGGCAGACAAGCCTTCCATGCCGCCGATGGGCCCGGGCAGGTTGCCCCCGCCCCCGTTGTCGCGGGCGCCCATGGCGTCGAGGCTGAAGTAGCCCGGGTAGCGACGCCGGTCGAGACGGAACGTCTCGGCCGCCGAAGTCAGGTTGGTCATCAGCGTCTGAGACGAGGCCGTGCGTGCCGCGTCGCGGGCGGCGCCGATCGACGGGATGATGATCGACACCACGACCCCGATGATCAGGATCACCACGATCAGTTCGGTCAGGCTAAACCCGGGGCGGCCCAGCGAATCGCGGGAACCACACCAGCCCAGTGCACGCGTCGTCGTCATCGGGGTCTCCCTTATCGGGGTCGGGACCGGTCGACGCGGCTTCTTCGGGCGCCGATCGACAGTCCTCTGGTGACTATACGGGCATCGTGGCCAACGGATTCTTCCGGGGCTTGGTTCGAGCTTCTGACGCCCCGCCCCCGCCCTAGCGTTCCCCGATGACGATCGACCAGCGCGATGCCGTGTTCTTCGATGGGGCGTGCGGCCTTTGCCGGCGGTCGTCGCGGATTCTCCGCTGGCTGGACTGGCGGCAGCGCCTTCGAATTGTGGACATGAGCACCGTTCCACCAGAGCAACTGCCTGTTGACACAGCAGTTGCGATGCAGGGAATGCCGCTCCAAACCTGTGATGGACGTATTTTGATTGGGTTCCCCGCGATGCGTCGTGCGTTGACGCGAACACCGCTCGGAGCCCCGATCGGGTGGTGTCTTTGGATCCCCGGGATCAGCTCTATCGGACGAAAAGTCTACGGCTGGGTCGCACAGAACCGCCGCCGGGACGCGTGCGCCGTGTCCCCGAACACCCAAGCGATTTGATCGCGGCGACTGGTTTGCGGATACTTCGATCTGGTGCCTGCTGAATCGACGAGTTGGTTGAACACTCCCCACGCCGAGCGCGATCGGTCTCTCGCAGACGCGGTCGCGGCGCTCGCACGGGGTGACCTCATCGTCATTCCGACCGAAACCATCTACGGTGTCGCGGCCTCTGCGCGGTCCGACGAGGGCGTCAGCAAGCTCCGGCAGCTCAGCCAAACCTCCACCCCGATAACCTGGCACGCTCCGGACGTCGAGTCGATCCGTTCGGTCGCCGACCTCCCGACGACGGTGCACCGCCGCCTGCTTTCGAAACTCGCCCCCGGGCCAGTTCGGTTCGAGATCGAGCAGTCTTCCGAGCAACTCGCCCGAATCCGTGCCAAGCTTGGCATCGGTGAAGGGGTCATCGACGACGGCGCCACCCTCCATGCGAGGATCCCGAGGCACCCGGCGGCCCGGGCCCTGCTCGCCGCGGCCGACGGCCCGGTGGTGGCCGAGAGGCTGGGTGTTTTGGGCGCCGCTGCCGAAGACCGGGCGCCGGCGCCGACCGAAGGGGTCGCGCAGGTCATCGACGCCGGCCAGGTCGATGGCCGCCCGAGCACAACGGTGCGTTTGAGCTCCAACGGGGCATTTATGGTCGTACCGGGGGGGGCGGTCGATGAGCAGGTCGTGCTCGCGGCGCTCGAACGCACCATCCTGTTTGTCTGCACCGGCAACACGTGCCGGAGCCCGATGGCCGAGGCGATCGCGAGGGGCGTGGTGGCCTCACGCCCTGCCGATGGGATGACGACGACCGTCCGCTCGGCGGGCGTCGCGGCGGGCCCGGGCCACGCCGCGACCCGTGACGCGGTCGTCGCTGTCGAAGCCCTCGGGTACGAGCTCGCCGACCACCGCAGTCAGCCGGTGACCGAAGGGCTCGTGAAGGGTGCGGAGACGATCTACACGATGACCGATGACCACCGGCGGGCGTTGCTCTCGCTCGATCCGACGCTCGAAGACCGCGTCGAGAGGCTCGACCCCGAGGGCGACATCCCGGATCCGATCGGCGGCTCGCTCGCGCTCTATGAGAAGACCGCTCGGCGTATCGAGGAGGCCATCCGTCGTCGCTTGCTGGAGCTCGAGCCATGAACATCGCCATCTCGTCGGACCACAGAGGACGCGACGCCGTCAAGCACCTCGCCGATCGGCTCGCCGATGTTGGGCACAACGTGACGGTGATGGGCACGGCGGCCGATGAAGGCCCGACCGACTACCCGGACCAGGCCGCCGAGGTCGGACGGAGCGTCGCCGACGGGATCAACGCGGCCGGCATCCTCATTTGCGGAACCGGCATCGGAATGTCGATCGCGGCCAACAAGGTCAAAGGCGTGCGCGCCGCGGCTGTCCACGACGAACTCACGGCGCAACTCAGCCGGAGCCACAACGACGCCAACGTCCTGTGCGTGTCGGCCGACCTCCTCGGCGAACGGAAGATCGACGAGATCGTCGACATCTGGCTCCGAACCGACTTTGAGGGCGGGCGTCACGAGCGCCGGGTCAGCAAGATCGGGGCTCTCGAGTGCACGGTCGAGCCCAAGACCTAGATTTGACCGCTCCGTAGCGGCCTCCGGCCGCACACTCGCTTGCGGAACCCGGACGTGTCACGCTCCATGTTCAGCGAAGGCACTTTAGATCTCAGTCGCCCGACGTCGGGAATTCGATCACCGTCACCAGATCGGCGATCCCCAAAAGCGCGAACCCGTCGATCACTTCCACTCGTCTTACGAGGCCGTACAGACTGATCGGAGTCGACGAGAGCAGCCTCCCCGACCCACGATCGAGGACGTGAAGACTGAACGCCGGGCCGTCGGTTTGGGCCGGGCCAGGGTCGCGTGTCTGCAACGTGATCGCGTGATCGCGACCGGCCGCGGCGGGTACGACGCCGCTGGCCTGCCCGAGGGCGTCGAGCCCGACGACGCGCCCGTCGACGTCGAACACGGCGTAGCCGGTGGTTGTCGCGAACGTGAGCCCCCCCCGCTGCCCTTGCGCCCCGCTCCTGGCGTAAACCCGCAGAGGCGGGCGGGTGCCCAATCGCCCCCGGTCTTGGAGCAGCCCCCGGAGCACGCGACCCGTCGAGGCCTCGACGAGGCCGAACCGACCGTCTTGCCTCCGGACGAAGATCCGATCGCCCTCGACGAACGCGTCCGTCGCGCCGGCAAACTGGCGATCGTCGAGCCGCCACAGCGCCCGGTTGCTCGAAACATCGAGCGCGGAGATGTGCGAGTCATGCCCGGTGAGCAGCACCCCGCCCGGGATGAGTCTCGCCCAGAACACCGAATCGTCCCCGAGGTCTCGCGAGGACATGATCTCGCCGCTGCGCGCGTCGATGATGCTGAGCGCACTCACCAACCCACCACCCGGAACGAGCGCCCCTTCTCCGACGCCTTCGAGATCGTCGATCGATGGCCCCTCGCCGGCGAGCACGAGTGCGCCCTCGAGAACATCGGCCTCGAAGACCCTGGTGATCGGCATCGCGGCACGCCAAAGCGGCGCTCCGTGGCCGGCGTCGATCGCGACGACACGCCCCGTTCGCTCGACGAGCACCAGCGTCTGGTCGTCACCGGTCACAACGACCTGGCGGTGATTCACGTTGAGCCCGATCGGCGGTGAGATGCGTCTGGGTCCTTCACCAGCGGCGATCGCAGGATCGGCCGACACGAGATCGCCGACCAGTTCGGCCCAGGGCGGCGTCGACCACATGATCGCGCCATCGGCGAGCGACACCCGGTGCACACGCACCCCGCCGCCCTCGTGGGGCGTCATCATCCACGCGGTCCCGGTGTCCCGCCTGAGCAAGATCGGATCACGCTCCCAAGGCACGCTCCAGCGGGCCTCGACGCCGGCGCCGTCCTCGCTCGGGCCAACGAAGCGCAGCGACCCGCTGACGCTGTCCATCACCAACGCGCCGTCGGCCCAACTCCGACCGACGTCGGTTCCCGAGGCGGTCACCGAGTGCACCGGCTCGAGCAGGTACCCACTGATCTGTTGGGGGGCCTGGTCGATCCGAGGACGCGGACCGACACGCGGCTCCCGCTCGGCCAATGCGAGCCGCTCGGACAACTCGCGGAGCAAAGACGCCGCGTCGGCGGCGCCGGCGCCCTGCACGTCCAGCGACGCGCCGGGAAACGAGGTCTGAACCCATTGCACGAGCCTCGCCGCCTCGTCGAGGCGGCCCGTCGCGACGAGCCGCACGAGCAGCCAACTCGAGGCGACCCCGATCTCATCGTCGTTGACCTCGCGACCGAGCCTAAGCAAGCGAGCGGCCGCGTCGAGCGCGGCGCGGCCCGCCCTGGCCGCCTCGTGCGTACGCCCCGACCGTTCGTGCGCTTCCGCAACGCGTCGCCATGCCTCGACCGACGAGAGCGCCGCCGGGTACGCCCTCGCGACGCGTTCGATGTCGCGCGCGGATGCGTCGGGCGCCAGCGTCCCGAGCCTCAGCTCAGCCTCCGAGTCAAACGGTTCGTAGAGCGACGGAGGCCCAGCCGAGAGCAGTCGGTCCAATCGCCGCGACGCTTCCAACTCGGCGCGAACGCTCAGCCCTGCCCCCCGCCAGTTCGCGGCGCTCAGCTCTTCGTCCGAGAGCACGAGTTGATATGACTCCAGGGCGGCGGCGGCGCGCCCTGAGGCTTCGTTGAACCGACCCCTCGCGAGCAAGGCCGCGACGCGCTCTGTCGGCCCCGTCGCGAGCCGGGTCAGCCGATCGATGAGGTCACGGAGCAAGCCTGCGTCGGTGATCACCCGGGCCTCGACGGCGTCGTCCGGGTCGGCGTCCCATCGGCTCTGGCTCGCCTCGATCATCGCGCGGATCGAGTTAAACAGCCGCTCGCGCCCGAGGTCTTCCCCCGCCGCGACGCCCGACACGTTCACCGCCGCGACGGCGCTGTCGATCGCGCCGAGGATCTGTTCGAACCGTCCCGAGCTGTACGCCAGTTCCGCGAACGTCGTGGCTGGCGAGGGGTCCCTCGGGTAGGCCGCGATCCGTTCGCTCAGCACGCCCGCCGCGGCGTCCCACGCCAGATAGCTGTGGACCCCCACCGCCGACGCGACGACGAGCTGACCGTCGGCGGCGACGGTGTGCCCGGACGCGTCGAGCTCGATCAGTTGTTCGGTCGACCGTTTCGGATCGATGACCAACACGCCCGCGGTCACCGGAAAGAGCACGCGATCTCCGATCGCCGTTGGCACGCCCACCGGCGCTCGACGGGCGCCGTTGAACCGCACCAACCCGCCGGCGCCTGCGTCCAGAGCGTTCGGATCGAGCACGACCGCACGGTCTGTGGACTGCGCGACAAGAAGATCACCGACCAACGTCAGCCGCGCAAAGGGCCCCACGTCGGCCACGTCGGCCACCGGTCCCGGATCGCCGGTTTGCGCATCGAATGAAAGAACGCGCCGACCGTCGCTCGACAGCATGATCAACCGATCACCAGAGAGCACCGGTGCCGACGGGAATCTCCGTCCCCCCGCCCGGCGCGTCGCCCGGCTGTCCACGCCCTCGAGCCGGCGCACCCAAACGGGTCTTCCGGTTGCGGCCTCGACGACCGCGACGACACCGATGTCGTCTCCCCGGTACACGAGCCCCTCGGACCCAAGCGCCGCCTCCGATCCGGTCGAGCCTTGCTGGTAGGGCAGCGACCCGGCACTCGAAATCAACGACACCCAGCGCGCCGTGCCGTCGGCGAGCGAGAGCCCGACCATCCAGGTGCTGATGAGCCGCCTCGACCTCACGCTCTTGCGGAGCGAGATGACAACGGTGTCGCCCTCGACGATCGCGGGGCCGATCACGTCAGCGCCCTCGAGCCTCTCGTCGATCGTCGCCGGATCGACCGACCAGACGACCCCGCCGGACGATCGTTCTATCGCGTGGACCGCCGGGGCGCGCACACCTCGTCCCGAAGGGATCGGCGGGGAGGTAAGCGCGATCAGGACGTTGCCCGCGAACGCGAGGTGGTGCGTGCGGTTGAGCGACGACGACGTGTCCGAGAGCGGGCTCGACCCCAGCTCGGGCGTAACGCTCCAGAGCCGCCTCAGCGTGAACCGGTCCCACGCCGAAACGCTGACGCCGTCGGAGGCGTACACCCGATCTCCGACGAGCAGAGGCAGCGTGCGAGCGACCGTTTGTTGCGAACCGCGCCGCGTCGCCTGGCGGGTCGAGGGCGTGCTCGAGGCGATTCCGAGCGGAGCGGCCGCGAGCGGGCGCGACACAACACCACCCAGGTCGACGGGCGGTCCGCCTGCGAGTGGCTCGGTACCCCGAACCAGAGCCGCCGGCGGCGCTTCGATCGGGGCGGCCGGCGCCGCGGTGCGCCCCAAGTCGCGCGCCCACCTTTTGAGCATCGCGCTCCGCGCGTCGTCGGCCGGGCGATACGCCGCGATCTGCAGCGCCATGTCGAGCGCCTCACCGGCAGCGCGTCCGGTTCTCGAGGGGTGACCGTCGAGCTGCGCGAGCGTGCGCCACGCGGCGGCGAACCGCGCACTCTCGAAGTGATCCTGAGCGACACGCAGCGCCGCCTCGTACCCGCTCGGGGTGAGCAGCAACGATGCCTCGACGCCCGCTTGGTCGCCCGCCTCAAGCTGACGCGCGGCGCGCGGCTCGAACACCTCGGCGTACGTCTCGAGCAGCGCCGGTTCTGAAAGCAGACGCTCGTGTACCGCCGAGCGGACGGATCGGAACGCGTCGGGGTCACCCGAGGTTTCGACCACCCTTGACCCGTGCTCGTCGAGCAGGCGTTGGAGCGCACGCGCCGCCTCCGCCTTCCCGCCGCGCGCGATGAGTTCCCCGAGTCCGCGGAGCGTGTCGCGAGCGATCGGTGCGTCGTCGACGAACGCCGGCTGTTCGAGCTGCGCAGCACACAGCTGTCCGAACGCGACCAGGCCGACCAGCACGCCCAACCGTCTTTGCACGAAGCGGTTCCGGACCATGCGCTCTCCCATAACCGGCGTCATAACCGGTGAAGACCACGCCCGTTCGGCGCGTTGCTCCACGCAGGACCGTACGCCCGGGAACCGACTCGGATCGTCGCCAGCGACCCGAATGACAACCCTTTCGTGTGGTCGGGCTTCAGAGGCGTCCTCGTGGCGTCGATAGCCGCGCCTACATCTGGTCGCAGGGCACACTCGTGTTACTGACAATGCTCCGACAATCCAACCGTTGGCTCCCCGGGGCGTTCCCCGTTCTCGGAGGGCTCGACCGATCCAAGCGGGTGATGTACCTGCTCGTCGCGATCGTCCTTATGAGCGTCGCGGATCTGCTCATCACGCTCGTCTGGGTGAGCGAGATCGGACTCGCAGAGTCCAACCCGCTCGCCCGCTGGGTGATCGAGCAGGGCTCGGCCGGGCTTCTCGCGGCGTGGAAACTGGTCACCATCATCCCAGCGGTGCTCGTCTTCGCGGTGCTGCGACACAAGCCGATCGCCGAAGGCGGGGCCATCGTTGGGTTCTGCGTGCTCGCGCTGGTCACCCTCCACTGGCACCATTACCACAAGGGCGTGCCAGACCTCGTGCACGCCTTGCCTGCCTTCGAAAGCGGGGTTGACGAGCGCTGGACGGTCCTTGCCGCCGGCGAAGGTACCGGTCAACCCGCTACCCTCGCGGCATGGTCAAGACCGATCGCGCCGCCTTCACCCTGACGCTCGCCCTGACGCTGGCTTGGTCCGTTGCTCTCCTGGGTGGGTGCTCAACCTACGAAGCGCCGCGTTTCCAAGTGGTCGCGGTCCAAGAAACCGAACGTTCGGCGCAGGCCTCGGTGCTCACGTTCACCATCACCGCGAACAACCGCAACGATGTCGATCTGCCTCTGCGCGAGACGAGGTACCAACTGGAACTCGACGGCGTGAGCGTATTCCAAGGCGAGCGATCGCCCCAGGCAACGGTGAGGGCGTTCGGCACGCAGTCGTTCCGGCTGCCGGTCACCGTGAGCGCCGAAGACTTCGACCTTAGCCGGCTCGACTCCGGAGGCGACCTTCCGTACCGGCTCGACGGCAGCGTCAGCTACCAGACACCCGGGGAACTCGCGGAGGTCTTGTTCGACGCCGGGTTTCGACGCCCGAAAGCCCGGCTCATGCTCCGCGGGCGGATCTCGCTCGACTGAACTTTGATCAGCCAAAGTGAAATCGTAGCGAGGTGACGCACCGTGTCCGAAAGCGTCGCGATGTCAACGAGCCCGCGGCGCGAGCAAGAGATCTCCCGAGCGGAGCGTCCTTCCTGACTTCGCGGTCCTTCGTTGCTCGCCGGCGCGTGAGAAACGTAGAGGCCAGAGAAACGGAGGCCTAGGAGATCCCTAGCTCGCGCCGCGGGCTCGTTGTTCGTCGCCTGAGACGAAGCGAACCACAACCCACGTGGACACTTGAGGCTTTGCGATGAGGTTGGAGCGTCGGGCGTGAGGTTTGCGCCACCGGAAGCCCGCCGGATTCACTCCGGCGCGGCTTCCCCAAGCGAGTGTGCGGTCAGAGGCCGCTACGGAGCGACCAAATCTGGCTTAGACGCCCAGAAGTTCCGCCGGACGCCGATCGTCGCGGCTCCGATCGATCGCCCGGCCCGCTCGCACGACTTCATCCGCCCGGCGCCACGGCGCCACCACGCGCCGGCCCAACGGCTCGAACAGCTCGAGCCCATCGACCATCGGCCCCGGGCTCATCGTGCCCAGCACCATCGGAACGCCCGGGCGAGCGACGCCCCGGTGAACTTCGACGCCTCGCTCTCGCAACGCGTCCGCGATGACAAACGCGTTTTTGCCTTCCAGCATCACAGACACCTCGGCCGGTGCTTCGCCGGCAAAGGCGAACGCGAGGGCCTCGTGTACCGCGGCCCTGCCGGTGAACCGATCCCAACACTCGCGGTCCATCGGGCGTCGCTCCTGCGCCCCGATCGTCCGCGTCATCTCCGCCATCCCCCGCTCGAATCCCGCCGCGGCGTCCTCCTTGCCAGCGATGAACTCGCACCGCTCGACGACTCTTGCGATCTCTGCCTCGCGGTCGCACTCCGGCGCGTAGCGCTGCATCACCCAAGCGGTGTTCCGCACGAGCCGCTCGACGATGAGATTCATGTCACGCCCGGAATCGCTCTTGTGGTGTACGACACGCCAGTTGGGATCGAACTCGATTCGCCCGCCGTCGGAGATGAGCTTGGCGGCGAGGTCGTACTCCTCCGCGTAAAAGCCGAAGCTCGGGTCGTACCCGCCGGCCCGCTCGAACGCGTCGCGGCGGATCGCAACACCGCAACCGACGAACACCTCGGGCAACCCGCCCCGTTCGCGTTTGGACGCCCCGTCCTTCGCCTCACCCAGATGGATGTCGGCCATCACCGCGAACACGTCGTCGGGCTGGGCTTCGAGCCGTTGCGGGAAGCCCGGGAACTTCGGCCCCGCCGTCGGCGTGCGATCGGGCAGCGGGTGAGAATCGTCATCGAGCATCACGACCCACCGGCGGCTCGCGTCCGCGGCCTGAACAGCGTGGTTGCGGGCCGCCGCGCCTTCGTTGGTCGGTCGGTCGAGGAGCGTCACGCGGACGCCGCGCGAGAGCAGGCTGGGGACTTCTGGGGTCACGCGTGAAGCGTTGTCGACGACGATGACCTCCGCGTCGTCGGGTCCGAGGCCCAGGGCGTCGATACCGGCGAGCGTCCTGGCCAGGTCGCTCGGTCGGTCGCGCGTGGGCAGGACAAACGCGATCAAAGGGCGCTCCAGAGGGGTCAGATCAACGGTGAGACACCAGCATCGCGCTCGGTATCGGACCGATCCCGTCTGCGTCGCCAACCGACGTGTTTCACATCGCGAAACGGTCGCCCGAGGACGCCTGCTGCGCCTCGATCAGCGCCGGAGAGCGGAACGCGAGCGTCGCCCCGGCGACACGCCTCAGCTCACGCCGAAGCGTCGACGCATCGACGGGGATGTTGCCCAGCGTCCGAGCCTGCACGCTCGCGGCCATCGCGCCCAGCACCGACGCGGAAAGCAGCCCGCCCCCGGCAGACAACGCGAGCGTCGCGACCGAGAGCAACGCGTCGCCGCACCCGAGGGCATCCACGGCGTGGGGCGTCAGGGCGGGCACCGGCTCGCTTGTGACCCTCGTCGGCCAAGGCTCGTCCGCGCCGCCTTTGGTCTTCCCGAACGCGATCAGTCCCTCGGCCCCGAGCGTCACGATGGCCGAAGACGAACCGGTGTCTTTCAGGAGTCGCCAGGCGACCGCCGGGAGCCCGTCGGCCGGGTTCGCGTACGCGTCGCGGAGCTCGTTCTCGCTGGGCGTCACCAGATCGAGTCCACGCATCGCGCGAAGCGAGCTGCGGCGCCCGCTGACGTCGCCCGCGAGGACACCGACGAGCGGCCTCAGCGACTCGCAGAGCTGCTTGAGAACCGCCGACGTGAGCAAACCAAGACCGAAGTCTGCCAGAATCGCGGCGTGGTACCCGCCCGAGACGGTCTTCGCCGCATCGACGACCAGATTCGAGAGCTCATCGCGCCGAGCCGCGTCGACCGCCTCGGGCTCGACCAGATCGAGCTTCATCATCTTGGAGGTGCCGATGAGAAAGCGCTGTTTCTCCGGGATCTTGGCGGGCGACAGCACAGCCCGGACCTCGATCCCCTCTCCAGACAGCCTCGCCTGCATCGCCTCGCCCGAGCCGTCGTCGGGCAGCGCCGTGATCAACGTCGGGCGGGCACCGAGGGCGGCGGCGTGGCGGGCGACGATCGCCGCGCCTCCGTCGAAGCAGCGATGTTCAACCGGCCGGAGCGTCATCATCGGGCTCTCGCCGGCAACATCCGGGCGGTCACAAAACACGTAGGTATCGCGGATCATCTCGCCGACGATCAGCACCCGCTGGCCACGAAGACCCGAGATCAGCTCGTTCAGACGGGACTCGTCCGCCTCGGGCCGGTCGAGCACGCGGCGGAGGTGCCTGTGGATCGGATCGGTTGAACGCCCAACCTCGCCGGCGAGGCTCTCGATGAGGGCCGTCGAACTGAACACCACGTCGCCCGAGCTGAAGACCACCCGGCCGCCGTGCCGCTCGACGGTCTCGCGTTCCGCCCGGAACCGTGGATCGGAATTGGTCTCGTACTCGCGGCCCTTGATGTAGATGTCGGGCCGGACGTCTTCGAGCAACTCGGCCGCCGTTGGGCGCGACTCGATGTACACCCAATCGACGCAATCGAGTTCCGCGAGGTTTTCCGCCCGGAGTTCCTCGGGGATGAGGGGTCGTCCGTCGCCCTTGGCGATCAGAGCATCAGCAGTGATCGACACGAGAAGCACGTCTCCCTGGGCCCTCGCATACTTGAGATGCCGGACGTGGCCCGGGTGGACGATGTCGAAACAGCCGTGGCAATGCACCACCCGCCGCCCCTCGGCTCGGGCCAACGCCCGGAACTCAAGCAGGTCCTCGGACGAGAGGATCTTTCGGGACGTATCGGGGCTCGCGGAGGTGTCGGACATCGCTCTTGGCATCGGACGGACCGACCCGAATCCGTGAAACTGACGCCCCCCGGAGTCGGGCCGCAGGCGGGCCGGGGTCGAACTCAGACCAACGCCGACTCGCGCTGCGCCCACGCTGAGGCCAATCGCGAGGTTGCACGCTGCTCCAGCCGGCCGCGGCTCGCAGACCACCGAACGAGGTTGGGACGCCCCGCAAATCGGGCGAGCCAGGACGGCGATTCGGTATCGATGACCACGAGCGGCGCATCCACCCCGATCTGGGCATCCGCGTCGATGATCTCGATGGTGCCCTTGTCGAGTTGGTTCGCGTGCACAACGTCCGAAGCCTGGAGACGGGCCCCTGGCTCGGTGAGCACCTCGACGAAACACCCCGCCTTCGCGGCGTGCGCCGCCATCGCTCTCGCCGCGGCGCCGTCCCCTGCGACGTAGAAGCGCTCACCGGGGGACCACAGACCGGCGAGATCGGCCATCGTCGCCTTGGCGATCGCCGCCCTTGACACGAGTTGCTGGGCGAGAAGACCAGCACCGACATCGACCAGGTGCCTTTCAGCCCAGCGTTCACCCACGAACCGGCTCCACCACCCTCGAACCGGCCTGGACCAGAGCCGCTCGGACACGCCGTCGATGGCCGGTGTGAAACCATCGCCCCGACGCAACGCGTCGGCCGCGGCCCACGCGGCCAGTTCGGGCGTGATCGAATCGCGCGTCGCAACAGGGCGGAGCAACTCGGTGGCCGCCGCGCAGCGCGGGTCCGAGTCGGCGAGCGCGGCCCGGGTGGCGACGCGGATCGTGAGCGCCAGAACCGCGGCCTGCTCGCGGGCTTCGCTCAGATCAACTCCGGCCGCCTCGAAGCCCAGCGTCGCCGCTCGGCTGAACGAGCGACGAATGACGCTCGTCATCGACTCGGTCAGCGACGCCCATCGCGACTGGACACCTCCGTACGCGGCGCGACGCATCGCAACGAGGTTCGGAACCGCGGCGAAACGATCGCCCTGCTCGACCACTCTGAGCAGCAGGTCAAGGGCCGAAGCCTCGCCCAGCGTCGGCGCCGGCCGGCGTGTATCGAGCGACGAACGATCGATGAGAACCGCGCACGACGCAGGCGTATAGCCGTCGAGCAAGACCTCGAGACCGACGCGGGCGGCCTCGCCCGGCGCGTCGGCCTCCGGACCGACAGGACGGCCCCGGTCATCACAGGCCACCCACGCGCCGATAGCGCCCGCGGGGCCGTTTCGGCTCGCGGCGCGCACCAACACGCCCAACGCTCCAGGGACCAGCCGATCGCTCGTCCGGAGCACCAGAGCGTGGGTTCCGACGGATGCGTCGAGCCCGGCGGCGGTCAGCGTGGCTTCGAGCCCGGCCTCATCGGCCGCGGTTCGCTCGCACACGACGCCCCGGACCCGCTCCGAAGCCTGAGGCACGTCCACGCCGGGTGGGGCCACGAGGGTCAGCGAAAGCGGGACGGTGTCCTCGTGCGCTTCGAGCGCCGCGACGAACGCATCGACCCCGCTATCGCCTGGTTGAATCGGAACGATTAGATCGATGTGCGCCACGCGGAGACCCCCGGATCGAAACTCACCAAACGGAGCCGACTCACCGGGTTACCAGCTTAGCTTGAATCGGGGTCAGTCTGTACCGGATGACCGGATCACGCCGGTGCATCGCCCTCTTGCTGCTGGAGTCCCGCCGACGACCGGCCGACGAGACAAAGCGTGAGGGCGAACGATCTTCGGTCGCTCCGAGCCGCCCCCTGTAGGGGATTTTGGACGTGAACAAGAACGCTCACGATGCACTCGTCCTGATCTTGCCCGCCGGCCGAACGCTCATTGAGTGGCGCGACCGAGGGACACTCGGACGCGAGCGCACCATGCTCGAGGCATTTCACGAACGGTACGGGACCATTGTTATGGTCACGCACGGCACCGAACGCGACCTCTTGGCGGCTCAGGAAATCCGCAATCCCGATGACGCCTGGCTTGATGTCGTACCAACGCTCGTCCGTGGCGAAGCGCGGTCGGACGCCGACGTGATCGAGCGGGTCTGCCAATCGATCGAAGGCGGGGGCACGCCCAACGGTGCGAACGTCGTCGTCCAGACGATGCAGCTCGACGACGCGGGCATCTCGGAGTTGATCGTGCCTGCGCTGCGTGACCGCGGCTACACCGTCGGCTTGGTCGCCCGGGGGGGGTACCTGCCGAGCCGTGTATTGGCGACCGAGCAAGGCCCCCACACGCCCGACTGCGTCACGGCCGGCGGCGTCGAGCGGCGCATCAGCCGGACCGCACAGGCGGTGATCGGTCCGACGCCGAAAATGCTCGAAGACCTGACGTGGCGCCACAGCGTCGACCCAGCGCGCACCTTCGTCGTTCCCAACTTCGTGCTCGCGCCCGATACACCGACGCCAGCCGCCGATCGCGAGCCATCCACGCTGCTCACCTGCGCCTCGCTCGTGCCTCGCAAACGCATCGACCGACTCGTCCGGGCGGCCGCGGCGCTCGCCGCCGATCTCGGGGACGCCGCTCGGCTCGACGTGCTGGGCGAGGGACCCTTGCGGATGGAGCTCACCGAACTCGCCAAAGAACTCGATGCGCCGGTGCACTTCCTGGGCCATCGCCCGCACGAGGAAGTCACGCAGCGGCTCCGTTCGTGTACGTGCTTCTTGCTGTCGTCGAGCTTCGAGACCAACCCGAGGCCCCTGCTCGAAGCGATGGCCGAAGGGGCTCCGGTTGTTGTCGCCAACAGCCCCGGGCTTGCCGAGCATGTCGAGAACGGAGTGTCCGGAGTCATCGTCCCGGGCAGCGCCGAGAGCTTCGCGTACGCCCTCGCCGGCGTCATCCCCGACTCGGACTGGCGCGACATGCTCGGAGCGGCAGCCTCGCAGGCCATCGCCAGCACCTGCTCGCTCGAACGCGTCGTCAACAAGACGCTCGAGGCTCACGAGGCGGCGCTCGATAACGCCTCAAAGGGCGCTGGGCGCGCTGCATAGTGCAGGCTTGATCGCTCGGTTGCGGCCTCCGGCCCCACACTCTCTCGCGGAACCCGCGCCGGAGTCAATCCGGCGGGCTCCCGGTTGAGAAAGCTGGCGTCGAAGCGCTACACGTTCAGTGAAGACGCTCTCGCCAACGGAGGCGACTCCCCATGGGGCACGGCTCTACCATCGCGCCATGCCGCTCCTTGGAGTCAATATCGACCACGTCGCCACGCTCCGGCAAGCGAGATACCGCGGTACCGACGGCATCGGCGAGCCCGACCCAGTCCGCGGCGCCCACGAGGCGGAACTCGGCGGGGCCGACGGGATCACGATCCATCTCCGCGAAGACCGGCGGCATATCCAAGACCGCGACCTCCGCCTGCTCACCGAGCTCGTCCGTGTGAAGCTCAACCTGGAGATGGCGGCGACCGACGCGATGGTCGAGATCGCGTGTTCCAGCCATGCACACACGGCGATGCTTGTGCCCGAAGGTCGCGACGAGGTGACCACTGAGGGCGGCCTCGACGTCGCCGGCCAGCTCCCGAGGCTCACCTCGGTTGTTCAGGAGCTCAGCGGTTCTGGGTTAACCGTGAGCGCGTTCATCGATGCCGATCCGGTCCAGGTCCGGGCCGCGGCCCAGGCCGGCTTCGACATCTGCGAGGTGCACACCGGTCCGTACGCGCACGCCTTCCAGCGATGCGGGGGTGATTTCCGTGATGAGTCGCTCGCTGAGGAGTTTGCGCGGGTGCGATCGGCTGGAGCCGCGATCACCGAGGCGGGCATGGGTTTCAACGCGGGGCACGCACTGAACTACACCAATGTAGGGGGTATTGCGGGATTGCCCCAGGTCCGTGAACTCCACATCGGTCACGCCATTGTGTCGCGCGCCGTCTTCGTCGGGCTTCGCGCCGCGGTTGCGGACATGGTCGAGGCGATGAATCGCGGCTAAAGACCCCCTGTTCTGGTTAATTTTGAGCCTGAATCCTCGCTGCTGGAACAGTTTGAGGTCGAACTGATCGCGGGAGGTGCCGTAGTGTGGTGACTACGGTTTGCCTGAAGGGGCCCCGGTCCGTGCCGGGCGTCGACGGGTTGTGGCGATGGGGCTGGTCTCATGGATCGAGAACAGGGCACCGCTCGACGAACATCGGTCGGGTCGACGCAAACAGCAAGCGTGATCGAAACAGCGCCGAAGAAGAAGCGCCGGTTCCGCCCGTTCAGCAGCTATTCCGCCGCCCTGAAGTACCTCGACGACCGCGTCAACATCGAACGCGTCCGCCCGACGAGGGTTTCGGCCGAGACGTTCAAGCTGGACCGCATGATGGCGTTGATGGCCGAACTCGGCGATCCGCAAAGCGCGGTCAAAGTCGTCCACGTCGCCGGCAGCAAGGGCAAGGGCTCGGCGTGCGAGATGATCGCCAGTTGCATGCGTGCATGCGGGCTGACGGTCGGGCTCTACACGAGCCCCCACCTCGTTGACGTGCGCGAGCGTGCACGCATCAACGACACCTCGATCGACGAATCATCGTTTATCCGTTGCCTGAGCAAGTGCCGCGACGCGGCCAAGGACATCGCGGGCGAACACGGCGACGCGACGTACTTTGAGCTCACAACCGCGATGGCGTTCGTCCACTTCTCTGAGCAAGCGGTCGATCTGGCCGTGCTCGAAGTGGGCCTCGGCGGGCGGCTCGACGCGACCAACATCGTTGAGCCGACCGTTTGCGGGATCACCGAAATCCAGCTCGAGCACACGGCGATCCTGGGCGAGTCGGTCGAGGAGATCGCGGCGGAAAAAGCGGGCATTATGAAGCCCGGAGTGCCCGTCGTCACGGTGCCTCAGTCTAAGGGCGTGCTCGCGGTGCTCAAGGAACACGCCGCGACGGTCGGCGCTCCGCTCCTCGTGCTGGGCAAAGACATCGACTACTCGTCGCGCTTCGAGGCGAGCCACGGCATGGGGCCCCACGCCCGGGTGTGTGTGAGCAGCGAGCGCTCGGCGTACGAGCACCTGCCTGTACCGCTGCTCGGCGAGCACCAGGCGCCGAACTGTGGGCTCGCGCTCGCGGTCGTTGACCAGCTCCGGGCACAGGGCTTCGACGCGCCCGAGCGGGACGTCGCGCGGGGTCTCTCGTCCACGCCTCGACGCGGTCGCATGGAAATCGTGTGGGAAGAACCCCCGATCATGGTCGACGGCGCGCACACCGGCGACAGCGTGAAGGCGCTGGTCCGGGGCATCGGCGCTCACCTGCGATGCGACTCGATGGTCGTGATCTTCGGGTGCGCGGCGGACAAGAACATCGACGAGATGCTCGAAGAGATCGGTCGCGGCGCCGACAAGATCATCTTCACGAAGAGTTCGACGAACCCCCGCGCCATGGACCCGAGCGAGCTTCGCACCCGGTTTGAGGATCTCACCGGCAAGATGGCACAGGTCGAACCGACCGCCAAGGAAGCGATCAACACCGCGGCCCGGGCCGTCGGCCGAGACGACCTAATCTTGGTGACCGGCTCGTTCTGGCTGGCGGGCGAGGCCCGAGCACTGCTCGAGGCGAAGAAGGCCGAACGGGTTGTCGCGAACGTCTAGAGCAGGTTCGATCGCTCCGTAGCGGCCTCCGGCCGCACACTCGCTTGCGGAACCCGCGCCGGAGTCAATCCAGCGGGCTCCCGGTCGAGAAAGCTGAATTCGTGGCGCTACACGATCAGTGAAGACACTCCAACGCCCGTTCTTCCCCGACCGAGCCTTGTTCTTACCCAGTTTTGGGCAAGTCAGATGACCATACTGGTCATCGAGGACCTCTTTTCCGCTAGATCATCACAGAACTCTAGAGAGTGACGCCGGTACTCGTCGCTCAGTTCTGTAGAGTGAGTCCCCTGGCAATCCTCGGGGGATTTGTGCCGGGAAGATCGTTCAAGGGGAACAAGGAAAGTGGATACCAAGATGATGAAGCACCGCATCGGTGCCGGGGTTGTCGCATCGACACTCCTCGGCTTCGCCGCCACGGCTATTGCCGGTGGACCGCTCGCCACGGACAGCCGTGTCGAAAATGCCCGGGCGTCGGTCGGCATGCCCGTCTCACCGGCGGACGGCCAGCACGAAATTGTGCCTGTTCAGGAAGGCCCGGGCGACCGGGCTATCGCGGCTCCCCAGCACCCACCGATCGCGGATGTCCCCCACATGCCGATGCCCAACATTCTTGAGGCGGGCTTCGGGGTGGACTCGAGCGAAACGATGATGTTCCACAACGCGGAGACCGGTGAGACCCTCGAACTGCCGGTCACCAAATCGTTCACAGAGGCGATCGGTGGCTCGGGCGGTCAGGCGTTCACCGGCGCTGACGAGAAGATGATCGACGAGTGGACCGTCGGCGGCAGAGGCCTGGGCACCCAGACACTCGTCAGCGACGGTTCGCTTCAGGGGTACCCGTTCCGCGCGAACGTCAAGCTTCTGATGGAGTTCGACAACGGCAGCGGCGGATTCGATTACTTCGTCTGCTCGGGCACGATGCAGGACTCGGGCGTGGTCCTGACGGCCGCGCACTGTGTGTACAACCGTGACTACCCGGCTTGGGCCACCCGGATCTGGATTTACCCGGGTTGGGACGGCGACGGGGCGACCGGCGCTTCATATACCGAGTTCGACTACTGGGGCTACGCGATCGCGCGGAACTACATCGCCGGGAGCGCCTGGGTCGACAGCGGGAACCTCGACCGCGACGTCGCGGCGATCCGCGTGAACCGCAACGAGAGCGTGGACGGCGGCCGCAACGTCGGTGCGCTCACCGGCACCTTCGGCTGGGCCTGGGGCGGTAGCTGCGGATCAATCCAAGGGCGCACGTACCACAACGCGTCGTACCCGTCGCAGGGCTGCGGCACCCCGGGGCTCCACAACGGCCGCGACATGACCTATTGGTTCGGCGGCATCGATAGCTGCCCGGACAATCAGATGCGGATCGACACCGGCTCGGGCTGCTACACGGCGATGTGGGGCGGCCAATCGGGCTCGGGCGTGTACTACATCGACGGCTCCAACCGCTTTGTGCACGGCGTCGCTTCGACCTCGAACCGCAGCTCGTGGGGCGAGTACTGCAAGCTCTGGGAGCAGTTCACCGTCGACCTCGAAGCGTTTAAGAACACCCAGCGCGGCTCGGCGTTCGACCTCGAGGCTCTTCAGGTCCGTACCACCGGTTCGACGTCGGTCCAGGCCGGTGAGTCGTTCGGCAGCCAGTTCACCGCCTCTATCGTGAACGCGACCAACAACAACCCCGCCTCGCAGAACTACACGCTCCGGGTGTACCTCTCGACCAACAACAACATCTCGACCAGTGACCGCCTTCTCGCGACCTGGAACTACAACGGAGTCGACTTCGCGGCCAACCAGACCCGCACGTTCAACATCCCGGCCCCGTCGATCCCGCTGGACCAGGCCCCGGGCACCTACTACCTGGGCGTGATCATCGATGGCCCGGGAGACAACAACTCGGCCAACGACGATTCGGACTCGTGGGATGCGCAGCGTGTGACAGTCCTCACACCGGACGCCCCGAGTGCCCCGGCGCTGTTCTTTCCATCGAACAACTCGTCGAACGTCTCGATCAACGCCAACCTCGATTGGTTCAACTCGACCAACACGCTCGACTACGACGTGTACTTCGGCACCGATCCGACGCCGGATAGCGGCGAGTTCGTCGGCAACACCGCGAGCAGCGCCTGGACCCTCCCGACGCTGAGCTACGGCACCACCTACTACTGGCGCGTCGTCGCGAACGGCCCCAGCGCCGTGACCAACAGCGCCACCTGGTCGTTCAACACCGAGCCGATGCCGGCCTTCGACCTCGCGGCCAACACGGTGCTCTGGCAGAACAAGAGCACCTACGCCAAGGGCGAGACGATCAACATCTTCCACAGCGTCTCCAACGTCGGCAACATCTCAAGCCCGGGCTTCAACGTCGACATGCGTCTGAGCAACAACACGACGATTTCGACCGGTGACTGGGCGCTCGGCACCACCGGCGTGCTCCCCCTCTCGCCCGGCGCAACCAACTCGGGCACCAACGCGTACACCATCCCGCTCAACATCCCGGACGGCACCTACTACCTGGGCATGATCGCCAACCAATCGGGTGACGCGAGCAGCGCCAACAACACGGCCGTCGACAGCGTCCAGGTGACCGTCGTGACCTGCCTCGCCGACCTCGTGCCCAACTATGGCGTCATCGACCTCAACGACGTCGACGCGTTCATCAACGCGTTCCTTGTCGCCGACCCGTCGGTCGACTTCGTGCCGCCGTTCGGCATCGTCGACCTCGACGACCTCGACACGTTCATCAACGCGTTCCTGAGCAGCTGCCCGTAACGCGTCCAACGAACCTGACACCTACACAAGGGCGGGCCCTTGGCGAACGCCAAGGGCCCGCTTTCTTTCAGGACTTACCGTTCTCGCAGTTCACAGCGCAGGCTGAGTTCGCAGGGGGCCGCTGGATACTCGACGGCGCAGCGGTATCCGGTGTACGCGTCGGGCGTGCCCCATCGAGCCGCCGAGAAGCTCCTTCGCACCATCTCCTCGTACCCCTCGAGCCGAACAGTGCGCAGAGCCGGGGGGCTCCCGAGCCGCTGCGCTGGGTTCGGCGCAACGAGACTCGCGGCTCCGCCACCCGATGATGGACGATCTTCGAGCAACCCTGACACAGACGCTTCGGCGGGCCCGAAGTGCGATAGGCCTTTGTGAACGAGAACGTCGAGTTGGACGTGCTCGACGGGCGTGCGGACCGTGAGCATGTAGCGCCCATAGGTGTTGTCCTCCGAACGCACGCTGGGAAGCGCCGAGCGATAGATCTCGCCGGTCACGATGCGGACGGCGCCGCCACGACCGACGTCGCCCGGCGCCAGTTCATCGTACACCCAACCGTTCGAAGCTTCGGTCTGTCGTATCGGGGGCAGCGGCCTCGTGCAGAACTCACTCAGCAGAGGCATACCACCCTCGGTCTGGCCTTGCGGGTCAATCGGCTCGCGGCGCACCTTGAACATTGTCTTCCCGGCATCGGTCGACGCACGCAGGCGACGAACGATCCAGGGCACGTCGGGCCGGAGGCGTTCGAGGTCGATCAGACCACCGACTTGAAGACCGTCCAGCATGTCCTGATCTGTTTGCGACGGGCGCAGAGCGAGCATAAGGAACTGCGCTCGTGCCCGAACACCCCAGATCGCTGATCCTGCGCGGTAATACGCGCGACGTTCTTCGAGTTCGAGTTTCTCATCGCGCTCGCGGCCAGCGAGCATCGCCTCGAACGTGCGTCGGTCGCCGGCGTGTTCGCGGACAAACGCGCGTAGACGTCGGTCGGCGTCGCGCGCCGCCTCGATCCGCATGGACGAAACACCGCGAACAGCCGCGGCCTTGAGCACGATCTCCACACCGCCTTGGCCGGGCAGGTGCTTGGCGGCCCGAGCGGGGTCTTCGTCGTCGACGAACCGAGCAACCTTCCAAGCGAGCGTCTTGTCGAGGCCCAACTCCCGCCCCACCTCCACCGCCTTTGCTCCGCCCAGACCGGCTCCGGTCAGAAGCTCGGTCATTGCGGACTGAGCGGCACGCAACGTGTCGACGGCGATTCCGGCGAAGTCATCCGGTGTCGTTGAAGTGCGATCGCTCAGGGTCACAGAACCACAATAGCGGAACACTCCCCGCAGAGAAAGTTTTTGCAGAATTTCTCCACGGGGGTTGCTCCGCACTGCTCTCCCTCGATATCTTCTGTGCTGGACGTGAGATGGACGGTGCTGCCCGGAGGGATGGCGGGCGGCTGTCGTGCCGCGCGATCGTGGCTTGAGCCGTCAGGGAACGCCGTTTGATCTGGCGAAGCCACTTCAATCGGGTAGATAAGTGAGGACCAGACCCATGCGTACACCCCTCCTCTTGGCGGTCACCGGCCTCGTTTCCGGAGCCGCGGCGGAGTCGATCACCCAGTCTGTCGCGATCGCGGTCGATTCGACCCTTGGGCAGTTCGGCCAGGACGTCACCTTTGATCAGTTCGACACGATGAACGGCACGCGCGTGCTCACCGGCGTGACCTTGAACTACGAGGCGGACCTCTTCGTCGAAGCGACGGCTCAGTCGTTCTTTGATGAGCCGATCGCCTCGGGAACCTGGTCGGCGGACGTGTTCCACAACGTCTTGCTCGCGTTCAACGATCCGAACGGCGGCGATGGAGACGACGACGACGATGGGCCGCTGCCGGCGCCGTTCTTCGGCTTGGGCGGGATCTTGATCTCGCAGTTCACAGGCGATCTCGGTCCGGGCATCCCGGGGCTTGGCGGCCCCTTCGACCCGGGGACGCCCGGAGACCCGATCACGTCCGAGTTCGGCGACAGCATCAACTCGACGCTGACCTCGGACCCGTTCTTCGATTCGTTCTTCACCGGGTCCGGGACTGTCGATGCATTCATCGGCCCGTTCGTTGACATCTTGGTTTCGCCCCCGCCGGCGGGTCAGATCAGTGTGTTCGCTTCCGAGTTGACGCAGTTCGGAACGTTGTCGCTGACGTACGAGTTTGAGGTCGTGCCGGCGCCGGGGGCGCTCGCGGCGATCGGCCTTGGTGCGATGATGACGGTTCGCCGTCGTCGGTGACGGCTGCATCCCCTTCGGGCATTGCCCGAAGACTCTCGGCGGTAGGCTCCTCTGCGATGCGAAGACCCTTGCGTCGCAGGGGAGATCCGCCATGAAGGCGTTCGTGAATCTCAGCGTTGGTGCGCTGCTCGTCGGTTCCGCGTCCGCTTCGGCGCCCCGCGCGACGCCCGAGACCGAAGCTTCACTCGACAAGATCGTTTCCGAGAGCGTCGACCGCTTCGCGTTTGGGTCCTGCATCCGCCAATCGCTCCCTCAGCACGTGTGGGATTCGATCAACGACTACGACCCCGATGTCTTCGTCTGGCTGGGCGACAACATCTACGCCGACAGCCCCAGGCCCCGGGGCGGCTCGGACGAAGCGAATGCCCGGATCGTGCTCGACCGGATGAAGCCGTTGTACGACGCGCAGGACGTGATCCCTGCGTACCGGGAACTCAAGCGGAACGCGTTGGTCTGCGGAACGTTGGACGACCACGACTTCGGGATCAACGACGCCGGCGTGGAGTTCGTCGGCAAGCAGGAGAGCCAAGGGCACTTCTACGACTTCTTCGACGAGCCCAGCGTGAGTGAGGCGCGCGATACCGAGGGCGTGTACGGCAGCTATACGTTCGGCGAATCGGGCCGGCGCGTGCAACTCATCATCCTCGACACGCGGTACTTCCGGAGCTCGCTCGTCCGGGGCGAGAACGATCGGTCGGGCTGGGTGAACGGCTACCCCGGGAGCTATCTCCCGAATAACGACCCCGAGGCGACGATCTTGGGCGACGCCCAGTGGGCGTGGCTGGAAGCGAGGCTCGAAGAGCTGGCCGACTTGCGTCTCATCGCGACGAGCATCCAGTTCGTCGCGAACGACCACAGATTCGAGAAATGGGGCAACATCCCGCACGAGCGTCGGCGCTTGTGCAAGCTGATCAGCGACACCGGCGCGAACGGCGTGGTCTTCCTCTCGGGCGACCGGCACTCGGCTGAGATCTCGGCGCTCGACCCGACGAGGGCGGAATCCGGCGCGTTCGCCGATGTTGGGTACCCGCTCTACGACATCACCGCCTCGGCGCTCACAAACTCGTCGCCGACCACGTTCGAAGAACAGCAAGCGAGCCGCCGCCCCCGACCGGTGGTATTCGGCCATGAGGTCAACCGGCACCGGATCGGGAGCCAGATCCGCTACAACAACTTCGGGAAGCTCGAGGTCGACTGGGACGCTGAAGGCGGGCCGCGCGTGACGATGGAGATCCGGACCGACCGGGGGGCAACGCTGAGGCGGAACATCGTCACGCTGGATGAGTTGCGACCGGATTGACTCGGACGGGTGCAACCGTCGGGTGCGCAACCCCAATACTCTACCGTGGTTGACGCGATTGGAATTGTGACGACGATCGGTGTCGCTTTGATGCCAGCGGTCGCGGCGCCGCCGCAGATGGCGCTGCTTGAAGCCCTTTCGCACCCGACGCTTGAGGAAACGCTTGAGCCCAGGTGCAGCGTTTCGTACTGCGCTCAGCTCGATGGGCGCCGGATCGTGCTGTCGGCTGACGACGCGTGGTGTCGCGGTTGGTGCGACGACGACTCCATCCGCGAAGCGATCGACAACAGCCGGCCGGCGGTCGATGAGGCGGAGGCGATCGTGATGGCCGACGGGTTCGCCGTCGAGCACCCGATCGCTGTCAAAGACACGCTCGAACGCAGGGAGACGCGGCGCGTCGAACTCGCCGCGTTCCGACGTTTCGCGCGGCACCTGCTTCACGACGCGGCTGATGCCGCGATGGTCGACGATTGGCCCCGCTTCGAGCGGCGTTCGCGGACGCTTATCCGACTGATCGATTCGATGGCGCGAATACAGACGATCCATGGCTCTTCGAGCGCGTTGGGTGTAATCGCCGCGTTGTCGAATCGGGAAAACGGTGACGGCATTCTGGACGGTGCTGATGGCATCCCTCGCGACACCCGAGCTTCGATTATTAAATCCTTGTGGGAACTCGATGCCGATGACCCACTCGGATTCCGACGATCGTGGATCACGGAGACATCGGCTCTTCTCGAAGGGCTGAATCGAAGGTACGTCGAGGCACCAGAGAACATTCCGAAGCTCCGGAGCGAGTTGTTCGGCCAACCGGGGGATCAGCTCCCACCCGACTTCGTCACGTCCGATCAACTCAGAGATCTCCTCGATACGGCCGCGTCGATCGTCAAGGACGCAGAACGAACTTGGGACGAAGGTGAAGAAGGCGCCGATCGGTTGATGCGTACTGCTTCGAGCGACGAAACAGGCATCGTGCCAACACTGCTCACTGAACTACGGGCGGCCCGCTTTGGATGGCGACACAGTGTGGAGTGGAGGCGGGCGTTGCTCGATGGTCTCGCTGAACCGGACGATGGATGAGTCTTTGACGCCTCTTGTGCTCAACGAGGCTTTGCTTCGGCCGTCGGTCAGATCGGACCTGGGCCCTCACCGGTGAGACGCTCGCTTCGTCCTAGAACAACGCCACGTGTCCGTGTTTGCTGACTGCCCGGCACACTCCGGGGGCGAGTCTCCTCGAAATGAGCGGGATGATGCTTCGCACCGAAGTTGGGTAACGAACGAACCGTTACGCCTCGTGGCGAGGGCATCCGACCCGCGCCGGGAGAAACGGAGAGGATCGCCCCGATGCGTCACGTCGCCCTCGCCGCGTTCGCGGCCTTTGTTTCCATCGCCCCTGCGGGCGTCCAGTCGATCACGATCACCGGCGGTCACGAGAACGCGGTCGGCGAGATCGTCGCACCGGCGCCGGGCGTGGTCGGGAAGAACAACTTCCAGGATTTCACGCTCCGCGCGTTCGACGAACTGCAGAACGTGACGCTGGAGCAGGACTTGGTGCTGGGCGACCGAACGATCGCGGCGGGAACCACCGTCAACTCCACGGCGGTCGTGTGGGACCCTGCGAACGGGGCCCTCGTCTACGCGGACATCTTGTTCGAAGGCGATATCCTCGGCGTCGCGACGACGCGAGAGGAGTTGCGTCTCACCGATTCGCTCTTCGCGCTCGACACCGTCGACTACCGCGACCCGAAGCACCGGGGCCTGGAGAAGCGTGACAGTTCGCTCATCTCGGGCAGCACGCTCTCGATCGACTTCAGGGCATCGTCACCGGGTGACTTTATCCGCGTGCTGACCGTCATCCCGACGCCCGGGAGCGCCATGGCGTTGGCGGTTGGGTTTGCGGTGATGGCGCGGCGGAAACGCTGATCGTCGTTCACCCGTCCGTGACCTTTGCTCTGAACGCTTCGAGCCCGCCCTTCGTCGGCAGGAACAGCAGGGCGGTCACGGCGCACAGCCCGGTTCCGATGAGTGCTTCGAGTGACCCGGTGAGGAACGGAGCCACGGTGAAGATCATGCCAGGCACGAGCGCGAGAATGCCCCGGGTCATCGCGGCTCGCCCATACGCGTTGAGGATGCCCATCTCGGTGCGGCTCTCAGAGAGCTCCGGGAGTTGGTTGCGGAGACTCTTGATCGACCCCGAGCGTGCAAGCGTCGCGATGATCTGACCGACCACAAAGAGACCGGCGGCGACGCCCATGACGATCATCCCGACCTCACCACCCCGCTCGCCGAAGCCGGGCGACGACGATGTCAGGGTGATCATGACCGCGACACCGGCGAAAATCACGAGTCCGAGGGTGAACGCGCCGACCATGATTTGGTTGGTGAGTATGCGAATGTCGGTTTGCATGCCTTCTTCCCGGTGCGGGCCGCTTTGAGCCAATCTCAAGAGTGTAAGGACTTTCCGATTGTGTCGGCCTGCGCCGGTTCGGTGTGCCACCGTCTGATCGGGTCATTGGAGGGCGGCAGATGCGATCGGCGTTGTTTGGCGGGGCGCTGTTGTGCGCCGGGGTGGCTCAGGCTTCGGCGGGTGTACTCGACTTCACCTACGCGACGGTCGCTGTTGCCTATACGGCAACGCTGAACGACGACCAAGACCTCGAGAACATCCAAGAGATCGACCAACGGGCGTACGCGGCGCCGTTTGAGTTCGCGTCATCGGTGGTCAACGCCAAAGGTTCGGCGATCGCGAACTTCGGCTCCGACGCGCTCCTGGCGCAGGTCACGGCGGCGGGGCCCAGGGGCGTCGCCGCGGCGTACCTGTTCGCGGTGTTCACCGTCGATCGTGATACCGACGTCGTGCTCTCGTGGGATCTGACGGCCGAGCCGATCTTCGACTCGGGGCGGCTGGTGTTCGAGCGTGGTCCCGGCGAGGTGTTGCTCTCGTTCGACTTCGAGCCCAACGCGTCTTCCATGACGTTCACGCTTGAAGCCGGCGTGGAGTACGGGCTAACGGCCGCGGTGTCGTCGTCGGTGGATGGACGGACGGGGTTTTTGTCGTTGGTCGCGCCGGGAACATCGGGGGTTGGGGTGCTGGCGTTGAGCGTGGTGTTGGCGCTGCGGCGGCGGCGGTGAGGCCTTATCACGTTCTCGGAAGATCGACCCAGTCTCTGTCGATGTGGAGGCGTTCCGCGACGAGTGTCGCGACTCCGAACCGTTCAGTGAACTTTTCGCCGGCTGCCTCAGCAAGCTCCCGGACGCCGAAGTGGCCGACCACGCTCCCCCGTGCGCCCGCGCGACTCGATGCTCTAAGGCTTGGGTCGCGGATCAGCCAGAAACGCTCGTACCAAGGCGGTCGCGGCAGTACTACGGACGGCCACCACCTGACATCAGACATCGGCTGAAACACGCGGACTGGTCTGAGCAGGAACGCGTAGCCACGCGCCCGGCTTTCGAAGCCCAGGTAGTACTTTCGTGCCTCGACTGTTGAGCCCAGGAACGCCATCGCGGTGTCATGATCGGTGGCATAGCTCAGGATGTCCCTGCGGAAGCTCGTGAAGTAGACGATGAGGTCTTGGCTCTTCGGGTCGATCTCGAAGAGCGTGCGCGGCGGGGTGTGCTTTGACAACTCAGGGAAGCCGCTGACCAATTCGGGTTCGCGGCGATAGACGATCGAAGGCCAAAGGGGCCAGTCGATCGACTCGCAATGCTGCTTGACCCTCTCATCAGACCAGCCTCGGGCATCGACGAAGGTTGTCGCGTCCGTGAGCTTCTTCAGGCGCTTCCGCTTGAACACGTACCAGAAAGAACCGTATATCACGAGACCGAGGAACACGGCGGCGATCTCCAACGTGCGGATGATCGGGTTCGCGGCCTGCGCGGTCGTTCGAGATTTCGGTGTATCGCCTGACATCCAAACCAAGGTTACGTCGACACGACGGCGCGTCGGGCCCGAGATCCGAGACTTGGTCGTTTCTCTCGATGAGGTCGTTCGTTGTCGAGGCGTCCGCCGCGCCAAACGCTCGCGGTCACGACAGAAACGAACGAGACGCCAGTATCCGCGGCTTCGCTGCGCTCAGCCACAGCGTCCAATGAACGCCGTCCGTTTCACAAAGATACCGCGGTCGAGCACAGCGAAATCCCAGATGCGAGCGCCCGAAAACAACAGCGGCCCCGCCAAGTGGCAGGGCCGCTGATCGAGCGCTTGTCGTCAGATCCGTGAGCTCGGCTCGCGGCGCGATCAACTCGCCGAAGCCGCGGCCTTCTCGGCCTTGGCGCGAGCGTCGTCGAGCGTGCCGACGTACATGAACGCCGACTCGGGCAGGTCGTCGCCTTCGCCATCGCAGAGACGCTCGAATGAGTCGATGGTGTCTTCGAGGCTGGTGTACACACCCGGGAAGCCGGTGAAGACCTCCGCGACGTAGAACGGCTGGCTGAGGAAGCGCTCGATCTTGCGGGCGCGGCCCACGAGCTGCTTGTCCTCTTCCGAGAGTTCGTCGACGCCGAGGATGGCGATGATGTCCTGGAGGTCCTTGTACCGCTGCAGGATCTGCTGCACGCGCTGAGACACCGCGTAGTGACGCTCGCCGAGGATCGCAGGGTCGAGGATCGTCGAGGTCGAGGCGAGCGGGTCGACGGCCGGGAAGATGCCCTTCTCCGCGATCGAACGCTCGAGAACGACGAACGCGTCGAGGTGGGCGAACGCGGTGGCGGGGGCCGGGTCGGTCAGGTCGTCCGCCGGCACGTAGATGGCCTGCACCGAGGTGATGGCGCCCTGGCTGGTCGAGGTGATCCGCTCCTGAAGCTCGCCCATTTCGGTCGAGAGCGTCGGCTGATAGCCCACCGCTGAGGGCATACGACCGAGAAGCGCCGACACTTCCGAACCCGCCTGGGTGAAGCGGAAGATATTGTCGACGAAAATCATGGTTTCCTTACCCGACTCGTCGCGGAACTGCTCGGCCATCGTGAGGCCCGACAGCGCGACGCGGAGACGGGCTCCGGGCGGCTCGTTCATCTGGCCGAAGACCATCGCCACCTTGTCGAGCACCTTGGCCTTGTTGCCCTGCTCGTCGGTGTACTCCGCCTCGCCCATTTCCAGCCAGAGGTCGTTGCCCTCACGGGTGCGCTCGCCAACCCCACAGAACACGGAGTAGCCGCCGAACTCACGGGCCACACGGGCGATCATCTCCTGGATGATGACCGTCTTGCCCACGCCCGCACCGCCGAACAGACCGATCTTGCCGCCTCGCACGAACGGGCAGAGCAGGTCGATGACCTTGATGCCCGTCACGAGCATTTCGGTGTTGGGGTTCAGGGCCGTGAACTCGGGAGCCGAGCGGTGGATCGGGCGACGCTCGGCGCCTTCCGGGGTCGGCTTGTTGTCGATCGGGTCGCCCAAGAGGTTGAACACGCGGCCCAGGACGTTCTCGCCGACCGGGACCGACACGCTGGAACCGGTGTCGGTGACCGCCATGCCGCGGCGGAGGCCGTCGGTCGAGCCGAGGGCAACGGCGCGAACGCGGCCGCCGCCGAGGTGCTGCTGGACCTCACCGGTGAGGCTTAGTTCACCGGCGGACGTCGAGTCCTGGATGATGATCGCGTTGTAGATCTCGGGGAGTTGGTCCTCGGGAAACTGAGCGTCGAACGTCGAGCCGATGACCTGCGTGATGGTGCCCTGCGCCATGCCTGCCCTTTCTGGACCGTTGCGTTGCTGGAAGCCAACGACGCTGATCTCTCCGAGAGCGCCGAGGGGGTCGAGTTTAGGCCCGGTACGCCGCGGCTTCAGCCCGACCCGGCTCTCTGATCAACAATCCCTAGACATTGTTTTTTGACATACAATTGATCAGTATTGTTGAAATGAATACAATTTCTGAGGATTGTTGATCGATATACAGCCTGTACGTGTTGTGAAACGAACCGATCTCCATCTCGTTCTGCTGGCCGATCTCGTGGCGTCTCGTGGCGCTCGGGACCGCGCGCGGTTGTCGGGGCTGATCCATGGCGCGATCGAGGCGGCGAATGCAGCGCTCGGGGACGCGCTCGCGGTTCCGATGACGCTAACGAAGGGGATCGACGAACTCTCGGCGGTGGTGTCCGACGCTGGGCGTGCGTTCGACGCATGCGTCGAGCTCAACCTGGCCCTGCGCCGGCTGGGTCTCGACGGACAGGCGGGCCAGCCGGCGAAGCGGTTTCGGTTCGCGGTTGCGTGGGGGGAGATCGACGTGTGGCCTCGCGGCACACGGGACGCCGGCGAGCTCGATGGATCTGCGTTTCACGAAGCCGCGGCGGCGCTCGCTCGGGCGAAGCGGCGCGACCTGCCGTTCGCGATTGCCGTTCCCGACGCGTCCGGCGCCGCTATTGAGCGTGCGACGGCGATCGTCGAGGTCACGGCGGCGATGCACCAAGCGATTCTCGATGGGTGGACGAAGACGGAAACCGTCACGGCGCTCGCGGCCAGGACGTTCACGGAATTCACCCAGGCCGATCTCGCGTCGGAGTTGGGCGTGAGCCAGCAGGCTGTGTCGGCGACGCTGAGGCGGGCGAAGGAGGCGACGCTGCGGTCCGCCGAACAAGCGATCGCGGGCATGCTCGTTCAGATCGATTTGTATCATCGGGCACGGTGAATGCCACGAGCACGTTCGGCCCATTCGTGGAAGACCCGGTTTGGCGGGCGGTGGTCATCGCGCTCGCGTACGCGGTCGTGCTCGCCGGCAGCAGCCTCGTGGTTCGGGCGATCGTCCGCCCACCGCGAACCGCACCGCCGCCTCCGACACCCGAGACACTCGCTCGGCACACGCCGCTGGTGGTCGGGGACAAGAAGGACGCGCCCGTCGTGATCTACTCGGGCTCGGTCACCGTCACCTCGTCACCCGACGCGCCGGAGGCCGGCCACCCGACGCCCGACCAGTCCGAGATCGATACCGGCCGGATCATCGGCAAGTGTGAGAACATTCTGGTCGTGACGCTGGTGCTGTTCAATCAGTTCCCGGCGCTGGCCATCATCTTTGCCGCCAAAGGAATCGTGAGGCAGCGCGACATCACACGCGATCCGAACTACTACCTCGGCGGTACGCTCGTGAACTTCACCTGGTCGGTGCTGATGGCCGGGATCGCTCGGACGATCTGTTTCGGTCTGCACTGAGTCGGGTCCGGTAGTTCGACGTGCCGGCCCGCACTCTTTCACCGTTCCTACTCAGGGTCTCGCCGATCGGTACAGCCGGACCCCGATCTCGATCGAGGTCTTGACTCGCGTGGCCCGAACGCTCCGTGGATCGCATCTTCGAGCCATCGGGAGTCGTTCCCGACCGAGTTGCCCCAACCGGAGATTCGACCATGCGTCACGCCGTCCTCATCGGAGCGACCCTCGCGGCTGTTGGGCTCGCCGCCCCTTCGGCCCTCGCCCAATCCTCGATCAGCGTCACGATTTCCGGCACGCTCAACTCTTCGATCTCCGACCCGGTGCGTGTTTCCGGGCTTGACGGGGCGTTGTTCGAGATCGACGCCACAATCGCCGCCGACTCGACCTACCTCAACTCGGGCGGCCTGCCGATCGTGCTCTTCGACCCCGGCGCCACGCTGACGATCTCGGACGCCGTCTTTCAAACGCTCAACGGCGAGTACGCGCTCAGCCAATCCTCGTTTATGCCCACGCTGGCCGCGTTCACAGGCGACCCCGCCGACGGGTTCTTCGACCTCGTCGAGGGCGAGCACTCGAACGGGACGACGCTCATCGCGGTCGGCGTGTTCGATCCCGGGCCCGGGGCGTCCGGCGCCGAGATCGGCGGAGCGGTAGACGTCAGTCACTTCATCAACACCACGTCGGGCGGGTTCGAGATCACCCTCGACGGAACGTTGTACACGTCGGAGACGTTGAGCGTCACGGCGTCGTACATCCCGTCGCCCGGGCCGGCGGCGCTGGCCGCGGTCGGTGGGCTCATGCTGAGTCGCCGCCGGCGCTAAGCCCGGATCAGCCGCCGAGGGCCCCGAGTTCGAGATCGGGGAGATCGTCAAGCTCGTCGGCGCCGCCGCCGAACGCGACGGTGACCGGTAGTTCCATCGTGATGCCCCGCCCGCCGATCCGCTCGCACACCTGCTCGACGACTTCCTTCACGTTCGCACGGCGTGCGAACGCCACCACGGCTACGTCGAGCCGCGTTGCGGTCGGTTCACCGATCAGCCTGCGGATCCGCTGGCTCTCCGACGACGCGGCGGGCGGGACCAGGTCCTTCCCGGTGAGCGCCCGGTGCCTCTGGCTCATCTCTTGCATGAGGTTGTGCACAAGATAGGCGTCATCGACAAGCCCGGCGAGACCGAGGCTGTCGGGGATGAAGTCGAGGTCTTCCTCCACGTACGCCAGCGCGGTCACGAACATGGGCTCGATCGAATCGCGCACGCCCGCCTGCTCGGCGGCGTTGACGGCGGCGTCCACCACCTCGGGCATTGCCTCGACGTAGGCCCGGATGACGCCGACCACCGCCTCGGTGCGTTCGGTGTGCGTCTCGCCCGATTCGCCCGGGTATCGCTTCTCAAAGGAGGTCAACACGAGACGAGCGAGCGTGCCCGTCTTCTTCTCGTGCTCGATCGCCTCGGCAACCGAAGCTCGCAGTCCGCTGGTATCCACCACCTGACGTCCTCCGGCCTTCCCTCAAGGCGTGCGCCCGCCCCACCCGTCCGGCGCGCCACTGTACCCAGACCGCTCCCCAGCCCCCGGACGCCCCCGCCCCCCACCCGAGAAGGGCCGCAC
>JBCDIT010000004.1:0-327925 GCA_038748775.1 Planctomycetota bacterium
AGCCGCCGCGGCGCGGCGGGTCGTCAGGTTCATCATCTCGCATACCTCTTGGCTAGAAGACCATCGAGTTGGAACCCCCGGGGATGCGTTCGACCCGGGCAACTCGCAAGCGGTTGTTCACCCGCTCAATACATGGAGCGGTGCACGCCGCGGATCTGCCACGCACTTTCTATGGGGTTGTCCGCAACTTTCTGAGCAGCACCGATCATCTATCGAAATCGGCGGGCCCCTGCCGTTGAGGCAGTTGGTGAGAGTCGAGCGCCGCAACGATTTCTTGATTGGTGGGCGATCTCGAGCGATCACCAGGCCGGGCAACGCGAGTGTTCAGAGTCGCAAGGCCTAAAACGACGCCACGCCCAGGCCGCCTCCTCCAAGGCCGCCCGGGCGCAGTCGGCGCCACCCTCCACCGCGGCGGCTGATCGGGACCCGAGGCTCCGATCACGCCGTGCCCCGCGGGGGTGACACCGCAACGCCTCCCGTGTCGCGTCGCAAGCGCAGTCCCCGCGCACCACGGGAACGGGAAAGCGAACGCCGAATCACACCTCTCATGCGAAAAATGTTGAACCGACGGCGAAGCGTGATGCGTCCTATAAGACTTATTCAGGGCGAGGTTTATGCTCCCAGCCGTTCGAGCTCCGCACCCACCTGATCGGCGAGCCGACCGAGCGTTTCGGGTCCGAAGTCAAACGGCAGGCCCGCCGCGGCGAAGAGGTCGGGCAACGGGCGGCTCCCGCCCAATGCCAGGGCCTCGCGGTAGGCCCCGAGCGCGACTTCGGGGCCTTCTTTGACGCTGCGAAGCCAGAGCCCGAGGGCACCGAGCTGAGCGATGCCGTACTCGATGTAGTAAAACGGTACCTCAAACAGGTGAAGCTGGGCCTGCCAGGTGCGTGACCGCCAAGGCTCGAGATCCGCGGGCCACGCGACGCGGGCGCTGCGCACGCCGAATCGAGATTCGAGATCGAGCCACGCCGCGTGACGATCGGCGATGGAGTGCCCGGGGTTGGCGTAAACCCAGTGCTGGAACGCGTCGATTGTGGCGACCCACGCGAGGGTGGTCACCGAGCCTTCGAGTTGCTTCCGCTGGGCCCGGGCGAGGTCGGCCGGGTCGGGGTAGAAGCCGCCTTCGACGCCCCAGTGGGGCATCGTGAGCAACTCCATCGACATGCTGGCGACTTCGGCGAACTCGATCGGTGACTCGCGGTAGTGCAAGAGCGGCTCTTCGGCGCAGAGCATCGAGTGGAAGGCGTGCCCCGCTTCGTGGACCATCGTCTCAAGATCTCGGTGGACGCCCGCGGCGTTCATAAAGATGAACGGCTGCCGGCGCGAGTGGAGCATCGCCTGGTATCCCCCCGGGGCTTTGCCGATGCGGCTGTCGAGGTCGAGGTTGGCGCCGGTGCGCACGCCCTGGTCGTTGGTCCCGTCACCGAGTTGTTCGAAGAGCGCGGCGAGCGACGGATCGGTGGCTTGCATCACCGCCCGGGTCTTGTTGACAAGATCCACGCCGCCGTCGAAGGGGCGGAGCGGCTCGCGTCCCTCGGGGTCGACCGCGAGGTCCCAGGGCCGGAGTTCGTCGATCCCGAGGGCCTTGCACCGCTCGGCGTCGAGCTTGGCCGCGATGGGCATCACGGTCTTCTCGACCGCCTCGTGGAAGGCGGCGCAGTGCTCGGGTCCGTAGTCGAATCGGTGTTTGCTCTTGAAGGTGTACCCGATGAAGTTGTCGAAGCCGGCATTCACCGAGGCTCTGTGCCTCAGTTCGATCTGACGGCTGTAGAGTTCGTCGAGCTTGTCGGCATCGGCGATGCGACGCGTCGTTAACGCTCGATAGGCGCCTTCGCGGACGGCCCGGTCGGTCTTCTCAAGGTACGGCGCGATCTGCGGGAGCGGAAGGGTGCGGCCGTCGAAGTCGATGGTCATCGCCCCAATGACGGTCTGGTAGTCCTGTCCGAGCGTGGAGAGCTCGGTTTCGAGCGGGATGTTCTCTTCGCGGAAGAGCTCAACGTCGGTGACGGTGTCGCGCGCGATGACCTCGTAGCGACCCTCCGTAAGCCCGAACTTCGAACACAGCTCGGCCTGCTTGCGGTCGAGCGCGAAGGCGAGGGGCTTGAGCTTGGGAACAAAGCCTTCGAGGTAGGCCCGGTAGGCGGAGGCGGCGTCCTCGTTCGACGTGTCGCACGTCATGTTGATGTAGAGCAGGTCGCCCGCTTCGCTGATCGCGGCGTCGGTTTCGCCCCGTTCTTCCAACCAGGCCCGGGCCGCGTCGGCGTCGGCGACGTCACGCGAAGCGAGCGCGAGGAGCACCGGCTCCACGATCTCCCACGAGGTGGCCTTCGAGACATCGATCGGTGGGGTGTTCGCTGGCATGGAGGGTCTCCAATGAGGCTCAAAAAGAAAGACGGGCGCCGGCCGTGCCGACGCCCGCTCGGGATACAGGGTATCTCGGATAGACGACCAAGCTCACCCCCGGCTGGTCGAGGCGCTGGTGTACGCCGTTACGGGCCCCGAGCGATATCGCGGAGCATCTCGTCCTGCTCTTCGAGCCAGAACTCGAACTCGTCTTCGGTCAGGTTGAAGTTGAGCAGCCCGAAGTTGGGGTTGCGCTTCACCATCCGCTCGATGTTGCGAAGGTGCTGGCGGGCGCGGCCGACGAGGGCGCCCCGGACTTCGTCGCGAGCTCCATTCGCGGCGTTCAACGAAATATTGTAGTTGGTGAGGTACTCGTTGAGCCTCGCCTCGTCCTCGGTGACGTTCTCGCGGAACCGGATCATCTCGGCTTCGGCCTTGCTGATCGGGTAGATCCGCTCGGCGGTTACGCGGCCGACCCACTCGATCTCGGGCACCTGGAGCAACTCGGTGAGCTCTTCGAGGCTGGAGGCGGTGCCGCGACTGAAGCGGTAGCGATGGGCGTTGTCCGAGTTGAACGTCAGGATCTCGCTGCCCGGGTTCACGAGCTCTTCGCCGGCGTCGCTGGTCTGGAACCAGCTCACCTCACCGGTCCGATCATCGATGGTTGCGCGGAGCGGTACGGAGATCTGCATCGCCCGCATGATCCGGTAGTCGTAGTTGCCTCGTTCGGAGATCTTCTCCATCGCGTAGAGGACCTCTTCGAGGCCGCGGCCCGAGACGGCTTGGAGCGCGCCGCTCCACCCGGTGCAGGCGCCGTAGTTGCCCCTTGGCATGAAGTAGATCTCTTCGATGCAGTGGGCGGTCATCGCGGCGGCGGAGATGGCGCTCTCGATCCAAGCGACGACGCGGAACCGGGGCTTGTATTCCTCGTGGATGACGTCGCTGAGTCGCTGGATCTCGAGCAGAAGGCCGCCGCCCGAGTTGATCTTGAAGACGACGATGCCGGTCCCGTCGGTGCCCAGCTCGCGCTCGAGCGTCGGCAGGATGTCGCGGAGCGTCTTCGCGGTCATCTGGATGCCCACGGTGCCCTCGAGGCTGATAACCGCCGCCTTCGGCACGCCCGGGCCGCTCACGGTCTGGCGTTCGGCCTCGGGCTCCCGGGTGCGGGTGGGGGCGCTGGCGGTCGGGGCGTTGCGAACGACCTCGGAGATCTGGCTCCTCGAATAAAAGCGTTCGATCTCGACCGAGCCGATCTTCTCGAGCAGCCAGATGTTCCCGTCGAGCTCACGGATGATCTCGCCTTCGACCTGGGTGCCGTCGCTCAGGATCACGCTGTCCTGGGCGGTCGCCTGGGACACGAACGTGAGCGCGGCGAGGGCGATGATGGTGATCAGACTGATGAATCTCATGCGTCTACCTCGTTCTCCGGGGCCGGGCCCGGGTGATGACCTCTGATCGGCGATCAGGGCCTGGCCTGGATGAGCTGCACGCGGTGCTGCTCGATGAGAATGTTGATTTGCTCGACGCCCGGAAGACCCATCGCACGGGGCTCGAGGGCCGCGAACTCTTGATCACCGCTGAAGCGGTTCATGAGCTTCTTGACGTCCTCGAGGATGCGGATCTTCTGGCCGATCGCCCGGCGGGTTTCCTGGTAGTTACCGCCAACCTGCACCTCGTTGTACTCGCGCCACATCTTCGGGAGGTCGCGCTCGGCTCGCTTGAGGCCCCTCGACCAGTTCTCCATGATCGAGTCCGAGCGGCTCTCGAGCATGCGGTGGTCGCGGTAGATACCCAAAATGTCGAGCACGTCGTCGAGCGTTTCGGCGGTCCCGGCCGAGACCCCGAGGTGGCGGGCCGTGTCCTCGCGGAGCGTCAGCACGTCGTTCCCGCTCCCGGTCACGCGGGCGCGGAGGCTGTCGACGTTCTCGCCGATGGTGCCGTTCTCGGTGAGCAAGAACTCGCCCGGGTTCTCGGGGGTCCGCTCGAGCAGCTCGGCCACGCCGCCGTTGAACCGGTAGCTCAACTCGTACTGCATCATCGCCATCGCGTTGACGAGGCGGTAGTCATACCCACCCTCGATCGCGAGGCCCTGGGCCCTGGCGAGACGGAGCGAACGCTGCTTCTGACGCACGACCTCATCGCCGACGCCCTCGAACATCTGTCCGAGGTTGCCGATGCCGCCCATGCGGCCCTCGGGGTGGAACACGATCGTCTGACCCACGAAGGGGACGAACGCGGCGCCGCCCATCGCGTTCTTCACCCAGACCACGACGTGCGGCTGGCGGTTCCAACGGCGAGGCATTTCCTTCTGGATCAGGTTGATCAGGTCGCCGGCGATGCTGAACTCGTCGAAGTTCGCGACGTCGTCACCGATGTCCTGACCGATCACGTTCGACCAGAGACGGTCGATCTCAAGGATCAGGTAATCGGGCGTGGTCGGCGCGCCGAACTCGTCGGTGTCGGCGCGGCCGGCGGCTTCGAGTGCGTTGCGGATCGGCGCCACCGCGATATCGGTTCGGAGCTGACCGGAGACGCGAACATGGAACACACTCGGTGCCCGGTCGCCCGACAGGGCTTCGATTCTTTGATCGGCGTCTCGCCGCGTGGGCCGTGGCGTCGCGGTCTCTGGCTTCGTTTCGCTCGCCGCCTCAGCCGCCCGGCGGATGCTGAGCACGTCTTCGAGCGGGTAGGTCGTCGGGGCCTCGATCCCCGCGTACACGACGACGATCTTCACTTCGGTCGCCGTCTCCTCGGTGATGCGTCCTTTGACGACGCGACCGTTCCGGAGCACGAGTTCATCGAGCGGCTCCTCCATACCGACCATCGTCGAGGTCGATGCCGAAGCGTTGGCGGGGAGACCGCCGCCGGCCAAGACCATTGATGCGGCGATCGTCAGCCCGGACATAATTCGGCCAAAGCGGCCGCGTCGATCGGTTTTTGTCTGCATAAAGCGTGCTCCTGCACTTGGCGCTGCTGCGTCGGAGAGGCAACCCCGGCGGGCGCCCGGCTATTCGACGCGCCGATCCTTGGTGAGTTCCGTGATCAACCGGATTCCGTCTTGCTTCGTCGAGATACCGCCCTCAAGTTGAGCGTCGTAGACCTGGTCCAGCAGTTCCGCGAACACTGGTCCCGGCTCGAGCCCGAGGCTGATCAGGTCGTCTCCGTCGAGAAGAGGCACCGGGGAGAGCCCCACCCCGTCGGCGTCGAGGGCGTCGACGGCGGAGCCAATTTCTCTGGCACGCGCCGCCTCGACGGCCCCGAAGACCTCGAACGCGCCGGCGAAGCACCGCGAAGACGCGAGGCGTTTGCGCCCCGCGACCCCGAGTTCGCCCCAGCCTTCCGCGAGCGACGCGATCGTCTTGAGCGTCGTTCGCAGGTCGTCCCGTTCGTCGTTGGTCAGAAGCAGCGCTGCCCGCCAACGTTTGACGACCTCCGCCAGCGTCGCTCGATCGGTCGCCGGCGTTCGCCCGAAGCGGTCGATCGCCCACGCGACAAGCGCCGTCGGATAGGCCGTGCGAGACGCGAGTCCGTCGACAGTCGGCGTTGGTCTTTGGTCCCTCGAAGGTTCGTTGAGCACCGGCGCATCGAGACCGAGTTTGGTCATCCACGCGATCGCTTCGGATCGATTGGGATGAATCAGCATCTTGCGTACCTCTTCCCCGATCCTCTCGCGGCTCACGCCCGAGAGCTCCGACGCGTGCTCACGAATCGCGTCGAGAGTTGCTCGATCGATCGCGAAGCCGAGCCGGCTTGCGAAGCGAACAGCGCGCAACGCGCGGAGATGGTCTTCGGCCAGCCGATCGGCGGGCGTACCGACGGCCCGGATGAGCTTCGCTTCGAGGTCGGCGCGACCTCCTACGAAGTCGATCACCCTCGACTCAAACGGATCGAGGAAGAGCGCGTTGATCGTGAAATCGCGCCGCTGGGCGTCGGCCTCGGGGGTGCTGAAACGCACCTCGTCCGGTCGTCTTCGGTCCGAGTACTCACCGTCTTCACGGAACGTCGCGACCTCGATCGCGTCGGCCTGTGAGCCCCGCTCGGGGTGGATCAGGATCACACCGAACGCGGCGCCGATCGCGCTGGTGTATCGAAAGAAACTGCGGACGATCTCGGGCCGGGCGTCGGTCGCGACGTCGTAGTCCTTCGGCGCGAGCCCCAGGAGTTCGTCGCGCACGCACCCGCCGGCGAGATACGCCTTGAAGCCTCGTTCGCGAAGAACGCCGACGATCTCGACCGCCGCGGCACGCTTCGGGTTGTTGGGCGTCGTGTTCAAAGGCGGGATTCTCTCCCGTCCGGAGTGGCCCGGCGCGTGCTACGCCGGCATTTCGGGTGCTTGAGGCAGTTCGAGGCCCATCCGTTGCAGGACCCGTTCCATCACCTTCGCCTGTTCGATCGACCATGCCGGCGTCGGGACCGGCTGAGCGCCGTCGCGGACGGCCCTGGCAAACGCGGCCGCCTGGCGGGTGTACATCTCCGCAGAGTCGGCCTTCTCCGGCTCGCCCGGGAGCCCGATCGTCTCGGTGCCCGAGTCGGTCGTGATGGAGAGACCGGTGGGCATGCTGACGAGAGGAACCTCGATAACGCCCTTGTCGCCCTCGATGCGGGCGCCCCATCGGTTCTTTTTGGTCATCGAGCACGCGATCTCGACGTCCACTCCCGATTTGGTCGTCCAACGCGCCCAGGACGAGCCGTCGACCGCGTCCCCGTCGGCGCTGCCCGAGAACAGATCAACAAACTCGGCGCCGGCATCGAGCGTGTCGAGTTCGGGCTCTCCGGCAACAAGCCTCGCGAAACCCATCGGATAGCAGCCCAAATCCATCATGGCGCCGCCGGCAAGGTCGCGGCTGTACCGCACGTTCTCCGTCGGGCCGCTCGAGATCTCAATCTCGAAGTAGCCCTCGACTTTGCGGATTGGCCCAATGTCATCGAGGCGCTCGAGCGCGGAGCGCATCGCGTCGGTATGCGGGTACGCGAACGCCTCGACGAGAACCCGCCGGGCGTCGCTCGCCTCGCGGTACACCCGCTCAGCGTCGGCGACGGTCCAGACGATCGGCTTTTCCATGAGCACGTGTTTGCCCGCTCGGACCAGGCGGATCGACCACGACGGGTGCATGTGATTGGGCACCGTCACGTAGACCGCGTCGACCTCCTCGGCTTGCCCGACGGTGTCCTCGGTCCAGGCGTGTTCAAGGCCGAAGTCGTCCGCGAACGCCCGCGCCCGATCGAGCGACCGCGACGCAGCGCCGACGACAACGGCGCCCTCCGCGGCGATGATCCGCGGCGTGACTTTCCGTGCGATTTTCCCGGTACCGAGGATGGCAAAGCGGACTGGTTCCATGCGACCACACTACCGCGCCCCGCCGGCGAAGGGCTCGTCCTCAGCCTTCGGCGTTGACCATCCAGCCGCTGAAGCTGTCCAGGAACGCCCGGAACCCGGGCAGGTGCTGTTCCGGGAATGCGTACTTGGCCGGCGCGTCGTCCAGAACGGCGTTGAACTCCGCGAGCCACGCGGCGCGGGCCGCTTGGTCAATGCGGAAAGGCATGTGCCGCGCACGCATCATGGGCGGGCCGTACGTCTGCTGGTAGAGCGGTGGACCTCCGAGGAGGAATATAAAGAACGAAGCCGACCGGTCCTTGGCCTCAACGAGCCCCTCGGGGGTCGCCGGGAAGAGGTTGGCGATGGGCGATCGGACCAGACGGTCGTAGAAGTCCGAGATCATCGAGCGAACGTTGTCCTCGCCCATGTGCCCGAAGATCTCTTTGCTGACCGACGTGTTGGCGGGAGGGCCTCCCGGGGGTGTGTAGACGGGGCGGTCGGGGTTCGAAGGGCCCGGGCCCGGGCCGGTGAGCGGGAGCTTTGGCATGCGCATTTGTAGTGCGCCGTCTGCCCATCCGCTCTCGATCTCCTGAAGCGATCGTCCGCTCGGTGGTCTCCAGTCACCGGACCGCGAGATCGTTGAGCAGTTCGGCGAGCTTGGCGGGATCTCGGGCATCGAGGACGGCCTTGACGCGCGTCTCTGGCAGGGGCGGCTCGGTCTCGAGCCCGTTGAGGGCCCTTTCGGCCCTTGTCCAGAGCTGGTCGGCCTGCTTGCCTTCGGCGAGATAGAGCTCGCTGGCGAGTTCTTGCAACCGCGACACAAGGATGGTGTCCTTGTGTTGATAGTACCGGTTGATGATCTTTTTTTGGTGTCGCGAGTATTCGCGTCCGCCGGCCATGGTGGTTCTCCGGGAGTCCGGGTCTGGGTATTTGCCTAACCGCTCGGAACGATGGTGATGTCCCCGCTCATCGTTGTCGCCGAAGACGCGGCGTCGGCCGGGCTCTCCGCCTTGAGCGGATTCTCGACGCGGCCCGACGCGGTGTCTGTAAAGACTCGTCCGGCGAAACGCCGACCCACCGCCGCGTTGATGTCGCCTGAGTGCGTCTTGAGCGTGAACGGTGCGGTCGCGTCCTCGATGCTCAGGTCCCCCGACGTTGAGCGTGCGTTGATCAACCCGGTGTGTCTTTGGACGTCGATATCGCCCGCGGCGCTGGACACCACAAGATCACCGGTGCCGCCCTCGATCGTGATATTCCCGGCGCTGGTCTGAGCGGTGATGGCGCCGTTCATGTCGGTGAGCGTGATCGGTCCCGACGACGTCACAACTCGGTGCGGCCTCATGCTGATGAAGTCGCCGGCCCCGTCCGGGCCGATGCCCGAGATCAGGACGCGCCCGGTCTCGGTCGAGACCGAAACATGCTGCGTGTTCGGCACGAGCAGGTCGACCCTGGTGATCGCCCAGCGTCGGGAGCCCGATCCTTCGGGGCCGCGCGCCCGGACGTGAAGCGTTCCATCGGCCCGCCACCGGGCGTCGAGGCCGATGTCGTCGAGCAGATCACGGCTCGCCGCGTTGGACTGGAAATCGATCGCGATCTCGTCGACGCCGATCCGCTGGGTGATGCTGATGTTGGCGATCGGGAAACTGACATCGAGGCGGAGCGGGCCCTGCGAGTCGATCCGCAGCTCTCCGAGCCTCGAGTAGGCCAGGGCGTCCGATGGGAGGCGTCCTTGCGGACCCGGGGTGCAGGCCGAGAGGACGAGCAGGGCGAGGAATGCGAGCGTGGTTCGGATCATGCTGGGAGGGGGCAATGCGTGGTCCTAGGGCGGGAATACGGCGCCGGTCGCCTTAGTTCGCCGCGTGCCGGCCCGGACGACGGTCGCCGGTTCGGATCATTGACCCCTGCTGATCGATCGGAGGCCCTGAATGGCTCTTTCTCGTCGCGCGCTCGGTGTTTCGCTCGTTTGTGGTCTGGCTGGTCTTGGCTTCGGCCTCGCGACCAGCGGCGCTTCCGCCACCGCCCAGCCCTCAGCCGCCAACGAAGGGGCGCGGGCACCGGAACTGGTCCTCGTCAAGTACCACGCCGATTGGTGCCCCAAGTGCCGCTCGCTCGATCCGACCTTTGACCAGGTCGAGGTCGATCAGGCGACCAAGAACGTTCTCTTTGTCCGCCTCGACAAGACCAACAAAGCGACTTCGCTCCAGGCTGAGTACATGAGCGCCGAACTTGGGCTCGGGAAGCAGTGGACGGCGTTCGGTCGTCGGACGGGTCTGATCGTGCTCTTCGACGCGAAGACGGGCGACGTCGTCGAGGAGTTCCGCGCCGGTGCTTCCGCGACCGACATCAATAACGCGATCGCCGCGGCGAGCTGATCACTACTCCTCCGCAACGGCCCCAGGGGCGGCTCGACCGAGTCGCGGGGCCGTTGTCTGTTTTTGGCATCTCGCGGCCTACGATGGTGACTTGCCCGGGCAGCACCGACGGATCGTCGGTGGGGGTGCCACAAGGGGCCGGCGAGGCCCTGGGCGGGGTGGACAAGGAGACTCGAAGGCATGGCAGGTGATCCGCTCGACATCGTGATCGGCAGTGACGAATCCGTGGCGCGGGACGCGCAGGCGTCGGCAACGCTCCTCGCGGAGGCGCGGAAGCTCGATGAAGGGGGCGACCGTCCGGCCGCTGTCGCCGAGCTGCGCAAGGCGGTTGCAGCCGATCCCGAGAACTTCAACGCGGTCTTCCGCCTCGCTTACCTGCTCGACCTGATGGGCGAAGAGACCGAGTCGATCGCGCTGTATGAACGTTGCGTGGACCACCCGCCGGCGCCGGTGAATGCGCTGCTCAACCTCGCCGTGCTCTATGAAGACCAGGGCGACTACGTCCGGTCGGAGCGTTGCCTTCGCCAGGTGCTCGATACCAACCCGAACCACGAGCGGGCGCGTTTGTTCATGAAGGACGTTCAAGCGTCGCGCGAGATGGTGACCGAGGAAGACTCCGAACGCGACGTCCTGAAGCGTAAGGCGCTGCTCGACACCCCGGTGACTGACTTCGAGCTCAGCGTCCGCGCCCGTACCTGCCTCAAGAAGATGAACATCCGCACGCTTGGTGATCTGCTCCGGATCACCGAGGCGGAGTTGATGAGCTACAAGAACTTCGGCGAGTCGAGCCTCGACGAGATCAAGAAGATGCTCGCGGCCAAGGGGCTCCGCCTGGGCCAGGGCCTCGAGGATGCGCACCGTGCCGCCCGACGCCAGATCATGGAACGGCTCAAGGGTTCGGGCAAGGAAGCGCTGCTCAACAAGAGCGTCGGCGATCTCCAGCTCAGCGTGCGTGCTCGAAAGGCGTTGCAGCTTCTCAACATCCAGACGCTGGGCGACTTGGTGAGCCACACTGAGGCCGAGCTAATGGGTGTCAAGAACTTCGGCCAGACCTCGCTCGTCGAGGTCAAGGAGAAGCTCGTCGAGCTGGGCCTCAGCCTCCGCATCATCGACGAGGACGAGCACGGCAACCCGATCGCGCCCGCCCCCGGTCTTGGCGCCGGTCTCGGCCAGAGTCTTCCGCAGGGTCTCGGCCCTGCCGGCCCCTCGTTCGGCATGGACTCGTACACCGCTGGCTGATCGACGCGGTTCGCTGTCCCAACACCGTCGGTGAAGTGCTCACGCAGATATAGGCGTACGTGCCTACGCGGCGTGGTCGTGAGGGCAACGCGTCAATCGGCGTCGGTGTCGCCCGCTGGTCGGTTCCCGGTCTTCCGGTACTCCGACCGCTTCGACGCATACTCGCCCGGGGTGATGTTCAGGTCGGGCGCTCGGCCCGCCTTGTGCTCCGCGTGGAGGTGCTTGAGGAACGGGACGCACCACTGGCACCCGGTCCCAGCGCCCAAGCACTCGGAGATCAGGCTCGCGACGGGCGGGTCTTCTCGGTTGAGATACGTGCGGATCTTCCGCAGGCTCACCCGGAAACAGAGGCAGACATGGTCGTCGGGCTTCACGCCGAACGGTAGCGGTCAGCGGCGACGCCGGGACGCGAGAAGCCCGGCGAGCCCAAGACTCGCGGCTGCCCCGGGTGCCGGGACCGACGTGGTGATCTCGATGTCGTCGATCGCGAATCCCCAGAAAGTTTCATAGTCGGTGACCTGGGTGATCTCGACGTAGTCGACGACGTTGGGCCCGGTTGCGTCGCCGACCGTGAAGCGGTGCGAGCCATCGCCCCTGAACGAAATCACTCGATGTGCTTCGGAGTCGACGATGTTGCCCTGAACGTCGAAGGCCGTGACCTCGAACGTCAGGTCCCGGTTGAGTCCGTTGTAGAGCGTCGTCGCGAACGAACTCGCGGGGTCGTGAATATCGATCGTCATCGTTCGCGAATGGCTCCACTCGAAGTGGACAGTGCCGTAGATGTTGGGCTGCGAGGCGGCATCGTCAGCGACGCCGTAGTGCTCGGTGCCGAGGAGGACGCCGCCGAAGAGGGTGACGCCTTCGAGGTTGAGTGGTTTGCTGTCGGGCGCGTCATTGTAGGTGCTCGGGGCCGCTGCAAGGTCGTCGAAATCGACGAGGAGGGTCTCAGCGATGAGGTCGTTCGCGAGGCCGGAGGCGGCGGCGAGCGAAAGGGCGAGTGCTGCGGTCGTGGTCTTCATGGCTGATCTCTCTGCTCTCTGGCGGCTTATGGGCCGCGATGGGTGGGTCCCGTCCGCTGGCGTGCGGGCGGGTCGAGCAGAACGTGCCTCTCAGAGCAAGACCTCACCACGGAACCGGGTCGATTGGCGAGCCGATGGCGCCGGTGACTCCGCTGGTGCGGGCGACGCGAGAAGTTCTCAGACCGGGGGTGTCAACCTGGGGTGAATCCGGTACGCTTCGGGCTGATGACCGTCTCTTCGTTCTGATCATCTTGTTCTTCTTTGCACGACCGATGTCGCGCCGGCTCTCCCTGTGAGAGGCGCGATCGTTCTCGGGCCGGGTCCTGCGGGGCCCAGTCGAACACGCGCGGGGCTCCCCCGCCGATCAGGACGAAAGACACATGGCAAGCAAGCGTCGCGGCCCCTCGCGCGGGTCGCAGAGGCGATCGCACGAAAGCGCCGGATTTACGTGCGGCAACTGCGGATGGACGGTGTCCGGCGAGGCCTGGGGCACCAAGCAACGAAACCACTGTCCGAGTTGCCTCTGGTCGCGTCACGTCGACGAGTCAATCGGAGACCGGCGTTCGGCCTGCAACCAATTCATGGAGCCGATCGCGTTATCGGCTCACGAGTCGGGCGAATGGTCGATCGTGCACCGATGCACCGGCTGCGGGCAGCTTCGCGCGAACCGGGTCGCAGGGGATGACGACGAGGTCGCGTTGCTGAGGCTGGCCCTCCGGCCCCTCGCGCGGCCGGCGTTCCCGCTCGATGACTTTCGAACCTGATCAGTCCCGGCGTGGTCGCCGACGGGCCAGGTATCAGCCCTTGACGCGATCGAGCATGTCGAGCACGCCGGCGACCTCCTCATGTTCGGAGACGAAGTCGGCGTGGGCTTTGATCTCTGTCCGAGCGTTGGCGGGGCAGGCGAAGTACTCGACGTGGTCGCGAATCGCCTTGTCAGACATCGTGTCGCCGACGCCGGCGAGGCGGTCTTTCGTCAGACCGGTCTGGGCCATCATCCGTTCGATGCCCGTCGCCTTCGAGACATGCTTGAGGTCGATATTGATCCAGAGCCACGTATCCGAGACGCGGAACGGCCAGCGCTCGCCTTCGATACGTTCAACAAGCGTCGGCATCAGGCTCTTGAGATAGCCGGTGTCGTCGTGATAGAGGCTGGTTGAGCAGGTCTTGCCCGGTTGTTGCACCACACCCTCGGGTCCGTAGTCGTGATCGATCCACTCGCTGAGTTCGTGCAGGGCGTGGACGTGCTCGGGGGTGATCGCCGGGTCGCGCTCGTAGCGGTTGCCGTCGGGCCACCAGAGCCACACCCCCATTTCGCAGATCGCCGGGAGTGTGCGGTTCCCGATCAGCCGACAGATGGCCTCCGCGAACGGCTGCGGGCGCCCGGTGCACACGGTCACCACCGGGCGGTCGCCGAGCTCATACGCGGCCCGGTTGTACGCCGCGACCTCGCGGAGGCGGTCGGCGTCGAGCGGATCGGTCTTCTCGGGTCCGAGGCACCCATCGATATCGCAGATGACGGCGTCGTACCGTCGGGCTGGGTCGGTCATCGGCGGAGCGTAGCAGGCGATCGACTTCCAGCCGTTCCGCTCCAAAGCATCTTCGTAAACTCGCGGTCGATTGTGGTGTCCAAACGCGAGGATGCACTGATGACGACTGCTCCAGATGTCGCCGCTGACATCGGTTCGATAAGAGAACGGCAAGCCGAAGCGATGAAGCACCTTCGTACGGTGCACCTGCTTTTGGTCGGTGCGTGTCTTACCGCGGTGCTGTCTGTATCCGTTGATCCGACCACCCGGATCGCCGGTGCACGCACCTTCGTATCGGCAATGCGGCAGGTTCTGAATCCACCAACCGACCACTTTGCGCCCGGGATTTTCGGAGAAGCGGTACCGGGCGAAGACTATGTCAGGTTCATATTCGTTCCGGACGGCGATGCGAAGCGGTATCTTCCGGGTGACGGAATCGCGGTGCCGCCATTGCTTGTCTTCGAGGTCGGCGGAGAGTTGCGAGAATCGTTTACCGATGGCGAGGCAACGATCCAGGAGTGTGTCCGATTCGCGGCTTCGTTGAGCACGCTCAAAGGCGTCCCCAGGGCACCTTTGTCTGAGATGATCATTGTCGGGCACGCGGATGATCCGACAGGTCCTTCGCTTGAACCAGAGCTCGTCGGTAGGCAACTCGGGAAGCTGCGGCTTGCGCGTCCGGGTGAACTAAGCAATCGCGGCGCTTACTACGACCTCGAGCCGGATGACATCACGGTTCGGCGCGAGTCAAACCGCCTCGCGGCGAGTGCAAACATCGAAGGGACGTCCGTTGTCGCTGTGTGGGCATGCGGAGCGACAAACGACCAACCGTTCCCCGGTGATTTCGACGAACTCGATCTCGCTACAAGCAGTCGGATTATGTCAGACGTCCGGAGCTTCTTGATCTATGAGGGAGAGGACATCCCGATCTCGGAGCTCGAACGGAGGATTTCGGATGCCTCAGCAAGCGCTGGCAGGGTGAAGATCTTGGGTTTCGAGCTTCCGCCCGGAACGCCGATTCGGCCCATCTTTGTCACTGTGATCTGCGGGCTCCAGCTCTACCTCGTTTCCCACGTCCTCACCCTGTCACGTGACGCCAGCGATCACGGGATCGACCGCCGGTTTCCTTGGGTCGGGGTATCAGGGGGGGTGCTCGGCTTGGGCATCTCCTTTGTCATCTCCTGCGCGATCCCGACCGCGGCGATCATTGCTTCGAACCCAGGCAATGGCGCGTGGCTCGGGGCTATCGCCGTCCCGCTGATCCATTTCTTCGCCCTCTGGAATCTACGGATCAACACCTCAGGGTTCAGCGAGACGACGCGCGGCTGGGCACGGTGGGCGCTCCCGCTTCTGGGCTAGGGGGTCAGGCTTCGCTGCGATCGGAGCTTCGGCGTACCCTTTGTAATGCCTTTCTTTCAGCCAAAGCTCGATTACCAGACCGCCGGCGAGAGCCACGGTCCCGCCCTCATCACGACGATCAACGGGTTGCCCGCCGGGCTCCCCCTCGACGTTGACTTCATCAACCACGAACTGAGCCGCCGCCAGGGTGGCTATGGGCGTGGCGGGCGTCAGAAGCTCGAGACCGATCGGGTCGAGTTCCTGTGTGGGGTCCGGCTGGGCAAGACCATCGGAGCGCCGCTGGTCGTCAAGATCCCGAACCGCGACAGCCGGCTCGATGATCTGGAGCGCACACCCCCGGTCCACCGGCCCCGCCCGGGTCACGCCGACCTCTCGGGCAGCGTGAAGTGGCTGACCATCGATTGCCGCGAGACGCTCGAGAGGGCCAGCGCCCGCGAGACCGCGAGCCGCACGGCGGCCGGGGCGATCGCTCGGTGTCTGCTCCGCGACGTTTTCGGGGTCGAGGTCTTCGGATTCGTTCGCCAGATTCTCGATGCCCGCACCGTTGTCGAGGTGACCGAAGACAACTGGCGGGGCCTGATCGAGGCCCGCGACGCGAGCGACACCTACACCCTCGACGAGGTGACGACCGAGCGCCAGCGTGAGCACATCCGCCAGGCCAAGATCGACAAGGACACCGTCGGCGGGCACGTCGAGGCGCACGTCTTCGGCTGCCCGCCGGGGGTCGGCTCGAGCATGGACTGGACCGCGAAGCTCGACGCACGCATCGCGTATGCCGTGATGGGCATCCAAGCGTTCAAGGCGGTGCAACTTGGGATGGGGGCCGGCGTCGCCGAGCGTCCTGGTTCGAAGGTGCACGATCCGATCTCGTACGACACCTCGAAGATGGACGACCACACCCTGGGATTCGTGCGTTCGAGCAACAACGCCGGGGGCACCGAGGGCGGGATGACCACCGGCCAGCCGGTCGTCGTCACCGGGACCATGAAGCCGATCGCAACCCTGCTCCAGGGCCTGCCCAGCGTGAACCTGGAGACCAAGCAGCCGGAGCAGAGCCAGTACGAACGATCAGACGTGTGCGCCGTGAGCGCCGCGAGCGTGGTGATGGAGAACGTCGTCGCGTTCGAAGTGGCCCGGTGCTTCATGGACAAGTTCGGGGGCGACAGCGTCACCGAGACCGGGGCGAACTTTGACAAGTTCATGGACTACGCAAAGACGCTTCCGCTGCAACCGGAGGGTGAGCGGCTCGCGTAACGGATCGTGATGATCCGCGTCGTCGACGCCCACGATCAGACCGCCCGCTCTGTCATCGTGTGGGTGACCGGCGTGTACCTCGCGCTCGTCGCGTTGGTCGCTTGCCCGCTCATCATCGCCGAGTTGCGGTACCGCGCCGTGGGCGCACACGAGCACGTTGAGTGGTGCGAGTGCCCGTACTGCGAGGCCCGCGAGGGCGTGGGCTCGTATCTGGTAGGGCCCGCTGGGGTGCTCGTACCGATCGGCGGCGTGTGGCTCGTTGCGATCGTCGTCAGCCGAGTCGCCTCGCCTCGTGACGGTTCATCACGCTCGCGGCTCTGACCGCCAAGGCTCTCTCTTCGCGTAGGGCGCCGCGTCGATCCGTCGCCCGAGTTCCGCGTCGATCTCGGGCCACTCCTCGGGCACGATCGAATATATCGCCGAATCACGGAGATACCCGTCCGACATGATCACGTGCCGGCGGAGCACGCCCTCGAACTTCGCCCCGAGCTTCAGGATCGCGGCGCGGCTCCGCTCGTTTCGTGCGTCGGTCTTGAGCTCGACGCGGATCGCCGGCCCGGTGTCGAAGAGATCGGTCTCGAACGCGCGGCGGAGCAGCAACCTCTTGCACTCGGGGTTCACGCCCGTCCCTCGGTACTCCGGGTCGTACCACGTCCATCCGATCTCAACACCACGGTTCTCGACACGAATGGAGCAGTACGACGTCGCACCGATGATGCGTCTTGTCGAGCGATCACGGACGACGTGAGGGAGGTTCGTCGGATCGTCGATGAGCGCTGCGCAGTAGCGATACATCCCGCTTTCGTCGAACGGCTGGGGCGGGCGGCTGAAGTACCAGAACGTCTCCTCCGTCGAAGCAGCTCCGAGCAACTCGGGCGCGTGCTCGATGGCCATCGGCTCGAGCGTGACCAGCGAGCCTTCGAGGGCGACGTGTTTCACGGCCATGCGTGAGCGTAGACCGAGCTTCACCCGATCGGGATGGACGCGCGACTGAAGAACCATCGAGGACCTCCTCGATCTTCTTCGTTGTTTGGTGTTCTCGATTTCGGGCTGGTCAGTGCAAGACGCGGAAGACCTCGGCTTGGTCGGTGAGCCCCTGCTGCACCTTCCGCATCGCGTCCACACGCATCGGCTCGAACCCACCATCGACCGCGGCCTCGCGGAGCGAAACACCGTCGGCGTTCTGGGCGGTCAAGGCACGGATCTTGTCGGTCACCACGAGCAACTCGTGGATCGCGAGCCGGCCCTTGTACCCCGATTCACTCGTCGGATCGGTGCGCCTGAGCAGGCGCTGGGCCAGCACGCCCAGGAGCGACGACGTCACGAGGTATGGCTCGAGGCCGATATCGATCAGGCGAGGAATCGCGCTCGGTGCGTCGTTGGTGTGGAGCGTCGCGAGCACGAAGTGACCGGTGAGCGAGGCCTGAACCGCGAGCCGCGCCGTCTCTTCGTCACGGATTTCGCCGACGAGGATCACGTCTGGGTCCTGGCGCAGCAGGGCCCTCAGGCCGGCCGAGAACGTCACGCCCCGCTTGGGGTTCACCTGCATCTGGCTGATGCCCTCGAGCCGGTACTCGACCGGATCCTCGATGGTCATCACGTTGCGGCTCCGCCGGTCGATGCGACCCAGGGCCGCGTAGAGCGTGGTGGTCTTACCCGAGCCGGTCGGCCCTGTGACGAGCACCATCCCGTTGGGGCGGTCGATCAGGTCCATCAGGTGGCCCTGCATCTGCTTCGACATGCCGACGTGGTCGAGGCTGAGCTGCGTCGAGCTCTGGTCGAGCAGGCGGAGCACGATGCGTTCACCGAAGATCGTTGGGATGACGCTCAGGCGCACGTCGACCTTCTTCGAGCCGATGCGAACGGTGGTCTGGCCGTCTTGGGGGCTGTGCCGGTTCGCGATGTCGAGCTCGGTCATGACCTTCAGGCGGCTCGCGATGGCTGGCGCCAGGCTCAGCGGTGGTGTGAACGCGTCGGTGAGCATCCCGTCGACTCGGAGCCGGATCACGAGCCGGTTCTCCATCGGGTGGATGTGCACGTCGCTCGCACGCCGACGCAGCGCCTCGAAGAGGATCATGTTGACGAGGCGGATGACCGGTGTCTGCCTCGCAAGGCTCAACAGGTCGGTCTGCTTGGTGATGCTGCCGGCCGCCGACTCGATGACGTTCTCGTCGAGCGGAACGTCCTCGATGATCTCGCCGACCAGGTCGCTCCGGACCTCGTAGCCCCGGTTGATCAGGCTGGCGACGGCGCCGCGCGGCGCGAGCACCAGTTCGATCGGCATACGCAGCGCGTCCTCGAGCATCGCGAAGATGCTGGGCTGCATCGGCTGCGCCGTCGCGACGGTCATCACCTGGCCGTCCGAGCGGAGCCCGCCGACGAGGTGAGTGCGCGCAAAGTCGGGATCGATCAGCTCGTAAAACTTCGAGGCCGATTCGGCCAGCCTGGGCTCGGCCTCAAACTCCGCCCCGGTCCGTTCCGCCAGCGTCTCGAGCGCCGACTGTTCGTCGAGCGCGAGCATCTGGATCAGTACGTCCCAGGGCTGCTCGTCCGAGCCCTCGGCCTGCGCGAACTGCTTGAGCTGATCGGGCGTGAGCCGGAGCGACCCCATCAAGGCCGCGGCCCGGGACCAATCCGAGTCGCGACCGGCCGCGAGCCCCGATGGGCTCGCCTCGATCGCCTGGGCGGTTCGCCCGTTCCCGTTCTGGGCGTCTTTGCGGGCCATTAGTTGCGGTTGCTCCCTCGGATGAGATCGATGCGGATCGGTTCGAGCGCCGGCGCGCCGAGGTGCTGGCCAACCTCTGACTGCGGACCCTCGGTGAACAGCTTCAGATCGCGGAAATCCGGGTCGGACATGATCCGGGGCGTGATGAACACGTAGATCACCGAGTCGCCGACCTCTTCATCGAGGTCGCTGAACAGCGCGCCGATGATCGGGATGTCTCCGAGGATCGGGATCTTGCGGAGCGTCGTTCGCGAGGTGGTGTCGCGGATCCCGCCCACAACGATCGTTGCGTCGGTCGGGATCGAGACCTCGCCCTGGACCGTGTTGGTCGTACGAGGCGGGGGGATCCCGTTGTCGGTCGACGCCCCGGTGAATGAGCTGAGCTCGACGTAGTACTCAAGCCTCAGGAACCCCGCTTCGGAGATGCTGGGCGTGACGCGGAGCGTCGTGCCCGCCTCCTGGAACCCGCTGAAGCTGACGGTATCGGTCGTCTGCCCGGTGGTGAGTTCCGTCGTTGGCTCTTCATCGAGCCGGACGATCTCCGCCTCTTGGTTGTCGTTCACGAGCAGCTTCGGCGCCGAGATAATCTGCGCATCGGTCTCGGTCTTCAGCGCGTTGAGGATGAAGGGCACGAAGTCGGTCTTCACAACCGCCGACGTCACACCGGCCGCGCCGGTGTTGGGCGCCCTGGGGCTCAAGATCCCGTCGGTGCCGGCACCGCTGAGCCCGAAGTTGGTCTGCAACGCGAACTGGCCTGAGACGATCTGGCTTTCGACCGCGAACACGAAGTCGTCGTCGTCCGTGATGCTGATCACCATCGCCTCGACGAACACCTGAGGGCGACGAAGGTCGAGCTTCTCGATCAACTGGCGGAAATCGTCCTGCTGCCGCAAGGGTGCCTTCACCACGATCTGGTTGTTCGGAATATCGGCGATCACCGACACCTGCGACGGGTCGAAGTCACCGATCTCGCCGTCGCCGCCGCCGCTGCCCGCGATCTCCTGGGCGATCTCCGCGGCCCGCTGCTGGGCCTGCTGATTGGGGCCCTGCTGACCCTGCGGAAGGAACGAACTCTGCCCGGTCTGCGTCGAACCGCTCACGAGCGCCTGGAGCACCTCGCTCAGCTCTTCCGCATCGGCGTGGTCGAGGCGGTAGGTCCTCGTCACGATGCGGTCCGAGTCGATGTCGAGCTCATCGACCAGCTCCGCGAGGTCTTCCTGTTGTGCGGGGGTGCCGTAGTAGATGATCGACCCGTTGGCGACGTCGACCACCATGAGCGGGCCGCCGGTGGTCGCGTTGGTTCCCGCCAAGGCGTTGAATTGCTGGCCCCCGACGCCGCCGATCTGTTGGTTGCCCGTCGCGCCGGTCGTCGCGTCGAGCGTCACGACCTCGCCGAACCCTTGCTGCTGGGCGATGTCCGCGATCTGACGCGCCGCGCCGCCGACGTAGTACCGCCGCGGCTCAAGCTCGCTCGGGCGGTCGACGAGTCGGATCAGGGGCATGACGTTGTCGAGTTCGGCCTGGGTGCCGCGGAAGATCAGCGTGTTGCCCTGCGGGTCGATGCCCAGACGGTCGGCGAGGTTGTCGATTTGCGACGCGGCGCCCGTGAGCGCCGCGATATCCGCGCCGCCCGCTCTCGCGCGGTTCTGCGCCGCGTTCTGGTTCAGGTTGCGCGATCCGGTCGAGCTCGCGCCCCCGCCGGCCGCGAGGCCGAGCGCCCGCTCGCGAGCGGCCGGCGCCGCGACGAACGAGAGCTGGATCGGCCAGAGACGAAGCTCGGCGTTCCGCTCGATCAGCCGCTCGACGAGGTCTTCGACCCGCGCGATCTGCCTCGCACGGCCCCGCATGATGATGATGCCCAACTCGTCCATGTATGTCACCGCGCCCTCGTTGGCGGGGACGAGCGTCTGGATCGCCGTCGTGAGTGAAGAAGGGCGGATGTTGGGCGTCTCGATGATCCGCGTCGTCGCGAACTCGCCTGAGAAGGTCGGCTGAAGCTCTTCTTGCGGCGCGACGATGTAGAAGCCGCTCGTGTTGTCAAAGGTGATCGAGAACCCGTTTTGCTCAAGCATCGCGTCGAGCAGCTTGAGCAGGTCGCGCTTCGGCACCTCACGCGTCGTGTTGAACACGACCTCGCCGTCGGGCGAACCCTTCGTGCTGATGTTGATGTCGAGCGTCGTCCCGACGAACTCGATTAGGGCCGTTAACTCCACGGCCTCGCTGAACGCCTCGAACGAGATGAGCTGATCAACGTCGTCGACCTGGGCGGCGCCCGCGCCCGCCTGGCCGTCGACCTGGCCCAGGGCCACCGGCAGGCCGGCCACCAGCCCGAGCACCGCCGCGGCCACCGGGAGAGCCGACATCGAGGGTCCCGAACGCTTTCCGTTTCGAATTGCCAACATCCGCGTCTCCGCGCGGCCCGATCCAGGGCCGCTTCTATCGTGGTGTGTCGATCCGCAGGTGTCCTACCGGTCGGCACGCCAAAGGTCTCACGAAAGCGTATCCGATGCGAGTCGCCAGCCTCTTGCCCTCCGCCACCGAGATCGTCGCCGCCGTCGGGGCGTCCGAAACGCTCGTCGCACGCTCACACGAGTGCGATTTCCCGCCTGGTTTGGGCCATATTCCGGTGCTGACCAAGGCCCGGGCCGACTACGACCCCTCGCAAGGCCGCACAGCCTCTGAGGTCGATCGGCTCGTTCGAGAGTCGATGGCCAAACAGGAGTCGCTTTACCGCCTCGACCCGGTCGCCCTCGCCGAAGCCAGGCCCCATCTGATCATCACGCAGGACGTGTGCCACGTTTGCTCGATCGACGTCGGCTCGGTGCGCACCATCGCCCGCCACATGCGCGACGCGTACGGGATCCAGCCCGACGTTCTGAGCCTGAATGCGCACACCGTCGAGGGGGTCCTCGACGACATGCTGACGGTCGGAGACGCCGTCAAAAAGCCCAGAGATGCGCAAGACGCCGTCGTCCGGCTCCGAAATCGACTTTTCCGCGCCGAAGACCATGTCAACGCCTACGCCCAGAACCCGGTCGTGGGTTTCCTTGAGTGGACCGACCCGCTCTACGTCGCCGGGCACTGGACGGTCCAACTCATCGAGCGGGCCGGCGGGCGGCACCCCCTCAACGAAACCGTGGCCAAGCCCGACGCCGGGGCTGCCCTTGGGCCCCAGCGCGGCGAACGCGTCGCGGGGAAGTCGATTGCGGTCGAGCCCGAGATCTTCGCGGCGACCAAACCCGATTACCTGGTGGTGTGCCCGTGCGGGCTCACGCTCGAGCAGGCCGAATCCGAGACTGCGAAGCTCGCCGAGCACACCTGGTACCAGGACCTGCCGGCGGTGAAGGCGGGGCGGGTTGCCGTGGTCGACGGGAACCAGATGTTCAACCGGCCCGGGCCCAGGCTCGTCGATGCCTACGAGTGGCTTGTGGGGTGGCTGCATGGGCGGCCAGAGTTGATCCCGGAGGGGTTCCCTTGGCGAGAGTTCGGGACCGAGAGCAATGGGATTTGATTGAACGTCTGAAACCAACGCGGTAGGTTGGCAAAGGGCGACCACCCGCTGGGGCGGAGGCGATCGCGATGAAGTGCTCATTTGCTGGCGTCCTTTTGCTGTCTCTCGCCGCATCGGCTGGCTCCGCGCAGATCTCCGGTCCCCGTCCAGCCTCGCTGCCCGATCGGCCAACTCGCGATGCCCGCGCCGTGATCGACTCGGGCCTCGGACGAGGCGTCAACTTCGGAAACATGCTCGAAGCCCCCTTTGAGGGTGCCTGGGGCCTGACCGTCGAAGAGCGTTTCTTCGACGTCGCGGTCCAGGCGGGGGTCGACCACGTCCGGCTCCCGGTGAGTTGGACCCACCACACCAACAACCAGCCGCCCTACGCGATCGAGCCGACCTTCCTTGATCGCGTCGAGTGGGTCGTCGATCAGGCCCTCGACCACGGTCTCAAAGTCATCGTCAACAACCACCACTACGACGAACTCAACGCCGACCCGGTCGGCGAAGCACCGCGAGCGCTCGCGATCTGGCAGCAGGTGGCAACACGATTCGCAGACGAGTCGAACGACGTCTACTTCGAAGTGCTCAACGAGCCGCACGGCGTCTTCAACGACCAGCCGGCCCTCTGGGACGCCCATCTCGCCGGCGCACTTGACGTCATCCGTCAGACCAACCCCACCCGTTGGGTGCTCGCCGGTCCGGTCCGCTACAACAGCATCGGCGCCCTCGGTTCATTCAATCCGCCCGCCGATCCACGCCTCGTCGCGGCGGTCCACTTCTATGACCCGTTCGCGTTCACACACCAGGGGGCGACTTGGGTTGGCAACATCCCACCGGTCGGCACCGTCTGGACCGGAGACGCCGTGAGCATCGGCGGCGCATGGGATAACTGGTCGTGGGGAACCACCGTCACGCCCGTTGCCGATGGCCTGTCGATCGAGTACACCCAAGGCTGGGCGGGGCTCTACTTCCGTCGAGGCTCTGCTTTCGAAGCCCTCACGCGCGTGACATTCACCGCCGATCGCCCGCTCGCCCTGAACGTGATCGTCGGGGTTGATGGCAACGAACTCTCCACCTTCGTTCAGACCGGCGCTGGGACCGCCCAGTACACCGCCGACTTCCCGGGCGGGATCGACGCGACCCGCGTGATCCTCCAGAACGCAACGCCCAACGCGAACGCCCCTTGGACGATCTCGAGCCTCACCGTCTCCGACGTCGCAGGACACTCGGAAGGCGCGATCTTCAACGAGCGGGAAGCCATCGACGAAGCGATGCGCCGAGCCGCGGCTTGGGCGAACGACCGGGGGATGCCCATCCACCTGGGCGAGTTCGGCGCGTATTCGCCCGCCGACATGGACTCCCGAGCCCGATGGACGCGCGCCGTTCGCGAAGCCGCCGAACGCGAAGGCATCGCTTGGGCCTACTGGGAGCTCGCCGCTGGCTTCGGGTTTTTCGATCCCAACGCGAGCGTCTTCCGCCAGCCGCTGCTCGACGCGCTGACGGACTAGCGCGAATCACTCAGGCCCCGCCTGTGGGCGACTTCGTTGGGGAGCGATCCCGGGTCGATAAGGAGAAGGCAAGCGAAGGTCATCATGCTCGCAGGCCTTGTGATCTCGATGCTGATGATCGGATGTGGTCGGGGGCCGGTCTCAACCAGCTTTCCTCAACCAGTTCCGGACGAGAACACGCCGATTCTCGTTTTCAGTACAGTTGAGATCGCTCATCAACACGTGGCGTTTCGTCTACATGTCGCGGTGTGGGATGACGGAACGGTGATCATGTGCGGTCCACAGGACGAAACGTATCGCGCCCGCTCGTTCCCGCTCGCCGCGGCCATCAACGAAGACGATTTTCGCGATGTTTCCCAACAGATCGAAGCGCTCGCGGACAACGAGATCTGAGAAGAACTCCCCGCGATGCGTGCGATGGCATGCGCGGGTTCGCACGCGATCGTCGTCCGAAGCGACTCGAACCATCGAAAGGCTGTCTGGCTTCCAAACTCGGGACTCTTTGATAACGATGAAGCCGCAGGTGTCGCCTTTGTCCTCAAGAGTCTCCAGGCGATCGTTGAATCGCTCCAAGAAGCGGAACGTTTCGAGCTTCCGATACAGAACGTTCAAGAGCGCATCGACGCCGATCCAACATCCGCGGTTCGACTGTTACCGTGTGACCCACTGCGTTTTGACTGATCGCGTACCCGAGGGGGATCGGTCCGCCCGCTCGGCGCGGCGCACCCGCCGAGCAGCGGGCACAGACCCGTAGCCAATGGGACTCTCATGGTGCTCACTGCCTCTTCCCCTTCCGATCCGTCCTGTGGTCCGCCTTCCCTTTGTCCCGTATCTTGCCCCTCTTCTTGCCTGCCGCGCGTCCTTGGGCATCGGCGATCTGGAGCTTCCGCCCTCGGCTCGTCGGTGTCTTCCGGACCGAACTCTTCCGTTGCTTCCGCGCACACCGTGGAGGCAATAGCACCCATATCCGAGGCACGCGTGAGAGCGTTCAAAAACCAACGCTGATTCGATACACTCCGCACCCCGTCGCGCGTCCGTTCGAGCGAGGCGACCTCCCGCCCACCACCGGAGGATCGAGCCATGTCCAAGCGTCCCGCTGAGCGTCAGGTGTTCCCTGTTGTCGTCGTCCACGCCGTGACCGCGGCCGGTCTTGACGATCATTACCGGCTCAACCATCAGCGTGTCTGGTCGCCGATCTCGATGGCCCAACATCGCTACGAGCGCGTCACGCTCTATCCGCATGTGGGGCTCACGCAAGGTGCGGCTCGTTACGAAGCTCAGAACCCATCGATGGTGCGCACCGGCGAACTCTTCAGCCTGATCTATGAGGAAATCGTCGATGATCTGCGCAATGAGCTGAGCTACCGGGGCGTGCCGACGCAGCCCGTCTTCCCGTTCGCGTACGACTGGCGACAAGACAACTTTCGTTCCGCGGAGCAGCTCCGCCAGTTCTGCGACGAGGTGATCGAACGCACCAACACGCTGTTTCATGACGCCCGGAAGCTCGAAGACGGCGCTCCGCTTTGTGACGGGGTCGACATTGTCGCCCACTCCATGGGCGGGCTGGTCACCGCGGCGTGCATCGCCGGCAACGAAGCCTGGTCGAAGAAGCGCGTCCGCCGTGTTGTGTCGCTGGGCACGCCCTACCGAGGGGCCAACGCGGCCCTGCTCAAGCTCGCGACCGGTCGAGGTCCGCTCTTCGGCAAGGGGCGTGAGCGTGAGCGGCGCATGGCGCGTGTCACGCCCAGCGTGTACCAACTCCTCCCCGAGTTCGCCGGCGCCCTCGAAGGCAAGCCCAAGGGTGACATCTGGAAGCCCGAGACCTATCAGCCTTCGATCGCGTCCGCGATCGGCGACTTCGTTTCCGAGACGCACGCCGACGAGAGCGTGCGCCGCTCAACCAGAAAGAGCCGGCAGATCGGCAACGAGCTCTTCGAGAGCATGCTCAAGCTGGCCAAGCAGTTCCGGGGCGTCGTCGACAAGGCCTCGCCCTCGATGCTCCGCAGGGACGGGGGCTGGCTCGCGATCGTCGGGGCGGGCGAGAAGACGCTGATCCGCACCGGCTTCCTCACCAGGGCCCAGAGCGGGACGAACGAAGTCCGATTCCGCTTCAATGAACACCTCGACTACTCCGAAAACAGTGGAAGGCTCGAAGGCGACATGCTGACCGGAGACGGTACCGTCCCGCTGTCCGCCGCGATCCCGCCCTGGGACAGCCCCTGGAAGAACACCGTGGTGGTCACCCGCCAAGACTTTGCCTTCGGAGAGTGGTCCGATCGCATCGTCGCCAAGGGCGCCGACTTCCACGGCGCGCTTCCGCTGCTCAACGTCGCCCAACGCTGGATCATCAACTTCTTTCGCCCAGAGTGGCTCGACCCCGAAACGCCTCGCGCCCACCGCCTGGGTCAGCACGGCAACCTCTGGGGCCGTCTTGCCCCGGTCCCCGGGGCCCCGACTCTTCCGAGTGCGAAGAGGCAACGCCGTGAAGCACTCCGCGATCTATGGTTGCCGATGGGCTTCCCGACGTTGCAACTGAGCGATTGCCCGGAGGACTGATCGCCGGCCTTACCGGTCTCGCCGAATGAACCGGTACGGCCCCTGATCCGCGCCCCAGACCTGGGATCCACTCGCGTCATACCCCCGGTCCCAGGTTTCGAGCAGATCGAGTGTCAGCAGGACTTCGCTCGTCGCGTACGACGCGCCGCGGAGGCTGCTCGCGCAGTCGTTTCCAACCGTCGAACCGACGAACGCATCGCGATCGCCATCCCAGGTCATGACGATCGAGCACCCATCGCGAAGATCGAGTTCGTCGGGCGAAAGCGCCTCATCGAATCGTTCCGGGGTCTGGTACCAGCCTGCGTACAAGAGGGGCTCGGGCATGGTGTAGACGTCGCTGATGAACCTGTCGCCCAGAGTCGAGAGCCGGTACACCCGTTGCCGGTACGGCCGATCGAGCGCTTCCGCGGAAGCTTGCTCGACGTAGAGCCAGGGTCCGTCATCGCGACTTGTCCAGATTGGTGCCGAGTGCAGCCGGATGTCGAAGTAGTTGTCTGGATCGAGCGCCGCCTGCTCCGCGCTGCTGAACTCGCCGACAAGCACTTCAGACAACCGGTCGATGGTGACCCCGGAACTGCATCCCCCGAGCACGACCGCCAATGAGACGACGCCGGTGACCTTCGACCGCGTCATTGTCTTTTCCCTTTTCCCTTCCTGTCTGCCCGGTGATCTGCCTTGCCCTTGTCCCGCCGCTTGCTCTTCGCGCTGCGCCGCTTGCCCCCGGGCATCTTGAACCCGGCACCGCCTCCGCCGCCCCCAAGACCACCGCCCTCGTCGCCAAGCGTCAGGCCCAGGTTGCCCTTCTTCTTGCCGGCGGCGCGTCCTTCGGCGTCGGCGACCTGAAGGTCCATCCGTCGGCGTTGGAGGTCGACGTTCCCGATGATCACGCGCAGCCGATCCCCGATCGTGTAGCTCCGCCCACTGTTCGCATCGACGAGTGCCCCGGTCCGCTTGTCGATCTGCCAGCGTGGAGGCTTGCCGTCTCGCGTGACGTCGCCCGGGAGTTCGTCCTTCGCGATCATCCCGTCGCAGAGGAACTTGTCGAGTTGCACGAACACGCCCCGGGGCGTCACGCCCGTCACGATCGCGTCGAACTCGTCGCCGACGTGCTTCTCCGCCATCAACTGGAGCACCAGCAACTGACGCAACTCGCGCTCCGCGTCGGTCGCGTTCTGCTCGGTCCCGGTGCAGTGCCGCCCGATCTGCTGGAGTGTCTGGTCGTCCGGGCAGTTGCGTTTGCCCTTAAGGGTCTTGCCGAGCTTCTCTTTGTCCTCGTCCTCGTGGGGAACGTCGTTCCCGTTCTTCGTGAGCAGGAGATACTCCGCGAGCGCCCGGTGGACGGTCAGGTCCGGGTAGCGCCTGATCGGGCTCGTGAAGTGTGCGTACGCCTCGCTCGCCAGCGCAAAGTGACCGATTAACGCCGGCGAGTACTCCGCCTTGGTCAGCGTGCGGAGCACCGCCATGTGCACCGCACGGCTCGCGTCCGTCCCACGAGTCGCGTCGAGCAGCCCCTGCATCTCCTCACGGCTCGGGCTCGCCGGGATCTTGAACCCCGACACCGTCGCGGCCTTCTGCAAGTGCTCGACGTCCCCGGGCACCGGCTCGGGGTGGATGCGCCGAAGCAGGGGAACGGTCATCTTCTCGAACAACCGGGCGACCGCTTCGTTCGCCTCGACCATGAACATCTCGATCAGCGTGTGGGTGTACGCGTCGTCCTCGGGTTCCGCGTCGACCACGTTCCCATCCTCGTCGAAGACGAGTTCGACGTCGGGCAGTTCAAGGCTGATCATGCCCTGTGTCTTGCGGCGCGCCTGGATCACGCGAGCCAGCGCGTTCATTTCTTTCACCGCGTTCTTGAGCTCGTCGGTGTAGTTGGTCTCGGTCTTCGCGTGCTTCTTGGCTTCTTCTTCGTCCCCGTCGATCAGGGCCTGGGCTTCGAGGTACGTCATCCGCTTGCGGCTCTGGATCAGGCTCTGCTGCACCCCGCTCGAACGCACCCGCCCCCGCTCGTCGTAGCGCATGATCGCGGTCTTCGCGAACCGCGGAACGCCTTCTTGCAACGAGCAGATCCCGTTCGACAAGACCTCGGGGAGCATCGGGATGACGAGGCGTGGGAGATAGACCGAGTTGCCCCGTTCGTACCCTTCTTCGTCGAGGGCGCTGCCGGGCGGGATGAAGTGAGCGACATCGGCGATGTGCACGCCCAGTTCCCAGCCCCGGTACCCGACCTCGCTCTCGTCGAGCCTGCGGATGCTGATCGCGTCGTCGTAGTCCTTGGCGTCGGGCGGGTCGATGGTCGCGATGAACTGGTCGGTGATATCCGCCCGTCCGATCGGATCCCACTCCAAGAACGCGTCGGCGCCCTTCTCGCGCCACGCCTCGATCTCGCGATCAAACTGAGCGCTCGCCTTGCGAGCCTGCTCGACGCATTCCTCCGGGAACTCGTTCTCCGGGAGCGAGTAGGCCGCGATGACCGCCGACGTCTCGACGTCCGGCTCGCCTGCCTCGCCCAGCACCTTGGTGATCACGCCTTCGGGCAACGCCCCGGGCCCGCCCCGCTCGGGGTAGGCGACGATTTCGAGAACCACCTTGACGCCCGGCTTGACGTTCTTGCTGGCCGCGTCTCGGACGACGACCGGGTCAGTGAGTTCCTTGCCGTCGGGCCAAGCGAGCCACGTCTCACCCTGCTTGGCGATCTCCCCGGTGAAGTGGCTCCGCTTGCGTTGAACGATGTTCAGCACCTCGCCGGCGAAGCTCTTCCCGAGCATCCCGGTCCGCTTCTCACGGCGGCGGTCGCGTTCGTAGGCGATGCGGACAAGATCCCCGCTCAGGGCCCCTCCGGTGAGGTCTTCGGGGATGAAAATGTCTCCATCCACGGTTTTGTGCTCGGTCTCGACAAACCCAAACCCCTTGGCCGACCCCCGGAAGACGCCGGTCACCTCGCCGTAGTCGGGCAGCGAGGGGAGCGTGACGACCCCGTCGTCATCGATCCCGATCTTGTTCTCGTCGCGCAGCGCAAACACCGCGTCCTTAAAGGCCTGCAGGTCATCGCCAAACCCCAGCTCGATCGCGAGAGGCCCCACGGCCTTCGCCTCGTAGCTCGGGTGAGACAGATGCTGCAGGACACGGTGCTGGTACTTCAATCCCATGGTCGAAGGGTACGGACCCACTCGCACCCGCGCTCGCGGCTCCCGCTCGCCGGGATGCAGAGCGGGCGGGGTGGTGGTGGGGCGGTTGATGGTGGGCCGGGTACTCGCCAAGCGGGGCGCCTCTTCTCGCTCCGACTCGAGGGATGAATCTTCGGCCGGCACGACCTGAACGCGCGAGCGCTTCGCTTGCCAACACACACACATCTGTGGCGTCGTTGTTCCTACGGGGATCTGCCCTGTCGATGCGGAACACCCGCCGCGAATCGTTCTAACATCACAACCGATGGCAAACCCCGGGCGATCTTCCAGCCGCGCGTTCGAATATTGATCGCGCGGTCGCAATCGACGAACAGCACTTCTCCGCGGATCACCCGTCGCTCGCGACGAGCTACAACAACCTGGCCCACGTACTCGTTGCAGCGGGCGATACACACGAGGTGTGCCGACAGTTCGCGCGGGCGCTCGCGATCCTGCAGAAGCACTTTGACGAGTCGCACCCGCACGTCAAGACTGTTCGGGAATCGATGGCACAGTTCGGCTGCCCGGAGTCGTGATCACGCGGACTGCGTCCATTCCAGACGAGCCTGAAGCGCAAGCGAGGGAACTCCTCGGTCTCTCGACCTACTGCTCCTCCCTTTCTCTGAGGCGTGAGAGAAGAAGCGAGGAGAGGTTGCGAAGAACGCTGCGCTCGGGAGGCCCCTTGCTCGCGCTGCGGGCTCGTTGGGGGCACGCATTGGGCGAAGGCGAGTTGCCGAAGGAAGGCCAAGGCGGAGAGGCGGAGGCGCTTTGCATGGGGAGCCCCTCACCCCGGCCCTCTCCCTCTCAGGGAGAGGGAGCAGAGAGCAGCTACGCCGTGGCGTACGCCTGCATCGACTCGGTGAACGCCCTCGGCTCGTACCCAAGCTGCGCCCGCGCCTTCACGCTCGGGGCGACGCTGTCTTCGGCCGCCATGAGCGCCATGCCGGCGTCGAAGGGCAGCAGGTCGCCCATGCCCAGCTTCTTGAGCGACCAGGCCTTGAGGGCCGCGATGGGGGCGGGGAGGCCGATCGGCGTGAGGTTGGGCTTGGCTTGGGGCAGGGCTTCGCGTACCGCTCGGAGCATGTCGGGCCAGCTCAGCGTCTCGGGGCCGGCCAGCGGATAGATCTCGCCGATCGCTTCGCGCCGTTCGAGCGATTCGACGAACGCTTGGCAGACGTCTTCGACGTGCACCGGGGCGACCTTCGGGGCTTCGACGGTCAGGGGCAGGGGCGACTCGCGGTCGGTCGTCACACCCGGGACGACCACCTCGGTGCGCAGGAAATAGGGCAGGAAGAGCCAGGGCGCGTCGCGGCCCTCGCACCACTTCTTCATCAGGCCAAAGGCCGCGCTGTCGAGTCCGTGGATCAGGCCCGGGCGGAAGATCGTCCAGTCGAGATCGCTGAACCGCACGATCTGCTCGGCCTCGAACTTGGTCTTCTGGTAGGTGCTGACCCCGTCGTCGCGGACGCCTAGGGCCGACATCTGGAGGTACCGGCCCACGCCGGCGTGCTCGCACGCCCGGACCATCCAGCGGGTCGCCTCGACGTGCATCCGCTTGAAGGTCTGCCCGCCCGGGGCTTCGCGGATGATCCCGATGAGGTGGACCGCCGTGTCGCAGCCCTCGACGAGCGTCGCGGCCGACTGCTCGGAGATGCCGCCGGCGTCTTCGACCCAGGTGACCCGATCGTCGCTTGGGAGCACGCTTGCAGCTTTCTGGGCGTCACGCACGAGCGCCCGGACGCGGTGCCCCCGCTCGAGCAGGGCGCGCACCATGTTCCGACCGACGAAACCCGTCGTTCCTGTGACCGCCACCGTCCGCTCGCCCATCCGAATACCTCCAGCTCGCGGCCCACTCCCGGGCCCAGGCCTACCACACTATCCCGATGACACTGGCCGCTTCAGACGTGAGTTTCGCCTACGACCGCCAGCCGGTGCTCCGGGGCGTCAGCGCCGCCCTTGAGCCTGGGAGCGTAACGGCGATCATCGGCCCGAACGGGGCGGGCAAGTCGACCCTTCTTCGGCTCTTGCTGGGCTTGGACAAGCCCGCTTCCGGGGCCGTGATGCTCGATAGGGACCCCGTTCACGCGATCCCTGCCCCGATCCGGGCGAGGCGGATGGCGTTTGTCGCTCAGCGCCCTGACGCGGCCTTCGGTTTCAGCGTTTCCCAAACGGTGGTGTTCGCCAGGCACGCGGTCGGTCCGGATCCGGAGGCGGTGGGGCGGGCGTTGGCGCTGGTTGAACTCGCGGACCGCGCGCGTGAGCCGTTTGCCGAGCTTTCCGTGGGGCAGCAACAGCGGGCGGCCCTGGCGAGGGGGTTTGCCCAGCTCGATGTCGAATCGGACGAACCCCGGTTCCTGTTGGCCGACGAGCCGGTGAGCGCGATGGACCCCAGGCATGCGGGGCGTTCGCTGGGGTTGATCCAAGGGCTCGCGACCCGGGGCATCGGCGTCGGGATCGTGCTGCACGACCTGACCGCGGCCCGGGCGTTTTCGGATCGGGCGGTTCTCTTGGACGGGGCCGGTCGGGTTGCCCACGCGGGGCCAACGCCCGAGGTCATCACGCCCCGGAGGCTCGAACCGGTGTTCGCGACGAGGTTCTTGGAGGTGGAGCACCCGGAGCTGCCGACGCCGGCTCTGATTCCCGCCGCGGTGCCTGCTCCAACTCCTGGCTCCGGCTCCGCTTCTACACTCAAAGCGTGAACTGGCAGAACTTCATGCAAATCGCGCCGTTCCTCGCGATCGCGAGCATCAGCTTTTTGGGCTGGGTGTTCCGTCGCCTGAAGCAGGAAGCGGAGCGGAAGAAAATCGAGGATGAGAAGCGGCGCCGGAAGATCGAGCTCCTGCGCACCGGGCGGCCCGTCGCCGAGGAGGGTGCTGAAGAGGCCTCGGTGACCCAGCAACGGGCAAAGCTCGAAGAACTTGCCAGGCGCCGCCGCGAGAAACTTGAGGAGTTTCGCAGGCGTCAACTCGAAAGCAGACAAGGCCAAGCGGGCACCGTCGCGCCTCAGCGGCCTCAGTCGCCTCAAACCGTCCCGGTCTCGACCCCGCCGAACGTCCGGGTGCCCCAGGGTGGCCAGGCTCCGGGCGCCGGGGTTCCGGTGCAAACCGGGCCTCAGTTTCCGGCTACCGGTGGGGCTGCTGGTGGTGTGGCCGGCCGAACCGGCGGCGGCTCGGCGCGGTCGGCACGCGACGCTGAAATCGCCCGGCGGAGGGCGGAGATCCAGGCTCGCCGGCGGGCCGAGATGGAACGCATGCGGCAGGCGCAGCAGGCCCGCCAAGCGGCCCGAGCGCCCGAGTCTCGCGAAGAGTCGCCGGCCCCCGAGGCACCCCGGCGGATGGTTGCTTCGACGCCCACGCCGGCGCCTGTTGCCGCCTCGGCGAAGGCTCTTGAGCCCACCACGACGCTCTCGCGGGCGATGCGTTCGCCCGCTGAGCTGCGCCGGGCGATCATCATGAATGAACTTCTCAAGCCGCCTGTGTCGATGAGAGCCTCACAAGACCGGTAGGCTCGCCATCAGATGATCAGACTTCCACGACAACCACTCCTGCTCGCGGCGCGGCTCGGACTGCTCGGACTGCTCGGACTTTCGGCCTGCGACACGTTGGACGGAGCGCGGGGCGCGGACTCGATCTTCGCTATTGTCCAGTCGACGACGCCCGAAGACGCCGCGGAGCTGGCGCTCGATCGGTACAACGTGGACAACCGGTATCGCGGCGTGACGCTGCTCGCCGACGCGAGCTTCGGCGGGGCCGAGAGCTACATCAGGCTCTATGAAGACGCCTCGCGCGATGAGGACTCGGGTGTTCGCCAGGCGGGCATCCGGGCCCTGGGGCTCCACGGGCGCCCGGAGCACGCGGCGATGATCGCCCAGCGGCTGACCGATGAGGACCCGCACGTTCGTCGCGAAGCGGCGATGGCGCTGCAGCGCCTTCACAACCCGGTTGTGACTCGGGCGCTGATCCGGTCGATCAGCCAGGAAAACGAGGTGGTCTCCGGCGTCCGTGCCGAGGCGGCGCATGCGCTCGGGCAATACCGCCAGCACCCGGTTCTCGATGCGCTGGTGATCGCCCTCGACGATCCTTCGCTCGCGGTCAACGCGGCGACGATCGAGTCGCTCGAGACGCTCACAGGCCAGAACTTCGGTCTCGACCGGTTCGCGTGGACCGCGTGGATCGATGAGTCGCCGAACCCGTTCCTCGCGGGCCGCGTGTACGCCTACCCGGGCTTCGAGCGTGACCGCAAGCTCATCGAGTACCTGCCCTTCGTTCCGGGGCCGCCGAACGAGCCCGAGGGTGCGCCGATCGGCCTTCCGAGGGACGGAGGGTGAGGGCGCTCGTTCGCAAGGGCGCCGACGTCCTCCTCGAGGCCGACCACCCCGATCCATCGCCTTCGGCTGGTGAAGTGCTCCTCCGTCCGTTGCTCGTCGGCGTGACCGCCGCGGACGTCGCCGCGGCAAGGGGCGAGCCTGCGGAGATCGACTTTCAAGGGGTGCTCGGGCACCAGTTCGTCGGCGTGGTCGAAGCGGCGCGCAGCGAAAGGCACGCGTCGCTCGTCGGGCAGCGGGTCGTGGCCGATCCGTTTGTTGTGGATCCCACGAGCGAACTCGCTCGGCGCGGCCTGGCCCGCCACGAACCAGAGCGCGCGCTGATCGGGCTGAAGGGCCGCAACGGGTGCCTTTCCGAGCGCATCGCGTTGCCGGCGGCGAACATCGCGGTCGTGCCAGAGAGCGTGCCCGATGACGCGGCGGTCCTCGCGGTCCCGGTCGCGGCCGCGGTGCACGCCTCGCGGATCGTTCGATTGGAAGGCAAGACGTTTGTCACGGTGCTGGGCGACTCGCTCGAAGCGTTGCTCTGTGCTCAGGTGATGGCGAAGCTGAACCACACGGTGCGTCTGCTGTCGCGGCGTGAGGACCGGCTTGCGATCGCGGAGCGGTGGGGGGTGAAGCGTCGCCCTATCGATGAGGTCGGCTTGCGGAACGACCAAGACGTCGTGATCGATTGCACCGGCGAGCCCGAGATGGTGTCGAGGGCGTTCGCGATGGTGCGCCCGAGGGGGACGGTTGTACTCAAGCGTGAGCCGGTGCCCTTGCCTGGGGCGAAGCACGACGGCTCGGGCCCCGATCTCACGCCGCTGATCCTCAACGAACTCGACGTCATCGGTGCATCGTTTGGTCGCGTCGCGGAAGCCGCGGCCGAACTAGCGGGTGGGGACCTCGATCTGACCGGCTTGGTTACCAAGCGTGTGCGATTCGACCAGGCCACCGGGGCGCTCCGCGCGGCGGCCGATGAGGATCAGGTCAGGGTTGTCGTGGAAATGAGCTAGATCAGTTCTTCGCGCTCCGTTGCCCCCTTTGGGCGCACACTCGCTCTGGTACGGCCGCGCCGGAGTGAATCCGGCGGGCCTGATCGGGTGCCGTCCGCTATACCGAAAGAGAAAAAGCGCTCGGCGCTTTCCGAACGACGGGTCGGGTCGAGACACGATCAGGAGACCAAATGGCCGCGGGACCGAGCAGTTCAGCATCAACGAACACGATGGGCCTCATCGGGTTCGTACTTTCCATCGTCGGCTTCTTCACCGGCGGGTGTATTTCACTCATCGGGCTTGTTTTTTGTTTGATCGGGCTCGGGAAAGAACCGCGCGGACTCGCGATCGCGGGGCTTGTTATTTCTGTTGTGACCCTTGTCGGTTGGATCGTGATCATCGCGGTCTTCGGTGTTGCGGCGATCGCTTTCGCCGCGGCCGCCGTCGGCCTTGCGTCCCTGGTATCGGCGACAGCAGCCGACTTTGAGGTGATCACCGGGGCTCTCGACTCACGTTACGCCGAGGCTCAGGCGTACCCGGGTACGCTCGACGAGTTGGATCTTGCGCCCGACGTCGTGCTCAACGACAGCGGGGTCGAGTACCTGTATACCCCACTCGTGACGGGGTACGAGCTGCGTGACATCGGATTCGATGGCGACGTCAATACCGACGACGACACGGTTCTCACGCTCATCCGCAACGCCGACGGTTCGGTGAGCCGCGAGTTTAGCTCGCCTTACTTTGAATCGCTCGGTGCGTCGAGCAGCATGCCCTGATCGATGGGCGTTCGATTCACCACAGGATCCGCGTCCGGATCGTTCCATCGATGGCGTTGAGGCGATCCTTGAGTTCGTTCCCGTTGCTCGGGTCGACATCGAGCACGACATAGCCCAACTGTCCCATCGTCTCGAGGTGTTGGGCGGCGACGTTGACCCCGAGTTCGCTGATGACGTTGTTGAGCTTGCTCAGAACGCCCGGGACGTTGCGGTGGAAGTGCAAGATGCGGTGGGGCCTCGACGCACCATCGTCGGCGTTCGTGGTGACCGCGGATTGGTCGGCGAGGTCGACGTTGGGCACGTTCACGGCGCCGGTCGTCGCCCCGGTGTTGACGAAGGCCGCGAGCTTGGTGCTCACCTCGATCGCGATGTTCTTTTGGGCTTCTTGCGTCGAGCCGCCCACGTGGGGCGTCAAGATGACGTTGGGAAGTCCCGAAAGTTCGCTCTTGAAGGCGGATTCACGAGACGCGGGCTCATCGGGGAACACGTCGATCGCGGCCCCGCCGACGCGGCCTTCCTTGATCGCATGCGCGAGCGCGTCGATGTCGACGATGCTGCCCCGGGCGTTGTTGATCAGGTGAGCGCCCGGCTTCATGAGCTTGAGTTCGGTGGCGCCGATCATGCCGGCGGTCTGTGGTGTCGCTGGGACGTGCAACGTGACGATGTCGGCCTCGCGGAGAAGCGCACCCAGCGAATCGGAGGGCATCGCGTTCCCGAGCGCGAGCTTCGGCGCGACGTCGTAGTACATCACCCGCATGCCCATCGCCTCGGCCAGCACACTGATCTGGCTGCCGATGTGCCCGTAGCCGACGATCCCGAGCGTCTTGCCCCGGATCTCGTGCGAGCCGCTCGCCGACTTCACCCATTGGCCTTGGTGCATCGCGTACGAGCGCTCGAAGGTGCGCCGACTCAGCATCACGATCTCAGCGATCGTGAGTTCCGCGACGCTCCGGGTGTTGCTGTATGGGGCGTTGAACACAGGGACGCCGGCATCACCAGCCGGGCCAAGATCAACCTGGTTGGTCCCGATGCAGAAGCACCCGATCGAGAGCAGGCGGTTCGCGCCGTCGAGCATGGACTCACGGATCTGCGTTTTGCTCCGGATGCCGATGAGGTGGGCCTCGCCGAGGTGCGCACGCAGCGCGTCCTCGCTCGGGCTTCCCTTCTCGGTGACAACGTCGAAGCCCTCGGTCGCGAGCAGTTCGGCGCCGGCCTCGTGGACGCCCTCGAAGAGGACGACCCTGATCTTGCCTTTCGGGAAGCTTGTCTTCAAGGCTGCTCCGTCGATTCGGTGGACTGGGTTTCGGGAAGCTCGATTTCGGAAGCTTCGGGCTCAAGGGCTTCGTGTGCCGGCGGTGGCGAGGCACCGATGCGCACGGCGCCGAGAGCGATGGCGACGCCCAACGCCGCCGTGAGCGCGAGGCGGTACCAGCCGAAAGCGCTCAGGCCGTGCTTGTTGAGGAAGGACACGAGCCACTTCACGGCAAACGCGGCGCTGATCGTCGCGACGACGAGGCCGATGACCACCGGCGTGATCCCGAGGGCTTCGAAAAGGTTGGGCGTGCCGGCGTCGGCCGAGTCTTTGATGTTCTTGAGCAGCTTGTACGCGCACGCCCCGCCGAGCGTGGGCAGGCCCAGGAGGAAGCTGAACTCAGCCGCGGCCTTGGGCCTCAGCCCGATCAGCACGCCGGCGGTGATGGTCATCATGCTCCGGCTGGTGCCCGGCCACATCGCGACGCACTGGAAGAGGCCGATGGCGAGCGCGGTCCAGAGCGTGAGGCCCTCAAGGTCTTTGCCCGGCGTCCCTTGCCCGCCCGACTCGGCTAGCCGCATGGGTCTGACCTTCCAGCGGTCGAGCACGATCATGTAGACCCCGCCGAACGCGAGCGCGGCGAGAACGGGGCCGGCGAAGAAGAGCTTCGATTCGATCCAGTCGTCGAGCAAGACGCCCAGGATGGCGGCGGGGAGGAAGGCGACCACGATGTGGATGGCGAGCTTGAGCCCCTCTGGGTCTTGGCCAAAGACCCCCTTGATCATCCGCAGGACGCGGGGCCAGTAGAGGCCCAGGACAGCCAGAATGGCGCCGCCTTGGATCACGATGTTGAACGCGTCTACGTTCGCTTTGGTCTGAGGGTCGGTGTCGAGGCCCATCAGCGCGGACGCGAGGATCAGGTGACCGGTCGAACTCACCGGGAGATACTCGGTGATGCCCTCCACGAGGCCCAGAATGACCGCCTGCCACCAGTCCATCGTTCCTCCGTCTCGTCCTGCCCGGCCTTCTCGGGCTCAGCGGAGCCGAGTGTAGGTATGAGCACCTTGAACCTCATCACAGTGTCGGACCTCGACGATCCCCGTCTGGAGCCGTACCGCGATCAACGCGATCAATGGCTCCGGGCGCGGCATCGCCATTGGATGGAGGGGCGAGAGGCCCCGCCCGGCGCGACCGCGACAGGGATGGCCGATCTCCCCGGGATCCCGGGCGATCTGTTCATGGCCGAGGGGGTCAACGTGGTCCGCCAACTCATCCGGAGCCCCCACCAGACGCTCTCGGCTCTGGTGAGCGAGCCGAAGGTCGACGTGTTTCGGGACGTCTTGAGTGAACTGCCCGATGGCGTGCCGGTCTTCGTCGCGCCGCGGGCGCGCATCGATGGTCTGACTGGGTTTCAGGTGCATCGAGGGTTGCTGGCGTGCGGGGCCCGGGTCGACGCGGGCGATTGGCGGCGGGTCGCGTCGGGCGCCGGCCTCGTCGTTGTTCTCGAAGATCTGGCCAACCACGACAACGTCGGGGGGATCTTCCGGTCGGTCCGGGCGTTGGCGGGGCCGAGGGAGGGCGCGGAGTACCCGGCCGCCGTGTTGCTGTCGCCCCGGTGTTGCGACCCGCTGTACCGGAAGGCGCTTCGGGTCTCGATGGGCAATGCCTTGCAGGTACCGTTTGCGGCTATCCCCTGGATCGAGGGTATTTCGGGTCTCGTCGAGCTGGGTTTCGTACCGATTGCCCTTGATCCGGGTGATGATCATCCGGAAGTGGCCGAGCTTGCTACGAGGTTCGATGGAACGGTCCGTCCTGCTCTCGTGATGGGTACCGAAGGGCCAGGCCTTCGCGAGCAGACGATCAGGAAGGTGCGAGATCAGGGCGGGATTGTGGCGCGGCTGGCCATCGAAGCCGAGGCCGATTCGCTTAACGTCGGCGTCGCCGCGGCGATCGCCCTGCGCGAACTCGGCGGTCGTCGGCCGTCGTAAGTTCGGGAGGTATGTGTTCGTAGAGGCAACCGAGGGCTTGTGGTGGGCGAACTTGGTTGGAATACTCGTGTGATCAGAGTCCTTTACGGCGCGGCGGGGTGTTCGGCCGACGGCTCTGTTTGTAAGGTTTGTGCAAGGTCACCGGAGACACTCATGCCGAGCCCCCTCGCTCATTCGTCAGTTCGTCGTCGGTTCGCAGGACTGGCGTCCATCGTCGCGTCGTGCTTCGTTTCCGGAGTCGCGGTCGCGGATGCTGACGGCGTCCTGAGGGAAGGCACCGGCACCCGTCGGGCCGACCTGAACGCGATGGAACTCAAGTCCTTCGACCCGGGTCTCTGGTCTGAGCTTTCGGGTTGGAGCAACGGTGGCGCCCTGAACGCGACCGAGACCGACGGCAAGGTCGTCGTGATCTACACGTTCTCGAGCTTCCTGCCTCAGTCGCAGAGCCCGATCGTGCGTCTCGACCGGTTGCAGCGCAAGCACGCGGACGACGGACTGATCGTGCTCGGTGTTCATCATCCGGAGCGCTTCGAGGGCGCCGAGGCATTGATGCAGCGCCGTCGGGCGACCTTCCGGTTCGCGCACGATTCGTCGGGCGCGTTCCGTGACGCGTTGAAGGTGGACCAAGACCCCGATTTCTACATCATCGACCGGGCCGGGCAACTCCGGTACGCGGACATCGAGACCGGCTCGGTGGGGTCAGCGGTCGCGGACCTGCTCAAGGAGAGCGCGCGCGACGCAGGCACGCTGATCGACCGTCGCGCGGCCGCGGCTCGTGAAGCGGATCGCCAAGCCCGCCTCAGCGACGCATTGAACCGGGTGGATCTGCGTGACTTGCCCGAGGTCCCCTTCGCAGCTCCGAGCGAAGAGGAATACAACGACGTCGATTGGCCGACGTTCTGGGAGTACCAGCCGCTGGACGATCGTCGGAGCGGGAACCGGGATCGTGAGGAAGATTCACCCCGTCCAATCACACTCCCGGACGATGGCAAGTACATCCCCGGGCCGCCGCGGTCGCGCGACGGTCGGTTAACGCTGATCTACTTCTGGACTCCCGAAGAGGGCATGGCGGCGTGGAACACTTTCTACGACCAGATGCAGCAGATTCAGAGACAGCATGAGCGAGACCTCGTGGTCGTGGGTGTAGCGGTCGAGTTTTCATCCGACAATCGTCGTCGGCGGGGCGATGAGCAAGAAGAACGCGAGCGAGAACTCGAAGAGTCGCGTGAGCGCTTCAACGAGTTTTTCGATCGCAAGCCGCTCAACCACACGATCCTGGATCAGATCGGTACGAGTGATATCTACAAGGTGGTCGTCGAGGGTGGCGACGGTCGGCGGAGCCGGAGCCAGGATCGTTGGTTGCCCTACCTCGCGCTGGTGAGCAGTGACGGTCAACTCCGCTGGCACGGCCTCAACGGGACCGACCGCGATCGGTTCCGCCATGCGTTGTCCGAGATGCTTGAGAACGATCCGGGGGTCCAGGCCAGGCGCGCCGCCGAGCAGGAGTTCATCAAGCAGCGTCGCGCCGACGGAAACGGCTGACGCCACGTCCCTTTCGGGCAAGAGAGGCAGGGCGAATGATGTATCGAACGCTTGTCGCGTTGTGGACCGCCGCGTGTGTGGGCACGTCCGCCCATGCTCAGTTTGGTGGTCCGGTCGAGCCTGCTGAGAAGCGCAAGACCACGGTCTCGAAGCGAGATCGGGAAGCCGAGCCTCTGTTTACCGACCCGGCGCTGCGGGTCGACTCAGTTGAGTACGGAAAGGCGGCGTGGCCCACCCGCAACACGCGGCGAGCGATTCGCGGGCGCGACGTTCAAGGCTTTCCGCTGCCCGTCGTCTTCGGCGAGTCGGAGCGGTGGCTTACCGAAGAACCAGACGAGCTCAAAGGGAAGGTTCTGGTTCTCGATTTCTGGGCGACATGGTGCGGGCCTTGCGTCCGCGCGAAGCCCGGCTTGGTGCGGCTGCAGCGCGAGTTTGCCGATGACCTTGTGGTGGTGGCAGTGAGCGGACAAAGCGAGCCCGAATCCAAGGTGATCTCGCATCTGCGGTCGTCACCTCCTCAGATCTCGCACGCCTTCGACGCCGGCCAGCGTGTGTACCGGGGGCTTGCGGTCAACGCGATTCCCCACGTGGTTGTGCTGAGCACCGATCGCGTCGTTCGCTGGCAAGGCAACCCGCTCGATCCCAAGTTCGCGCAGGCGGTTCGTCGGGTTGTTGCCGCGGATCCGCTTGTTGAGCGCCGCCGCGAGGTCCGGGCAAACCTCGACGCGAACGATGCCCTTGATGAGGGATGACGGCAGCGTCCCGCGTGGGGCCCACGTCGGGCTCGTGCTCCACGAGCCCGAGATTCCGAACAATACCGGTACAATCGGCCGGCTTTGTGTCGCGATGGGGTTCTGCCTCCATCTCATTCACCCGGCCGGTTTTTCGGTAACCGACCGGGCTCTTCGTCGCTCAGGGCTCGACTATTGGCCCCGGCTCCGGGTTGCAGAGCACGCGAACTGGGCGTCGTATCGGCGTGCGGTCCGTCCTGAGCGTGTCTGGCTGCTTTGTGCGCACGGCACGCGTCCGATTTTCGAGGCCGGGATTCGTCCGGGAGATCAGTTCGTTTTGGGAAGCGAGACGCGAGGCCTGCCAGAGGCGATGATCGACGAGGACCCGTCGAGGTGTCTAACGATCCCCATGGTCGAAGGCGAGCGATCGCTGAACCTCGCTGTCGCGGCCGGGATCGCTTGTGGCGAGGCGGTTCGTCAACTCGTCAGCGGGGGCGCGCTCGAGAGCGATGCTCTGGGACGGCTCCGAGAACCCGTCGACGGATGAACGCCTTCGACATATGGTGGTGAAATGGTGCGACGACTACGACATGCGATGCACGCGTTGAAGCTCACGGGGCTTTCGTGCGCTGCCGCGCTTGCGCTCGCGGGGTGTCAGCCGCCTCTATTTACGACGGATGACGCGCGGAGTCCTTACGACCGATACGACGTCGTTCGGGACTCATACTCGTTGCCATACAACCGCGACGAGTTTGGTCGCAAGGTTCCCAACCTTCGCGGTCGGTTGGTTCGTTCGCCCTGATACGGACGCACTTTGCTTGGTGTTGGCGCATCATGCGCGGCACAGGCCATACAAACTGCGCGAGTTCCGCAAGTTTCTCCGGCTTCAGAGCCGATCGGTTGGTACTCTCCCGAAGTTGTGGATCCCGCTCCGCGTGGGAGTCTCGATCAGGGAGCAGGCGACGGGGGATCTCGTCGTTCGACCTCGGCGGAGCCGCCCTCGACGACGCATCGGCCCGAGCAGGATGTCTCGGGTCGGCCGGGCTCTTGAGCGAGTCCGACAGGACGGTGGCCTCTTGACGACACGCACACCTCAGCCGAAGCATGCCTCGCGCCGGGCCACGCCCTCGGGGCTGTCGTTCCGGACGCGGATCATTTGGGGCGCGTTGGCTGCGTCGATGGTCGCGGTGACCGGTGGTCTTTCGCTTCTCGGTGGCCCTTCGAATGCTGGTGCCGCGGGGCGGGTCTTCACGCCCCTCGCCACGATCGATGCTCGAGGCGGCGGGATGGAGTCGGCGGTCCAGGCCGAGGCCCCGCTTGATCGCGATCGTTGGAAGGCGATCGTTATCCACGACAGCGGCGCCCCCGCCGATTCGCCGACGTCGATCGACGAGCGGCATCGCCGGTCGGGCTTGGCGTCGCTCGGGTATCACTTTGTTATCGGAAACGGCGCCCGCATGGGGGACGGCAACGTCCACACCGGGCAGCGTTGGCTCGCCCAGCAGCCCGGTGCGCACGTCGCCGGTCGAGAAGGCCCTCGGTACAACGAGTCGGCGATCGGGATTTGCCTCGTGGGCGACGGGGATCGTCGTCGTACCACCGACGCGCAGATGCGGGCATTGGTCCGGCTGGTCGCTGAATTGGCGGCGGAGTTCGAGATCCCCCGCGATCAGATCTACCTGCACAGCGATCTCGCCCCGACGACCAGCCCTGGCCGCCTCTTCCCGGCCTCGGTCTTCTTCGAGCAGATTGCCTGGCTTCCCTGATCGGTGGGCGTGTGGACGACCCGCTGGTTCGGCGGCGGTCGTGACCCGCGTCGTCCTGGGGCATTGGCACGTTTCTTTGGTGTTTCCGGCATGAGCGTCGTGAGGCGGAAACGTTCTGATCCGAGACCCGTATGACAACAACGAGAGGCTTCGGCGGCCGATTCGGGTCGCCCGCACGGTCCAGAGAACGCATGGGTCGGATTGGCAAAGGGCGGCGGCGGTACACCGACGCCAGTGTTGGGTAGAATCGAGGACCGCTTGATCGGATCGACACGTTCGGCCGATCGATGGGGCTTCGCTCGGGACAGTGAGCGTGTATGGGCGACGGGTGGCGCGAGGGCGCGGCTCAGGGAGGCCCGGAGATTCGGAAAATACTAGGTCGCTCCGAAACGGAGTGATGGTGTCGAGGCGGGTCGCCCGCTGGTAAAGGTGTCATGGACGGGTTCCCCGAGATCAAAAAGAAGGGCGACACGGTCGAGGGGTACCGCGTGCTCTCGGAGATCGGGCGGGGGGCCGCTTCGATCATCTATCTCGTTCAGGACGAGAAGAAGAAGACGATCTGGGCCCTCAAGCACGTTCAGAAGAATGACGTGAAGGAACAGCGTTTCCTCGACCAGGCTGAGATCGAGTACCAGATCTCGCAGCAGCTCGGTCACCCGGTGATCCGCGCGATCCCGAGGTTGATCAAGAAGGGGAGCCTGCTCAAGACCAAGGAGCTCTTCCTTGTCATGGAGCTTGTCGACGGCCAGTCGATGGAGAGGCACCCACCTAGCACCTTCGAGGAAGCGATCGAGATTTTCATGCAGGTTGCGCAGGGCCTGCATCACATGCACGAGCGTGGGTTTGTGCACGCCGACATGAAGCCCAACAACATCGTCGTTTCCGACGGTGGGGTTGCGAAGGTGATCGACCTCGGTCAGAGTTGCAAGATCGGGACGATCAAGCCCCGCATCCAGGGCACGCCGGATTACATCGCCCCCGAGCAGGTTCACCGGCGTGAGATCACCCCGCTGACCGACGTCTACAACCTCGGGGCGACGATGTACTGGGTCCTGACCAGGAAGAACATCCCGACTGCTCTGGGCAAGGGCGATCGCCTTCTCGGGTCCGTTGACGATTCGCTGCTCGAGAAGCCGAAGCCGGCGCGTGAGCTCAACCCCAGGATCCCCGAACTGCTCGATGAGATCATCATGCAGTGCGTTGAGGTGACGCCTGAGTCCAGGCCTTCTTCGATGCAAAAGGTGAACGATCGCCTTGAGCTCGTTTTGGGCAAGCTCATCGCCCTGCAGCAGCAGTCTCCGGGCGACGCGTCGAAGGGGCAGCCATCCGCCGGTCACGGCGTGGCCGAGGCGTGAGCGTCTTCGGGCCTGGCCGGATCGGGGACCCGATCGGACCGGGGGGAGGCTGACGCGTGTCACTCGAGTTGGATGTTCGCGATCCCGACGAGGTTGTTGCCGTATTGAACGCGGGGGCTGAGGCGAACCTCTCCGCGGAGTGTCGCGACGGCTCGATCGACCGGATCAAGCCTCCGGGGACGCTGCTCGCGACGGGTGACCTCCACGACAACCCGACCCATTTGCAACGTCTGCTCGATGTCGCGCGGTACGACGGGCACGCCAGCGAGGTGACGCCCCCGGACGCTGGTGACTGGCCCAGGCCGGTCCACCTGGTGCTTCATGAGGTCATCCACTCCGACGCGCTGATCAACGGGATGGACTTCAGCTACCGAGCCCTAGCCAGGGTGGCGTCGGTCAAGGCCGATCACCCCGAGCACGTGCACACGTTGCTCGCCAACCACGAGTTGAGTCAGATCGTGGGGGCCGGGATCATCAAGAACGGGATCCGCGTGGTCGAGGCGTTCAACGAGGGTGTCGAGTTCACGTTCGAGCACCGGGCGGACGACGTGACCGAGGCGATCAACCGCTTCGTTCGATCGATGCCCCTTGCGCTGCGTTGCGAGACTCCCAAAGGCGACATCCTTTGTGCCCACAGCCTCCCGGGCGTCGGCATGATGGATCGGTTCGACCCTGACGTGATCACCCGTGCGCTTACCGACGATGATCTTATACCGCGTCGTGGCTCGGCGCACCTGATGGTCTGGGGCCGTGGCTATGACGCCGATCAGCTCGAGGATCTCGTGGAGCGGTGGGGTGTGAGCCTGTTTGTGTTGGGCCACGAGCACGTCCCGGGCGGCGTCGAGTTCCGCGCGCCGAACGCGATCATTCTGAACAGCGATCACGATGACGGCGTTTACCTGCCGGTCGACCTCGGGCACCCTCCGCTCGCGGTTGATGCGCCGGGCCTTGTTCGCCCGTTACGCTGGTCCTGAGCCGAACGCAGGCGTCATCGGAGGATCGCAGCATGCCTGGATTCCGTCTCGTTCTCGTTGTGATGAGCGCTTTCCTCCTTGGGTGCAACCCGCCTGTGCAGGGTCTTCGCGACCTCGGGTCGGACCCCGGCGCCGACGCGACATGGGCCCACGGCACCTGGTACCTCGTTCAGGAAGAACCGTCGCCTGCGTGGGGCCTGGAAGTCCGCGGGCACGACGACGAGGAGCGGGCGGCGCCGGGGGCGGGTGTCATCTCACTCGCGGTTCCTTCCGAATGGGCGGGGACGTTTGACCCGGATGACGTGGACGTGTCGCTTGCGTGTTTCCAACTCGAGGGTGGCGCGATCGAACTCGACCGCGCGACGTATTCGGCCGTTCGTTCAGATAACGGTGAACTGCTCGTCGCGTTCACGCCGGTCTCCGGTTTGCCGTCGGTGTTCTCCGGGCGCGGCGCCGGCGTTCGTCTGAGGACGTACGGGGCGATCGAGAAAGTCGGCGGAGCCCTTGTCGCCCGATGGATTGTCGCCACCGAGGAAGCCGAGGGCATCGCCGAACGTCTCGGCCTTGAGACCATCGTTGAGCGCCCGGCTGACCGAGGGTTCTTGTCGCCGAGCCATACGAGTTTCCTCGTCCTCGGCGATCAGGGCGAGATGAAGCGGTTCGTTCAGGCCGCCCTGGACGAAGGCGCGATGGCGACGGCGGTCTTCACTCGCGAAGCAATCAGCCCGCCGCCACCCGAGCCACTCGATGCCGACTGGGAGCCCGACGACGCGTGGCGAAGCCAGTACGAGAGCCGATTTCGGGCCTTTACGGAACGCTACCCCGAGGCCGCGGCGATCCTGGCGGACGACGACTAGGCCAGCGATGAGCGGCCGCTCCGGCGCTATCGTGAGGGTATGACGCACCCTGCCGATGACGCCGTGTTTGATCTGATTCGTTCGCAGGACCCCGAGGCCGCGGCGATCCTGGACCGCGAGCGGGACCGCCAGGAATCGACGATCGAACTGATCGCGAGCGAGAACCACGCCAGCCCGGCGGTGATGCACGCGGCCGGCACGTGCTTCACCAACAAGTACGCCGAGGGGTATCCGGGGCGTCGCTACTACGGCGGGTGCGCCCACATGGACGAGATCGAGACGCTCGCGCGTGAGCGCGCGTGCTCGCTCTTCAACTGCACGTACGCCAACGTCCAGCCGCACTCGGGCGCTCAGGCCAACACGGCGGTATTCATGGGCCTCATGGAGGCGGGGGATACGTTCGCGAGTCTGACGCTCGCCGATGGCGGCCACCTGAGCCACGGCATGAAGCTCAACTTCAGCGGGACCTTCTACAACCCGGTCCACTACCCGCTTCACTACGACGAGGGCTCGGCCGAGTTCGAGACCATCGACTACGGCGCCGTTCGCGAGGTCTGCATGGAGCACAAGCCCAAGATGCTGCTGACCGGGTACTCGGCGTATAGCCGGCAGATCGACTTCGCGAAGTTCCGCGAGATCGCCGATGCGTGCGGGGCCATATTGATGGCCGACGTCGCGCACGTCGCCGGATTGATCGCCGGTGGGAAGCACCCGAGCCCGTTCCCGCATTGCGACGTCGTCACAACGACGACGCACAAGAGCCTGAGGGGCCCGAGGGGCGGTTTGATCCTCACGAACAACGAGGACATCTTCAAGAAGACCAACAAGGCCTTGTTCCCGGGTGTCCAGGGCGGTCCGCTCATGCACGTGGTTTTCGCCAAGGCTGTCGCGTTCGGCGAAGCGCTCAAGCCCGAGTTCGCCGATTACCAGGGCCGCGTGGTTGCCAACGCGACCGCCCTCGCTTCGGCCCTGACCGAGCGTGGCTACCGCATCTGCTCGGGCGGCACCGACAACCACGTCATGCTGGTCGACTTGCGCCCGAAGAGCGATGAACTCACGGGGGCCGATGCGGAGCGTTGGCTCGAAGAAGCGGGCATCATCTGCAACAAGAACGGGATCCCCAAGGACCCCCGGCCACCCATGAAGACCCGCGGGATTCGCCTCGGCGCCCCGGCGACGACGACTCGGGGGTTCGGGACCGGGGAGATGACAACGGTCGCCTCGTTCATCGACCGAGTGCTCAGCGCTGGGCTGAAGGGCGACGAGGCGAGGTCGACCGAAACAGCAGCGGTGCGTGAAGAGGTGCGAGCGTTGTGCGCGAACTTCCCGATGCCCGGCGCGACTCCGGCCGCGGTGTAACACCGGCTACGCCGTCTTCTCTCCGCCGCTCTTGTCGGGCTTGTCGGCGGCCGCTGACTCGGTCTTCGATTCGCTGCCTGGGTAGCTGATGCGCCCGTGGTAGATCGACGCGACGGTTTTGCTGATCGACTCCACGACGGTCTGCAGCTCGCGGAAGGTCAGGTCGCACTGGTCGAACTGCCCGTCGGCGAGGCGCTTGGCGGCGAATTCGCGGACGAACGCGTCGACGCGGCTGGGCGTTGGTTCGGCGAGGGTGCGGGTCGCGCTCTCGACCGCGTCGGTGAGCATGAGGATGGCGCATTCACGCGTCTTGGGCTTGGGGCCTGGGTAGCGGTAGTCGAGCTCTTCGGGCAGACGTTCACTCTCTGCGTCGGGGTCGTTTTCGGCTGTGCGTTCAATCGCGCGGCGGTAGAAGTACTCGACGAGCGTGGTGCCGTGGTGGGCCTCGATGAAGTGGTGGAGCACCTTGGGCAGCCCGAACTCGCGGGCGATCTCGACGCCGTCCTTGACGTGTCCGACGATGACGAGCAGGCTCATCGCCGGGCTCAGTTTGTCGTGCTTGTTGGGGCCGCCCGACTGGTTCTCGACGAAGTACTCGGGCTTGTTCATTTTGCCCACGTCGTGGTAGAGACCGCCGACGTAGGTGAGCAGTCCGTTGGCACCGATCGCGTCGGCCGCTTGCTCTGCGATCGTGGCGACGTTGAGCGAGTGGTTGTACGTCCCGGGGGCGCGCTGCTGGAGTTCGCGAAGCAGCGGTTGCTTCGGATCGCGCAGCTCGATGAGCGTCATTCCGGTCGTGACGTCGAACGAGCGTTCGATGGCCGGGAGGGTGAAGAGCGTCGTGCCACCGACGAGGAACCCGGAGAACGCGGCGAGCAGGCCATCCCTGAGCGACTGCATGAGCGACTCATCGACCATCGGCAGCGAAAGCAGCCTGACGCTCAGGACGCCCCCGCCCAAGACGAGCCCGGAGACGAGGGCCATCGAGACGATGGCCCTGCGGTCGCGGATCTCGTCGAGACGCCACGCGGCGATCGCGACACCGGTCAGCAGCACGAGCGTGTCGCCGGCGGGAAGCTTGAGGGCGATGGAAACGAGTAGAGAGGCGACGGCGCCGACCGCCATCGCGGCGCGCCGGTCGTACACGATCACGACAAGCACGCCGACCTGCAACACGGACGTTGTTGCGACGAGCGCGATGAACCGCGGGTCGATGGAGGCAACGCCGGCGCTGAGCGCGAGCCCCATCGTCATCGCGACCGCGAGCCACGCGGCGCGCGGCGCCCTCGAAGCGGCGCGCGGCGCCGTGACCGCGAGCAGCCCGGCCGCGAGCGCCGCGAGCGCCGCGACGGCGCCGAAGACCGCGATTCGGGGCAACCACACTTGCCAGAACGGGGCCGCTTCTCGGAAGCGAGCCCGTTCGGCGTTGGCGATTTCAAGATCGGCCGGCGAAACGACGTCGCCGCGCGTCAGGATCGTCTGGCCGACGCCCCGGGGGATGACCACCGGAGGAACGGCGTCCGCCGCGGCGTCCTCGCGTTTAGCTTGCAACGCCGCGTCTGTCCGGTAGGTCGGCCGGGTCCAGGCTTCCAACGATTGGACCACAACCTCGGCTTGGACGCCGGTGAAACCAGCGTTCTTCGCGAAGCGTGTCGCCCGCTCGCGGACGCTGGCCGCGTCTTCTGCGTTGATCGCTTGGTCCCGCGGCACGAGCGTCGAGCGGTCGCCTCTGATCAACTCGATCTGTCGGCTTGTGCCTTGTTGCGCCGCTCTCGGGTAGTCGGCTCCGGAGAGAAGCGGGTTGCGCTCGAGAACGTCGACGAGAACGTCGAGTCGGCTATCCCAAGCGGCGAGCCCGCCTTCTTCCGAAGCGACGAGCCTCAACGCTTCGAGTCGTTCTGAGTTGATTCCGGCCGACTCACGGAGTTCTTGTGCGAGGTCGTCGAGCGCCGCGGCGTCGACGCTCTCACGGGGCAGCCTCTCAAGCGTCGCGCGGAGCGCGTCGATCGCACCGCTGACCGGCGAGAGCACCCGGGGTGTTGATTGGCGAGCGGTGTTCTTTGTGAGCTCGGTCTGTTCGTCGTTGACGACTTGGAACTCGACGCGGACGACCGTGGTGGTCCGCGCGACGTCGCCCGGTGCGATCAGCGGGAGTTCGCGCGCCCAGCCCACCACGAACCCGCACACGAGCACGAACGCGATCCATACGATCAGCGTCGGGCCGAGGTGCGGGTGGAGCACGGCATCGGTCATCCTCTCGCGCCAGGTCGCGGTCTGTTGCCTCACGGCGATCTTGCGGCCCGGCTTGGCCTTCTTGGTCCCGCTGGGCAGCTTGAGCTTGGTGCCGTCCTTCGCCATAAGCCCCTCAGTGGTCCGAAGGCTCATCGCTCAGCGCTTCGGAGAGCGCGCCGGCGAGGGGGGAGCTTTCTTCGGTTTCGCCATATGCCTCGACGATCCGTTGGACCAACTTATGGCGCACGACATCGCGCCCCGTGAGTTGGACCCAGCCTATTCCGGGGATTCGTCGGAGCCGGCGCGCGGCGTCGATAAGCCCGCTCTCGGTGGGGTCTGGGAGATCGATCTGGGTGGTGTCACCGGTAATCACCGCTCGCGATCCCTGTCCCAGCCTGGTCAGAAACATTTTCATTTGCCCACGCGTCGTGTTCTGAGCTTCATCGAGGATCACCATCGCGTTGTTGAGCGTTCGGCCGCGCATGAACGCAAGCGGTGAGATCTCGATGACATCGTTCTCGGTGAACCGCCTGATCGTGGGGTAGTCAAGCATGTCATGCAGTGCATCGATCAACGGCCGGAGATACGGATTGACCTTGTCTTGCAGGTCTCCCGGCAAGAAGCCTAATCGTTCACCCGCTTCGACGGCGGGTCTCGCGAGCACGATTTTTTGGACCAGCCCGGTCTTGAGCATGTGGACAGCCGCGGCGACCGCAAGATAGGTCTTGCCGGTGCCGGCGGGCCCGATCCCGAAGACGAGTTCATTGGTTCTGATCGCGTCGAGGTAGGCGCCTTGCTGGTCGGTCTTGGGTTTGACGGGGCGTCCGCCGGCGTAGACCGACATCGTCCCCTCCCAGGCCGATCCGCCGAGTTCGGTCGTCGTCGCGCGGCCGCCGACGCCGGGTGCAACGCCTGAAGCGTCGAGCTCTTGGGCTCGGGCGGCCTGCTCTGCGATCAGATCGAGCACCTCGGCCCGATCGAGCGGCTCTGTTTCCCGGGCCGCCTCGGCCAATCTTTCGAGAATGGTGCGCGCGACCGCGACCCTGGCCCGATCTCCGGCGACGCGCACCGTACCCTCGCGGGCCGCGATGTTGACGCCGAGCGCCTCTCGGATCATCTTGAGGTTGCGTTCAGCCGAACCGAGCACGCCGACGCGTTCAGGGCCAGGAGGAACTCTGATGGTGATTTCCACGAACGCAGGGCTCCGATGGACCAGGTGTCCGACCGTTGACGACCGGGTTCGGACCGGCCGGAACTCTACGCGCACGCCGTTCGGATCGCGCCTCGGGCTGCTTTCGGCCATTCTCGCGGGTCTGGCGCTGTCCGGGTGTGCGGGGAAGCCGTCGCCCCTGGGAGAAGCGTCGCGCTCGCTCGACGTCGATGGTGTGGTTCGGGTGATCGTCGCCGACTGGGACGATCTCGACGCGGCGGTCGAGGTCGCGTTGACCCGTTGCGAGTTGGCGTCGCTCGATCGGGACACGTCCACGCGTGCTATCGAGCGCCAGGACGGGTACTCCGATCAGGGCTACCCGGACGAGGTGGAGACGGTGCTGACCTGGACGCTGTCGACGAGGGATGGTCGGCCGGGTGTCCTCGAGGCGACGCGGTCGATCGTCGACGCATCAGGTCTCGGGCGGGACAACGAGATCACGCTGCGCGTGCGGATCGGTACGTTCGGCACACCGAGTGAAGAGGCGTGCGTTTCTGATGAAGTCACGGCGCGACTCGAGGCGCTGCGGGGCCTGACGGTGGCGCCGCTTGACGGATCATGATTCCTGGTGTGACCCGGTCGCGTCGCCCTCAGGTTCGCGCTGGAGCGCGGTCTTCGGCAGCGTGACGGTCATGGTGGTGCCCTCTTGCCAGACGCTCTCGAGCGCGATCGATCCGCCCAGAACGCGGACCGCGTGCTTCACGATCGCGAGGCCCAGCCCGGTGCCGCGGCGTGGGCCTTGCCGGACCCTCGATTCGTCGACTTGGTAGAAGCGTTCGAAGATCCTCTGCTGGTGCTTGAGGGGGATGCCGGTGCCCTTGTCGCGGACGCGTAGAACGACCCCGTCGAGGGCGGGGCCTCGCGGTCCGGAGGATTCGGGATCGGCGGCCGCTGGGTCGATAGCGTCCGGGCTGTCTGGGGCGGTCTCCGCTTCGCTTTCGGGTCCGGATTCGGCATCGGACTTGGACTCGGTCTCGGTCTCGGACTGAGGATCGGACCGGAGATCGTCAGCATTGAACACTGTGCCCGCGCCGTTGCTTTCGGGACTGGATGCCAGGGCGGGGTTGAGCCTTCGCGCCTCGACAACGATGGGCGTGCCCTCGAAGGCGAACTTTGAGGCGTTGTCGATCAGATTGCGGAGCACGAGTTGCAGGAGCTTTGGGTCGGTTCGCAGCGTGACCAAGCCCGGTTCGAAGTCGAAGATCAGTTCGAGGTTTCTTTCGGCGCAGATCGATGAGAACATCGCTCGGAACGACTCGGCGAGTTCGGCCAACTCGATGCGAGCGGGGCGCGGCGCTTGCTCTGGGTTTTCGAGGTGCGAGAGGTCGAGCAGGTCGGAGACCATTTCTTCAAGCCGGACGATGTTGGTATCGATCATGCGGACGAGTCGCTCGCGCATGCCGGCGTCCTCGGCGGCGGGGCCCCGGAAGGTCTCGACGGCGGCCCTGATCGAGGCGATCGGCGTTCGGAGCTCGTGGCTCGCGTTCGCGACAAAGTCGGTCTTGAGTTGGTCGGCGCGCGCGAGTTCGGTGACATCGCGGAGCGTGAGCACGACACCGGCCCTTTGGGCGGCCCGCGCTGGTAGGTGGGCGATGTCCATTCTCACCGGGACCGACGAGACCTCGAACGTGCGGGGTTGCCCGTCGACCGGGATGCGGACTTGGCTCCGCCCGGCGGCTCCGTTCTGAGCCTGGGCGTGCAGGTCGAGCACGACCGACTGGGTGAAGAGCTCTTCGAGTTCGAGACCGGCGAGGCGCCCGGCGCGTCGGCGGAACATCCGATCGCCCTCGCGGTTGATGAGACGGATCAGCCCTCGCTCGTCGGTGGCGAATACGGGCGCGTCGATCCCGTCGATGATCGCGCGCAGCGCCGCCCTCGCCTCGATGTACCACGTGAGCTGTCCGTCGACCACCTCTTGGCGCGCGGTTGCCTTTCTCGCGAGCCAGGCGAGGTCATGGGGGACCTGCGGTTCCGAGGCCCCCGGCGGGGGTTGGTCGATCGGTGCCTCGACCGGGCCGCGGCGGGTCGGCGCGTTGTGCCTCGGGTCGGCGACGTCGCCGATCGTGAGGATCTGATCGGCAAGCAACTCGGTATCCAACTCGCGCAGTCGTTGATTGCGTTTCGAGACAAGGTAGGTCGCGAGTCCGGCGGTCAAGACAATCGTTGGGCCGGAGATGGCGCCGGGCAGGAACTTGGCGACGGCGAGGCTCGCTGCAACCGCGAGCGCCCAGACGACCGCGGTCAGGCCGACCTCGCGCCTTGAGCGTGAATGCCGCGCGAGCGGAGCCGGTTGGGACTGAGTGGGCGACATGCGGCCCCGTTCCGGAGCGAAGGACCGAGGTTGCTAGCTGGTGTGCACCGGGTCTTGGTCCGGCGAGAGGTCCGGGTCGGGGACCTTCGCCGCGCCGTTGCTCGACGGACTCCCGGTCGACTCCGGCTCAGAAATCCGGTACCCGACGCCTCGAACGGTTCGGATGAACGAGGCGTAGGGGCCGAGCTTCTTGCGGATCGACGTCACGTGGACATCGATCGTGCGCTCGGTGACGGTGACGCCCTTGCCCATCGCCCGGTTGATGAGCACCGGCCTCGACAGGACATGACCGCCGGCGCCGACGAGGGCGGAGAGCAGCCGGAACTCGGTCACGGTGAGCTGGAGCACACGACCGTCAACGCTCGCTTCGTGAGAGCGCGTATCGATGACGATCGGGCCGCACGTGAGCGTCGCGGGCGCGCCGTCGCCCTCGCGTTCGCCGGCGCGGCGGAGCAACGCTTCGACGCGTGCTTCGAGCACTTTCATGCTGAACGGTTTGGTGACGAAGTCGTCTGCGCCGGCACCGAGTCCCCTGACTTCATCAGACTCGTCGGCGCGGGCCGTGAGCATGAGGATCGGGATGTGCCGAGTCGTTGAGTCGACTCGCAGGCGTTCGGCGACTTCAAGCCCAGAGAGCTCTGGCATCATCACGTCGAGAACGATGATGTGCGGCTTGAACTCCTGCGCCGCGGCGATCCCGGCGCGCCCGTCGTGGGCAACGGTGGTCTCGTACCCGGCGGCGCCGAGGTTGTACGCGAGGAGTTCTGCAAGATCGATCTCATCGTCAACGATGAGGACACGTCGGTTCACGGCGGGCTCCACCGGGTTTGTCGCTGAGGATCGGACTTTGACCGGGCGTCCGGGATTTTTCTGCCGGGTTCTCCGATAAGGCTAGCAAGATCCGTCAGTCGGACCAACCCGCGATGTGAGGCTGCATAGCCGATCGTTTCATCTATGAGCCCGCCTGGTTTGCCCCAGAGACTCAACCAAATTGGGCGTCACGACCGAAAACACGTTGTGTGTTTGCACTTGCTAGCCAAAGGCGATATGGCGGGCTAGCATTTTGTGTTCTCGGGCCGGCCTTTTGTTTGAAGTCGGTTCGGTTCCAAAGGGATCATTGGGGTCTGGACGTGTTCCCGGCCGAAATAGATGAAGCCGCTGCGAAGCCCTTTCAGGGGCGCGTCAAGCGAATTTATGGGAGCTTCGCGGAGCGGGGCCCCAATTGAGCCCACGAACGGTTCGTGGTTCTCGGACATTCGGTAGAGTGCACACTTGGACCGGGGCATGGGTTCTCGGTCGTCACACCAAGAGGCGCAGGGGGTTCCTGGAAGGGCCAATGGCGCGTCTCCCGAGGGGTGTACCAAGGAGTCAGAAATGAGTCGCAACCTGACCACGATTACGATCGCTGGGATGGCGCTTGGCCTCGGTGGCGTGGCCATGGGCCAGAGCTCCCTTGACATCGAGCGCGCTTACGCCGCTGAGCTTTCGGCCGACGCCGAGTCGCGCACCAGCCTGCTGCAGTCCTCGGACTCGGCGAGCGGGTTCAGCCTGACCAGCGCCGACGGCGCCAGCACGCTGAACATCGGCGGCCTGTTCCAGATGCGGTACATCGCCGACCTGCGTGACGATTCGACCGGGGCTGGCAACGCCGGCGCCGCGAACGACTTCACCCACGGCTACGAGCTCACCCGTACCCGCATCGACCTGACCGGCACCATCGCCACCCCGCAGCTCAGCTACCGCTTCAGCGCGGACGCTGGCGCTGCGAAGGACGCGGCCGGCGCCGGCGCCGGTGACTTCAACGCCACCTACCTCTATGGTCAATACGACTTCGAGGGCTCGTGGGATGGCCTCTTCGTTCGCTTCGGTCAGTTCAAGCTTCCGCTCTACGCCGAAGAGCTGATCGCCCCCGAGTACAGCCTCGCGGTCGACCGTTCGCTCACCAACGAGCAGTTCAACCAGGACTACTCGCAGGGCTTCATGTTCGGCTACGAGACCGACTCGTGGGCCGCGTACGTCGCGATCTCGGACGGCATCAACACCGACAACACCGCCTTCAACGGCGCCGAGTCGGACGTCGCTGTCACCGGTCGCTTCGAGTACAAGGTCTCGGGTGACTGGGCCCAGTTCAAGGACCTGACCAGCTTCCGTGGCTCGGAGCAGGGCCTCAAGATCGGTGCCGCGGTTCACTACGAGAGCTACGGCGACACCGGCGGCGCGTTCCCGGGCTACCCGGCGACCCTCGGTGCCGTTGCCCCGACCCCGGGCAACCCGTCGGGCTACCGCCTCGATTACACCGCTGACGTTCAGTGGGAAGGCAACGGCTGGAACCTCTTCGGTGCGTTCTACGGTCGCACCTCCGAGGTCAACCCGGGCTCGGGCGCCAGCGATGTCGACGCCAACGACTTTGGCTTCATGGTCCAGGGTGGTTACTTCTTCACCGAGCAGTGGGAAGGCTTTGCTCGTTACGACGTCGCCATCCTTGACGACGCCAACCTGCCGGCCATGCCGGCGAGCGATGAGGACACGTTCAACTTCCTCACCGTTGGTGCGAACTACTACCTCGTGCCGGAAAGCCACGCCGCCAAGGTCACCGTCGACGTGCTCTTCAGCTTCAACGAGACCGGCAACATCGCTCCGGCGACCACCGTCACCGGGCTCCAGGGCCAGAACGAAGACTTCGAAGCTGTCCTCCGTGGCCAGCTCCAGATCCTCTTCTAAATCTCGCCTGCACCCAAACAGTGCACTCGGCCGGCCGACGGAGACGTCGGCCGGCTTTCTTTTTGTCGTCGAAGACCGGGCTACTGCACGTCGCCGTCACGCGCTCGCGCTGCATACTCGCGAAGCGCGTTGTCGAGGGCAGGCCGCGTTTCGAGCCAGAGATCGATGATCTCTCTGCATCGACTCGGGTTGATCAACGCGAAGTGTCCGAGTCCTTGCAGCGCGTGATAGTGCGCCGTCGGGTGATCGACGGTGAGGCAGCCTTGCATCTCGGAGAGACAAACGTCGAGGTCCTCCGCTTCGTACGGACCTGTCTTGTGAGGCCAGATCGGCGTGATGTCCCAGAACATATACAGGGCACCGTGGATCTCACCCAGATCGTTTCTCGAGAGTCGCCTCGGGAGGAACTCGCGAACGAGTGTTCCGACAGCGCGGATTGCGCGATGCATGTGCTTTCGAGGGACCGCCCGCTTGGTGTAGGGCGCCCCGAAGTCGCTTGCGCCCGAATACAGACTCCAGAGGCCTTGCCCGATCTGAAACGACGAGTACGGACGCAGAACTTGATTCGCAGAGTCGTGCAACCGGATGAAGTGTTCTGTGAGGTCAAGCGGACGCTCAAGCCATGCGGGTTCTTCTGCGTCCGGGTCAAAGGCCCAGTCACCCTCGGTCCGGTCGAAGTAGAAGCGGATCCAGTCGTCGAATGAAATCGTTCGCTCCGGGTTCAAACGCCGGCTTTCGCAGGCTGGAGCGCGTAGTGCTCATCAAGCACCGCCCGCCACTCTTCGGTCGTTTTGACTCGAACGAACGCGGCCTTCACCGCTGCCGTGTCGTGGTGGTGTTTGCTGAACTGAATCGCGAACTTTCGCATCGTCTTGCCGGTGTGAAGCTCGGGATGTCGCATCGAGGCGTTGGCCGCGAGCGCGAGATCAAAGTGTGCGAGGAGCACCGACCGTTGCTCCCCGAGGGTCGGTCGATGAGGTTCGCGCCCCTCGAGAAGATCGCGGCACTGGCGGAACACCCATGGGTTCCCGATGCATCCGCGCGCCACAGAGGCGCCCTGCACGCCTGTATACGCGATCATGCGGAACACGTCCGAGGCGTTCCAGACGTCGCCCGAGCCGAAGATCACACGCTCGCTGTTCCGTCCGGGATGGTCACGATGCACTATCTCGCGGAGCAGGTCCCATCGGCTCGGGCCGACGTACTTCTGCTCAACCGTGCGCCCGTGCACCGTGACCCAGGCGCACCCCATGTCGTACGCCGCGTCGAACACGCGGAAAAAGTTGTCGCGCTGCTCCTCGGTGTCGTCGAAGCTTCGGCGCATCTTCACCGTCACCGGGATCTCATCGGGCACGGCGTTCCGCACCGCTTCGAGGATCGCGATTGCACCGTCAGGGTCGGCCAGCCAGTGGCCGCCCCTGGCTTTCTTGGCGATCTTCTTGACCGGGCAGGCGAGGTTGACGTCAATCCCGGCGAAGGACGCGCCGGGCCGGGCCGGGGATTGACCTTCGGCCGTCGGCGCAAGTTCCTCGAGGTGGTCGGTGATGTCGACGCGGCCGATCTGTTCGCCGGATGCGGTGCGGAGGTGCTGGGAGGCGACGTCACGTGCGAACGCGACATCGCGGCCGGCGTACGCCATCGCTCGATATCCCTTGTCACCCCGTTCGCCTTGCTCGACCGCCTTGAGCGCCGCGGCGGCCATCTCACGAGGATCCGAGCCCATGATCTGGCAGGCGAGCGGGGTGTCCTCGTCACCCCCGGGTACGTTCTGATGCAGGTCGCCCAGGTCGGCCTTGGCGAAACCGCGTCCGCCGGCCAGCATCGTTCGATCGAGAAGGGCTTCGGTGACACAGAATGGGCAGCCGTGCCGGCGGGCGATGATCCGCATCGGCGCGTCGGAGTATCCCGCCAGCCCCGCTTGGAAAAAGGGCCCGTCGAACCCGGGCACGAACGCCCGCACGCGTGGGTCGATGCCTCCGTCGCCGTGAGACTTGACGAGCGACTCTGCGACCCGGCGCGGATCGATATCCTGACCCGGTGGCGTGCCGTCTACAGACGGTGCGATCCCCGGGCTGGGCGCCGTCGCGTTGTTGTTGGCGGTCTCGCAGCCCACGATGAAGGATAGACGGGGGTTCGATGTTGACCGGGATTCGGAACAGCGAACGTGTTCTCGGGCTTTGTGCCCTGGCCGGCGTCGCCCTCAGCGCTTGCTCGGGCCTTGAACTTGAGCAAGACCCACCGGCCTTCTCGCCGGCGCTCACGCAGGCACGCGTCCTCGACATCCAGGCGTCGCGCCGCGGGACGACGCTCTACATGACCAACACCACGGCTCGCCCATATGGGGCCGGGAGGCTCTGGATCAACCAGAGATTCAGCGCCGAGACCAAAGAATTCGAGATCGGCCAGACATTCGAATTGGATCTTCGCGCGTTCGTCGACGAAGAGGGCCGGCGTTTCCGCGCTGGCGGCTTTTTCGCGACGCGCGAACCCGACGACGTTGTGATCGCGCAGCTCGAGACCGGCGGTGAACTGCTCGGGATCGTGGTCGTCGAGAACCGTGATTAGCGCAGGTTTGATCGCTCCGTGGCAGCCCCCGGCCGCACACTCGCTTGGGGAACCCACGCCGGAGTCAATCCGGCGGGCTTCCGGTCGAGAAAGCGGAATTCGTGGAGCTACACGTTCTGCGAAGACGCTCTCGCTCCGGCGGCGGGCGATCAGCAGGCCCGAGGCGAGCGGCCGGAGCTCGGCGCTCGTGGACACGTTGGCCACGCCGTTTCGCACTTCCCGGTTGTCTGTGATGCGAATCCGCTGACGCTCAGGATTCTTGCGATTCCTGAAGTCGTGCAAGCACCGTGAAGTCTTCAAGGGTCGACGTGTCTTGGTTCACGCTTGTCTCCCCGGCGGCGACGGCGCGGAGGAGGCGCCGCATGATTTTGCCGGACCGCGTTTTCGGCAGCGCATCGGTGAATCGGATCTGGTCGGGTTTTGCGATCGCCCCGATCTGCTCGGCGACGTGGGCCGTGAGCCGTTTGCGCAGCTCGTCCGAAGCGTCGGTGCCTTCGGGCGTATTGCTCGGATCGAGGGTGCAGAACGCGGCGATCCCTGTACCCTTGATCTCGTGCGGAACGCCGACGACCGCGGCCTCGACGACCGCCGGATGGCTCACGAGGGCCGACTCGACTTCCATCGTTCCAAGCCGGTGACCGGAGACGTTGATCACGTCGTCGACACGGCCCAGGATCCAGAAATACCCGTCTTCGTCGCGGTGCGCGCCGTCGCCCGGGAAGTAGTAGGGCGAGACGCCGGTCTTCCCGATCGCGCCGTCGACATCGAACTTGCTCCAGTAGGTGTCGATGTAGCGTTGGCGATCTCCGAAGACCCCGCGGAGCATCCCGGGCCAGGGTTTGCGGATCGCGAGAAGTCCGCCTCCGGTCCCGAGGTCGTTGCCCGATTCGTCGAGGATGCACGCGTCGACACCGAAGAAGGGCAGCCCGCACGAACCGGGCTTGGTCGGCGCCGCCCCGGGCAGCGTGGTGAGCATGTGCCCGCCGGTTTCCGTTTGCCACCAGGTGTCGACGATCGGACAGACGTTGCGTCCGACGTGCTCGCGGTACCACGTCCAGGCTTCAGGGTTGATCGGCTCGCCGACGGTGCCCAAGACCTGCAGCGAAGTGAGATCGTGCTTGGCGACGTGGTCAACGCCCCATTTCATGAACGCGCGGATGGCGGTGGGGGCGGTGTAGAACTGCGTGACCTTGAGGTCTTCAACGATCGACCAGAAGCGATCTTCGGCGGGGAAGTTCGGGGCGCCCTCGTACATGAGCGAGGGCACACGGTTGGTCATGACGCCGTAGAGAATGTACGAGTGCCCTGTGATCCAGCCGATGTCGGCGGTGCACCAAAAGAGCTGGCCGTTGGGGAGGTCGCCTTCGCGCTTCGGTTCATCGAGACCCGGGATGAGGTTGAACGTGTACTTGCTCGTCATCCACGCGTGCACCATGTACCCGCCGACGGTGTGCCGGATCCCCTTCGGTTTCCCGGTAGAGCCCGAGGTATAGAGGATGAAGGCCGTGTCTTCTGAATCGAGCGGCTCCGGCGGGCACCAGTCGTCGGCCATGACCATGAGGTCGCGCCACGCATGGTCGCGTCCTTCGTGTCTCACGATCTGGTTCATCGTGCGCTTGAAGTAGACGACCTTCTCGACAACGTTGTCCCTCGCCAGACCGCCGGCGCCGGCGCCCCCGCCCCCGGCGAGTTCGTTCACCGCCGCGTCGACGTTCTCTTTGAGTGGGACGATCTTGCCGCGGCGCCAGGCGCCGTCGCACGTCACGATGAGCTTCGAATTCGCGTCGGCAACCCTGTCGGCGATCGCCTGGCTGCTAAAGCCGCCGAAGATGACCGAGTGAGCCGCTCCGATGCGTGCGCACGCGAGGCACGCGATCGCGAGCTCGGGGATCATGCCCATGTAGATGGTGACGACGTCGCCCTTCTTGACGCCCAGCTTCTTGAGCACGTTGGCAAACTTGCAGACGTCGCGGAGCAAGTCTCGATACGTGATGACGCGCCGCTCGGGCTTGCCGTCGGGGCCGATCGGTTCGGCTTCCCAGACGATCGCGGCCTCGTTGCCCCGGTCGGCCTCGACGTGCCGGTCGAGGCAGTTGACGCTGAGGTTGGTCTGGGCACCGACGAACCACTTGGCGTCGGGCGCAGTGAAATCGACCACGCGTTCCCATGGGCGCGTCCAGGTCAACTCGTGGGCGAGTTCGTCGTAGAACCCCTCGGGGTCGTCCACGCTCCTGGCGTGCATCTCGCGGTAAGCGTCCATCGAGTCGACGTGCCAGAATGGCGAGCCGACCTCTTCGGGGGCGGGCGGGTCGAAGGTGCGGGCTTCCTTGAGCACCGATTCGATCGAAGACGCGTTGGCTTCACTCATCGCCAGAGATCTCCATGCGAAACTAGAGGCACCGCGCCGTCTGCGCGAGTTTGTTGAGCGCCTTCATCGAGACCCAGACCTGCCGGGTGCGGTCACCGGTCGTGTTGCTCGTGATACGGATCTCCGCGAACGGGACGCCCAGGCGGGCCGCGACCTGGCCGATCGCGGCGCCCTCCATCGCCTCGAGGCCCGCCCCGGTCAGCCCGGCGATGCCGTGCGCGTGGGCGTCGGTGCCCGAGCACGTTGAGACGGTGGCGATGGGGGCCGCGCCGTCGCAGATCGGGCGGAGGGCTTCGAACAGACGTGGATCGGCGGGGACGCCCGTCTCTGGGAAAGGGCCGAGCGGGAACTTCATCCGCGCCGCCGGTACGAACCCGGCCGGTGTCGCGATGCCTTCGTCGGCAGAGACCGATCGTTCTGCGAGGATGGCCTTGACCAACTCGACGCCGGCGCCGGGCAGAATGCCGGCGATCCCGAGGTTCAGGATCGCGCCGTGGTTCTTGGGGTTGTACGCGAGGGCCGCGGCGGCCGCGGCGTTGGCCTTGCCGATGTCGGTCACGATCAGGTCGAAGCGGTCTCCGACATGCTGGACCTCCCAGCGTCGCTTGCTGTGCTCCTGGGCCGTTTCGTGACGGATGCCAAGGCCGACAAGCACCGCCTCAGCCTCTCCGGGCGAAGCGACCGCGATGAGTGTCTTCAGCCGGCCCAGAACGGGCTCGAGCACCCGGAGCTTGATGGGCGATGTCAGGCGCTCGGGATCACCTGGATCAGCGTGCGAGGTGGTGGGGACGTTCGTGGGATCGATGGGTGGCTGGTCCATACCAGTGAGGAGCCTACCACGCCGGTGGGGATCACTGCGGCACGAAGACGACAATCAGGTAGCCGATGTAGACAGCGAGCATGAATCCGCCCTCGATGCGGCTGATCCGGTCGCGGGTGACCATCAGGGGCAGAATGAGCACCGTTGCCGCGATCATCGCCCAAATCTCGCGTTGAACCGCTTCGGTCGGTACCGCGAGTGGGCTCACGAGGGCCGCGACGCCGACGACGCTGAGCAGGTTGAACACGTTCGAGCCGACGACGTTGCCCAGGGCGATCTCAGGGTGCCCCTTGAGCGCTGCCCGCAGGCTGAACGCGAGTTCGGGGACGCTCGTCCCGATCGCGATCACGCTGAGTCCGATGATGACTTCCGGGACGTTGAGACGTTCGGCGATGTCGACCGCTCCGTTGACCAGGAGATTGGCACCGAACACGAGCATCGCGATGCCCCCGATCACGAGGAGCGTGTCGATCACCATGAACCGGAGTTTGGAGCGTTTGCGGTCGGCGTCCGCGTCGAGATTCAGTTCTGCATCGACTTCGGCCTCGATCTGTTCGGGATCGCCCCGGCCCGCTCTCGCGTTGTAGATCACGTAGGCGATGAGTGCCGTGACGAGTATCGCTCCGTCGATTCGACTCACCGAACCGGGGTTCCCGGTGAACAGTTGATCGAGCATCGGGATCACCGCGAGGAGGGTGATACCGATCATAATCGGGGTGTCGATCCGCGCGATGCCCCGTTCAACGGGGATGGGGCGGACCAGCGCCGTCGCCCCGAGGATGAGGCAGATGTTCGCGATGTTCGAGCCCAGCACGTTTCCGATCGCCATGCCACCCTGGCCCTTGAGCGTGGCGCCGATCGACGCCGCGAGTTCCGGGGCGCTCGTCCCGAACGCGACGACGGTGACACCGATGAAGAACGGACTGACGCCGATGAAGCGGGCCAGACGGACCGCCCCATGCACGAGGACGTCGGAGCCCTTGATGAGCAGATAGATCCCGCCGATAAGCATCGCGATGCTCACGAGCAGACCAGTGTTCGGCTCGTTCACGAACGTTGCGCCGCCGAGCATCGCGAGGACCAGGCCGGCAACGATCGAGAATTGAATGATCTCGTTCTTCATCGTGCGGCGGTTGGCTCGTCTTCGGAGGCGGTTGGGCGGCAGCTCTGGCAGGAGGCTAGGTCTACGAGACCGGACGACGCGGTCCCAGCCTTGAATGATCGCAGTCGAGTTCCACGATACTCCCGACGCGGCGCGGGATGGCGGCCCAGGGAAGAACGAAGGTCAGGGGACAACGCGATAGGCATCCCCGAGGCGCGGAATCAGCACCAGCACCGGCTTTCGATTCTGACCCCGGGCCGGGCCGGGAAGGGTGGGCATAAGCAGTTCGCCAAGCGTCGGTGCCCTGGGCGGTGCTGGCCCGATCTCGGTGCTCTCTAGGCCCTCGACGTTCCAGGCCGTGTCCGTTTGGATCGTCGGGGTTCCCTCGGCCGGAAACCCGCCAGGGCGTGGGCCGGTCTCGTTGAGGCCCGGGGCACGCAGGGGCGGGGCGCGACCCGGACGCGTCGGAGGCGGCGCCGATGTTGCGTCATCGTCCGCATACGCGAGCAGTACCAGCGCCTCATCCGCTCCGAGCGTGTCGGCGAAGGTGAGCAGCGACCTCGTGACGCTTTCGTGCTCTCCAAGTGCGGTCCGGAACACGTCGCGGTCCGCGACCATCCGGTGGGTCACGCCCAGTTCGATCGCCAGCGACGGGGCCACGCCTGCGTCGGAGGCCAGGGGCATGATCCACGCTCGCGCGGTCAACTCGGGGACGCCCCGATCCAATGGTCCGTACCCGAAGGACGTCCGAACCAGATCGAGCGGGGCGTGCTCGGGGCCTTGAACGATGCGGAGCGGTTCGGAGGGCTGACCGATCCAGCGTGATTGTCGCGCCGCGCCCCCGACGATGGTCTCGCGGATCGACGTCAGTTGATCGACAGGCACGCTGAATAGGCGTATGCCCGACCGGGACCAAGGCTCGGACAGGGGGGGAACGGCGCCGCTCAACCCATCGATCGCTTCGGCTAGCTTTGTGTCGTCCTCCGCGAGCCAAACCCGCATCTCAAGACCAAGATGGGTGTCGCGGAGCACCGGGCCCGAAGCGCCGGTGGACTGCGCTGCGAGCGTGCTGACGACTTCGGGCGAGCAGGCCCCGACGAGCCCGGCGAAGACCACGCTGACGAACGCGGCACGCACGCCTAAACCTCGGGTGCCTCGTTGATTCTGCCGATGAGACGGCGGACGAGGCCGTAGTGATGCCGAGTGTGCGTGAAGACGAGCCGGGGGAGATCCAACGCATCGGACTCTGCTTCGTACGCGCCGCGCTGGGTGATCGAGCCCTTCTTGATGAGGCTCGCGAACTCGTCGTTGAGTTCTGCGACGAACGAATCGGGAACGGGGCGGTTGAGCCGGATGATCAGGTCATCGCGGACATATCGGGACGAGTGGTACACACGGTAGAACTTGAGCACGTGCTCCACGGCGTCTTCGGGCGTTGGCGCGATGTAGTAGAAGTCGGTGTCTTCCCGGCTGATCCAGCCGCGTTCACCGAGTTGCGCGCGCACGAACGTATCGAATCCGTCCCAGTACCCTCGATGGTCGTGGTTCCCCTCGACGAGCACGATGGGGACCATCGCCGCTTTGCCGGTTTGTATGAGCGTGAGTGTTTCGAACGCTTCGTCGAGCGTCCCGAACCCGCCAGGGAAGCAGACGACCGCTTCGCACTGGCTCAGGAACATGAGCTTGCGGGTGAAGAAGTAACGGAAGTTGATGAGCTTCTCGTCGCCCTTGATCACCTCGTTCGCCGTCGTCTCGAACGGCAAGCGGATGGCGACGCCGAAGCTCGCCTCCCGGCCCGGCCCCTCGTGCCCGGCTTTCATGATCCCATCGCCGGCGCCGGTGATCGTCATCCAGCCCGAATCGGCCATCAGCTTCGAGAAGTCGACCGCCGAGCGATAGTCGGGGTGGTCCTCCGGCGTGCGGGCCGAGCCGAAGATCGTCACCTTGGGTCGTTCGGCGTACTGGCCAAAGACGCGGTACGCGTAGCGCAGTTCCTTGAGCGCCGCGGCCATGAGCTTGAGCTCGCCGGTGTGTCGCCCGTCGGGGATGAGCTTGAGCGCCGCCGTCAGCATGTCGCGGACGAGCCGCTTGTCGAACGCATCGGCGTCGCTCCCAGCGGTATCGTCGACGAGGTCGCCGATACGTTCCTGCACACCGGCGTCATCGACGTGCTGCTGCGCCGGGGCTTCGGGCGGGACCCCGGCATCGGAGTCGGTGTTCGGGCCTTCGGGTTGAAGGGCGCCGGTGTCGGATGGCGGGTCGAGTTCAACCCGATGCGGAAGCGGGGGAGACCCGCCTGAGGACTCTGTAGGCATGGTGCATCTTTGGCGCCGCGCGGCCGCCACGTTGGTGCACCTCCGGGCCTGGGCCGTCGAAATCGCTTATTCCTCGGTGGCGTCGATCGCGACCGTCCGACGAAGCGCTCGGAGCGACCGATCCCGCTCGGCCGCCGCCCGGGCCTCGATCTGCCTGAGCCGTGTCGCTTCCGGCGACTCGGGCCGGCCAAGCAGCGAACTCAGCACGCGGCGTGTGGCGACCAGGGAGTCCGCCGAGACCACCGGGTTTCCGATCGGCCCGCTGACCCTCGTGGTGATCAACTCGTTCCTCACCGCTTCTACCAGGGGGCTGATGATCGGGATGCGCCGCACGGCCTCCGAACGGAAGCGGAGGTCAAGATCGGCGGTCGGCCAGTGCATCGAGCCGAACCCGATGATCTCGATCGACTCGCTGAGCACACCGATCGACTCGAACGTCGCCCTGTCATCGCGGATGACCACCGAGGCTTCCGCGAGGTCGAGCCGTTCGCCCACCGGCAGTTGGAGGTTCGAGAACTCGATGAGCGGGGTCAGCGCCGGCAGCGCCAAAACGGGCCCGCCGCTCGCCCGGAGTCGAGCGCGACCCCGGAGCCCTTCGAGGGGGCCGACTGGACCGGTCAGCGTGAGTCCCCCGTCAACAACGCCTCGTGATTCGTCCAAGTCGATCCGTTGAGGCCCGGTCTGCTCTTGGGTGATGCTTGTGGCGAGCTGGCTGAGCTCTGGGCGCAGTCCGAGCGAGAGGTCGGCCAGCAGCGGCGCGAGCCGGACGTCCGCGATTCGGGCCTCGGTGGTGAAGCGGATCTGTTCATCGGCCGGATCACCCATCGGGTCGAGCCGGACCGCCGCCGCGAGCCGCCCACCGTGAACGTCCGCGGTGATGTCGGGGATCAGCACCTCCCCGGGGGATCGCCCACCGAGGAGCTTCGCCTTCGTGTTGTGCAACTCGACGCCAGACAGGTAGAGGTTGTCGGTCGCGACCGCGATCGACCATCCCCGCTCGGGTTCGGTCGAGTCATTGCCGCTCCGGCGCCAGTAATCGACCCGCGCCGTTCCGTCGGCATGCGAGATCGGGAGGCCGACGTCGAACCCGGCGCCCGCGAACGACACGTCGCCCCTGACCACCACCTCGGTGCCAACCCCCGGGCGCTCGATCGGATCGGGGCGCTCGATGATCAACCGGCCCTCGCGTACCGCGAGCCCGCCGGTGGACGTGAGCTTGATCCGATCGACGAGCTTCACACCGCTCGCCGGCAAGGCGTCGATGAACCGCTGCGGAACGCCCGATTCATCGGCTTCGACCACCGATCCAAAGTCAGCCGCAACCCGGAACGCGCCGCCAGCGGGTGTGCGCCAGTCCCCGTCGATGTCGAACGACCAGCCGTCTCCGACGCCGCGGAGCGCGTCGAGCGTCCCGCCGGTTCGCGAGAACGTAACACGCCCGTCGATCCGGTCGGCTTCGAGCCGACCGCTGCCCGAGTTGAGCGAGAGCGACGAAGGATAGAGCACCCCGTTAATGTCGGCCCGGAGCAGTGCGCCCCGGTCGACGTCTTCGCCGGCGCGCTCTTCGCTTTCCCCTGGACCGCTGGGCGTGAGAAACAGATCGAGGTCGTACACCCCAGCCGGATCGAGGTCGGCGTACACCTCCGAAAGGCGATCGCCCAGGCGCTCGTTGATGACCGCGAGGGTCAACTCGGACTCGAAACGACCGTCGGTGATCTCCGCACGAAGCTGCGGGAAGTCGGGAACGCCAAGAATCGGCCAAGGACCAGGCGTCCCCAGCGGGAGCACGCCGGTGAGCCGGACGCGGCCCGCCTCGTCCTCGTCGAACACGAGGTCGGCCCCGAGCCCCTCGAAGGTGATGACCGCCGCGGCGCCGGTGTCGAGCACAGCGCGGCCCTCCACGTCGGTCAGCGAAACCCGCCCTCCGAACGTATCGGCGGCAACGGTGCGGATCTGGTCTGCTGTCAGTTCGATCCGCGCTGAGTTCGCGATGTTGGGCCCGAGTTCGCCTGTGAGTTCGGCCGCGAGATCCAGTCGTCCGGCGGGGTTGTACGTCTCGCGCAGGTCGGCAAGGCGGCCAGAAAACTCCGGCGCAAAGAGGCTCAACAACCGCTCGATCGGGAGTTCCAGATCGAGGTTCTCCGCCGCGGCGAGTGTGATGACCTCGGGTGGTATCGGAGGTATCGGCGGTCCGCCGCCGTCGGGGGCCGGGGGGAGATCGATCTGCGCGTACATCGTGACCGTCGTCGGGTCTTCTGGTTCCGGGGTCTGCGGGCCGAGCCTCCCGGGCACCTCGGCGCTCGCGGTCGCTTCGAGCTCCAGACCGATCCGCTCGCGCTGCGCGCGGATGACGCCGGTCACGCCGCTCAGCACGAGTTCCTCGTCGACGCCCGGCGAAGCGTCGTCACGCTGCGCAATATCTCCCTGCGGGTCCGGGCTCGCGTCGACGTCCTCGACGTTGACCACGATGTCCCAGCCGATCCCATAGTCAGGGTGAGGCCCGATGTCCGCGACGCAGTCGAGCGTGCCTCGCAAGCGGAGCCTCTCGAGCAACGTCGAGAGGTCGGCAGGGCCCGCTTCATCGGCGAGCGCACCGGGACCGGGCACCGCTCGGATGAGCAGGTCGTCGATCGGCACGTCCGACGCTGTGATGCGCACCGTGGGCGCCGGTTTCTTGCTGTCTTTCGAGACGTCGGCTCGGGCCCAGAGCGTGACGTCTCCGCCCCTCAGCGTCGTGTACGACCCGCTCTCAAGCGTCGCGACGTTGTCTTCGATGACAACGTTGATCCCATCGCCCAACAAGGGCAACGGGAAGTGCTCGCTGAGCAAACCGGCTTTGTTGAGCTCGATCTCGAGCCTCTGCCGCCACACGCTCTCGTCGCCGAACAGCCTCTCAAGATCGACGCGGATGTTCGCGACGCCCCGCAGCGCGAACTCGGGAGCCGAGTGCAGCTTTCCATCGTCTTCGCCCGTCGGTCGCCTCAGAAGACCGTCTTCGTAGAGGCGTTCAAGCTGCACGGAGCTGAACAGGGCAGAGATGACCGCGCTGCGTTCCGGTCCGAGGGTCTGAAAGAGATCCCGGTCTACGGGGAGTTGCTCGACCTCGATCGAGAGCGCGACCCGGGCCGCGTCAGAGAGCGGGGTGACCCAGCCATCGACGAGCAGTTCCGCCCCAGATCCGGCCTTCGCTCGGATGTTGCGGATCTCGAGCCGCTCTTGGTCAAAGGCGAATGCTCCGTTGATCTCCCGGAAGGGGTACGGGAAGTTCTTGTATGCCGTTGTCCCGTCGAGCAGCTCGATCTCGCCGGCGATGAGCACCCTTGAGTCGGCTGGGCCAGTGGGTTCGGCGAGCTTGTCGGGCAGCTCGAGCGACGCCGTGGCCACGCGTTCGGCCGGCGGGACGCCTCTGCGGAGCCAGACGGTGCTCATCATCTCGACCTCGGGGTCGACGAACAGGTCCATCTTCTCGACCACCACCTCGGGCGTGAACCGGAAGATGTTGGTCCCTCTCGCCACGCGGCTCGGGCCGGCTTGCAAGCGAGCGAGGAACGGGCTCGTCGGTCCGAGACCCCAGTAGTCGAACGCGACGTCGTAGGGGAGGTCGTCGACCTGTCCGACCAACCGCGCTCGAAGGCCGGTGGTCCCGACGGTCATCGAGCCCCGCACGCCGCTCATCCGGAGCAATTGCTCGTCGAGCGCAACGCTCGGATCGGCACCCGGACGCACAGCGTTGAAGGGAAGGTCGAGCGCCACGTCTCGGAACGCGACATCGAACTCGACCCCGCCGGCCGCGTCGACGCGGATCTCGCGAGGCTCGACCCGCCCTTCGAGCGACAACCGGTTGAACGTCTCGCGGAACCGCGTCGGCACGCGATCGGCCGGCCAGTCTTCGATCGTGACGCCTTTGATCGCGATCGTCACGCCGTCGGGCTCGATCTCGCCTTCGAGTTCGGGAGCCGTGCCCAACACACCGACCGGGTTCTTCGATTCCGCCCTCACGACGAAGACGTTCGGGCCGGCGTCCGATCGTGCCAACGGTGTCAACGCGCCTTCAAAGGGAACGACGTGCAGCTCTGTGAACGTGCCGCCCTGGTGCTCACCCATCTCAAGCCGACCCTCGCGGATCTGCACCCGGGGCAGGTTCTCTGGGATGGTCGGCGGGCCGCCCCTACCGGAGATCGAGAGAGTCGCCGCGTTCAGCACGCCGGTATCAACGTCTTGGCTCAGGCGGAGAACCGGGTCGTCGAGCTCGAGCGTCTTGACGACACCGTCGGAAGCTCCCGAGAACAGCTTGCTCCAGTTCAGGCGGGCTTCGAGCCGGTCGAACGAAAGCAACTCACCCGCCGGCCCAGCGACCGCAGGGGTGCGCACGACCGCGTCCGTGACGATGACACGCAGATCGGTCGCGATGTAGATCACGTCGGCATCGAGCTCGACCCCTGCGAGCCGCTCGATCCTCGGGATCACGACGGCCTTCATCACCGGCGACCGAAGAACCATGAAGCCGACCACCGCGACGCCGAGAACCCCCGGGACGGCGATCAGCAGCCGGCGGCGCTTCCGTCGCGGCTTGGCGTGGTCTGCTTTGGCGGGTTTCTTGCCCATCGCGTGTCAGGCGTCCGCCGGCTCAGCGGTAAGCCAATCGGGCAGCTGCCTCGGGCGCCCGTAGGCGCCCACGCACGCGAGCTCGGTCGTCGCGATCGAGCAGATCCCATCGCGAGGCGTCGCCGGGTCTTCGGGGTCGGGCGATTCGCCCATCCGCTCGACCAGGACCAGCTCGTACTCGTGCTTGATCTTGATCTTGCCCGCCGGCACGTGCCGCACGCGCACGTCGATCACGTCGTCGTAGCGGATCGGCCTCCGGTACTTCAGCTCCAGCTTCGTGATCACAAGGAACACGCCCTGCGCTTCGAGGTCGGCGTAGGTGATCCCGCTCGCCCGGAGCAGGTGCGTGCGCGCCTCTTCCATCCAGATCGGATAGCTCGCATGGTGGGCCACCCGCATCGGGTCACACTCGGCGTAGCGCACCCGCACGCGCGTCGTCCCCTCGCGGCTCGGGAGCCGTGCTGGGCGCTCGATCTCGGGGGCGGCGTTGGTCGTTCCGGAACTCATCCGGCCACTGTAGAGACCCTCGGGAGGGCCCACTAGCTCACCGGGTGAATGAACCCAAGGTGGTGCTCGCCGTGCCGGAGGTGGAGCTCGACGCAGTCCTCACGGCTCATCCTTCCGAAGAACGGGTTCTTATGGCTCAGGTCTTGCGAGCGGAGCACCTCAAGCTTCGACCGCAGGTACGCCAGGCTCTCATCAAACCCGTTGTCGGGCTCGGTCTGAGGCTTCCCATCGGGCCCCTGGAGTCCCTTAGGGAAGCCCTTCTTCAGGATCCGCCCTTTCATAAACGGGCCGACGATCTTGAGGAAGAACGGGACGTCGGTCGGCAGCGTGCCGCGTTCGTAGATCTCGATCCAACGTCCGAGGTGATGGAAGTTCTGAGCGGCGCTGTAGGCCCCGGAGGTCCGAAGGCCCTGCGGACGCGCGGCCTCGAGCCGGTTGAGCTCGGCCGCGTAGTCGTCGATGATGGCGAATCGGAGGGGGCGGTGTTCTTTCATGGGCTCACCGTAGCGCTGTGTGATGGGTGCACCGTTCGGTCCGCGGTTCATTCCGGGTCGGGCATTCACAGTTCCAGGGCAAACACCGATATCAGGGTCGTGGCGTGTTCGACCCGGTCATCCCGAGCGTTCTCGCTCATCGAACTGGTGATGGTGATCATCATCTTGGGCACGATCGCGGCCATTGCGATCCCGCGTTTCGGTGGGTTTGCCGGGCAGTCGCGCATCGCCGCGCAGATGGCCGCGTTCCGAAACTTCGAGGCCGCGATTTTGGTCTACCGGGCCGATCACGCAGGCGCCTGGCCCCCGAACGGCGAGGACGACATCCCCGACTACCTCATTCCTTACGTGGGAGAGCAGGTTGCCGAGCGTTCGCCTCCGATCGGCGGGACATGGGACTGGAACGGACCGGGCACCGGCGTGAGCAGTTGGGGCCCGAGCGTGTACGACGTCGGAGACGATCTGGAGCAGATCCGCAAGGAGCTGGAACTTCAGTTCGACGATGGGCGCGACAACGCCGGCGTGATCCGCGCATGGACCGAGCACGTCGTCTATCACATGGCCGACATCCCGAAGTAACGACCCACGAAACACCAACGCGCTGAGCAAGACGCGACAAACAACGTGATCGCTGTGGTCTACGCCTGTGCCCGGTGCCGTGGTCTGAGCGGATCGAAGCCCACGAACGGACGGTCTTGAGACGTGATCTTTCTGGTTCTTCAGCGCCGTCCGTTCGTGGGCTTCCTCGCCTTTGGCTCGTCAAACCACGGCACCGGGCACCGGGTGCGTGATCGACCGCCGGCCCATCGCTGACGCTCAGGGCTCGTGGGGGAAGCTGAGGTTCACGCGCTCTTGGTGTCACCCCTCGCGAAGATGCTCGCGACGTAGTTCAGGACGTCGGTTGCGCTCGCCTCGTTGTACCCGAACTGCTTGATCAGGCGTTGCTTCACGACGTCGATCTTCTGCTGGGTCTCGTCGTCGACGACGGACGAGACCAGGTTCTTGAGCTTGATCGTGTCGCGTGAGTCCTCGAAGAGCTTGAGTTCAAGCGCCTTGTACAGGCGGGCGTTGGTGTTGTACTCGAACTTCTTGTTGTCGAGCGCCAGAGCCCCGATGTAGTTCATGATCTCCTGGCGGAAATCGTCCTTGCGGTTCTCGGGGATGTCGATCTTCTCTTCGATCGAACGCATCAGGCGGTCGTCGGGTTCTTCGTCGCGGCCGGTGTACTTGTTGGTGACGCGTTCCTTCTGCGTGTAGGCCCGGACGTTCTCGATGTAGTTGGCGCACAGGCGCTTGATCGCGTCTTCGTCGGCGCTGATGGCCCTCTGAACCTCGCCCTTGATGATGTCCTCGTATTCCTCCTTTACGACGCTGAGCAGTTCGCGGTAGCGCTTCTTGAGCTCTTCGTCGGTGATGAGGCTGTGGTGGCTGATGCCCGCCTCCAGCTCGTTGATCACCATGAAGGGGTTGACGGTCCGTTCCTCGATGGCCTGGGGGCTGACGAGGGCGTTGGAGATCTTGTCTTGCACGTAGCGGGGGCTGATCCCGCTCATGCCCTCGCGGGGCGACTCTTCCTTGAGTTCGCGGATCGAGTCTTCGGTGAAGCCCGGGATCGACTTCCCGTTGTAGAGCTTCATCTTCTGAAGGACGGTCAGGCCCGCCTTCTTGGGGGTTTCCAATCGAGTGAGCACGGCCCACATCGCCGCGACCTCGATGGTGTGCGGCGCGATGTGCATGCCCCGGATGCGCTGGGGACCGAAGTCCTTGGTGTAGATCTTGATCTCGTCGTCGAGGCGGATGTTGTAGGGGATGTCGATCTTGATGGTGCGGTCGCGGAACGCTTCCATCATCTCGTTCGACTGGAGCCGCTTGTATTCGGGCTCGTTCGTGTGGCCCAGGATGACCTCGTCGATGAACGTCTGGGCGAATTTCTTGGGTTTGATCGTGTGCTCTTGGCTGGCACCCAACAGGTCGTAAAGGAACGCGACGTCGAGCTTGAGGACCTCGATGAACTCGCAGATACCCCGGTTGGCGATGTTGAGCTCGCCGTCGAAGTTGAACGCTCGGGGGTCCGAGTCGGACCCGTACTGGGCGATCTTGCGGTAGTTGATGTCGCCGGTGAGTTCGGTCGAGTCTTGGTTCTTCTCGTCCTTGGGCTGGAAGGTGCCGATCCCGACGCGGTCCTTCTCACTGAGGACGATGCGCCGGACCTCGACGTGGTTCATGACCTTCTTCCAGTCGCCGTCGTAGAAGGTCATCAGGTCTTCGAGAATCTTGCGGCTGAACGGGTCGGGCTCGCCGACGACGCGGAGCTTCCCGCCCCGATGCTCGGGGGTGTACTTCTCGTTGAATCGATCGACCAGCGCCTTGCGGGCCTCGCGGGGCACCAGGACCAAGGGCTCCTCGTGCATCGGGCTCGGGAAGGCGTGCGTCTTGACCGCCTCGCCTGAAGCGCCCGAGGCGCTGACCTCGCACCGCTCGTCGAGCAGCCAACTGAACGAATAGAGCGCGCCCTCCGGCGTGCGGCTGTACGCCTCGACACCCTTCTTGAGCAGTCGGGCGATGGTCGACTTGGACGAGCCGACGGGGCCGTGGAGGAGCAGGATGCGCTTGTCGGTGCCGTAGCCCTCGGCGGCGGAGCGGAGGAAGTCGACGAGCTGCATGAGGGCGAAGTCGAGCCCGTAGATGCCGTCGGCGCCGTCGTCGAACGGGTCGGAGAAGAAGTGGTAGCGGACGCAGTCCTTCTTGAAGAGCTTGTAGCGTTCCCAGCCGCTGGCGAGCACGGCGTCGAAGAGGCGCTGGTACGCGTTCCGCAAGATCTGCGGGTTTGCGTCGCAGGTCTCCAGGTAGTCCCAGAAGGAGCCGGTCCAGTGGTGGTCTTGGAACCCTTGGCGGTCGAGGCGCGATTCGATGAGGTCGACGAGTTCGCCGCCGTTCGCACCCGCTGCCGTCCCTGGCGTGGCCGAGTCGCTCATGCTTTCACCTCTCGCTGGGTGTGCCGAATGTGGATACGGGAAGCCTACCTCGCCGGTTCTTCCAGACCTATTCGGTGTATCGGTCCTTTCGGATCACCCGCATATCCGTCCGATATCCAAACATCGAAATTTACGATAGAGATTGCCCTATTTTCCGAACTTGCCGGGGATTGGCTTGGCGCCGGCGCTGGGTTTCGCCATGATGGCGACGTCAAGGTTGTGACGGCCCCGCGCCGTCGGGAGAAAAAGGGAACCCTGGTGCATTTGGTCACCGCGACTGCCCTCGCTTGAGGGGTGTGTTGTTGCGTGGTCAGAACCGCCCATCGCTTCATTTTTGTCGCAACTCTGATCAGAGAGAGCGTGCTGCCTCGGTCCGGGGGTGTTCGCCGGAACTGGGTTTGTTGGCCGTCCGTGCCCGTCACGGCGGCGCGGTGATGGCAGCCGTCTGTCGCACCGCGGATCAAGCTGTTCCACCGCTCGGCCTGGTCGGGCATGTTCAGTGTGTTTCGCATAGGAATGGAGAAAAAGGGATGATGAGCAAGGTTCTTATCGTTGCGATGGTGGCCGGTGCCGCCGCCGCGCAGGGCGTTACCGTGGTCTGGGACGAAGCCGTCGATGGCAACCTCTCGAACGATCCGTTCAGCCCGACCGATCTCGGCACCCTGGGCGCCGGCGACAACATCGTTCGCGGCTCGACCCTCGGCCCGGGCACCCCGCCGAGCGAAGGCTTCGACGTCTTTTCGATCACCATCGCCGATGGTTTCACGCTCGAGGGCATCGTCATGAGCGGCTACAGCACCATCGACGGCACCGGCACCTCGGGCTTCAACTTCTCGACCGGCGCCGCCGCCAGCGACCTCGGCGCCAACATCCTCTTTGGCCCGGGTTGGGGTGTCCCGCAGGTTGGAGGGGACCTTTTCGACGAAGGCATCTTCGGCCCGATCGACTCGCTCGGCCCGGGCACCTACTTCATGGAAGTCCGTGAGTTCGGTGGCCCCGAGGCCAACTGGGAGCTGACCTTCCAGGTCGTCCCGACCCCGGCTTCGGCCGTCATGCTCGGCCTCGGCGGCCTCGTCGCCGGCCGTCGTCGCCGCTAATCGGCGCACGAGTCGAACTGCATGTTCACCCGCCGCGACGTGACCGTCGCGGCGGGCTTTCTGCGGCAATCTCGTGCCGTGCCCGGGAAACTGGGGGTATTCGCACCGAACCTGTTTGGAGATAAGGGATGATGGACAAGGCTTGTATCGTCGCGCTTGTCGCATGCACCGCGGCCGGCCAAACCGTTCTGTGGGATGAATCAGTCGACGGGGACCTGGGTGGCCTCAACACCGATGGGTCGCCGACGTTCGTCGGCATTCTCAACGTCGGCGCCAACCTCGTCAGCGGGACCACGGCTCCGATCGCGGCCGGTGATCTGAACGACGCGTTCAGCTACACCGTCGCGGCGGGCACCACGCTCGAGAGCGTCATCCTGACGTTCTACACGCCGGCGACCGGCGGCACCAGCGGCATCGTGTACTACGACACCCTCGGCGGCGATTCGACCGGCAGCTTCCTTGGCGGCGCGAGCTACGGCGGTGCCGACGTCGGTTCCGACACGCTCTTCGGCTCGCTCGGTCTCGACTCGCTCGGTGCCGGCGACTACACGACGTCGGTCCGCGAGTTTGGCGGCCCCGATGCGTCATGGACGCTTGAATTCAACGTCGTTCCGACCCCGGGCGCCGCTACGGTGCTCGGTCTCGGCGGCATCGCGGCGATGCGCCGCCGTCGCTAACGCGGCTTGATGGGCTCTTTGCCGGCCAGGCACGAACGCCCGGCCGGCGATTCGTCTTCTCGTGCCCGTCGATCGGGACCTAGTCTGGGCCCATGTCATTCGGGCTTGGTCACGGCAAACCACTCTCCACCGAAGGCGTCGGCGTCGAGTTGCCGCCGCTCCCCGATGACGTTGTTCAAAATTCCGAAGCCGGGCGGCTTGACCCGCGTGACTGGTTCAATGATCCGGGACGGCGCTTCGAACTCGAGATCGGTTCGGGCAAAGGCACGTTTCTTGTTCAGCAGGCGGCGCTCGAGTCCGAGACCAACTTCCTGGGCATCGAATGGGCGGGCGAGTTCTACCGCTACGCGGCCGACCGGGTGAGGCGACGGCGCGAAGCGGGCCAGTTGCTCAACGTGCGCATGCTGCACACCGACGCGACGGTGTTCCTCAAGTGGCGTTGCCCGGATTCGTTCATTCGGGTGATTCACCTCTACTTCTCGGACCCTTGGCCGAAGAAGAGGCACCACAAGAACCGCGTTGTGCAGCACGCGTTCCTCGCTGACGCATGGCGCACGCTTGTGCCCGGCGGCGAGTTGCGCGTCGTGACCGACCACGATGATCTCTGGGCGTGGGACGAAGAGCACTTTGATCGATGGACGACCTCGGAGCACACCGACCTGCCCGAGCGGGCGGGCCTGCCACCCGTGCCGTTTGACCGGCTCGACTTCGATCGTCCCGAGTCGGCGCGGGAGGGTGAACTCGTCGGGACGAACTTTGAGCGGAAGTTCCGCGAGGAAGGGCGGAGCTTCCACGCATGCGTGCTCAGGAAACCCGAGACCACGTAAGCCCTCGGTCACCGAGGGCCGGGGTCAGTCGTTGAGTTTCGCCGCCCACTTTGCTGCTGCCTTCGCGTCGTCGTGATCAGGGAAGCGGGCCGCGAATTCCGAGTAGTGCACCGCGGCTTCCTCGTCGCGGTCGGCCTTACGGAGCAATTCCGCGAGCCGCCACCGGCTGTTCCGAGCGTCCGGGACGGTCTGGACCGCCTTCGCGTATGCGTTGATCGCGAGGTCGCGATCGCCCTTCTTGTTGCGGGCTTGGTACGCCCGGCCGTAGCTGTAGTGGGGCGAGGCATCGGTGTCGGCGCACACGGCGGCGAACGCTGGTAGGACGTCAAACGCGTCTCGGTGCCGCTCCGCTTCAAAGAGCACCGGTGACAGGTACGTGATGTACGCTTCGCGCCGCTGCTCGTCGGTGTTGGCGGTTGCGACGAGCGCATCGAGGCGGTCGCGACCTTCTTTCCAGCGTTCACGCTTGAGCGAGGTCATCATCAAGATCCGGCGTCCCCATCTCGACTGCCCCGTCTCGATCAGGCTCCGTCCGATTTTCTCCGCTTCGCCCTTGCGTCCGCCGGCGATCCAAGGGGCCTGGAGGTGCCACATCGCCAGCGAGATGCGGGCGCCGATATGGCTCGGTTTGAGCTCGACCGCCTCTTCCCAGGCTTTCTTTGCACGCTCGGCCTTGCGGGCCGTGGCCAAGCTGAACGATCCCTGTGACAGCTCGTTGATCAGCGCGGTGCCCAGCACGTATTGCACGTCTGCATCGTCGCTCGCGAACTCGGCTGCGCGTTCGGCGAGTTCGACCGACCTTGCGAACTCGCTCTTCTCAATCGCGATCACGGCTTCGATCAGCGCGACGTCGGAGGCGGACGCGCCCTTTGCCCGGTAGCCGTCGAGGCTGGCCTCGATCTCGTAGACCTTTGCGTTTCGGTCCGCTTCATCGAGGTCGAGCCCGCCCAAGAGGGCGATCGCGAACGCTCGCGCTTCGGCCGGATCCGCGACGTCGTACTCCGGCCGAGGCGTTTCGGCCATCTCGGTGGAGGCGTCCGCTGGCTGCTCGGGCTGCGAGATCCCGGCGAGCACCAGCGCAGGGAGCAGCACGGCGACGACCCCCACGCACGCTTCGATCAACGGGCTCCGACCTTTGGACATCGACGGTCTCCTGGAGTTACGGTTCTCGTTCTGCCTGCCGCCGCGTGGTTCCGGGACGCCCGGGCCCGATTTCAGCGAGACCACCGTACACTCGGCGCATGCCGGATGCGACCGAAGAATCACAAGAGCAATCGCAGCAGGCGGTTGTGTTGCTCAGCGGGGGCCTCGATTCGGCGACGGCGCTGGCTGTTGCTCGTGCCGACGGGCTTGAGACCATCGCGCTGAGCTTCGACTACAACCAGCGGCACCGCGCCGAACTGGACGCGGCGCAGAGGGTTGGCGAGGCGATGGGCGTCTCGGACCACGTGATCTACCCGTTGGACCTACGCGTCTTCGGTGGTTCAGCCCTGACCGACTCGATCGACGTGCCGAAGGACCGGGGCTCGACGGATATCGCCGCGGGGATCCCTGTGACGTACGTGCCGGCTCGCAACCTGATTTTCTTGAGCATCGCCGCGGCGCTCGCGGAGACCCGCGGCGCGCGTGACCTATACGTCGGCGTGAACGCGATCGACTACTCGGGGTACCCCGATTGTCGCCCCGAGTTCATCGCGGCCTTCGAAGAGGTCGTCAACCTCGCGACCCGGATGGGCGTCGAAGCCGCCGAAGGGAACGTCCAGGCCGAGCCGATCCGGGTGCACACGCCGCTCATCGACCTCACGAAGGCGGAGATCATCCGACTCGGCACAGACCTGGGGGTCGACTACAGCCTGACGCACTCGTGCTACGACCCGAGCCCAGACGGGGGCGCGTGCGGTCGGTGCGACTCGTGTGTCTTGCGGCGCAGGGGTTTCGAGGAAGCCGGGGTTCCCGACCCAACGCGATATGCCGATCAGACGGGTGACGCGAGCTAGCCGGACGCAACCCCGAGAGCCGTAAAGTCCAGGAAAGCCAGGGGGTGCTTGGTCTATGCGATACCGGATTTGTAAATCGTTTGAAGTCGAGAGCGGGCACATGCTCAGCAAGCACCCGGGCCGGTGCCGGCTTCCCCACGGCCACACCCGCCGGATCGATCTCGTGCTCTCGAGCGAAACACTCGACGAGAGTGACATGGTGTGCGACTTCAAGGCGCTCAAGCTCGCGGTTGCGGAGTACCTCGACGCGTTCGACCATGCTCTGGCGGTGAACGCCCAAGATCCCGAGATTCCGGGGCTCCGGGGGTCTCCATTGGGTGGTCGGTTGATCGAATTCGATGGCGAGGACCCGACGACAGAAGTGATGGCGCGGCGCATCTTCGAGCACGTCGAAGGGGTGCTTTCTGGGGAAGCGAGCGTGTTTCACGACGAACTCGGGCACGAGTACACGCTGCGTTCGGGCGTCAGGCTCGAACGCGTTCGGGTGACCGAGACCAGTTCGAGTTGGGCCGAGTACGGGCACTGAAGTCGTCTGTCTACGGAGTTTCGAGTCATGCGTATCGGTTGTGTTGTTTGCATCGGGTTGATCGCCACCGCGCTTGTCTTCACGGATTCGGCTCGGGCGCAAGCCGATGGAACGCTCCCGCGTTTCGAGTCTGGTCAGAGTGTGCCGGACGAGCTTCGGTACGCGACGGCGCTGAGTTCGGCTTTCAACTCCGCGGCCAAGCGGGTCGAGCCGGCGGTGGTGCACATCACGAGTCAGCGGCTGGTGCGGGAGGTCCGTCGGTTCTGGGGAAGGCGGATCAGCACCGGAGAGCCTCAACTCCTCGATTCGGGTCTCGGCTCTGGCGTGATCGTCGATGAGTCGGGCATCATCCTTACGAACCACCATGTCATCGACGGGGCCGACGTGCTCATCGTTCGCCTGAGCGACGAGCGCGAGTTTGAGGCCGAGCTCGTGGGTTCCGACCCGGCGACCGACGTCGCGGTGCTCAAGATCGACGCCCCCGACCTCGTCGCGGCCCACTTGGGTGATTCTGACGACGTCGACGTCGGCGAGTGGGTGCTCGCGATCGGGAGCCCGTTCGGCTTTGATCGGACGGTGACCGCCGGCATCATCAGCGCTCGTGGACGGAGCGGGATCGGCGAAGACAACGACATTCTCTATCAGGACTTTCTGCAGACCGATGCGTCGATCAACCCGGGCAACTCGGGCGGCCCGCTCATTTCGCTCGATGGCGCTGTGATCGGGATCAACACCGCGATCGCGAGCAGGGGCGGGGGGTCGGTGGGTATCGGGTTCGCGATTCCCGCCAATATGGCCCGGGGCGTGGCCGAACTCCTGCTCCGCACCGGGCGTGTGCAACGCGGGTGGTTGGGCGTCAGCCTTCAAGATCTCGACCCGACGAGCGCTCGCGAGTTTGGACTTCCGGGCGAAGCCGCCGGTGGTGTTCTGGTCACGTCGGTCAATGATGGCACGCCAGCAGCAAACGCTGGGCTTCAGCCGGGCGACGTGATCATGCGGTTCGACGATCGCCCGGCCGAGACGCTGAACCGTCTCCGGAACCTCATCGCGTTCACCGCTCCGGGAGAGCCCATCTCGGTGGAGGTTCTGCGGGGCGGCAAACGGGTCGGGCTCCGGGCCGAGTTGATCGACTGGGCCGACGGACGCGCGATGGAGTGGGGGGGACGCAACGTGCCCTCACTCGGCGCGATCGTCGTTGACATCGACCGGAACTGGGCCCGACGCATCGGGCTTCGCCGTCTTATCCCGGGGGCCCTCATCGTTCGCGTTGAAGAGGGCGGCCCGGCAGGCAGGGCGAGGCTCCAGCCCGGGGACGTCATTATCGGGGTTGGCCGCCGTGAGATCGACGGGGCCGACGATCTCGCCGAACTCCTGGAATCTGGCCGCGGCAGCGCCCGTTTCTCGTTCGTTCGGAACAACACGCTCGAGAACACCGACATCGAGCTCAGGTAGTCGGCTCGGTACGCTTGGCGGCGATGCCCTTGTCTTTCGGTGCCATTCGATCGCCCTCGTGGTCTCTCCGTCACGCCTTCGAGCCCGACCTGACGTCGCTTGAGCGCGACGACGATGCGCCGTTCGCCAAGCTTCCTTGCCCTTTCCCGCCGCGCGACCAAGACGGCGTGCTCTGTTGCGTTTCGTGCTCGGTTGTGCTGGCGATGGAATCGATGGACGCTCGGCGCGACGGCGGGTTGCCCGGGGGCGGGCTCGACCCTGTCGAGGCCCAGCGCGACCGTTCAACCGAGCTCTCGCCCCTGTTCCTGCACTACACGACGACCGGAGGAAAGAACACGCCGGTGAGCGTGGACGCGGTGCTCGAGAGCGCGAAGCGGTTCGGGGTGTGCCGCGCGTCGGCGCATCGACGGTCGATCTCGCGGCGCACCGTCGACGACAAGCCCTCGTCGAAGGCGCGCCGAAACGCGATGACGTACCGCTTGAAGGGCAAGAGGAGCGGGTGCGGACGCACGAGGTATTACAACCGTTTGTCGAGTCGCGGCGTCGTGAAGCAATGGAAAGCGTTGCTCCGTTCCGAGTGCCCGGTGCTCTGCGTCTTCAGGCTGAGCCCGGCGTACTACCGGCTGGGAGAGCGGTGCGCCGACGGGCTGCCTCTCGAGGTCTTCCACGCCAAGCCGAGACGATTCCGGTCGACCTGTCATTGCGTCGCGATCATGGGCTACAGCGACGACGTGCGGTCGTTCCTCGTTGTGGACTCGCGGGGGACCGACTGGGGGAACGCTGGGACGTGGTGGTTGCCTTATGAGCTTGCGGGATCGTCGCTCGTCGAAGAGTCGTGGACGATCAACGATCTGACGTACGACTAGCGCCGGTTTTATTGCTCGTGATCCGTGGTCGGTCCGTCGTGAATCGGGATGTTGCCTTGCCGTCAGGGCGTCGGCATCGTCGGGACCTTTTTCTCATCGAGCTGCCGTAAGCGGCTAAGGAATCGACCCGAGTTTCATCGAGAGAGTTCTCTTTCGGTGATCGGTGCCATCTTTGGATTTCGGTAGACTCCTTGGCGTCTCACCGATGGTGGTGGGGCGGCTGTGAGTCCACCGATGCCAATCTCAACCGGGGCGATTTCTTCGCCGTCAACAGCGGCGAGGCACGCTCTCGATCTCGATCTTACAACGATCGAGTTCGATGACGACGCGCCGTTCGCGAAGCTCCCGGTACCGTTCTCGCCTCGCGATCAAGACGGGGTTGAATGCTGCGTGTCGTGCGCCATCGTGACGGCGATGGAAGCTCTCGACGCCCGACTCCCGGACGGAGAACTCGGGGGAGGTCTCGACCCGGTCGAGGTTCAACGGGGGCGGGCGACGGAGCTGTCTCCGTTGTTTCTTCACTTCGCGACAACAAGAGGTCAGAACCGAGCGGTCAGCCCCCTCGCGGCGTTGGAAAGTGTTGCGAGATACGGGGTGTGCCCGGCGCGAATGCATGTTAGAGCGATCAACCCGCAGACCGTTCGCGTTCCACCGGGTCAGCCTGTTGTTCGCGCGGCGCACGCCTACCGGCTCAAGGCGACCCGGCGGGGAGTTCAGACTCGGTACTACAACCAGATCCGTGGCCCGGTGACTCAGCAGTGGAAGCGACTCCTGCTCGCTGAGTGTCCTGTGCTCGCGGTCATCGAGGTTAACGCCGCGTACGAGCGGATGGGGCTTCGAAAGCCCGACGGTTTACCGGTGACGATTGTGCACCGCAAACCGGTCGAGTGGCGGGGCTACTACCACTGTGTCACTGTTCTTGGATTCAGCAATCGTTTGAAAGCATTCTATGTCGTCGACTCTCGAGGGAGTTCGTGGGGGCACGGCGGGGCGTGGTGGTTGCCTTATCGTTACGCATCGACGTCGCTTGTTGTCGAGTCCTGGACGATCAGTGACTTGACCTATGGGTGAATGAAGGAGGAGATCGATGTCTCGCGCATGTTCAAATGTCACTGGGTTCTTGGCGGTGGTCAGTGTTGCGTTGCTCGCGGCGTGCGGGGCGAAGCACAGTGTCACCCGGGTGCCCGCTTCGAGCGTGGGCTCCGAACTCGGTGTCTACTACGCCCTTCCGAAGACGTTCATCGACGTCGTCGTCCCCGTGACGAGGACCACGATCACGCCGACGGAACTCGCGCCTTACGCCAACGGAAAGATCGGCGGGCTGGTCCCGGGGCCGGACATCGGGTCGGTCGGTCCGTCGACCACGTTCAAGTTTGGAACGCCAAGCAGGGAGGTTTTTACAGCCGCCGATGAGAACGCGCTGTTCTATGTCGATCCTCGGCGGGGCAACCCGTTCGTTGCCAAGGAACTCGTTATGGAGCTGTCCGATCGGGGGTACCTCGTGTCCGCCCAGTCGAAGGTTGATGACAAGGGGCTCGAGTACGCGGTGAAGACGATCGAGACCGTGGCCAAGGTCGCCGGCACACTCGTCGCCGGCGGCGGGTCCGTCGATGACCGGGATTCGGAGCGAGCGCGCCTGGCAGCGGAACTCCGAGATCAACTCGGCAAACTCCGAGAAAGCCGGCAGAAGTTGGTCACCTCGCCGAATGCACTCATCACCGCCGAGGCTCTCGACCGGATGCTCACGGAGATCGCGGCGATCGATTCGGGCTTTCTCGCTTTCTTTCGGAAGGTCCAAACAACAACTTGGGACGCTCGCTTTCGCATCGAGCTCGACACACAAGGCGACCTCGGCGATGTTGTGTTGTTCGAACTGTCGCCGACGGTGGGCGTGACCTTGGATACGTCGCGGGCACCGGAGTTCCCGATGCCGCCTGGATTCTCCGCCAGCGCGCGGTTCGAAGATTTGTCCGGGGAGACGGTCCCGAATCCGGTGTCGGAGAAGGTCCTGAATCCGGTGTCGCTGAAGTCGGCGATCGAGAGCGCATACGCGAACGCCTTCTTCGGGCTTGGTCAGATCTACCGCGACTCGCAGACGGTTCCCACTGGTTTGGTTGATGAGAGTGGGCCGGCGCCGGAGCCAATCGATGCGTTTGATGACGTCGACAGTGACTTCAACGTTGAAGAAGGGCCAGAAATTGCCTCGGATAGCCGAGAAGTACCGGCTCCGACGGACGACGGCGAAGTTCACAGGGGGCGACGTCGCCCGCCGGTAGTATCTGCGCCAGTCGATGGGCTTGATCGATTCGATCATCGGCTCGTCGAGGCCAATCCTCTGGACGAAGCGAAGTACGAGACCGGGTACGCAGAACTCCTCAGGAAGATCATCGAGGATTCAGTTGTTGCGGGCATCGACATCGGACTGGCCAAGAAGTTGGCGATTCGGCCTATGCCGTCGAAAGCCGATCGAACGGTTCAAATTCTCAAGGCCCAGGCCGATGCGTATCGGGCGGCGTACGGAGAACTCGACCGTCACATGCGTGGTGGTGGCCTCCCCGATCTACCCAAGATAGTGCTTCGGTCGTCGGGTGATGTCGCGGCTGAACAAAAGGCCTGGCGCGAGCATGTCGCGGAGCTCGCAAAGGCGTACACGATGTCGTTCGCCCGCATCTCGAACTCGTATGAAGCTGCGCGCGTTTCGAGCGGCTTGATGGGCTCGATTCGGGCTGCGGTGGGTGTTCAATCTTCGGCGAAAGCTGTGTTCAAGACCTCGACCGTCACACCGTGGGTTCGCACAAGCGCCCTCGGGTCGCCCGAACCCGGAGGCGAGGACTCTGGCTTCGTGTATCGGATGCCGGTGCGTGTTCATGCTAAGCTGGCACTCGGCAATTCACACCACTCTTTAGATCCGGTGCAGGTGTCTCAGCTTGGGCCGCTTGTTGAGCTTCCGAAGAAACTCGGGAACAACAGCACCTATGCCATTACGCTGCACAGCGGCTCCGGAGCGATCAAGACGCTGACCGCGACCGCGAACCCGCCCGCGGTCGATGCGGTCTCCGGCGTCGGCAACGCCGTCGGCGGTTTCCTGGAAGCCCAGGCGAAGGCCGAGGCCGCGGAAAGCGCTGCGAAGCAGCCGTCGGCGATCCTCAAGTCCGAGGTCGAGTTGCTCGAGCTCCAGCTCAAGCAAAGGCAGCTTCAGCAGCAGCTTCTCGACCTCGAGGCCGGGTCGACGGGCGGTCCCTGACGATCCCGAGTGAGCGTAAAACGACAAGCCGGCGGCCGATCCTCATGGATCGGCCGCCGGTCGTTCATTTGACGGATTGCCCGGAGGCGGGGGCGTTCCCTTATGGCGTCGGCATCGTCGGGACCTTCTCGTCCACCGGCGGCAGCTCGAACGCGTTGTTGATCGCGCGGACGTGCTCGAACATCTTGCGAGCCGCGGCGACGACGCCGGCCTTCTCTTCTTCGTTCAGGTCGACCTTGTCGATATTCCGCTTGAAGCGTTCCCAGAGGGGGCGCTGGCCTTCTCCGTAGGGGTCGAGGTACGAGAAGCCCTCGGGCCCTTCGATCTCCCAGGCCTTCTTGAGCTTCATCGCGACGTACTTGTTCCCGTTGTTCGCGCCTTCGCGGACGTAGTGCAGACCGAAGAGCTTGAGCGGGTCGTTGGTCGCGTAGTCATCGATCAGGTCGACGAGCTCCTGGGTTTCGGGAAGGGGCGTCTGGGCGACCGGGTCGGCGCCCCAGTGCTTGAGATCGGCCTCGAGATAGGGTTCCTGGAATTGCCGGTCGGCGATCAGGTCGCGGAGCATCGGGACATCCGGGCGACGCTCGCGGATGCGCTGGTCGAGGACGCGGTTGGCACAGTACATCTGGCCGAGCATGCGGACGTAGTCGTCTTTGGGCAGCGTGCCCTGGACCATGTGGGCCGGGAGGGCGTCCTTCTCGGCGAGCTGGTGAAGGTCCCAGTTGTCTTCCTTGAGCCGCTGGGTCAGCGGGCGGGTGTCGTCGTTTGCCATGATTTGGTCCCCGGTGGGAGGGTCGCTCGGCGACGCCGCGCGCGCCGCGTCCGGGCATCGTAGACGCCACGGTCGGCCCGGTCGGTCGCGGGGGGCCGGTCTGTGCTTCCGAAGCGGCGGGCACTTTGCCCCGAGGACCCGGGGAGGACGTCGGTCAGCCGCCCAGGAACGCGGTGATGAATGCGTCGACGTCGCCGAGGTCGAGCACCCCGAACGGCACGACGATGTCCGCGATGAGATCGCCTGCGATGAACCCGGCGATAAACGCGTCGACGTCGGCGAGATCCAGCAGGCCGAACGGGGGCGCGATGTCGGCCGGGTTCGGGGAGCCGACGCATCCGCGGAACTCGACGGTGACATCATCAACCGCGGCTTCGACGACCGAGCCGCCGTTGAGGTCGGTCACGATGAACTGGATCCGCATGTCGGCGGTCGGTTGCATGAAGTCGGCGATGCGGATGCTTCGTTTGGCCCAGGCGTTGTTGGTGCCGGTGGTGTCGGCGTCGATGATCTCCCAGAGGACCCCGTTGTCGTTCGCGAGGCGAACGGTGAAGGCGTCGGAATTGGGGTTCGCGCCGGTGTCGTTGCTGTACCAATAGTGGTAGACGATGAACGCGTCTTCATCGCTGTAACCGGCCGGCGGCGCGGCGTTGAGCTTCGGGCTTGTGAGCGTTGTCCGGCCGTCGTCGACGTCGTTGGCCCCGAGCGAACCGCCCGAGGCGACGCCGGTGACGAAGGCGATGGTCCCGTCGGGTGTGTGGTCGTCCTCCGGCTGCGCCGCGGTCGCTTCGGGGTCACCCCGTTCCCACCGGCCTGACGTCGCATCGTCGTTCGTCGCGTTGAGTGACCAATCGAGGTTGTCGGCTTCGAGATCGTCGAAGAACGCTGTCTGCACCCCGACAACGTCGGCGGAGAACGGGTTCATGTCGCCGGCGACCGGGTAGGTGTACTCGATCCCGTCGGCACCACCAATGGTGACGTACCACTCGAGCGTTTGCCCGCACGTCGCGGCGGGGAGCGTGCCTGTGAAAGCGGTCGAAGAACCGTTCATCGCCGAGGGAACGAATGCGCCGCCGTCCGAGCGGGTGAACAGCGTAGCGGTCGAAGGATCGAGCGGGCCGGTGAAGGCGGGGAGGATCTCGACAAGGACATCCTGCGGCTGCCCTTCGTTGACGGTCGAGGGCGGGCCTCCGTTGAGAACGCGCCCGGAGATCCCGCTGGCGGCCGAGCCGAGCAGGTCTTGAAAGGCTTCGAAGCACTCTTCGGCCGTCGGGCGGATCTCGGTGGGCGGCGGATCGAAGCCGCCGGCGCCCTGGCTGTTGGGACGAAGCTCGTACGTCCACGAGAGCAGGCCGGCGCCCTCGAACGTCCAGTCCATGCTGGTGCCGCCGGCGATGTAGAGCTGGGCGGCCGGCTGGGGGTTGTAGAACTCACCGCTGACGCCCATGATGGTGTCGCTCATGCGCTCGGCGATGCTCTCGAGCACTTCGCCTTCGAAGCCCGGCACAAGATCGTTGGTGTATCCGTAGGGGTAGAGGATGAGCTGGCTGAAGCTGTGGACGTCGACGTGCGCGACGATCTCCGGGTTGGCCTGCACAAAGTCGCGGATCGCGCGGGTCTCGGGCTCGCTGAACGCCCCGGTGCCTCGGTAGGTGTCGCTCCCGGTGTTCCCGCTTGATCCCAGCCCGAAGCCAGCAGAGAAGTTGCGGTTCCAGTCGACACCGAAGCCGCCGCGACGGGTTTTACGCCAGAAGCGGTCGGTTTCCCAGCTGTAGACGTATCCGTCGGGGTTGCTCATCGCGACGACGTGCACGTCGATAGCGTCCAGAATGGTGGTGATACCGGCGTCGACGCCGTACCCGTCGAGAAGGCGATCCATCATGTAGATCGTCGTCATCGGGTTGATCCACTCGCGAGCGTGGGCACCGGCGGTAAAGAACACCGCTGGCTTGTTCGAGCCGCCGGTAGAAATGGTGTGGGCCGTGATCGGGCGGTTCTCGGCCTGCGACTGCCCGATGACTTGCGACGAGATCAGATTCGGGTGATCGGCCTCAAGCTGATCCAGGAACTCGAGCAGGTCGGGGGCCGCGTCGTCTTGGTAGGGGCGGTACTCGTCGAAGAACGAATCGTCGATGCGGGCAACCCGTCCGAAGACGTCGAGCTGCTGCCACAGGGTCCTCTCGGCGTCGAGCCGAGCACGCTCGGCACGGACACGGGGTCCCACGTCCCCGTCGATGATGTCCAGGCGCACGCCGACGTGCCGGAGGGCCTCGAGTTGGTCGGGCGTCGCGATCCAGGCCGTCCCGCCCCCGACCCTGAGGCTCTCATCCATGAGCACGAGATTCAGGGCGTTGACCGCGAGGATCTGGCGAGGGGTCTCGGGCCAGGTCCGGATGAGCGTTTGCCCGTCGTAGGTCTTCCAAGGTTCGGCGTGGTCGACAAAGAGCTGGGCCGAAACGGTCATCGACGCTGTCGTCAACGTCACAACGGCGGCCCGTCGGGCGAAAGCCCGAACCAGTGCGCGGTACGCGTTCATCCCCGATCCTTTCGCCTGCGACATCCCGACGAGACCCGTGTGTGGTCTGGCGCTGTGCCCCCGGAGGCACAGCCGTTTGTCACACTAGTGGAGATTCGCCGTCAGAGCATCGCGGTTCGCTCGATTCAGGACGTTTCAGCATATTTACCCTTTCATAGATCAAACACGCCGATGTGCCGGGAGGCAGCGTTCTTGTTTCCGGGTGCGCGGCGACGGTCACCGATGTCCGACGGCCCCGGTGCGGCGGAAAGTCGTCGTACGTGGCGGTCGGTCGGACGATAGCTGAGCGACGGACCTACAACCTGCTCCTTGAGCGATGCGTCTCCGACATCCACGAATGCCGCCGGCTCCGTCGAGACCTCAGATGCGGGCGTCGACGGGTTGCGTATCGCGGTTCCGATCGGTGCGCACGTTGGGGTCGATTACTTCAGCTTCGTCACCGTGTCGCTGCTCCCACTGCTCGCGGTGAAGCTTGATTTCGGTCAGGCCGAGAAGTCCCTGTTGCTTGGCTTGGGTGCGGTTGCGAGTGGGGCGGTGCAGCCGATCGCGGCGCTCATCGGCGACGCGCTCGACTCGAGGCTGTTCGGCCCGATCGGTGTCGGCGTCGCGGCGTTGTGCATCAGCGCCATCGGCTGGGTCGACTCTTTCGGTGTGCTCTTGGCTCTGTACGCCGTCGGCGTGATGGGGGTGGGCGTGTTCCACCCGCCGGCCGCGGCGGCGGTCGGGCAGCTCGCCGGGGCAAAGCGGAGCCTTATGGTCTCGTTTTTCTTTATGGCCGGGATGGTCGGCGGGATCGCGGGGAACGTGTGCACGCCTTTGCTGGTCCAGTTCCTGAGTTCGATCTCGGGCAGGGAAGGCTCAGAGGCGACGGACGTTGCTCTGAAGAACCTCGTCTGGATGGCGCCGTTCGGGCTCGTGATCGCCGGTGTGCTCGCGTGGGCGATCCACTCGATCCCGCATCGGAACGCCGGGGCCCACGACGACCACCGGGCCCTGCCCAAAAAGGAACAACTCGCCCGCTGGACCTCCTTCTGGATCCTCTACGGCGGCAACGTCATCCGCTTCAGCGTCAACATGGCTCTGGTCTATCTCTACGTTGAGTGGATCGAGCGACTGGTGATGACCGACGCCGGTGTTTCGGTGATGACCGAAGCGTTGGGCGTGAAGGCCAGCGCGATCAACGGTCCGATCCAGGCCTCGATGCAGGTCGGTATGGGCCTCGTGGGCATCGCGCTGGGCGTCGTGCTCAGCGCGAAATGGGAGAAGACGGCGTTCATCTTCATCCCCATCGTGGGGGCCATCCCGATCGCCCTGTTCCCCTACGCGGACCGTCTGCTGGATCCGGCGACGGGTGAAGGGTTCTCGCTCGCGGTCGGCGCGGCCGGGGTGCTGGCGGTGCTCAGCGGGGTTGGGTTTGGCAGTCTTATTCCGGTAGCCTTGGCTCTGGGCCAGAAGCTCTTGCCCCACCGGACCGGGTTTGCCTCGGGCATGCTGCTGGGCGGGGCGTGGGTGTTCGCGTTCCTCGGGGCGAACATCGCGAGGGTGCTCCATGTCGGGGCCGATGAAGGAAGCGTGGCGGGTGTGTTCGCGGCGCCCTTCGGGCTTGTCGGCGATGGCGTCGGGCTCGAGGGAGCGTTCGTGGTCGCCGCGGTCGTCATCGCGTGTGCCGGCCTGCTTTGCATAACGCTCCCCGGGGACCTCGTGAAACGGTGCGCCCCGCACTAGCGGGCGGGCCGGACCGCGTCCGCTTGGGTGCAAAGAGGGCGCGCTAACCTCTCCGCGTGAGTCCGGCGCCCGAGTTCAGCTCAGAACCGCCCGTTGTCGTCAAAGTCGGCAGTGCGATCGTCGCGCCGCGAGGGCATCTCGACCACGAACGTGTCTCCGGGCTCGCGGCCGAGATGGCGGAGTTGTACCGAAGTGAGAAACGACGCGTCGTGCTGGTGTCGTCTGGTGCCGTCGCGTGCGGGCTCCGCGCGATGCGGTTCCGGGGGATGCCCGAGAAGATCGCCGATCGACAGGCGGCCGCGGCGGCGGGTCAGCCGGCGCTGATCGCCGCGTGGGCCCGGGGCTTCGGTGCGCACGGTCTCGACGTCGCCCAGGTCCTGCTGACTGCCGACGACATCGACTTCCGGGCTCGCTTTGTCAACGCCCACCGGACACTCATGTCGTTGCTCGATGCTGGCGTTGTTCCTGTGGTCAACGAGAACGACTCGGTCGCGTTCGATGAGATCCAACTCGGGGACAACGACCGGCTGAGCGCACTGGTTGCCGGGTTGGTTGGCGCTGGGACCTTGGTCATCCTGAGCACGGCGCCGGGGTTGTGCGAGGGTGGCGTCGGAGGCGAGGTGATCCGGGAGGTTCGCGATATCGACGAGGCGCGTGCGAACGTTGACAGCGCACGCTCGGCGACGGGTGTGGGAGGGATGGCGACCAAGCTCGACGCCGCGGCGTCTGCACGGGCGATGGGGATCACGACGGTCGTGTGCTCGGGAGATGAACCGGACGCGATTCGAAGGGCGCTTTCGGATGACCATGCAGGGACGGTGTTCCGTGCGGAGGGAGCCGCGGTCGCGAGCGCTCGCAAGCGGTGGATCGCGCACAAGATCCGGACGAAGGGGACGCTGGTCGTCGATGGCGGCGCGAAGGCGGCGCTCGAGGACAAGGGCGCGAGCCTTCTGCCCAAAGGGATCGTGGGCGTAGAAGGCGACGCGTTCGACGCCGGAGCGGCGGTCGACATCGCGACCGATGAGGTCGTGTTCGCTCGGGGTCTTGTGAGCTACCGACGTGATGAGATCGAGAAGATCATGGGGCGTCCAAGCTCGTCCATCGCAGAGGTTCTTGGGTACACGACCTGCGACGAGGTGGTGCATCGCGACAATCTCGTCGTGTTCGACCGGGCAGAGCGCACCCGCCGCGGCGGGCTGGAAGGGAGCGGGCAATGACATCGCCCATCGAGATCGCGGCTCGTGAAGCCAAGCTGGCAGCACGGACGCTCGCGGCGGTCGACACCGATACGAAGAACGCGGTGCTCCTGGGCGTTGCGAACGCTCTGTCGGCTCGGTCGCAGGAGATCCTGGAGGCGAACCGCGAAGATATGTCTCGGGCAAGGGCCGACGGCCTGCCCGAGCCGAAGCTCAAGAGGCTGGAACTGTCCGAGGCCAAACTCTCCGACATGGTCGAGGGCATCCGACAGATCGCGGCGATGCCCGATCCGGTCGGCCGCGTCAGTAAGGCCTGGACCACGAGCGAGGGGCTCAACGTCGCGAAGGTGCGCACACCTCTCGGGGTCATCGCCATGATCTACGAGGCACGGCCCGGTGTGACGGTCGACGCGTTCGTGCTCTGCTTCAAGGCGGGCAACGCGTGCATGCTCAAGGGCGGACGCGAGGCGGCGAAGTCGAACGCGTGCCTCGAAGAGATCGTCCGGGGCGTGCTGCTCGAGCACGGGATCCCCGCTCAGGCCATCGCGGCGGTGACGACCTCCGATCGCGAAGAGCTCAAGCACATGCTCACGCTCTCGGAGTCGATCGATCTCGTGATCCCGAGAGGCGGCGAGGGGCTTATTCGGTTTGTCGCTGAGCACAGCCGCGTGCCGACGGTGCAGCACTTTCACGGCGTGTGCCACTGCTACGTCGATTCCGAGGCGGACCTGGCCAAGGCACTCGAGATCGTCGTGACCGCGAAGGCCAGTGCGCCGGCGACGTGCAATTCGCTGGAGTGCGTGCTGGTGCACCGGGATGTCGTCGAAGCGTTCGCGCCGGTGCTCGCGGAGCGGTGCGAGACGGACGGGATCGAGATCCGCGCCGACGAGCGGTTCCGAGCGTTCGCACCGGGCGTGTCCGAGGCGTCGGACGCGGATTTCGGACACGAGTTCCTGGATCTCGTGCTCGCGGCCCGCGTCGTCGACTCGCTCGGAGACGCCATGTCGCACATCGCGCGGTATGGGAGCGATCACACCGATTCAATCGTGACCGAAGACGAGGAGACGGCGCTTCGGTTCTGCCGCGAGGTGACGAGTTCTTGCGTGCTCGTCAACGCGAGCACGCGGTTCAACGATGGGTTCAGCCTGGGCTTGGGCGCGGAAATCGGGATCAGCACGAGCAAGATCCACGCGTACGGGCCGATGGGTCTGGAAGAACTGACCGCCGAGAGGTACGTGGTGCGTGGGACCGGGCAGACTCGCTAACGCCCGTCGCGTGAAACACCATCGCCGGCTCGGCGAAGAAGCGCGGGTGTTTCTCCCTCCGCTTCCGGGCGAGCGGGGTCGAAGTGGTCGTGCGCGGAGGATGCTCGGATGCGACGTGTTGGCTGTGTGACTGTTGCCTTGCTGGCATCGTTTGTGGTTGTTGGTTTCCCGATCGCACGGGCGTCGCCCGACCTGAGCGGGCTCTGGCAGGCCGAGCGTCGGTTCGGTCCGGAGCTTCGGGGGACGCTGACGGTTCGTCCGAACGGGGAGGCATACGAGGCGGAGTTGGGACGATTTCGTGTCACGGGCGTGCGTGACGGGGAGCGGATCGCGTTCGAGTTTCCGGGCGGTCGAGGGGCGTTCCGGGGTCGCCTGCGCGAAGGAGACCTCCTCGGGCACTGGTACGCGCCGCGTCTGACGATGGCGGGGCTGTCGGAGGCGTCGCCGGTGGTGTTGCGGTCCGATGGCGCCTCGTGGCGCGGTGAGGTGATTCCTCTCGATGACGGGTTCACGTTCTTTCTCAAGCTCGATCGCGAGGGTCGAGGGCGGTACTCGGCCTTTCTCCGCAACCCCGAGCGCAACCTCGGGGTGTTCTACAACCTAGAAACGGCGCGAGTGAATGGCGATCGGATCGAGTTTGTCGGTACGTGGCGGGGCAGAGGCGACCAGCGTGTTTTGCTTGAGGGCGCCCTCGGAGAAGGCGCGGAGCACTTTTCTATCTCGATCCCTGGGCGTGGGGGGACGTATGACTTTCAGCGGGTCGACGAGGACGAGGCGAGCGCGTTCTACCCGAGAGGGACCGACCCGGGGCGGTACGTCTACCGCGAGCCGCTCAAGACGAACGACGGCTGGGCGACCGCGACGCTCGACGAGGTTGGGATCGATACCGAGGATATTGAGGCGTTCGTGCGTTCGGAGTTGATGGGGAAGCCCGACGGTGTTCACGCGCAGTACATAGACGGCGTTCTGATCGCGCGGCACGGCAAGCTCGTCTTCGAGGAGTACTTTCATGGCTTTCATCGAGGGCGTCCACACGACACTCGGTCGGGCAGCAAGAGCTTGGCCTCGACACTCATCGGCGCGGCGATTCGCGCGGGAGCGCCGCTTTCGCTCGATTCGCTCGCGTACGACGTCATGTACGACGGAGATGTTCCGGTGGATGTCGACCCTCGCGCTCGGCGTATGACGCTCCGGCACCTCCTCACGATGTCGAGCGGGTACTTCTGCGATGACGGCGATCCCGGTGCGCCGGGCAACGAGGGCTCGATGCAGGAGCAGCAAGACCAGCCGGACTGGTATCGCTACACGCTCGACGTACCGATGGCGTCGGAGCCCGGTGCGGCGGCGGTGTATTGCAGCTCGAATCCCAACCTGGCGACCGGGATGCTCTTGAGGGCGACGGGCACACCGATCGAGGACGTGTTCCAGGAGTTGGTCGCCGGTCCGCTCGAGATCGATCGCTATCACGCGGTCTTGCAGCCGACAGGTGAGCCCTACCTCGGCGGCGGGATGTACTGGTTCCCTCGCGACTTTATGAAGCTCGGTCAGTTGCACCTCGATGGAGGCGTCTGGAACGGTACACGGGTTCTGAGCGAAAAGTGGGCGCGCGACACGACGTCTCCGCTTGTTCGGATTGGGGATCGGGGATACGGGTACTTCTGGTGGATCATCGAGTACGACGTCGATGGGCGCATGCTCCATGCGTACTACGCGGCCGGGAATGGCGGCAACATCGTCGTTGTCGTTCCCGAAGCGGACCTTGTCATCGCGTTCTTCGGAAGCAACTACTCCGATCGCGTGATGTTCCGCCCGCAGAGCGAGTTGATTCCGGACTTTATCTTGCCGGCGGTATCGCTCGATTGAGCACTTGGGATGCGGACTCTTCGCTCGTCGCTGGCATCTCTCAACTAGTCGCCGATCGCGTCGCCCCCGCGTTCGCCGGTACGGATACGGATGCACTGCTCGACGGGCAGGACGAAGATCTTCCCGTCGCCGTGGTCGCCGGACTGGTCGGGGTAATGGGTCGTCGCGTGCTTCAGAATGATGTCGAGCGCTCGGTCGACGAACGCGTCGTTGAGCGCGATCTCGATGCGGACTTTCTTGAGCAGGTCGATCTCGACGTCGGCGCCGCGGTAGTTCTCGTGCAGGCCCTTTTCGGCCCCCGAGCCCACGGCGTTGGTCACGCTGAAACGCGTGATGTCGTTGGCGAGCAGGGCCCGCTTGACGTCGGTGAAGACTTCTGGTTTGACGTAGGCGATGAGCAGCTTCATGGTGATTCTCCCTCGCGCTTACTGTGTGGTGAAGATCTGGAAGCCGGCGTACGCCTCCATGCCGTGCTCGCCGACGTCGAGGCCCATCAGTTCTTCTTCGCGCGGGACGCGGAGCCCGATCGTGACCTTGAGGATGAAGAAGAAGAGCAGGGCCGCCGGGAAGCAGATGGCCCCGACGGCCCCGATCCCAATCAGCTGATCGAGCAGCCCGCCGGCACCATCAAGAGCTTCGGCGTTCCCGAAGATCCCGACCGCCAGGGTGCCCCAGATTCCGCAGACGAGGTGAACAGAGATCGCTCCGACCGGGTCGTCGAGCTTCGCGCGATCGAGCAACGTGACCGCGAGCACGACGATGATGCCGGCGACGAGCCCGATGATCGCGGCGTTCGGCACGCTGATGACGTCGGCCCCTGCGGTGATGCCCACGAGGCCGGCGAGGGCGCCGTTCAGGGTCATCGAAAGGTCGGGCTGCTTGGTCCACACCCAGCTCGTGACCATCGCGCCGACGATGCCGGCCGCGGCGGCGATGGACGTGGTGACGAAGACGAGGCTGACGCCCTTGAACCCATACTCGCCGCCCCCGGGGTCGGCGGAAAGCACCGAGCCCCCGTTGAAGCCGAACCAGCCGAACCAGAGCAGGAAGACACCGATCGCGGCCAGCGGCATCGAGTGGCCCATGAGCGGGCGGATCTCGACCTTCCCGTTCTCGCGCTTGACGTACTTGCCCAGGCGAGGTCCGAGCACGATCACACCCGCGAGAGCGCCCCAACCGCCGACCGAGTGCACGATGGTCGACCCTGCGAAGTCGTAGAAGCCCAGATCATCGAGGAACCCGTAGCCCCACTTCCAAGACCCGACGATCGGGTAGATGATCGCGACGTACAGCGCACTGAAGATCAAGAACGGACCAAGCTTGATCCTCTCGGCGACGGCACCGGACACGATCGTCGCGGCGGTCGCAGCGAACATCGCCTGGAAGATGAAGTCGGACCAGTAGGTGTACGCGCCGTAGTCGGGCGTCATCCCGGTGCCATCGGCGGGGGGCGTGGCCATGCCCAGCGCACCGATCCAGTTCTCGAGCAGCCAGCCTTCGCCCGGGTACATCAGGTTGAACCCGATGAAGAGGTACGTCAGCAAGCCGATCGCGATGATCGCAGAGTTCTTGAAGAGGATGTTGACGGTGTTCTTCGCACGCGTCAGCCCCGACTCCAGGCTCGCGAAGCCCAGGTGCATTAGGAAGACCATCGCCGCGGCGAGCAGCAGCCAGAGGTTGTCGATCACGAAACGATCGGTCACCGGCGCGAGCGTGATCGCCTCGGTCGCGGCTTCGACCGCTTCGGCGGCGTCTTCCTGACCGAGCGCTGTGCTAGCACAAGCGACAACCGTGGCGGTGGCAACGAGTTTCGTCATCATGGATCGGGCTCCCCAAGCGGAAGGCCGCGAAGGTAGCAAGTCATCGCATGTACGCACAAAGATGTAAGCGTTGTCGTTTGAGAAACGCGGAGAAAGTTGGCATTTTTGATCTGTCGTTTGGAGCGGAGTCGGGGCGCACCCCTGAGACGGCGATCCGGGGAGCTACCCGGGGCGTGATTCTTCGGGCCACGCGCCGGTCTGCCCCTCGCCCTCGCCCAGCTTGGCGCCGAGTCCCAGGACGATGCGGTTGGCATAGGCGAAATACGCCGCGGCTTGGGCGACATCGAGGATCTCGCGATCGGTGAGCCCGGCTTCGCGCAACGCGTCGGCGTCGGCTTGGGTCATCGCTTCGGGCGTGCGGGTGAGCTTGTCCGCCCAGGTGACCATCGCGCGTTCGCGGGGGGTCAGCGACGACGTCGACCCTCCTTCGAGTTCTTCGGCGACGTGCTTGCGGTCGTCGGGCAGGAAGCGGGTGAGCCCCTCGGTGTGGTGGCGCCGGCAATAGGTGCACCCGTTGAGGCGGCTCACCGTCACACCGATCATCTCGCGCTCGGTGCGCGTGACCGGGCTGGGCTTGTGCATCGCCTGGACGTAGAGCTGGCCGTGGGCTTCGAGCGAGGGCGGGTTGAGACTGTGGACCTTCATCACGTTGTCGACGGTCCCGTCGGGGTTGCCGAAACGCTTGTAGAGGTCGGCGAGCTGGCCGGTGGCGTCGTTCTGCTGGACGATGTCGATGAAGCTCATTGGGTGAGGCTCGTGAGTTGGGCAACCTTGGCGGGGACATCGACGAGGGCGATGTTCTCGAGCTTGTCCTTGCGGTCGAGGTCTTGGACGGTCGCGTGTTCTTGGTTCTCGATGATCACGAGCGCCTTTGCGTGCTGGCCCGTCGCGTCCTTGATGAGCTTGCCGATGTTCCGCGTCGATTTGTACGACCGGCGTGCGTGGAGGGGGCGTGTCGTGTAGCGGTCGGCCGCCCAGGGCTTGCCTTCGAAGCCTTCGGCCTCGGTGCCTCGGCGCAGGTCGGCGACGAGGCGGCGGACGGTGGGATCGAGCTCTTCGTCTCCTGTGATGACGAACACCTCGGGGCGGAGCGAAGCGCCCGGCCGGCTGCACGCTTCGAGCAGGTCGGGGCCTTCGGGCATCAGGCCCTTGTCTTCGAGCAAAAGAGACAGCACCATGTCGCCCATTGCGAAACCGACAGCGGGTGTAGAGGGGCCTCCGAGCAACTCGATCAGACTGTCATAGCGGCCGCCCCCGGCGACGGATCGTTCGCCATCGGCGATGACTTCGAAGACGGTCCCCGTGTAGTACGCGAGGCCTCGAACGATGGCGTAGTCGGGGCGGACACGATCGGCGTAGCCAAGTTGGCGCATGGTTGCGAGCACCGGGTTGTCGGCGTCGTTCGCAGCAAGCGTTGAGTCGAAGCGTTCGAGATCGAGTCCGAGGTCGGTCGCTTTGGTCGCAAAGGCGTCGGTCGGTAGCTTGGCGCGTTGGTCGAGAAGCTGTAAGCCTTCAACAGCGCGCTCGTTGCCGAGCCCGCATACCGCGAGGGTTCGCTGAACGGTGTTTCGATCGCTCACGTGCGCCGCGGTTGTTCCCGCAAGATCGAACGCGTCGAGAGTGTCGAGCAGTACGGACATGATCGCGACGGTGGTGTCAGTCTTGCCCGCGTTGTCTTCGGTCGGGGTGCCGAGGACATCGCAATCGAACTGCAGGAACTCACGTCCTCGACCTCTTTGGGGGCGTTCAGCGCGGAACCTGGGACCGATGTTGGTCCACTTCGTCGGCTTCGGAAGCTGCGCCGCCTTCGCTGCATACAGCCTCGCAAGGGTCGGCGTGAACTCGGGCCTCAGAGCGAGCTGTGCCCGATCGTTCTCTTTGATGAACTCCAGGTCCTTGGGGTCCTTCCCGCTGAAGGCCTGGAAGAGCTCATTCAGGATCCCATCCCCGCTCTTCACGGCGTAGAGCTCCGACGTCTCGAAGGTCGGGCCATCGATCTCTTCGAAGCCGTGTCGGATGGAGGTATCGCGCCACGTCTGGGTGACGTAGCGGCGTCGGAGCATGTCTTCGGGGTAGAGGTCGCGCGTGCCCTTTGGGGCTTGGAAGCGGGGTTTGGCCATGGGAGGTGAGGGTACGCCCTGCGTCTTCTTCCCATGAAGCAAAGGGTGGACCGAAGGGCTGGAACAGTCGCGAACTCGCGCTGGTCGCCGGCGCATCCGAAAACGGGGCGTAGGCGCTCCGCTTGGGGAGCCCCTCTCCCCGGCCCTCTCCCGCCTGGGGAGAAGGAGGAAGGTGTTGGCTTTGCCGCCCGGTCGTCGGCTACGGGCAGCCGGCGAAGAAGCTCGTGATGAACGCATCCACGTCGCCTTGATCGAGCACCCCGACCGGCAGTGCGAGATCGGCCTCGGGTGATCCGGCGAGAAACGCGGCGATGAAGGCGTCGATATCGGCAAGGTCGACGATACCAAAGGGTGCGACGAGGTCAGCCGGGCATCCCTGGCGGACCTCGAGCCAGTCGATGGCCATGTCGGCGAGGACCGGTGTGCTGGTCACGAACCCGTCCTGAAGGACCGCGAGTCGGAGTTCGAGCCCGCCGACTTGAAGGTCGGCGAGGTTGAACGGGAAGGTCCGCGAGTAGATCGGTGTGCCTTGATCGTTCAGCAGCTTTGCTCGCAGGGCCGCTTTGGTGTTGTCGAGCTGGAGCCGGTACCACGTATTCGGCGCCCAGCCGATCGGTACCGTCGAAAGGTCTCCGGTGATCGTGCTCCCCGTTCGAATGAGCGGGCCGGTGCCGCCGGTGCCGTCGAATAGACCGATGGTGACCGAGTTCCCGCTGGGCGAGAGCACGCGCAGAGTCACCGGGCCGGTGCTGTTGCCCAGCGGGCCGCCCAAGGTGTTGATCCGCATCTCAATGATCCGCCCGATCGGATCGTTCAGGACGTACTCGGGGCTCATGCCGAAATAGGAAAGGTCGAACACGGCGTTCGTCATGCGGAAGACGTTGTCGTTTCCGACCGCCTCGAACGTGCCCGACGGGAACCCGTCGAGGAAGACGAACGGGGCGTCGTCGACGTTGAACGATGCGAACGGGAAGGTGTTCCAGATGTTCTCGAAGGCTCCGTCGAATCCTTCGGAGAAGTTGGCTTGCTGAGCGGAAGCACCCGAGGCGAGGGCGAGCACGGCGGTCACAGTCGGAGCGTTGAGCATCATGGAAATCCTGCGAGGAAGCTCGCGACGAACACGTCAACGTCGGTGAATCCCAAAGAATACCACTGGGTACCAGAAGCACGTGCATCAATTTCGCGTGGTCTCTCGTACACTCGACGGGGTCTTGAAAGGACGGTGTCGATGTCATCGCACAGCCTTCGGCCGCCAGCTTGGGTGTCGGGAGTCGCGGTTCTTGCTTCGGTTGGCACGTTCGTTTGGACGATCGTCACCACGGCGCCGATGGTGCCCGAGAGCAACGATTTCGCGCGCGATATCCGCAATCTGTTCGCGCGTCAGGAGTGGAGTTCGACAGTCGACCTGAGCCGCCAGCGGCTCGAGGAGAACGAGTCTTCGCTGCCGGCGCGGTTCTTCCTCGCGATGTCGCTCGAGCGACGCGGGTTTGAGGACGACAGCATCGAGGCGAGGCGGGTGTGGTCGAGGCTCCGCGAGCGGGCCGCGGCGCGACTCAATGAAAATCCGCTGGAAGACGTCCAACCGGGCGAGTTCACGGACTGGGTGGTCACCGCGTATTTCGGGGGCTGGGCGTATCGGAAGCTTGGGAACGAAGCCAAGGCGCAGGAGCTTTGGGGCAACGCCGCGAAGCTGTACGGGCCCGATGGGTCGGGCGCCTCGATCACCCCGCAGCGTTGGTACGTGTACTCCAACCTGCTCGCGTTGATCGGTGAGCACGAACGGGCGCTCGATGCGTGGATGGCCGCGGTCGTCGAGGGGTATTCCGAGTTGTGGTATCGGGCCGACCCCGATTTGGTCGAACTCCGCCAGGACCCGAGGTTCGAGACGATCCGAAATGTCCGCGATGGCGTGCAGTCGTGGGTGAGGGACCTGTACGTCGACGGAATCGAGACTGGCTCGATGGACCTTATGATCGACTGCGTGGATCGCTACTTGCGCGTCGGCAACAGCCGTGATCGCGAGGCGCTGCTCTTCCGTGCGTTCGCTCTGGTTCAACAGGAAAGCAGCGAGTCGGAGGTGATCGACGCTTGGAGCGACCTCCGCGACGCGGCGAACCTCTGGGCCGAGATGGAGGTTCGGTCGGCTTTGATCCGTGCTGCCCAAGCGCGCGACGAGGAGTGGGACGCAGAGATGGTCCCGGAGATCCCGACCGATCCGACCGAGGCGATCGCGGCCGGCGTGAACCCAGCCACCCTGTACTACCTGGGGTGGGCGGCCCGAGGGCTGAACAAGTCGGACCTGTCCGAGGCGATGTTTGGTCTTCTTGCGGACAACCAGGGACGAGGGCGTCCGAACGAGTACGACCGGGCCTGCTATCTCTCTCTCGCGGCGCGGCACGATGAGGCGATCGAGACCCTGCGCAAGTTGCAGGCGGGCCGCGGCCCGGCGAGCCCTTGGATGCGGGTCGACCCCGATTTCGGGCCGATCCAGGGCGACGATCGGTTCAAAGCGATCCTCGAAGGCGTGCCTCGGGAGTTCAACTCCTTCGGGGCTCAACGAACCCGGGTCCTCGACGGTTGATCCGGATCCGTCTCCGCTAGGATGGCGTTGCACGAGACCCCTTCCGGAAGCCGTTCATGCCGACGATCACGATCAATGGTGTCCAGCTCGAGTTCACGCCCGGCGAGAAGATCCTCCAGGTTGCCACGAGGGCCCATGCCGAGGGCGAGGACACGCATATTCCCTACTACTGCTACCACGACGGTCTGAGCATCCCTGCCCAGTGCCGCATCTGCCTTGTCGAGGTGTGGGCGCCGAACCCCCGCAACGAGAACAAGCTTGAACCCATGATGGGCGGCAAGCTGCAGCCCGCCTGCTCGACCGACGCGAGCGACGGCTGGGTTGTCTACGCCGGCAGCCCGAGGGCGGTCGCGAACCAGAAGGCGGTGATGGAGTACCTGCTCATCAACCACCCGCTTGACTGCCCGGTGTGCGACCAGGCCGGCGAGTGCGAGTTGCAGGACTACAGCTTCAAATTCGGTCGGGGCGTGTCCCGCTTCGAAGAGAGCAAGGTCAAGCAGCCCAAGAAGGATCTGGGCCCGCACGTCTACATCTATTCGGACCGGTGCATCATGTGCACCCGGTGCGTGCGCTTCGCTCGCGAGGTGCCCGAGACCGCCGAATTGATGATCGACGGTCGCGGCAACCAGAGCCAGATCGACGTCTTCCCGGGCGTCGCGCTCGACAACGAGCTGAGCGCCAACGTGATCGACCTGTGCCCGGTGGGGGCGCTGCTCGACAAGGACTTCCTCTTTGCCCAGCGCGTGTGGTTCCTCAAGGGCACGCCCAGCATCGACGGAACGACCGCCAGCGGCGACAACATCACCATCGAGCACAACGAGGGCAAGATCTACCGCTTCAAGCCTCGCACGAACCTCGCGATCAACAAGTGGTGGATCACCGATGAAGTTCGCTACGGGTGGAAGTTCATCCACTCGGCCGACCGCATCCAGACGCCCCTGCGCCGCCAGTACGGAACGCTGGTCGAGACCGATTGGGCCCGCGCCGCGGACCAGGCGTTGACCGGGCTCCGCGAGCGTTCGGTCGACCGGGGCACGCGGCTCGGGCTCGTCGTCAGCCCCATGCTGACCTGCGAAGAGGCGTACAGCCTGGCCACGCTCGCCCGCTCGATCGACGAGCACGCGATACTGGCGGTAGGGCCGGTGCCTTTCCGAGGCGAGGACAAGCACTTCCCGCCGTCCATCGATCGCAACGACCCCAAGGCGTACAAGACCTACGCGGAGAAGGCGCCCAACGCCCGAGGCGTGCGGCGGGTGCTCGAGGCCGTGACCGGCAGCACGCCTATCGAGTTCGACGTGTTCCGTTCAAACAACCTGAGCGAGTGTGGGGCGTTGATCCTCACCGCGAACTACCACTTCCCGAGCCAGTGGGCCGCCGAGGGCCTGACCGACGAACTCCGCGACGTGTACGTCACCCTGATCGACACCCTGGAGAGCGTGCTGACGGGCGTCGCCGACGTCGTTCTCCCGGGCGCGACGTGGACCGAGAAGGCCGGCACCTTCGAGAACGCCTCGAACCTGCTCCAGGCGTTCGAGCAGGCCATCCCGACCCAGCACGAATCCAAAAGCGAGGGCCAGATCGCGGCCGACCTGCACGCGATGCTCGAAGGCCAGACTTTCTCCCGCCCGAAGACCACAGCCGCCGACGCCGTGATAGACGAGGGGCCTGGCCAGGTACCGGCCGGCGCCGACGTCGCCGCGATGCCCCGTGCCGCGATCTTCAACGCGGCCAACACGCGGCAAGAGATGGCGAAGGCGTATCCGTCGCTGGGTGTGTTCCTGACCGACGTGTCCATGCCGAAGGCGGATGCGAAGGCGAAGCCGGACGTGGAGTTGATTGAACTTTAGGTCATTGATCGGGCCCAGACCTTCACTTTGCCGTTGATTTTAGTCTTGCCAGTTTCGGACTCGAGTCGGTTCGAACGTAGAAGATCGCTAATTCGACTTCGTATTTCCTTCTGAACGAAGACGCCGAAGTTTTCTGCGGCAACCTGGAAGACGAGCTTATCGCGCTCAACGGGTTGAGCAGCAAGTTGAAAGAGCAGTTCGTCTATAGACGAAATCGCTGGTGTAGCCGCTAGAGCCGGAGGCGCGAACAGACCTGCTTGGCCATCGGCTTCTGCTTCAAGCAGCGCGCGGTGGGCTTCGGCCATATTGTCGTTCATGAGGCAAAGGGCGTCCGGGTGTCGGGATGCGAAGACGAGTACGTACTTCGGTACCCGATGGCTAGAACGATGATAGAGCGCGTGGTAGCAAACTTGCTTGAAGTGCTGACGAAGTACGCTGACGTATCCATCGACAACGGCATTCACGGCTGAAGGAAAGTGTGTGCAGTCTTCCACGATCTCCTGCCACCAATCGCCGCCGACGATGCGGTCCAGTTCGGCGATCTCTGGGCGCGTCGGCACTACGCCTGCTTCAGGATCGTCGTGTAATGAGCCCGATCGTCCCTTTGCCGCGAGTCCCCATCGGACGAAAATCGGTGCGTTGAAGTTGATGAGGGCTTCGACCGACCGGTCGCGGGAGACCAATTCAAACACCGAAGTGAGCGCCGATAGCTCAAGTCCGCGAACTGCATATGGATCGAGATACATAAAGACGGTGCCACGCGACGCGAGTGACCGTACGTAGTCCAAGTTTGAAAGAAATGGTCCAGGTCGCACCTCGGCATTTGGAAACGCCGCAACCAGCGTCGAAAGACGTTTGCGAAGGGAAGGGTCGTCCTCGATGAGCACGAGTTTTCCGGGCCGGTTGAGCTTCGCGCGCTGAAGCGCGCTGTGAAGCAGGAGTGGTGAGCCTGCTGTGTCGTCCGCGTACTTTCCAGCGCCAGCAAATCCATCGATGAGAAAGATCGATTGGCCCAGGCGATTGACCTTTGCTAGGTATGGCGTCAAATACCGGCTGAGGATTTGGTCCTTTCGCTTGGACCAACTCCGCTTGGAGTCGAAGAATGCAGCATCCGCCTGGTGAGGCATAAGTCATCCTGTGATTGTCTTCGGCATCCCGTCCCAAGTCTGCCCGTCAAGCTCCCGCCCAGTCTTCTTCTTGTTCACGCCACCCCATTGCTTGAAGAAAAAGTGCACGCCCTTTGCCTCGCATTGCTCTTTGATCTGCAGTGCCCATGAGCCCTGCATGGGCCTTGAATGCGGGCCAGACTCTCCGCCCACGATGACCCAGTCGATACCAGCGAGAGGGACTCGGGCGAGCGGACCGAGAAGGGGTTCACAACTTAGGAACCGCACCTTCGCGGGTATGCGCTTGAGTAGACGAATCCGGTCGTAGTACCGCTTGAGTTCCACGCTTGTTCCGAGCCACACGTTGTCGGGCCAAGGCAACTCGCCGGCGAGTTCGAGCGCTCGCTCGGGGCGCTTGGTGAGGACCTGGAAGACGTGCTGCGGACACTCGGTCATGACCGCAAAGACGCGATGGATGAACGGCACCGGGACGTTCTCGTGAAAGAGATCGCTCATCGAGTTCACGAAGATGGTGCGAGGCAGTCGCCACGACAACGGCTGTTTGAGTGCGCCTTCGTCGAGATTGATGCGTCCCTGAAACACCGGGCGTCCATCGCGGGCACGCGTCGCCGTGCCTTCGTACTTCGCTCCGGGCTTTCCGCCCATCCGCTCAAGACGAAGAGCCATGCGTGCGGCGTAGCAGTTCAGACATCCAGGCGATACCGGCGTGCACCCAGCCACTGGGTTCCAGGTCGTCTGCGTCCACTCGATGGATGAAGCCTGCGCCATGATCCCCTCCGAATATAGAGCTTCGTTTGGTTTATGCAAACATCTTGCTGAAGATCGGTTTGGCCACTCAAATGCGTGGAATTTCGGGGCTTACATTTCTCATTCGTGTGGACGCTTGTTTGGGAACCTCACGCCATATCCCGACGAAAGTGGCGTTGTAGACGTGCCCGCCGCACTCTTATCCCCCAGCCGCGGCGGATCACGGGAGAGAACCCATGCGGTCTATCGCGATCGTGGTGTGCGTCGATTGCGCGGCGAGCGTCGTCGTTGCCGGCCCGGTCGGTTTCGACGACGAGGTGGTCACCGATCGGGTGCACCCCGCCGCAATGGATGCGAACTTACCGGTCGGCGTTGTATGCGATCGGCTCGGGAATCTGAGCGTTGGCGAAGCGGACGGTGTCGCCGCGTTTATTGGCTTTCCTGCGCGATGGGCCCAGGCGTTGCGTTCGGACGCTTTGACGGCGTGCGTTGCGTTCTTTGTCGAACTGGCAGACGGCGTCGCGATGATCGCGTTGCTCGACGAGAGAGTGGTCTCCCACGAGATCGTCACGAATCCGATCCCTCGTGACGCTTCTTCGTGGTTCGGCGGTTCCTCGGGCAATACGCCCGAGGAGCTGTCGGTTTCGATGCTGGCGCCGTAGCGCCTTGGTCGGACGGCGTGCGAACGATGAAGGCGTGACGACCTCGACGCGCTACGCACTCACGCTCGCTTACGACGGCACCGATTTCCATGGGTGGCAATATCAGGAGCACCCGCCGGCTCAAGGTGAGGACGAGCCGACGGTGCTCCGGACGGTGCAGCACGAGGTGACCGAGGCGCTGCGCCGGCTCTGCCGCGAGCCGGCGTTGGTGGTCACCGGCGCGAGCCGGACCGACACCGGGGTGCACGCCGGCGGGGTGCACCCGTCGGGTGTGCCCGGGGGGCAACTCGCGTCGTTTACTTCGCACCACGATCCGTCGATCGGCGTGGGGTGGCCCGCCGACCGAGGGGCCGACGTCTTGGTCCGCGCGCTCAACACCGAGTTGCCCCGAGACGTCCTTTGTGTCGACGCCCGGGTCGTTCCCGAGGCGTTCCATCCGATCCGCGCCGCGACGAACAAGCAGTACACCTACCGCATCGTCGCGAGCCCGACGCGTCCGCTTTGGGACCGGCGATACGTCTTCCACACCTGGCATGGGCTCGATCCCGACGCGATGGCCGTCGCGGCCGAGCGGCTCGTCGGCGAGCACGATTTCGCGAGCTTCGCGAAGGTGAACCACGGGCGCGAGACGACGGTCCGCACGATCTTCGCGTGCGACGTCGCCAGGCTCGACCGGGCCGACGGGCTTGAGGTCGCGATCACCGTGTCGGGCTCGGGCTTCCTCTACAACATGGTGCGGATCATCGCAGGGACGCTGATGGAGGCGGGACGGGGACGGATCTCGCCCGACGACGTGGCGCGTTTCTTAGCCGAACCAGACCGCCGGGCGAACCCGGCGCCGACGCTCCCGCCGCAGGGGCTCCGGCTCGATTGGATCGAGTGGGACGAGGGCGCGACATGAGCATCCCGACCCCAGCGACCGATCGCCTCGAGTTCCGCGTCCCCACGATCAAGGATGCCGAAACGCTTCATCAAGTGTTCGATGACGACGAGGTCATGCGATACATCGGCGATGGCTCAAGGTGGTCGCTCGACGCCGTCGAATCGCGGCTCGCCCGGGGCGCAGCGCTCGTCGACGATGGCAAGCCCTACTTCTGGACGGTTGCCCGTCGAGATACCGGCGAGATCATCGGGCAGGGTGGGATCGTGGGCATCGAGTTCGCCGGCCCCGAGATCGAACTCGGGTACCGGCTCGGGCGTGCGCATTGGGGACGGGGCTTCGCTTCGGAGATCGCGCAGGCCGCGGTCGACACGGCGTTCGCGCCCGTCGATCGGGGCGGGTTCAGTCTCGACCGGCTCGTCGCCGTGTGCTTTCCCGAAAACACACCCTCTCGACGTGTGCTCGCGAAGACGGGGTTCGTTGAGTTGGGGATGACCGACTCGTACTACGGTGTCGAGTGCCTTTTGCACGAGCAACTCCGCGCCGATGCATAATCTGCGAGCGATGCCCCTCACGATCCTCCACATCTCGACTCGCCTCATCCTCGGCGGCTCGCAAGAGAACACCGTTCTGTCCTGTGAAGGCCAGGCGAACAACGGTCACGACGTGCACCTTGCTTTCGGCCCGATCTACGGCCCCGAGGGCTCGCACCTCGATCGGGTCAGCGCGTTCCGCACCGACGACGGTCGGGGGATCACATCGCACGAACTGCCCAACATGGTCCGCGAGATCCACCCGGTCAAAGACCACTTCTGCTTCCACAACGACCTCAAGAAGCTGATGCGTGACGTCAAGCCCGACGTCGTGCACACGCACTCGTCGAAGGCGGGGATCCTCGGGCGGTGGGCCGCGTGGAGCGCGAGGCTGCCCAACGGTCATCGCCCGGCGGTGATCCACACCATCCACGGCCCGCCGTTCATGCCGATCGAGGGCGGCGTCGGCAAGCGGGCCGCGGTACGCACGAAGAACGCGATCTACACGGCGGCCGAGTCCTTCGCGGCCAAGCGGTGTCATCTCATTTTGTCTGTGGCCGACGCGATGACCGAGCAGTTTCTCGACAGAGGCATCGGTCGCCCGGAGCAATATCTCACGGTGCGTTCTGGCCTTGAGACCGAGCCCTTTATCACCGCTGGTCCTGGCGACGATCGCGCGTCGGTTCGGCGTGAACTGGGGTTCGAGGACGATGACTTCGTCATCGGCACCGTGGCGAGGCTCGCGGAGCACAAGGGGCACGATGACCTTCTCGATGCGCTGGGCGATGAACTCAAGGTCCGCCCGAACTGGAAACTGCTCTGGGTCGGCGACGGCTGGTGGCGTGATCGCTTGCTTGGGCGCGTGCGCGAGATGGGACTGACCGATCGGGTGATCACGACCGGGCTCGTGCCCAATGCGCAGGTGCCTCGATTCATGCGGGCGATGGACGTGCTTGCCCACCCGAGCTATCGGGAAGGGCTGCCCCGGACGGTGCCTCAGGCCCTGCTCACCGGGGTGCCGTCGGTCGCCCATGACGTCGATGGCACCAAAGAGATCTGTATCGACGCGGTCGCCAACAAGGAGAACGGGACCGGTCGCCTTGTATCGCCTGGCGATCACCCTGGGCTTCGCGAGGCGGTGCTCTGGATGTTCGATCACCCCGAAGAACGCGCCGGGCTCGGGGCCCGGGGAAGAGACCTGGTGCTCCAAGACTTCTCGGCCCGGCGCATGGTCGAGCATCTCGAAGAGGTGTACGCGCAGGCCATTGACATGGCCCGGCGGGCCTGAATCTGCGACACTGACAACGTGCGTGCCCTTGTTGTCTTCATTTCGGTGACGCTGGGCTGGTGCGCGTCGGCGCAGTCGCTCGACTTCGAGGGGCCCGAGGTGCCGCCCGTCGAGGAGTGGGCCGGCCGCGAGCGGCTCGTTGCGTTCTTCGAGGCATCGCTCGAAGCTGAACTGCGACGCCTCGCGCCACCATCAGACGAAGACGAACCCGAGGCACTCCCGCGCCCGGAGGAACTTGTCCCGATGGTGCGTCTCGAACTCCGCCGGCTCGGGCTGGTTCTCGCACAACGCGACGGGCCGACCTTCGGGCGTGATTTGCTCTGGGCTCGAACGGTCGGAAAGCACCTCGATGCGTTCGATGACGTGTCGTCTGAGCCGGTGGCGCGCGCGCTGCGGGATCTCGTCGTTGCGACGCCTTCCGAGGATGACCTCGACCGGGCTCTCCGCGAGGCGTTCGCTCCGCTCCTTTCCCAGCCGATTCCCCGCGCTTCCGGCTGGGTGCTGACTGATGGTGTCGACGCAGAAGCTCCGATCGACGCGATCGATGCCGACGCGCCGCCGCACGCGCACGCCGCACTCGCCGCGGCGAGGAACCTCACGGACGATCGGGTTCCGGTGCAACTCGCCGGTCCGGCGCGGGCGCTGCGGTTTCGCGCCGCCGCGGCTCTGGAGCTGTATCGACCGGTGCCCGACTGGTTCGCGCGTGACCTCGCCGATCGGCACTCAATCGCGCTGTTCAACTCGATCGCGGAGACCGCGTTGGGTGATCCGACGGCGCACGCGAGGCTCGACCGGCTCGATTCGATCTCGCGGGTGATCAGGGCGCTCGACGATCTTCCGGCATCCAGATCGACCCGTGACGCGAGGGTGTTCGCGATCGACGCGATCGTCGAGGCCATCGAATCGGGGGATGGGGTCGCCGTGACCGAAGCGCTCGATGCCGCGACGCGGCTCGCCAACGTTCTTAAGGCGACCGAACCCCGTGCGGACCGTGACGATTTGATCCGCCAGCTCAGGCCGGCGTGGCCTAGGTTGCTCGACCAGCGTCGGCGGGCGAGGGGGCGGTTGGCCGACGTGCTTCCCAGGGTCTTGGCGATGCCCAGACCCCAGTCCGATCCGGCGTTCCTCGCGATGCTCGCCGACGCGGAACGGGCCGAAGCACGGATCGAGGGCATCGCAAGGCTGAGCTTCACGCTTTGCGGGGGCGTGCTTCCCGAACCGCCCCGTCGCCCGGTGCCCATCGACCGGTACGACGACGTCGCGGACCGCGTGCTCGACGTGATCCGCGAGATGCCCGACCGGCGCGAGGGTGAGAACCCACTGCTTCCCGATCGATCGGAGATCCTGCTCGCACGGCTTTTTTCCGATGCCCGCCGGCTCGTACCGACGTCGCTCGGGAACGCTCCAGAAAGGGCGATGGTGGCCGATCTCGAGTCGTACTCGGGACGCAGGGCGTCCTGGGCTCGGATTTCGCTCAATGCGGAGAACGAGTTTCTCGATCAGCTCCGTTCGCGTCGGACCGCGTGGCTCTCGCTATGGAACAAGCCGGCGCCGCGTGGGCTGGCAGGTTCGCGCCAGGCCGACCGGCACGCGACCTGGATCGCCCTTGCCCATCGCTGGTTAGGCCTCGCGAGGCCGGCGGTCGAGCTGGCGGAGGCCAGGTCGGCGCTGCGCCGCGGCGAGCGGTGCCGATCGGACGCGTGGCCCGGTTGGGCGATGAACGAACGGGTGTGCGAGGCGTTGCTTCGCCCCTACGAGGCCGACCTCGCCAGGGCGGCCGTCGCGCTGCGCCGGGACGAACTCTCCGCGGCCCGCGCCGCGCTCGACGATGTCGAGAACGACCACGCGCTGGCACGGCTCGCCGGCGAGATCGAGTTGGAGCTCCCGGCACCCGATCCGAGCCGGGGTGCCCTCGCCGTTGCGCTCGACGAACTGGCCGCCGGGCCGGCCGACCCGTCGCTGTCCCGCTTCGGCCCGGTTCGCGACGCCATCGCAGAGGCGTGCGTATGGGCCTACGAGGTCGAGGCTTCCAGATCCCGAGACGAGTTCGAAGCGGTCGCGAACCACACCGCGAGGCGGGCGCTGCGTCGCTTGGAACTCCGCTGAGCAGCGGCGGAACGCGATACGATGCCCTGATGGGTGAGCCGCACGTCGGGATTGTGATGGGAAGCCGGAGCGACTGGGAGACCATGTCGCACGCGGCGAAGACGCTTGAGGATCTGGGCATCGCCCACGAGACCAGGGTCGTGTCGGCGCACCGCACGCCCGACTTGCTGTTCGAGTACGCCGACACCGCCGTGCCGCGGGCGTTGCGAGCGATCATCGCCGGCGCCGGTGGGGCAGCGCACCTACCCGGGATGCTCGCGGCGAAGACACGGGTGCCGGTTCTGGGTGTTCCAGTGCAGAGCAAGGCGCTCCAGGGCATGGACAGCTTGCTGAGCATTGTCCAGATGCCGGCGGGCGTACCCGTCGCGACGTTCGCCATCGGGCGGGCGGGCGCGGTCAACGCCGCGTTGTTCGCCGCGGCGATCGTCGCCCATGACAACGCGTCCGTGACTTCGGCGCTCGACGCCTTCCGAGCGAATCAGACCAACCGGGTGCTGGGCGACCCGGACCCGAGCAAGCCTCTCGAAGGGTCGGGCGCGTGACCGTTGTCGGTGTCTTGGGTGGCGGTCAGCTCGGCCGGATGCTTGCGCAAGCAGGTGACAAGCTTGATCTTGAGATCCGCTGCTACGACGCGTCGCCACACGCGTGCGCTGGACAGATAGCGCCGTTGACGGTCGGCGCGTTCGATGATGTTGTCGCAATCCGGGCATTCGCCGAGGCGTGCGACGCGGTCACGTACGAATTTGAGAATGTTCCCGTCGGGTCGGTGAAGGCCCTCGAAGAGGCGGGCGTTGTCGTGCGCCCTTCGAGCCGTTCGCTGGAGGCGGCCCAGGACCGTCTGCTCGAGCGCCGGCTCTTCGACACCCTCGATGTTCCGACGCCGGTCTGGTACCCGGTCGATGATCTCGCGAGCTTGACCGGAAGCATGGACAAGGCCCGGGCGTTCGTGCTCAAGTCGCGGTTTGGTGGATACGACGGCAAGGGACAAGCCATCGTGCGCGACGCGGCCCATGCGGAAGCGGCGTGGGCGGAGATCGGCCAGAGGCCGGCCATCGCCGATGCTCTCGTTCCGTTTCGGGCGGAAGTCTCGTGTATTGGCGTGCGTGACGCCGACGGGCGGCACGCGACATGGGCGATCGGATCAAATCAACACTCCGACGGCATCCTCCGCGAGTCGATCGTCCCGACCTCGCTCCCGGGTGATCAGGCCGAAGCGGCGGGGGCCGCATGGGGCCGGGTCGCCGATCGGCTTGACCACGTGGGCGTGCTCGCCATCGAGTTCTTCGTCCTCGATGACGGGGCGATCCTCGCCAACGAATTCGCCCCGAGGGTGCACAACACCGGACACTGGACGATCGAGGGCGCGTCCACAAGCCAGTTCGAGAACCACCTCCGAGCCGTGGCTGGACTTCCGCTTGGGGACACCGGGTTCGCGCCGGGCGTGGGCGCCGCGGCGATGGTGAACCTCATCGGGGGCGTGCCTCCGGTCGTCCGGGGTGGGGGTGGTTCGGGCGGTAGCGAGGCCGCGGTCCACGACTACGGAAAGTCGCCCCGCCCAGGCAGAAAGGTTGGGCACGCGACGGTGGTGGGACCGACGATGGAAGCTGTACATCGGGTCTTGGGGCCGGCACGAGAACTCGCGACGAGGGCGACCGAGGCGGGCCTGGCACAGGAGGTGGGCGGATGACGCTGGTGGAAGATATGCGGACGCGATTGGCATCGGGCGACGCGTGCGTTGGGGTGGTGGGTCTCGGGTATGTCGGTCTCCCGCTTATCGGGGCGATTCACGACGCCGGCCTCCGCTCCGTTGGGTTCGACGTGGACCCGGTCAAGATCGAAAAGCTCGGGCGGGGCGAGCCTTACATCCAGATGGCTCGGGACGATCTGTTCGAGGTCATCGCGTCGTCCGATCGCTTTCAGGCGACCGACGACCCCGAGGGGCTCCGCGAGTGCGACGCGATCTTGCTGTGCGTCCCGACTCCTCTCGGGCCCTACAACGAGCCCGATCTCAAGTATGTCCAAGCCAGCGCCAAGATGGCGGCGAGCGTCCTCAAACCGGGCGGATTGATCGTGCTCGAAAGCACGACCTACCCGGGCACGACGCAAGAAGAGATCGTCGATCTGCTCGAAGGCATGGGGCGTAAACTGGGCGAGGACGCGTTCGTCGCGTACAGCCCCGAACGCGAGGACCCGGGCCGGATGAGTCACGGCACCAAGACCACGCCCAAGCTTGTCGGTGGGTCGGACGCCGTCAGCGGCGAACTCGCGACATCGCTCTACCGGCGCTTCGTTGACCAAGTGCACCCGGTGTCGTCGGCGGAGGTGGCCGAGGCGGCCAAGCTGCTCGAGAACATCTACCGCGCCGTGAACATCGCGCTCGTGAACGAGCTCAAGGTGATTTTCGCCAATCAAGGCATCGATGTCTGGGAAGTCGTCGAGGCCGCGAAGACGAAGCCCTTCGGGTTCCAGGCGTTCTACCCGGGTCCGGGCTTGGGCGGGCACTGCATCCCGATCGACCCCTATTACCTTGAGTATCGCGCCCGCCGCCACGGCGATACGACACGGTTCATCGAGCTCGCCGGCGAGATCAACCGGCAGATGCCCCGCAGGGTCGTCCGACGTGTGGGCGACGCGCTCAACGCCGAGGGTCGTTCGCTCTCCGGATCGAAGGTCATGGTCCTTGGTGTCGCGTACAAGAAAGACGTCGACGACACCCGCGAGAGCCCGGCCTCTGAGATCATCACACGTCTGCAAGACGCGGGCGCTGAGGTGACTTACCACGACCCGTTCGTGCCCAAGTTCCCCCACAAGCGCGACTACTCGATCGATCTGGCGGGTGTTCCGCTCGACGATGACACGATCGGTTCGTCGGACGTGCTGCTGATCATCACCGACCACAGCAACATCGACTATGAGCTGGTCGCGAAGAAGGCGGGCGTTGTCGTCGATTCGCGCAATGCTCTGGGCTCGCGCGGCCTGATCGAATCGATGCAGGACGCGGTCCGGGGCAAGCTCCCGGGAGGCGGGGCGCTGTGGAAGGCTTGAGCGACTGGGTCAAGGGCGAACTCACCGACGCGCAGAGCGTGCTCGCGTCGATGATCGCGGATCCAACCGTGTCCGAACGCGTCGCATCGCTCTGCGATCGCATCGCCGACAGCGTCAACGCCGGCGGCAAGGTCCTCGCCTGCGGGAACGGGGGCTCGGCCGCCGACGCGATGCACTTCTGCGAGGAGCTGACCGGGAAGTATCGCGACGATCGCCCCGCGATCGCCGCCGCGGCCTGCGTCGACCCGACGCACCTGACCTGTGTGGCCAATGACTACGGGTTCGAGTACGTCTTTAGCCGCTGGGTCGAGGCCCTGGGCCGCGAAGGCGACATCCTGGTGGTGCTGACCACCAGCGGAAACTCAGCCAACATCGTCCGCGCCGTCGAGGCCGCGTCGGGCCGGGGTCTTGTCACGGCGGCCCTTCTGGGCGGCGACGGCGGCAAACTCGGAGGCTCATGCGACTTTGAGTGGATCGTTCCGAGCGTCGTGGGGGGGCGTGCGGTCCGTTCCGACCGGATCCAAGAGCTCCACATGCTGCTTTTGCACGCGGTAGTGGGCGGAGTCGAGCGGGCGATGGGGTACGCAGGGTAAAGTCCTGACCCGGACTGCCCAACGGACAGGCCCGGCACAATCTGGTGCGGTGGCAGAGCGGTTGAATGCGCCGGTCTTGAAAACCGGTGACCCTTCGGGGTCCGGGGGTTCGAATCCCTCCCGCACCGCTTTTCGGACGTCGATTTGGGTTTGACTTCGGTCACTCAAATCCGGAGTCCCGCGGTACGCTCATCGGGTGGACGAAGTCACCGAACTTCTTCAGGCCCCGGACCTCGACGCCGACGAACGCGCCCGGCTGCTGCTGCCGCGTGTCTACGCCCAACTCCGTGCTGCGGCCAACCTTGCGATGTCGGGCGAGCGGCCCGACCACACGCTCGAGCCCACCGCCCTGGTCCACGAGGCCTATCTGAAGCTCGTTGGAGACCGGGAGGTTCCGTGGCAGAATCGGGCCCATTTCTATGTGGCCGCGGCCGAGGCGATCCGGCGGATTCTCATCGATCACGCTCGGACCAAGGGGCGGGTCAAGCGGGGTGGGGGGCGATCGAGGGCAGCGCTCGATATCGGGAGCGTCGAGGATCTGGCGTCGGCAAATTCTGAGACAACCCTGGCGGTCGACGACGCGTTCCGTCGCTTGGAGGCCGAGCACGAGCGGACCGCGGCTGTCGCGAGGCTCAAGGTGTTCGCCGGTCTGGCGACCGAGGACGTTGCGCGCCTACTCGACGTGAGCACGCGCACAGTCGAGCGGGAATGGACGTTCGCGAGGCGGTGGATGGCCAAGGTGCTGCTGGAGGACGAAGGCGGCGATGGATTGGGAGCGGGTCAAAGCGGTTCTTGATGAAGCGCTCGAACTCCCGGCGGGAGAGCGGGCGTCCTTTGTCGAGGCGAAGTGCGCCGACGATGCGCGCGTGCGCCGGGAGGTGATGGCGCTCTTGGACGTCGGCGAAGCAGCAACCGGTTTCCTCGATGCCCCGGAGATCGAAGCGAAGCCGGTCGCCGGTGCATCGTCGACCCACGGTGCCGGCGACACGATCGGGCGGTACAAGCTGCTCCAGCGGATCGGCGAGGGCGGGTTCGGCGTCGTGTACATGGCTGAGCAGGAACGCCCGGTCCGCAGGCGGGTCGCGCTCAAGCTGCTCAAGCCCGGCGTCGACACCAAGCAGGTCCTGGCTCGGTTCGAGGCGGAGCGTCAGGCGCTGGCGTTGATGGACCACCCCAACATCGCGCGCGTGTTCGACGCCGGCGAGACGGAGAACGGGCGGCCTTATTTCGTGATGGAGCTGGTCGCGGGCGACCCGATCACGACGTACTGCGACCGCGAGAACTTGTCGACGGTCGAGCGGCTCGGTCTCTTTCGCGAGGCGTGCGCCGCGGTGCAGCACGCGCATCAGAAGGGCGTGATTCACAGGGATATCAAGCCCTCGAACGTGCTGGTGGGCACCATAGACGGTAAGCCCGTTCCGAAGGTCATCGACTTCGGCGTCGCCAAGGCAACGAACGTCGCGCTCACCGACCGCACGCTCTTCACCGAGTTCCGTCAGTTGATCGGCACGCCGGCGTACATGAGCCCGGAGCAGGCGGACACCTCGTCGCTCGCGGATGTCGATACTCGATCGGACGTCTACTCGCTGGGCGTGCTCCTCTACGAGCTCTTGACCGGATCGCCCCCATTCACGCCTCAGACCCTGCGCGAAGCGGGGTTCGCGGAGATGCTTCGGATCATCCGCGAGAGCGAGCCGGAGAAACCTTCGACGCGGATCAGCACCCTGGGCGATGGGCTCGATGAGGTCGCCAAGCGCCGGCAGGAACAGCCCGGCAAGCTGGGCACGCTCGTGCGGGGCGAACTCGACTGGATCGTGATGAAGGCGCTCGAGAAGGACCGTGGGCGGCGGTACGACTCGCCGGCATCGTTCGCGCTCGACCTCGAGCGGTACCTCGCGAACGAACCGGTGTCGGCCTCGCCCCCCTCGGCACTCTACAAGGCTCGGAAGTTCGTGCGACGGAACCGGGCCGCGGTCGCGAGCACCGCCGTCGTGCTCCTTGCTCTTGTGCTCGGGGTCATCGGCACGTCGGGCGGCTTTGTCTGGGCCCTGAACGAGCGCGCGGTGGCGCGCGAGGCCGAGGGGCGCGCGGTCGAGAACGAGGCCACCGCCCGCCGGTCCGCGACCGAGGTCCTGCTGCTCTCCGCCGGGCAGGAGAAGCGGCTCGGGAACTACATCGAGGCGGCGAGGCTGCTCGACCGGGTCGACGAGCCAAGCCGTACGCACTGGTGGAACGTCGCCCGAGCGATGGCCTCGACGCGTTCTGAGTTGATGGCCTCAGGTCGCGTCCGGTACCGCTGGAACGCGGACCACTCGCTCATCGCCGCGACCAGAGTACTCGGCGGGCTCGACATACGAGACGGGGAGACGTTCGAGATCATCGCCAACCTCGAACGCGACGACATCGCACGCCCCAAATGGACGTCGGACCCGAACGCGATCGTCCTGATGGGCGGCGGTTTCAGACTCCACGATGGTCGCACGCTCGAGCCCATCGGGCCGAAGGTCGAATGGACGAGCCCCCGGAACCCAGGCGTCGTCGGCGATCGGTTCGTGGTGGCGCAATCACCAGAGGGCGAGGACCTCCGCTTGCAGGTCATCGATCTCATACAAGGTGAGGTCGTGACCGATCGTCGTTTCCCAGGGCTCGCGCGCCTCGTGAGCCCGCCGATCCCCGCCGGAAACGACTGGTTCTGGTTTCATCGGTCCGATGGGCCGGTGTTTATCTCGAGGGTCCCCGATCTGTCTGGTCCGGTGTTGATCGACGAGCGCACACCGAAGGTCGCGCGCCCGTATTCGCCTGATCAGGGCGTCGTTTTCCGACGGGCGGGATCGTCGGTCGAGTGCTGGTGGATCAACGACGCCGGAGAACCAGCGTACGGATGGACATACACGGTCGACACGAGCATCAACACCGCGCACGCTCGCGACGGGATCGCCCTGCTCCACGCCCAGCGTCGGATGCACCTGGTCGACGTAGCCACCGGGGAGCCACTCGTCGATCCGATCGACATGGGGACATCGAGCAGGGTCGCCGACGTGGACTGGGAACGCGGCCGACTGCTCGTCGATCTCGGCCGGGCACAGACACGCCTCTTCGAGCTGGACGCATGGAAGAGTCCGTATTCAGCGCAGGTCGCGAAGACTTCGGCGAGGCAGCTCCGCTTCACCCCCGACCACCGGATCGCGATCGCGGCCAACTTCGACGCGCACTACCTGTTCGAGGGCGGCGGTGTCCGCCTCGTCGACCCCATCGCGTGCGTCGAAATCGGCCGCCTCCTCGGACCGCGATGGCACGGCCAGGCGGTCCCGAGCCCGGACGGGACCACGCTTGTCACAGAAAGCCGTCTTGCAAAGCACGGCGGACGAGGCGCTCAAGACGTTCGAGTGCTTTCGCTGGAGACGGGCGCCAAGCTGTGGTCGGGCGCGTTCCCGCACCCGACGAACCTTCGGTACACACCGGACGGAACCGGGATCATCATCGGGCAGCAGGTGTACAGCGCTCGATCGGGCGAGGTCGTGTCGACCGCCCCGGCCATCGCCGGGTTTGTTGGGCACCGAACGCAGAAGTACGAACTCCGCGAGCCGGGCACGCCCAATCGCCCCTGGTTCGACGTGATCGATCGCGCCACTAGCGAGCGGGTGCGCCGCTTTGAGGCCGACGTTGCCTTCCGAAGGCACGCCCGGATCTCCAACGACGGCACCCGCGTCATCCTCTGGGAAACGACGTCGCCGGTGACGGTGTTCGACATCAAGACCGGCGCATTGCTCGCGATGCTCCCGGACTACACGACCGACACCATGGTCGTCGCCTGGAGCCCCGACGACCGGCTCATCGCCACCGCCTCGACCGCCCAGAGCTCGGTCATCCGGGTTTGGGACGCGGACACGCTCGAACTGCTGGGCGCCCTCGCGGGGCACCGGGGCTACATCGAGGCGATGGAGTTCTCCGCCGACGGACGCTCACTCTCCACCGCCGGCCAGGACGGCACGTTCCGGGTCTGGAACGACCGCACGCCCTGGGAGCAGGCCGCGTTCGTCGCGGCACGCCGGGCGATCTACGACCGACTCCGCCCGACGATCGAGGGTTTCGCCGAGCGCTCCGTTGAGCCCGACGCGGCCGACGCGTGGTCGTCGTTCGAGGCCCTGGGGCTCGAGGGTGAGGACCGCGACGTGGGCGAACTCCTGATGCTCGGGGCTCTTCTCACACGATTCGGCTCCTGACCGACCGTCGCACTCGTCATCGCGCGTGCCACTGGCGGCTCGCCCGCCAGTGCTTCCTGTATGCGGGCGATGTGCTTACTGCTGCGGCCATATCACTGGCGGGCGAGCCGCCGGCGGCACGTGGCGTGTCTTGCCAACTTTTTCTTCTCGACGCTGGCGGCCCGCCGCGCCGGTGTCGCTTTGGGGCCGACACCGCCCGGCGCCGTGTGGGCGCCGCGGTGTCGGACGCTTCGGCGGACCCCCTGCAGCGTCGGCGGGGCCGCCTCTTGATCGAGGAGGTCGATTCATGAATCCGAAATCGAATGCAGCAGCGGGATTGTTCGGGGGTGCCTTCGCGTTGGCAGGCATCGCCGGCGTCGGGGTCGCCCAGAGCCTGATCACCAACGACACGTCCTACGCCGAGCTGACGTACGAGCTCGCGTACGACGGGACGTTCATCACCTTCTGTTTCACCGGCCAATGCCCGGGCCCGTACACCAACGACCCGGGGAGCAGCGCCGCGTACACCGTCACCGCCGGTGACGCGCGGTACCTCTTCGATCAGACCCCGGAGAGCTGGGTGTTCGAGACCGCGCCCGCGAACGATCTGGACGCATTATTCGTCGAGACCCGCGCCCGGGGCGACTTCGGCGTCACCGAGCCGGCGATCGTTCGCGTGACGAACACGTTCGAGGGCTCGGCAAGCATTACGCTCGACGGGGCGCCGGTCTTCAGCGAGTTTGTCGCGATGGCGCCTGGCGAGACGCTGTCTGTCTCGTTCTTGAGCGGGACCGCCCAGCCCGCGGGGCGCGAGCTGCGCGTCGAGGTCACCGACCTCGCGATCCCGCAGGCCCCGGTCAGCTTGCTCGGCACGTTCCAAGGGCACACGTACTACCTGACGGACGAGGCTGTGACCATCCACGAAGCTCGATCGATCGCCGCGGGGCTCGCGGAGGAGCTCGCGCTCGAGTTCAACGAGAGCGTCTACGTTGCATCGGTGAACACCGCGGCGGAGGACGCTTTCCTTATCGACTCCGGCGCCGACAGCTGGTGGGTCGGGCTCAGCGACGAGGTCACCGAGGGCACGTTCGTCTGGGATAACGGCGACGCTGTGACCTACACAAACTGGCGTCCGGGTGAGCCCAACAACTTCCAGGGCGTGGAAGACTACACGGCGATCAATCGCTTCGGGACGGGCCAGTGGAACGACCTCCAGGCGTCAGATGTTCAACGAGCGGTCATCGAGGTTGAGAACGTGAGGACCGCCTGCTTCGATGAACCAGAGAGCAACCAAGCGATCTTCTTCACGCGAGACGTCGCCACCGGTGATCTGGATGGGGACGGCGACGTTGATATCGCCTTTGCCAGCGATTTCGAGTTCGGCGTGTTCCTCAACAACGGCGACGGCACGTTCGGAGCACGGACCAGTGTCTCGGAAGGCGGGGTGCTGAGGATCGCGCTAGGCGATCTCGATGGAGACGGGGATCTTGACGCTGTTGCCGCCGACTCACAGACCAGTGTCGAGGTCGTCCTCAACAACGGCGACGGAACGTATATCGATCAGGCAGTCTACATCATGCCTGGTAGTCCGCTCGCCTTGCCCCGTGACGTCGCCCTTGGCGACGTGGATGGGGACGGCGACTTGGATATGGTCGTAGTCAACTCCGGACCATCTGAGGTGAGCGTACTCTTCAATGACGGCAACGGTACATTCGCAGGCTTGATCAGTTACGGCGTTGGGCCGTCGTCCAACGTGATCAGCCTTGGTGATCTCGACGGTGACGGAGCTCTCGATATGGTCGTCGGCTACGCTAACACGCCGACGGTCGGCGGAACGAGCGTGCTGATGAACAATGGGGACGGGACGTTCGGCCCCGAGTTGCGCGATGAGACCATGGAGAACGTGAGAGGTCTTGCACTGGAAGACCTTGACGGTGACGGTGATCTTGATTTGGCCAGCGCGGACTTCCTAGGGCAAGAGGTGATCATCCGGAACAATAATGGCGACGGCACGTTCGCTGCTCCGTCACGTTACCCGAGCGTTGGTCGGCCGATGGGGATGTCTTCTGGTGACGTAAACGGCGACGGCAGGCCCGACATCGTGGTCGTAGGCGGAGCCGTGAGCGTCTTGTACAACAACGGATATGGCACGTTCTCGCTCGAGGACATCGATCTGTTGTCTGCGAATTTGTCGGGTCCATCCCTCGCGGACCTCGATGCAGACGGGGATCTTGACATCGTCGTTGGCGACGAGGCCGACCGAGATGTAAAAGTGTTTCTGAACCGTTCCTGCTCCGCCGACCTCAACGGCGATTGCCTCGCCGATCTGACCGACATCGACCTGTTCATCGCCGCGTTCCTGATCCAGGGCGCCGGCGCCGATCTCGCCGCCCCCTTCGGGATCATCGACCTGAGCGACGTCGATGACTTCGTGAACGGCTTCCTGTTCGGCTGCCAGTAAGGCGACCGACCTCCCGTGACCGACGCCCGGGACACCGGGCGTTGGTTTTTCTCAAGGGCTTCCCCGACTACGGGCAACCCGCGTCGAACTGCTTCAAGTACTCGAGCAGATCGAAGAAGTCCGAGAGCCCGTCCCCCGTCGTGTCCGCGGCCCCGCTCCCATCGAGCCTCGTGATCTGCTCTTCGACATCAACGGCGTCGAGCACACCGTTGCCGTCGAGGTCGGGCGGGCAGGGGTCCGGTTCGCTGTCGGCCAGGAACTCCGCGTTCTCGGCGAGGTACTGATCGAGCGTGAACATCTCGGGCTTCGACTCGCGACCGATCGCGGCGCCGCTGGCGAAGTTCGCGGCGCCGGCGAGCGCGTAGCGCAACACGGCCCAGTCGTTGTGGCCTCGGAGAACCTCTGAGGGTGAAGCCGAGTCGCTGTCGAAGATGAAGTTGATGTCGTCGGCCAACGGCTCGGTATCGATCACCCCGTCGTAGTCCCAGTCGATCGGCGTGTTGGCCCCGATGTCGAGCGCGATGACGATGAGCTCCTGCGGGTCGGCGGCGCTTCTTTTCACGTAAGGAACCTCGACACCGCTGTAGAGCCCTGGGGGCGAGACAATCCCGATCTGTTCTGCAAGCGCGCCCTCGTCGAGCGTATTCAACGCGGCTTCGGAGTAGCTGAGTCGCCAGCCCTTCCAGGGACGAGGGTAGATCCATCGGTAGTTCATGATGCTGTAGTAGTTGGGCTTGGCGTTGATGTCGTCGCCCCCGCCGTGGCGCAGCCCCAGGTTGTGGCCGAGTTCGTGCATGAAGACAGATCGCTGGATATCGATCGAGGCCGATGCTGCCGGTCCAGCGGTGACCATGAAGTCGTCGCCGTCGACCTCTCCGTACCCGCCGGCGTCACCGTTCAGGACCTCCTGAGCGAAGATGCAGTACCGGACCGCGAGCCGCCTGGCCTCACGGATCGCGTCCCAGTTCGGGTCGGCGCGCTGGGCCGGCGAGCCGTACCGGAGCGCCTTGACTGGATCGAAAAAGGTGAATGGATCAACTTCGACCATCGGGTCGGGCCCGCTCCACGACTGCGCTGGGATGTCCGTTTCGTCCAGCAAGACGTGGAGGGAGATGCCCTTCGAGCCGTCCGGGTTGTCGACGGGGGCGCCGCCGAAGGCCGCGACGAGCGGAGCGGTGAACCCGGGGAGCGGCGCGAAGCCGACCATCGAGTCGACCTCGACGAACAGGTCCTTGCGATCGGGGTTCGCGCCCATATCGGCGAGGCGGAGGTCGGCGATGCCGTCGCCGTCACCGTCGATCCCGCACTCGGGCTCGGGGCACTCCCAGATGTCGGCCAGACCGTCTCCGTCGCGGTCGCCCATATCGAGCACGAAGGTCCACTCGGTCCGGAGTTCACCCGACTCGTTCTCGACTTCGGTAAAGAACCCGGAACCATCGAAATCGATGATGTACGTCCCGGGCTGGAGCGTGCCAACGATGTTGAAGTCACCGGACTCCGGCCCTTCGCCGGCCCCGAGGCGGACGCTGTCGTTGAGGATCTCAACCGAGCCGTCGGACGACTCGAAACGCAGGTCAACCTCCACCTCGCCCGAAGCGGGCGTCGTGATGCTTGCGCTGTAGCGCCCGCTGAACGAGAAACCCTGCGGTTCGTCGATGGCGATGCGGTACGAGAAGTTTGATTGCCCGTCGGACCCGCCACCGCTCTGGGAGGGCACACTGAGCGACTGGGACGTGGACCCCGACGCTTGGATCCGGAAGGGCGAAAGGACGCTGTTGAGAACCGCACGCCCTGAGACCGAGATCACCCGCGCGTTCGCGGCGCCGGCGAAATTGAGATGAGGGTTCGGGTTCGCGGGGCTCGCCGCCGGAGTCGACGGCGGCGTGGCACCGTCCGAGTCATCCTGGGAAACGAAGTTCCCACCGGCGATGCTCGCGAAGTCGGCGCGCATGTCGACGCGGCGATCGTCGTCGATGTAGCGGATTTGGGCGGTCGCCGATGACACGAGGATCGCGATCGCCAGGCCGAAAGTCGAACCGAGAACTCCTCGCATCATCTCGTTACCCCTTCGTGGAGACGTGTGCGGAGCAGACACGTCGTACGTCGAATGTACCTCTTGAGCGTGGCGATCCATAGCTCGAATTCAGCGTTTGGCGCCGTCTCCGAATCAGGACGGTCCAATAAAAAACCCACACGGCGAGCGTGTGGGCCTTTGTTTCTGCAAGAGACGTGCGTTACCGACGAAGCGTTGTATACGTCGGCCTTGACAGACCGGCCGAGTACGTCTTCGGCGCGTAGGACCTCGTCGGCGCGGCCCGCTTGGGCGGGCGGTACCCGTAGTTCGTTCCCGCCGGCCGTGTCGATATCGGTCTTGCGTACGTCGACGTCTGGCCGCGCTGCACCGCGACGCCCTTCGAGAGCGGGTTGTACGTCGCGACTTGGAGCCCTGTCCCAGCGGTGGAGTAGCCACCGCGGCCGTACGTTGCAACGGACGAACCGACACCTCCTTGGAAGGTGAAGGTGCCGGCCTTGTACCGCTGGTTGGCGGGGCGGAGCGATCGGTTGCGGTTCACCTGATAGCTCTGCGCCGACATGCCAGGCAGGCGACCGGCGTTGAACCCGGCGCTGCCCTGCATCAGCGAGTTGTCGAGCGTGCGGCCACCCACGATCTGTTGCTGGGCGCTGACATGGGTCAGCGCCGCGAGCGCTCCCACGAACGCCAGGGCGAGTGCGACGCGCTTCATTCGGTCACCTCGAGCAGCTCGACCGTGGTCACGAGCGTCTCGTTGGGACCGATGCGCTCGCCCAAGGGCGTGTCGTGTCCCGCGATGCCGAACGCCGCCTCCGGCGGGATCACGACAATCCAGCGGTCGCCGACCCGCATGCGTCGGATCGTCGAAGCGACCGCCGGCAGCATGCCCTCGAGTTCCATGTCGATGACCACGCTCTCGGCGAAACGGGTGCCCGCTGCCGTGCTGCCGGTGTAGACGACCTGAACGCCGATGGCGTTCGCGGCACGCGGGCCGTCGCCCTCCTCCAGCGACTCGTAAAGCACACCCGAGGGAAGCTTCACCACGCCGACGCGCGTCGCGAACTTGTCCTGGAACTCCCGGCCGCGGGCCGCGTTGGCCTCGGCCGTCAGCCGGAAGATCGGGTCCTCGCGCAGCCTCGCCTCCGCCTCGCGGGTCGCGACTTCGAGTTCGAGGTCTTCGAGGGCACGGCGCATGTGACCTTCGCCGAACGCCAGCTCTTGGTCCTTGAGCACGTCGGTGATGCCTCGGAGGAAGTCATCGCGGTCGAGCGAGACGCCATCGGTGAGGGTCGCCGCCAGCGCGGTCCGGGCCACGTCGACACCCAGCGCGTAGCTGCGGTCGTCGAGGTTCGGATCGGTCGGGATCTTGGCGTCGGGCTGCTCGGCCATGTTGGCGCCGGCGACGCATCCGGCGGTGATGGCGGCGAGGGTCAGAAGCGTTGCGGCGTTGAGGTGCACGTTCGATCTCCGGGGCCGTAAGGGTTTGGGGTCCGTCTGCCAGTGTATCTATCGGTGGGATCGGCGACCGCGATCGAACTCCGATTGGGTAAAACGACCACGGCCCGCTCGAAGCGAGCGGGCCGTGGGGGAGTTTCAAGCTGTCGTGTGCCGATTACGGGCAGCCAGCGAAGAACAGGGCGATGAAGGTATCGATGTCGCTTAGGTCGACGACGCCGAACGGGGCGGCAATGTCGGCAGCAGAGTCGCTTGTCAGGAAGGCGGCGATGAACGCGTCGATGTCGCTGAGATCGAGAATGCCGGCCGGGTCGGCGATGTCGGCCGCGTTGCAGCCGCCGCTGCCGATGGTGACGGTCAGGGCGCTGGCGGTCAGCATGTTCTGGTTGATGCCCGGAACGGTGGCGTAAGTCTCGAGCGAGTCGTTCTCGACGAGGACAATGGCGCCGTCGAAGCCGATGTCGAAAGTCTGGCCATCGGCGGCGCCGGCGTCGATCGTGAGGTCGAAGCTGAGCAGGTCCGTGATCTGAGCCGGGAGGGCGTCATCGAGGCCACGGCCGGCGCCAGCCCGAACCACGTTCGGGGTCGCGGCGGTGCTGGTGGTGGCACCTGATGCGAGAGCGGCGAGGATCGCCGGGCTCGAGCTCGTGACGTCGCCGGCGGCATCACCGCTCAGGACGACATCGCCGCCAAAGCCGTAGAGGCCGGCGGGACCGAAGACGCCCGAACCGGCGCCGCCGGTGTCCGGGTCGACCGAAAGGGTGACGGTGATGGTGTCGCCAGGGGCCGCGGTCGTGGCCGAGGCGCCAAAGCTCACCGAAGCGGACTGGGCCGAGGCGACGCCGGCGAGAGCGGCGATCGCGAGGGCAGCGGTTGTGCGAGTCATGCTGAGCTCTCCTATCTCTTTCTACGGGCGAACGGATGGAGCGGGGTGCCCGCCGTCGCACGATACCGTTTACACGAACACGTTACAGCCTTGATGAGGGTTTAACAACCGATATTTTGCTTAAGGGACTACTGATCCGCCGACGCGACGGGAATCCCCAGCGCAATCGCGAGGATCACGCCGTCTCGACCGATTCCGACAGCTTCGGAACCGTCTGAATCAATGATCCGGGCCTTGAGCACCCGGTCCGGACGGGCCAATGCCCTTCCAGGAGTTTGGATTTCGATCGGTACAGTGTCAGACACCCGCCTGGAAGTGTACCGCGAACGAAGGAATTCTCCTCCGCGAAAGGCCCAACCTTCCCCAGCATCTTGATACAGCTCGCCGGTCTCGTATCCATCTTCATTGAGAGCGACGACCAGGGTCAACTTGTCACGCTGGTCTGGGCGGTCGCCGAAGTACTCGTGCACCGGACCGGTTGGGAGAGTCCCGCTTTCTCGGACGAAGAGCTTGGGTTGGTCCGGATCGGTTGAGTCACGGCCCCCATCAAACCCCTGGAAATCGAACTCGTGCCATTGGTCGTTCTCAGGGAGGACCAACTGGCCGGTCCGATCGAGCTTCGTCTCGGAGTGGAAGATCAGAATGTCGCCCAGCATGAACGCATCGTCGACGTCGCGCAGCGCTGGGGTAACCGGATCAGCGAAGAACAGGGGCCTGGCCACCGGGACGCCGGTGCGATGCGCTTCCTCGAAGAGCGAGTCGAACAAGGGCATGAGGCGGGAACGCCGCTCGAGCGCCCGCCTTGCAGTGGCCTCGATTTCGGGGCCGTACGCCCAGGGGTCCTCGTCCCGTGTGCCCTTCTTGGCGTAGAAGCTGGTCCCCGGTTTGATCGCGATGGTCGAAACAAACCGGCCTTCTTCGTCGTTCGAGAACACCGGCGTGATCGCCGACGCCCCCGCATCTCCGAGGGCTTCGAGCGGTTCGACAGGCGTGAACGAGGAGAGCCGCCCATCGCGGGCGTCCGCATTTTCGTGGAACCGGTAGATGCCCTCGCCGACCGTTTCGCCAACCGCGTTGCCGGCGGGCGAGGTCGACACGACAACTCGTTCAACGGCGGGCGAAGCGTCGTTGGTGTCCGAATCGCCCGTCTGCGTCGTTGTCGAGCACGCCGCGAGGCCGGAGGCCGCGGCGATGAGCGCGACGCGGCTCGCGATGGATCGTCGGGTGAACGTGGGTGTGTGGATCATGAGTCGCTCTCGTCTTGTGGTCACTCGCTGATCCGGTCCAATGCGCGGCGTGCCGACGACGTGTCCCCTCGGTTCAGCATCGAGGCGATGCGATCGAGTGTGGACGAGGCGGCCGCGCCAGACTTCCGGGCGCGGTACAGCCGGCCCGGCAGACGGAGGTCCTCATGGGTAAAGGCGAGATCGCCCCCCTCCGCACGCAACGTGTCTTGCAGAATTTCGAGAAAGAGATACCCGAACTCGTGCGTGGGCTCGATGATCGTGCCCTCGCCGTAGTCGTTCCAGGTCACAAGCTGGACCACCGGTGATTCCGAGGCCATCGCGGCCCGCAGGTGCCTCTTCAGCGTCTCCCCGCCCCGGTGGGCAAGGTACGAGTACGAGTTGGTGTACACGTCGTGGAAACCGGGGACCGCTGAGGTGATGACCTGCTCGGGATCGCCCGAGACCCGTTCGTACAGCCCGGCGAAGCGCCGAGCGATCTCGTCATCGCCCCGGTCGCGGCCTTCTTCGTCATAGAACGCGTCGGTGTGGACCCAGGTGAACCCGCCGTCGGCGCCGACGTCTCTCCAGAGGTGATGCAACGCGAAGAACGCCGGTCGCTCTGGGAGCGAGGCGAACCCCTCGCGCCAAGGGCCTGGGTCCTTGATGAAAATTGGGCCGAAGTTCAGCACCAAAGGCCTGCCCTTGTAGCGTTGGTAGTGCGCGTGGGTGAACCAGTTCTCGTGCGTCCATTCAAAGGTCTTCGCCAGCGTCGCGCCGAGGTTGTCCTCGTCGGCCTTTCCGGCCTTCACGAGTTCCTGGACGGTGCGGTCCTCGAAGCAGACCGAGAACGTCATGCCGACCTCGCCCGCTTGCTCGAAGAGCACCTGGGTCGCTACGTGGTTGGGCAGGTAGTCGTAATGATCGATGATGCCGTACCAATCGGCGATGACGCCGTCGACGCCGGCGAGCTTCATCTGTTGGAGCTGGCACTCGACAGCGTCAGGATCGGCGGAGTCATAAGGCCCGATCAGCGGGTGATAGTGCGACCAGATGTCCGGGAGCCCGAACTTGTCGGTCGTCGAAGGATCGTGCTGCTTCTGCCAGCCGGTCCAGTGCGGGCCCCATTTCCCGCGAACGTCCGGGGTCTCGTACCAGGGCATGTAGTGCATCAGCACGGTGTTGCGACCGTCATCGCGTGGCGCGTCCTGAGCGTCGCTGCTGTCCGAGCCGAGCCCGATCACGAACGACGCGAGCACGCCCAAGAGCTGGATATTCGACAGGCGTGGGCCGAGCATGAGCGTTGTCCTTCAATGGGACGCAACCGAGCGTTTGGGATTCGGGTGAACGGACGAGGTTACGGGCCAGCTGGCGAGTAGGTCTCCGCGTCTGGCGCTTCCTGCGACCAGTTCCATGCGTTGAACCGCGCCGAACTGCCACGCGACGAGTCGAGCGAAGTCGGGAGCGGCGAGGGCGATTGCTCGTTGCCGGCGGGTTCGTCGCTACCACGGGAGAAGATGTTGTCGTTCGTGTTGTAGATCCGACCGAACGTCGTCAGCCCGATCTCGGGTGACTTCTCTTGCGAAACGTGGCCGTCGTTCCACACGAGTCCGAACTGGAAGTTGCCCGGACGCTCGGAGAACATCCCGATGAGGTTCTCGAGCAGGAACTCGTTCTGATCACCCTTGAGGTCGAACAAGCGGTCTGACACGATGGGCGTCGTCGATGCAAGCGTGTCTTTCCATCCGCCGACACGCGCGTCGTTGTACACGTTGTCGTCCCACCAGCCCAACTCGTTAAGGCCGTAGCTGTAGTGTCGCCAGTCGAACCCCTCGTCACGCGGTTCAAGATCGGCTTGCAGCACCGGCGTCCAGATGTCGCGCGGTGCACGCTCCGCAGGGTGGAGCAACACCTCGCCCGGGACCAGGTCATTGGAGATCAACTCGGCCATGCGGATATGGGTGTACGTGCCCATATCGATCGGATCTTCGTTGGGTGCCGAACCGCCTGTGATCAACTCGTAGCCCCGCCAACTCGCCTTCCACTGGTTCTCTTGGGCGTCGTACCCGGTGTACCACCCCCGGTTGCCCGTCGCGTGCAGCGCGAGTCCCTGGTGGATGCTGCGCAGTTGTGTGTTGTTCTTGAGTTGCTGCGACGTGAGCCGTGCCTTGCCCAGCGCCGGCAGCAAGATCCCGATGAGCAGCGCGATGATCGCGATGACGACCAGAAGTTCGATCAGCGTGAACGCTCGAGCGGAACGGCGTGACATCGGGTCTCCCTTCAGCGAAATCGAAAGGACTCTCATCGGATTAAGTATAGCAAAAATGCGATATATTGCATCGCGGAACGTCGAAAGTCGCGGAACGTATCCCCGTCGCGGTAGGGGATGTCCGGGAAGCTCACCGCGCATACGTCGTTGAACCCCGGGTTGGCCGAAGGGAACATCTCTGTCGCGTCGCTCGTGACGCTGTTGGGTTCGTCGAGCACGCACTGCAGAGCAACCTTGCTCGCCGGGACCTACGAACTCGGGATCTTCGCCGACCACGGTGTGGTGATCGCGACCGACTCGCTGATCGTCAACGTGTTCGATCCCCTCGCCGCCCCCTGGGACAACAACGGCGTGGGCAACGTCGGTGCGTTCGGCTGGGCGACCGAGTCGCTTGGGTTGTTCACGCGCGATGTCGATGTCAACGGTTCGGGAGATGGCATCCGAGGCAACGCGGCCGCGAGCGGAGACCGGTTCCACTTCGCCTGGGCGCCGATGAACGTCAACAGCGGCGTCCGGGTCGTGGCTCGGATCGACGCGTTCGAGGGCGAACTCGAAGACTCGGGCCGGGCCGGTGTCATGTTCCGTGGGTCGACAAGCGGTTCGACCACGTCGAACGCGTTCCTCGGGCTTTCCGGTGCTGGCGAACTCGTCTACTCGAATCGATCGGGCTCCGGTGGGAACACGTCGATCAAGGTGGTCCTGTCATCGGCGACCTTGCCTCTCTGGGTCCGCCTCGACCGCCGCACAGTGAACACCGGTGGCGGGGAGAAGTACATGGGGTTCGCGCTTGCCTCGGGCACGGGCGGTATCGGAAACGGGACGTTCTCGTCGGCCTACGCCGCTTTGGTTCGCGACGCCGATGTCGCATCGCCGATCGGCGTTCTCGATCTTGGTGACGTCGACGCGTTTATCGCCTCGTTCTTCGTGCAAGGCCTCGCGGCGGATATCACCCGGCCGTTCGGAGTGCTTGACCTTGCCGACGTCGACGCGTTCATCGCGTCGTTCTTGGCCGGTTGCCCCTGAGCGGCGCGGTCACCCCGCGGCGCCCGCGTTCGTGCCCGAAGCGGTCGCCGCGTGCTCCCGCAGGAACCCAACGATCGACTCGACCACGTACGCCCGCTGGGTCTCGGTCAGTTCGGGGTACACCGGTAGCGCGATGGTCTCCTTGGCCGCTCGCTCGGAGTGGGGCAGGTCTCCCGTCTTCCCGCCGAGAGGCGTGAAACACTCCTGGAGATGAAGCGGGATCGGGTAGTACACGTCATGCCCGATGTTCTTGGCCTTGAGGTGCTCACGGAGCGCGTCGCGGAGCTCGCCCGGAACCCGAATGACGTACTGGTTGTAGATATGTCGGCTCTGGCCTTCGGTCGCCGGCGCCGGCGTCCGAAGGGCAAGACCCGAGTCATCGTCGAGCGACACCGTCGAGGGCGCCGCCCCCGCATCGGCGAAGCGCTTGTCGTAGTCGGCGGCGTTCGACCGCCGGTCGTCGTGCCACGACTCGAGATGGCGGAGTTTCACGCGGAGAACCGCGGCCTGCAGGGCATCGAGCCGGCCGTTGAGCCCGACCTCATCGTGGTAGTACTTCGGCTCCATGCCGTGGTTGCGCAGGCGCTTGATCCGCGCGGCGAGTTCGTCGTCGTTGGTGGTGATCATGCCCCCGTCGCCGAACCCGCCCAGGTTTTTCGACGGGAAGAAGCTAAAGCAGCCGACCTTGCCCCTCGAGCCCGCCATCGCGCCGGTCGCGTCCTTGGCACCGATCGCCTGGGCCGCGTCCTCGATGACCGGCACGCCCAACTCCTCACCGAGCGCCAGCCACGCGTCCATATCGACCGTCTGACCGAACAGATGCACAGGCATGAGGCCGGCGAGCTTGCCCTCAGGCACCTGCTTGAGCACCTCGCGCACGTGGTCGGGGGTCGCGTTGTACGTCGCCGGGTCGATGTCGCACATCACCGGGATCGATCCGAGACGCCAAATCGAGCCGGCGGTGGCGAAAAACGTGTAGCTCGGGCAGATGATCCGCCCGTTGTGCCCGCCTCCGCACCCGATGTTCATCGCTTGGAGCGCGATCAGAATCGCTTCTGAGCCCGACGCGACGCCGATGGCGTGCTTGGTGCCGCTGTAGGCCGCGACTTCTTCCTCGAGCCCGGCAACCTCCGGGCCCATGATGAACCATTGATCTTCGATGACCTTGCGGACGACCGGTTCGATCTCGTCGCGAAGCGAGGCGTACTGAGCCTTGAGGTCGAGAAGCGGGACGGTGATATCGCTCATGCGTTTCCCCAGTGGCGCGCCGAACAGCCGCGGACGCGCGATGGAGATGCTAGAGCGTCTTCACTGAACGTGTAGCTCCACGAGTTCAGTTTTCTCGGCAGGAAGCCCGCCGGATTGACTCCGGCGCGGGTTCCGCAAGCGAGTGTGCGGCCGGAGGCCGCTACAGAGCGATCAAATCTGCTCTAAGGGCGACATCGGCCTCACGCTCGGTTTCAGCCGATCCCGGGGTCCACCTTCTCCGATTCTTCGGCGCCGTCTTCGAGGCGAGGGTCGAGCGGCGACCACTCGACCCCGCTCTGACCCAGGAGCGTCCCGGTCGCCTGCGCCAGGAGCACCTGAGAAATCTCATACTCAACCACCGCCTGGATCTCGGAGAGCCTCGCGTCCGCGAGCCTCGCGTCGGCATCGAGCACGTCGGTGCTCGTCGAGCGCCCGACGTTGAACTGTCGCTCTTCGGCTTCGAGCGAACGCGAGTTCAGCAGCACCGCCTGCCTGGCGGCGAGGATGCGTTGCCACCCCGTCTCGATGCTCGTGACAGCGTCCAGAACCTCTTGGCGGATCAGCACACGCCGCGCGTCACGCGTCGCGATGCGTTGGAGTCGCGTCAAAACCGCTTGCTCGACCGAAGACCGTCGCTGACGGTTCCCGAGCGGGATCTCGCCGTTGAGTCCTATGACGTAGTCCTCGAACTCATTCTCCGCGATAACGTTGAGCGATTCGTTGAGGTCTCCCCCGATCCCGTTCGCGCGGTACGTCAAGCTGACGCCAAGGCTCGGCAGCGCCGCGTTCTCTCGGAACGCGATGGTCGCCGCGTCGCCCGCGAGGCGCAGCTCGAGCTCGAGCAACTCCATCCGCTGGTCCATCGCTGCGTCGGCAAGCTGCGTTCCATCGAGCGTGTACTCGATGGGGTTCGGGACCGTCGTCGTGAGGATCGGCGTTTCGTCGTCGATACCGAGCCCGGGCAGGTTCATGATCCGCTTCAAATCGCGTTGGTTCAGAAGGACGTTGTTCTCGGCCTGAATGATGGCCTCGATGCGATCAGCGAGCCCCGACTCAGCCCGGACAACCTCGATTTCGGGTTGCTGGCCGGCGTTGAACCGTCGGCGCGCCCGCTCAAGCTGCTCGAGTGCCACCACGTACTGCTGGTACCGGACCTCCAACGCCGCGCGGCTCGCGTACAGACGCCAGTACGCCTGGGCCGACGACGTCAACTGTCGGATGACTTCGAGCCGAGACTGCGTCAGCGAGATCTGGCGGTCGTAGTCGGCGATACGGATCTGGAACGAGTTCGATTTGCGCCCGGCCCCTCTGAGCAGTTGTTGCGTGATCGACACCTCAAAGTCTGTGGTGTACGCGGGGTTGAGCGTTGCGAACGGGTTGTTGTTCAGGTTACGGAGCCACGTGGTCTGTACTTCGAACTGGCCACCGGTCCGGAGCGGAACGCGAACACCCGGCTGGAAGAAGTAGCTCCGCGAACCGGCGGTCTGGGTCGAGAGCGCCACCGCGTCGTCCGTCTCGTTGCTCTGGAAGTTGCCGAACAGCACCGCCTCGAACCGGCCTTGCTCCTCGTTCACCCGCTCCGCCGCGATCTCCGGCGCGACGAGCGCGACGCGCAGATCGAGGTTGTTCTCGAGTGCCGCGGCGCGTGCCTCTTCGATACTCAGTTCAACCGGTTCGCCCGGTTCAAATTTCGCTTTGAGCTCCGCGAGGTTCTTCCCGGGCGGGGAATCCGCGAGCGCCTGCTCGGGGGTCCTCCCCGCCGCGTTCGACAGATCGAGCGGCTCAATCGCGCGAAGCCGCGCCAGGCTCACCCTCGTGTCATAGTCGCTGTCAGACTCGAACAGCGGGCTGTTGTGGCACCCCCCGAGCCCGAGCCCGAACCCCAGCCCGGCGGCCGCGATCAGCCCGATCGAGCCGATTCGTCGGAAAGGGTGGGGGAGTCCCGCTGTCGGCGTGTCCGTTGGCGCCGATCCCTTGCGCCCTTGCGTGGACGGATCGTCTTCGCGATGCATGCGTTCCCTGCCTTGATCTGAGCCGCCGTGTGCGGAGGCGGCGCGCGGTCCGTGCGACCGGATTATTCGTGCCTGAGCGCGTCGATCGGGTTCAGCCTCGCGGCCTTGATCGCCGGGAACATACCGAAGATCACGCCAACGCTCGCGCTGAACCCCAGCGCGAGGAAGATCGCCCAAGGCGGCACCTGGGCGTCGCCCAGAGGCATATCGGGAACACTCCGGAGCCCGAACACAAGCCCCTGCCCGATCGCGACGCCGATCGCCCCGCCGACCAGGCAGAGCACAATCGCCTCAACCAGGAACTGGAGCAGCACCACCGGGGGCCTCGCCCCGACCGCCTTGCGAAGCCCGATCTCACGGGTTCTTTCCGAGACGCTCACGAGCATGATGTTCATGATGCCGATCCCGCCGACGAGCAGCGAGATGCTGACGATCGCCAGGGCGATCATCGCGATGACCGCCGCGAGCGAGTTGAACTGATCGACGTAATTCTGCATCACCTCCGTGCCGAAGGTGTCCTTGTCGTCGCCCTTGAGTCCTCGGTGTCGACGAAGGATGAACTGCGCTTCCGCCCTCGCGTCCGCCGAAACCTCCGGCGAGTCGGTCTGGATCATGAACCATGTCCAGCTATACGGGTTCATCTGCTTCGACGTCCCGAACGGGATGAGCACCTCGCTCCGGCTCTCCCCGCCGCCGAACATCGGGCCGACTTCTTTGGTCTCCAAGACGCCCACGATCAAGAACCGCCGTCCGCCGATCAGGAGGTAGTCCCCCGTCGGGTCGGTATCGAGTCGAAGCTCCTCGATCGCGACTTCATTGATCACGCAGACCTGTCGCTCCTCCTCGATATCAATCCGGCTCAGCGGGCGTCCAAAGATCACACTTCGGTCTTCGATTTCATGCCACTCGGGCCACACACCTTCCACGCGAACGCCACGCTCGAGCCGGCGGCCGTACGCGATGTCTTCGTTCGTCCCGCACATTGGGGTCAGGATGTCGATCGAAGGAGCGTTCTCTAACAGAAGGTTCGCCTCGTACAGCGTGACCTTGACGTCCGTCCAGTTCAGCACACCCTCGAGGTCATCGGGCACGCGGCCCCAGATCCACATTTTGCGGGCGCCGAACGTCTCGAACTCGCCGAGGACGTATTTTTGCATACCGGTCAGACCGCCGACCACGCCGATAACCGAGCCGACACCGATGATGATGCCCAAGGCCGTGAGCATCGCCCGTGTCTTGTTCGCCCACACCTGGCCGAGCGCGAGCAGCACTGTTTGCACGAAGAGACGACCCAAGACGATCGCCGGGAGGAACACCAGACCCAGGAAACCGCTCATGTGACCGCTCCCTCAATACGCTCGCTGTCGGTTCTTGTAGCCTCGACGACCGGGCCTTCGCCCGAATCATCCGACGCAGAGGCATCTTCGCCATCCGGCGTCGGAATGCTGCTCGCCCCCATACCCGACGCAATCATCCTCACCCAGTCTTGGTGCACCGGGTCTTCCGCGGTCGGGTTGTCCGAGATCACCTGGCCGTCGCGAAGCCGCACGATGCGCTCAGCATGCCCAGCAACGTCTTCTTCGTGCGTCACAACGATAATCGTTTGACCCTGACGGTGAAGCTCTTTGAAAAGCTCGATGATCTCAACCGTCGTCTGGCTGTCCAGGTTGCCCGTCGGCTCGTCGGCGAGCAAGATCGAAGGCTCGTTCACCAACGCCCTCGCAACCGCGACGCGTTGCCTCTGGCCGCCGGAGAGCTGGTTGGGCCGGTGCGTCATGCGGTCGGCGAGGCCGACGCGTCCGAGCGCGTGCTTGGCTCTCTTGCGAGCCGTAAACATGTGCTTGGCGCTGTAGAGCATCGGGAGCATCACGTTCTTGAGCGCCGTCGCTCTTGGGAGCAACTCGAAGCTCTGAAAGATGAAGCCGATCTCCTCGTTCCGAACCTTGGCGAGTTGGGTCATGCCCATCTTGTGCGTCGGCTTACCGTTGAGCACGTACCCGCCGCCGGTCGGCTTGTCGAGGCACCCCAGGATGTTCATCAGGGTGCTCTTGCCCGAGCCCGAGGCGCCCATGATCGCCACGAACTCGTTGTTGTGGATGTCGAGATCGACGCCTCGCAAGGCGCGCACCGTCTCGTCGCCGACGCGATAGACCTTCTGCAGTTTGCGGATCTTGATCGCCATCGCCCTTAGCCGTCGCTCTCTTCGCTAGCGGTCGAGGTGGACGCTTCCGACGCGTCGGCTTCGGCTTCCGCAACCTCATCGGATGCACCGGCTTCACCCTCGTCGGGTTGCTCTTCCCCTTCGGCTCCGTCCTCGCCCTCGCCGGTGTTCTCCTCGTCTTCGACGGCGTCTATGTCCCTGATCGAGTTCTCGTGCGATAGGTTCGAGAGCTCGCGGTACGGGCCGGTGACCACCCGGTCGCCCTCCGCGAGCCCAGCCTCGATCACCGTGTGGGTGAGATCGCTCGACCCAACCTGCACCGGCGTCATGATCGCTTTGCCCTCGGTCTCGACGTACACCACCGACGCGAACGTCTTCTCCGCGTCGACGATCTCGCTCTCACGCACGTCGTCCGGCATTTCATCGACACGCACGTCAAGGAAGACCGCCTGGCTGGGCACCTTCACCACGTCAAACATCGTTTCGACATCGATGTCGGTGCTCGCGCTCAGGCCGCTCAGCAGCGTCTCGCCCTCCGCGAGGTTCACCTCGATCTCGACGATGAAAAACCCGGTCCCCTGCGAACTGACCTGGCGTTGGAGCCCGATGCGTTTCACCACGCCCTCGTACTCCCGGTCTTCGTACGCATTGATGAACACCGTCGCCTTCTGCCCTTCGGCCACCGGCTCGATGTTCGTCTCGTCCACCTGGGCCTTGAGCAGCATGTCCGACAGGTCGGCGACCTGCATGATGATGCTGCCCGGGTTGTTCGTCGTGCCGACGATCACCGTCTCACCCACCTCGGTGTTGAGCGACGTGATCACCCCGTCGATCGGGCTCTCGATCACCGTGTTCCGGAGGTCCTCATCGACCTGGTCGATGTCGGCCTTGGCTACCTCGATCGACGCCTCGATCACCTTCAGGTTGCTCGATGCCTGCAAGAACCCCGCTTCGGCCCCGTCAAACTCTGACTTGGTGACGTCGCCCGTTTCAAGCAACTGGCCCAGCCGTTCGTAGTTCAGCCTGGCGTTGATGAGCCCCGCCTTCGCCCCGTCCAGGCGGGCCTCTTCGCTCCGGAGCCTCGCCTCGGCCGACGCTTTCCTCGCGACGAGGTCCTGCGGATCGAGCCGAACGACCACGTCGCCCGTCCGGACGGTCTGACCCTCACGGAACGGTAACGCGAGGACCTTCGCCGACACCTGCGAACTGATGTTGACCTGCGTCTGAGGCTCGATCGCTCCGGGGGCGGAAACCGTTCGCGTCAGATCGCCGAGCGCCGCCTCCTCGAGGCGAACCTCGGTGCCGCCGATGTCAGAGTTCCCGCCGCCGAACTGCGAACGAAGCTCCTCGCCCACTTCGGTCGAGGTGACCACGAACACCGCGGCGCCGAGAAGCCCGACCAGCACGACAACGATCCCGACCAGCCATTTCCACACGTTTGCACCCCGTTTCCGAAGCCGTCCCTTGGGTCTGCCCGCTTCGGCATCGCCGACCTGTCCCCACGACTCTAAGCCACCCGTCGATCGGGTGTTCGGGCCCGTCTTCGGACGCGCCGCCCGAACCAAGCCGCATCGCCGACCGCATTGGGATCACGCCGTCCGCATTTTCGCGGCCGAAGCCATATCGATCCAAAACGACCGAAATTCGTCATCGAGAACCGATGACGCTCGCCGGAAGATTTTCCGACGCGTTCGGGTCAATCCACTTTGCGAAACCCGGAAGCCGCGGTCGTGGTTGCGGAGACGTTGCGGACAATCAGTTCCGAAAAACCGCTTGTTTCCTCTTGACAGCGGTAGCGGATTGTCTCAAGATGATCTCAGAGCACGGGGGGCGGTTTGTCCGCGCCCCGTTGTTTCGTTTTGGTGGATTGAAAAGGGAGATAGGACATGACACGCGTTATCGCGGCAGCTTTGTGCGCCGCCGGTGCGGCCGTTTCGGCCAGCGCTCAGCTTCAGGTCTTTACCGATCGTGGTGCGTGGGAAGCCGCCGTCGGTGTCGGCATTGTGACCCAGGATTTCGACAGCGCTCCGATCGGCACCATCGGCGATGGCTCGACCCTCGATCTCGGGAACCTTGAGATCACCCGCGACGGCTCGGCGAACTCCGCTGACGGCGATCTTGAGATCGCCGACGGCTCAGCTTTCGGCAACCTCAACGGGACAACGTTCCTCGAGGGCGAGACGGGTATCGAGCCGCATGAGGTCGTCGACTTCACGTTCGATGGTGCCAGCGTCTTTGCCTTCGGGGCCGATTTCTTCAGCCCCTTCTCAGGTGACGGCATCGCCCTCCAGGTCGGCAACGAGACGGTCAACATCGACACCATCGCCGGCTTCGACCAGGGCTTCTTCGGCGTCATCGCCACCGGCTCGTTCTCGACCATCTCGATCGTCGGCACCACCGACGCGATCAGTTTCCAGGAACTCTGGTCGCTCGACAACCTCTCCTACGCCGTCCCAACCCCCGGCGCCGCCGCCGTCCTCGGCCTCGGTGCCCTGGCCGTCGTCCGCCGCCGCCGCTGATCCAGCACAATCATCCGCGAAGAGCAAAGGGCGTCGTCTCCGGACGACGCCTTTTTTGTTTTGATCCAGCTTTGACGCCGTCGTTCAGAGCCGCGTTCGTGAGAACGCGGTCCAGGCGTCGAGACATCACCCGAGGCCGAACCGCGAAGCGGATCCACTGCGCCGCGCGTCAGCACCAACCGAACCGGCGATTGTGCTCTTGGGTCCCGAAGTGCTCCGTCTCCGAAATGATCAACACCCGGCCCGCGTTCTTACGAACGCGGCTCCGGAAGACCTACAGCCCGAGCTTCTCTGCGACGTACCCGCTGACCGCATCGAGACCGATCCGCTCCTGCGCCGCCGTGTCGCGATCACGGACCGTCACCGTCTGGTCGGTCAGGGTGTCACCGTCGATCGTGAAGCACACCGGGCACCCGCCCTCGTCCATCCGGGCGTACCGCTTGCCGATCGACTGCTTCGCGTCGGTTTCGATCGTGCCCAGCTTGCCGAACTTCTTGCGCAGCTCCGAAGTCAGCTTCGCGGCGACCTCGGGCATCCCGTCCTTGTTCACCAACGGGAAGACCGCCGCCTTGATCGGGCTCAGCCTCGGGTGGAACTTCATCACCACGCCGCTCGGGCGTTCCGGATCGGGCGTGAACGCCTCGCACAGCGCCGCGAGCACGCCACGGGTGAGCCCGCTGGCCGGCTCGATCACGTGGGGCAGGTACCGCTCGTTCCGCTCTTGGTCGAAGTACTCAAGCTTCGCACCCGAGTGCTCCTTGTGCGCCGCCAGGTCGAAGTTCGACCGGTGCGCGATGCCCTCGAGCTCACCAAACCCCGGGTGCGTGAAGGGCCAGCGGTACTCGATGTCCGCGGTGCCGGCGCCTTCTTTGGCGTAGTGCGCTAGCTCGTCTTTGTCGTGATCACGCATGATCATGTTGTCCGCGTCGATCCCGATCGACTTCCACCAGTCCAGGCGTGCCTGCTTCCAGAACTCGAACCACTTCACCGCGTCGTCGGGGTGGCAGAAGAACTCCATCTCCATCTGCTCGAACTCGCGCGAGCGGAAGATGAAGTTCCGAGGCGTCACCTCGTTGCGGAACGCCTTGCCGACCTGCGCGATCCCAAAGGGCACCTTCACACGCGTGGTGTCGAGCACGTTCTTGTAGTTCAGGAAAATCCCCTGCGCTGTCTCCGGACGCAGGTAGGCCTTGTTCGCCTCGTCGCGGATCACGCCCGGATAGGTATCCAGCATCAGGTTGAACGAACGGGGCTCGGTCAGCGTTCCGAGTTCTTTGGCGTCCGGCCCGAGCACCTTCGAGAAGTCGGTCCCAAGCTCGAGCAAATCGAACTCTTCGATCTCGTCGCCAAACTTCTTCTTCGCCGCCTTGCGTTGCTTCTTCTCGCTATCCGTGTCGGACATGAACGCAAAGATCGGTGCCTCGTCGCGCTTCCCCGCCCCGCAGATCGCCCGCACGTGGTCCGCGCGATACCGCCCCTTGCTCTCCTTGCAGTCGATCATCGGGTCGTTAAACCCGCCGACGTGCCCGCTCGCGACCCATGTCTTCGGGTTCTGAATGATCGAACTGTCGAGGCCGACGATGCTCACCGGCTCCCCGTCCGGACCCACAGGCGGGCTCAGGACCAGATCCTGCCACCACGCGTCGCGGATGTTGTTCTTCAACTGAGCGCCGAGCGGGCCGTAGTCCCAGAACCCGTTGATACCGCCGTAGATCTCGCTGGCCTGGAAAATGAAGCCGCGCCGCTTGCAGAGCGACACGAGGTCTTCCATCGATTTCGGGGCAACATCGGTCATCGCGCACTCCGGCTCGAGGTCCCACCGGGGATCGCCGCGGCCCGCGCCGAAGCCGGCCCCGGCGGTTTCGCCGGGCCCCCGATCGCGACGATGATAGACGATCGAGAGTCCCACCCAAGCCGCGGTCACCGGGCCAGACCTCAATCTCATGGCGCCGTCACACAACGGTACCGCAAAGGATCGTTTGCACCGGAAAACCAAATGAGGTCGCCACGACTAGGGCTTCTTTATGACACGAACTTTGCCCAGTCTTTCGTGACTCTGCGATATTCTCTTCGCTTCATCGGCATCGTCCGACCAGCAGGGGGCCGGGCGATCAGATCCCTCGACCGGAAGGACGACGCGATGCACGCCCGTTCGATTGTGATGTCTCTCATCGCCGTACTCCTCGCGCTGTCTTCGGCCCACGCCCAGCCGGGCGGTTGGGATCCGGATATCGAGAAGGCTGTCTTCAAGGTCCGCGCCGGGACCGACGCCGACCGTCGGATCTACTCCCGGGCCCTCGGCTTCCTCGTCGATGACGAAGGCCTCGGCGTCACGAGCTTCTCAACGCTCCAGCGTGCAAGGCGTGCCGGCGAGATCGTCTTCGAGCACGCCGAAGAATCGCTCGATTTCGAGGTGCTCGGGGTCGACAGCACCTCAAACCTTGCCCTCGTCCGCGTCGATCTTTCGCCCATCCCCGAGTACGAACGCCCGGGCCCGCTCCGCTTCCGCTCGGAACGGCTGAGCGTCGGAGAGCAGGTCCACGTCTTGGGCGACTGGCGTCTCACGACCGGTGCCCGCCGCGCCGTCTCCGGCACCATGATCGAGACCGGCCGCTGCGCCGACCTCCCGCAGAACGTCCGCGACGCCACCGGGTGTTCGCCCGCGAGCATCTGGATGCGCACCGATGCGCCGACCCACGTCACCCACACCGGCGGCCCCGTCCTCGACGACGATGGGCTCGTTGTCGGCGTTTCAACCTGGGCCTGGACCGGCGACGACACCCAGTCGTTCGCGATCGGCGCCGAGGAGATCGAGACCTTCATCGAGTCGTTCCGCAACGCCGCGCCGCTCGACCTCGCACGCGAGCGTCGCGGCTGGTCCCGTCTCGAGGTCGCGCAGTCGACCTTCCCCATCCTCGAGATGGACCAACGGGGCTCGGTCTCCAAAGCGCTCATTTCCGCCCGCAAACTCCGGAGCACTGTCCCCTGCCCCAAGTGCGACGGGAAGCTCGTTGTGACCGAACGCCAGCAGATCGGCACAGAGCGAGGCCAAGGCTTCAGCCGGCCGGTCTACCACCACGTCGAGGTCTCCTGCGGCGCCAACGGGGCGACCGGTTACAACGACGTCTTCCGCATCGTGGGCAAGGGCAAGCGCGTCGGCCCCCTCGAACGCTACATCGCCGACCTCGCGATGATGGACCCGTTCGACGAGAAGGCACCGGACGCATTGGTCGATTCGCGTGACGAACTCGACAAGATGATGATGATCAACCCGGTCGCGTGGACCAACCGGGTTGTCAACCCGCAAGCCAAGCGCCGCGTCTCCACCCGGGTCCCCGAGATCGGAACACCCATCATCGCCGTGGGGCTTCTCACCAAGGGTCGCGACACGCTGGGCGGGCTCACCCCTCTCCGCACCGTCAAGCTCATCGAGTACCGCATCGACCCGAGCCAGTTCATGACCAAGTACAACGCAATGGGCCTGCAACTCGTCGGGCAGCGCTGGTACGAAGAAGGCTTGATCGCGGTCATCGACGAGCCCGAGCTCATCGTGCACAACCCGATCGAGGTCGACGCCATCCCGGGCGAAATCGTCATGGTCACCGGCCTGCTCGCCGGGTTTGTCAACGACGAGAACGGTGTCCGCCAGCCGGTCATCCAAGACGGTTTTATCGTCACGCCCAGGCCCGAACTGGCCTACGACGAAGACGATTGAGTCAGTCCGTCACTCGGAACGTCCGGCGGCTCTCGCGCGTTCGCCCATAGAGATCGGTGTGCCTGATCTCCAGGACGTGCGTGCCCGCAGGCAAGCCCGCCGGAAGGTCACCCGCCCACAGGTGCCGGCTGATCTGCGGCGCCGGCAGGCTCCACTTCGACCGCAGTTCCTCGGGAAGCTTCGCTTCAAACGCGTGCGTGCGGGCGTACGCAGGGTCGGGGCCCGGCGCGAACTCGAGCGGGCGCCAAGGCGTCGACTCCGCCTCAAGAACGGGGTTCGGCACGATCCGGGCGAGCACCTCGTCACCATCGGCGCCGTTGAAGACGTTCACCGTCAGAGGTGTCGACCGGCGCGCGTCCCGATCGATCACGCCCTCGCTCTCCGCCGACCCGATGAAGATCGACATCGTGTCATCCATCGGGCGACGCGCGGCGACGAAGTCCGACGTGTACCGGTTACCGTCGAACCGCAAAACCGTGTACCCGTTGGGAGCGCCATCACGCATCGTCGTGTGCGGAACCCCCGACTCGTCGCGGATCCCGTTGTACCACGACCCGGACGCCGTGACCGCGTTGACGTGGTGGTGCACCGCCTCAGGGAAGCGCTCTGGGTCACGAAGCGTGTGCTGGTTCACACCACCGGCGGCAACCGCCGAATATCCATCTTCAGGCCCGAAGAACCAGTGCTCCTGAAAGTGCGTGTGTCCCGACAGGCTCAGCGTGTGCGGGTGGCCCGACAGCGCCTCGAGCAGGTCGCGCTTCTCCGGAATGCGATGCACGCCCTCGCCGTGCATCTCCATCGGGATATGGAACGCGAGCACGATCAACTCGTCGGGCGGAACACCCTCGAGGTAGTTCGCAACAAACTCGATCTGCTCGGGAAGCAACGCACCCCGGTAGTTGTTCGTCACCGGCTTCTGGTCCCTGGGCCAGTTCGGATCGCGCCCGTTGCGGTAGCCGTTGAACCCCTGGTAGTACACGTTGTCGAGCACGATAAAGTGCACGTCAGCGTGCTGGAAGGCGTAGTTCGGCGGGCCGTACACGCGCTCGAACGTCTCATCGGCGTACCGATCAGGGTCCTCGCTCGTCATCGCGCTCGAGCCCGACAGGAAGTTCATGTCGTGGTTGCCATACACGTTGTACCAAGGCACCCCGAAAAGCGCCTGCGCCTGGTTGAACGGCTCGAACAAATCGAGGTTGTCCCCGACAAGGTCGCCAAGGCTGATCCCGAACGCGGCGTCGTGAACATTCCCGTCCGAGGTGATCAGCGGGTCAACGACTTCACGCCGGAAGAAGTCGATCTCTTCGAGCGAGTAGGGCTGCGGGTCGCCGAACACGATCACGGAGAACGCATCCGATTCCTCGGCCGCCGTGAGCGCGAAGTCGATCGACTCGGGCAACGCCCCAGTCGGAGCGACGCCCGCAAACACGAACCCATCGTCCGGCGACCCGTCGGGCTTGTGGATGTAGTACCCGCGAGGGATGTTGTGCGCATCGAGCGGAACCTGATACCCCCCGGGCTTCACGACAAAGACGATGGCATCATCGCCGTCGATCTCAAGGCGGTACCGCCCCGACGCATCGGTCCGCACAACCCGATGCCCATCCGACACCGCCACCCCGCTCAGCCCGGGCTCGTCAGACTGACGGACGCCATCACCGTTGCGGTCGTGGAAAACAACACCCCTGGCTTCCAAGGCCGAGACGGACCCCGCCGCCGCGGCAAGGGTGAACAGCGAAAACACGGACAACCGAACGGGGCAACGGCGCATGTCGGCGACCTCCGGGGGATTGCTCAGATGGACCGGAGCGTACCAGCGCTTGTCACGCCGATGACCGGCCGAGACCGGGCATTCCTGTTCAGCTTTGGTGAAGAATCAGAGCATCTGCCGGGGCGCCGCGCCTGTGCTTCTGGCGGCTCGTCCGCCGGTGCGGACGCAAGCACCGGCTGCAATCAGCAAATGGAGCACGTCATAGACGCGCACCTACTCCACAAACCGCTTCACACAAACCGTATCGTTCTGCCCGCCAAACCCAAACGAGTTGCTCAGGCACACGTCAATCCCGCCCGAGTTGCCCAGGTCGCGCGCCTCGTTCGGCACGTAGTCGAGGTCGCACTCGGGGTCCGGGTGGTCGAGGTTGATGGTGGGCGGCGCCCAGCCGGTCTGGATCGCCTTGACGCACGTGATCAACTCGACGGCGCCCGCCGCCTGGATCAAGTGCCCGAGCATGCTCTTCACGCTGCTGAAGCACACACGACCGGCCTGGTCGCCGAAGACGGTCTTGACCGCCCGCGTCTCGATCCCGTCGTTCTCGGGGGTCCCTGTGCCGTGGGCGCTGAGGTACTGCACCGGCGCACGGCCCTGCGCATCGGGCGCTGTGGGGTCGATGCCGGCTTCCTCAAGGGCCTTCGACATCGCCCTCGCGGCGCCGGCGCCGTCCGGGTGAATGTCGGTGATCCGGTACGCGTCGGCGGTCGAGCCGAAGCCGGCGACCTCTGCGAGGATGGTCGCGCCGCGACGCTGGGCGTGCCCGAGTTCTTCGAGCACCACGATGCCGGCGCCCTCGCCCATCACAAAGCCGTCGCGCGTCTTGTCGAACGGGCGGCTCGCGTGCTGGGGGTCCTCGCGACGGGCGCTCATCGCCGTGAGACGAATGAAACCCGTCACGCCCAACTGGTGGATCATCGAGTGCGCGCCGCCGGCGAGCATCACGTCCGCGTCACCTCTGCGGATGATCGCGGTTGCCTCGCCCACTGCCTGCGTGCTCGCGGCGCACGCGGTCATGCAGTTCAAAGCCGGTCCGCCGAGCCCGAAGGCCCTCGCGACGTGGGTCAGGGCCACGTGGGGCTCTTGCTCGACTTCCGCGACCGCCGTCGACCGGGGCATCGCCACCTCCGCCCACCGATCCGCGATCACGTCGCGAGCCTCGTCGTCGTACCCCGCCACCTTCGCCTTCACGAACGTGTCGTAATCGAGCGGGCCCTCGCCCGATCCGAGATACAGGCCCGCCCGGTCGAGGTCGACATCGGCGGTCAACGCACCGGTCTTGTCACCCAAACCCGCACGCACCCACGCCTGCGCCGCCGAGGCGAGGGCGAACTGGGTGCCGATCGCGGCCCTCGCGTGGGCCGTGCTCGCGTCGTCCATGAAGTCAAAGAGCTCGAAGTTCTTCACCTCTGCGGCGAAGTTCGTCGTGAACGTCTGCCCCGGAAAGCGGGTAATAGGCCCGACCGCGCTCGCCCCTGAGAGAAGCTTGGTCCAGACCGAGTCGACATCCGCTCCGAGAGGGGTGACCCAGCCCATCCCGGTGATCACGACACGACGCTTCGACATGCTCAGCCCTTCCAACACGCCCGTACCCGGGCGTTCAAAAACAAACAGGGCCCGCTTCCGGGCCCCGCAGGGTGGAATCAGTCTTCCGATTCGTCCTCATCGCCCTCGTCGTCGTCCTCGTACTCCTCGTCGTCATCATCGTCTTCGTACTCGTCGTCATCGTCGTCGGTCTCGCCGCGAAGCTCACGGAGCTTGTCGGGGTTGAGCACCCGCACGAGACCGTCCTTGAGGCGACGCTCGCCGAAGTTGATGATCAGACCGAGTTCAAGATCCGCGGCCCGCAGCTGCGCCCGCAGCTCGGAACGAGGCTGCATGTCGATGTGCGTGTGCTCCGCCATCAGCTTCACCAGGAAGCGGCTCCCGATGAACAGGTCGCAGCTCACCTTGCAGACGACTTCGCCGTCGAACTCGACTTCGAACAGGTGATCCTGCTCGAACGCGATCTCTTCGGCCTTGAGCTCGATCGCCAAGGCGTTGAGGTACGCCTCCCTCGGGTAGCCGGGGCCGAGTTCTTTGTGCACCTCGATCGCGCACCCGATGACGCGGCGGCTCAGTTCGGTGAGCGCCGGGTCGAGATCGGTGAGGGGAACTCCGCGCCGCTGACCCCGGTCGAAGTCGCCGCCGTCCCGGTTGCCGTCGCGATAGCCGCCGCCCCCACGATGACCACCGCCACCCCGGTAGCCGCCTCCGCCCCGGTGTCCGCCGCCTCGGTGTCCGCCACCGTGCCCGCCGCCATATCCACCACCACCGCCGCCGCGTCTGTAGTCACCGTTCAACGTTCGTCTCCAAAGAATCCAAAGCGTGGGGTCGACCGGAGCGGTTCGCCGCTCTCGCCGCCCGAAGTCCAGTTTCGCCCGTCCAACGCACCAATCGGCCCCGATCCCGAGGGTCGAAGATCCAAATGACGCGCCCCGGGGCGCCGAAGCCCAACGAAGCACCACCCAGGACCGATACGACGCGGCCCGCGAGCGGAATCCCGGTGCGGTGCATGAAACACCGGACCGATCAGATTGTTCCTCTCTCAACCCTTCCGAACCACCCGGACAGAATTACCCAGATCGCCTGAACACCATCGCCGCGCACTGGCCTCCGATCGAACTCGCGCACGCGAGCACGTGGGTCAGATCCACCTCCCTCGGTGGGGCCATCCCGACATCCAGACCTACAACCGGGGTCCCATGATGCACCCTGGCGGGCAATCGCTGCTCTCGGAGGCAGAGCGACGCAAGGGCGGCCTGGAGCGCCCCGTGCCCGGCTGAGCAGGAGCCAAGGTTCGGGGTCATCGTCACGAGTGGGATCGACGCGAGGCGATCGCCAAATACTTCGCGCAACGATCCCGCTTCGCGCGCATCGGCCTCCGGAGCCCCAATCGCGCCCGGCACAACCGCGTCGATCTCCTGAGGGCCGATCCCCGCGTCTGCGAGGGCCGAGCGGATCGAACGCGTCAGCGCCCGGTCCGCTGGCAAGCCCGCAAGCCCGCCCGACCAATCGATGGCGGGCCCATCGAAAGCACCTGGCAGCGGCGCATCGAGCGACTGACCGGCCCCGAACCCGACGATTTCGGCGTACACCGGCGCCGATCGGCTCGCCGCGTGGTCCGCGTCCTCGGCGATGAGAATCCCGGCGCCCTCGCCGATCAGCGTTCCCGGGCTGGCGCCGTCGTAAGGGCGGATCACCGTCGCGCCGTCGACCCCGGGCGTCGATCGGGTGTCCGCGAGCCTGCCCACAACCGCGGTCCGCATGATCCCCATCAGGTTGACCTTGCTCTCGCCACCTCCGGCGAAACAGGCGTCGGCGTCGCCCCGCTCGATCACGCGGCTCGCCTCGCCCAGGCTCAGCAGCCCGCTCGCCTCGGCCGCGAGGATCGTGTTCGACGGTCCCTCGGCGCCGTGGATGATTGTCACGTGGCACGCGAGCATGTTCGGGAGGTACTTGAGCATCCAGAGCGGCGGCAAGTTGTCCATCGCCCCGCCGCCACCGTCGCCGGCGCCCCATCGGGCCCAACTGAACGTTCCGTCGTCATCGACGCTCGTGGAGAGGGCCTTGGCGGTTTCGACGGTGTCTGCCGCGATCAGCCCGGCGCCGATCTGGCACCCCAGGCGATGTCCGAACATCTCGAACCCCGACTCGACCGCGAGGTCCGTCGTTTCCCCGCTTCCTCGGGTCACAAGACCGGCATCACGGGCCGCGAGTTGGGCTGCACCGACCGCCAACTCGATATCCCGGGCCATGACCTTGGTGGCCTTGCGGTAGGGTCTAGGAACGACCTTGCGGACGTCGAAGCCCTCAAGCTCACCCATGATGGTGCTCGGGAATTGCTCGCTCTCGAACCGCTCGACGGGCGCGAGCCCGCAACGCGATTCCAGCAAGCCGCCCCAGAAGGATCCAGTGTCCACCCCCAAGCTGGTGGTGCACCCAACGCCCGTAATCACAACCCGTCTTTGCATCAAGCCGCGAGTCTACGGGCATGCCCCCCTCGGGGCCAGCAATGTTCTCGGACGATTCGAGGCCCAGGGGTCGGCCTGCCGATGCCCCAGAGATGGACCGCGGGACCAAAGGCCGACCCAGGGGACGCTCCAGGCGGGCGTCGGAAGTGGCGCGCTGGTTCATGCTCGTCGCCGGCCTCGCCGCGATTTCCGCCAGCGTTCTCGCCAGCGCCGAGCACGACCTCAGGCTCGCCAGGCACCAGCGTGACGTCGCATTCGCCGCCGAACGCGACCGTCTCGCAAGGCTCGACCGCCACGATACGTTCCTCGAGGCGGTTTCCCGGGGGGACGAACTGCTGATGCACACCCTTGTGCGCACGCAGTTCGAAGCGGGGACGGGGCTCGGTGCCGACGCCGGCCGTGAGAGAGAAGCCACCTTCTGGGCCCACCTCGAGCCCGACCCGTTCGCCCGTCCGGCGCCGCCGGAGCCGACCTCGCTGCTCGCCCGCATCGCAACAGATGATCGACGGCGGCTCTGGGTGATCGCGATCGCCGGGGTGCTTGTGCTCGTCGGGCTGTTGCCCTCCGATGCCCCATACCGTTCGGAGTGACCCAGACCCAAGGCCAACCCCGTTCCTTCGGCGCCGCGCGGCTGCTGACGTTCCGACGCCGGCACCGGTTGACCCATGCCCGTGAGTTCCAAGCGGTGTTCGCCGCGAAGCTCCGCAAGTCGGCGGGGCCGCTGACCGTCTTTGCTCACCCGACCGATCGCGCCGAACCCCGGCTCGGGCTGTCGATCGGCAAGCGCGTGGGGATCGCGGTGGTGCGCAACCGCCTGAAGCGTCAACTCCGCGAGGCGTTCAGGCACACCAGAGAAGAGTTACCAAGGCCGTCTGAAGAAGGCAGCTACGACCTCGTCGTGTCGTCGAGGCCTCACGCCGCCCTGGCCCAGACCGAGTACCGAAAGCTGTTCGCCGACGCCGTGCGCCGCGCGCACAAAGAGCACGTCAAGCGTCAGCGCCGTGATGCGCCCGAGGACAAGGCATGAGCGACAAGCATGCCGTGCCATCCGAACTCGGACCCATCGCTCGGATCGCGAACGCGCCGTTCGTTGGCTTCATCCGGCTGTATCAACTGACGTTGCGTCCCGTGATGGGCCGGCAGTGCCGGTTCTCGCCGACCTGCTCGGACTATGGGCTCGAGGCCTATCGCCTTCATGGGCCGATTCGCGGCACGCGGCTCACCGTGTGGCGGATCTTGCGCTGCCAGCCGTTCTGCAAATGCGGCTACGACCCGGTCCCGATCCCGGGGATCTCGCCCGATCCTTCGGGCGAACCAAAGAAAGCCCCGTCGTTGGCCGATCGATGACGTAAAGTGTCCACTAGCCAGCGTCGCGAGCCGTTGACGCCTTTCACCCGCACCCCCGCAGGAGGCCGCCCCCCTTGAGCCGGCTGCCCGCTAAGGAACGCCGCGAGCAGTTGCTCGACTGCGCGGCCGAGCTTTTCGCCCGCAACGGGTACGCGCGGGCCACAACGTCTCAGTTGGCCAAGGCGGCGGGTGTGACCGAGCCCATCATTTACCGTCATTTCGCCTCGAAGCGCGAGCTTTTCGTCGCGCTGATCAGGCGCACCGGCGAACGCACGCTCGCGATGTGGGGCGAGGCCCTGGCCGACGCGACTGAGCCGGCGGACCGGGTGAAGCGGCTGATCAACGGCAACCCGATGACCACGCGCGAGAACCGCGACGCGTACCGGGTGATGCTCCAGGCGATCAGCGAGGTTGACGGCGACGAGGGCCTTCAGGAGGCGCTCGACGAGCACATCCGTTCGGTGCACACGTTCTTGGTTAAAGAACTCGAGGTCGCCCAGGAGGCGGGCCGCGTGCCCGACCGGTTCGGCCCGGGCGTGCTGGCGTGGGTCATGATCTCGATGGGCATGGGCTACGGCGTTCTCGACGCGATGAGCATCACCGGACGCGGGCGCGACGACAAGGGGCACCACGTCCGCGACGTGATCGCCGCGGCGATGATCAACGTCCCGAAGTAGCGCTTCGAGTTAGGACTCCCCGGACTTCGACCGGTAGATGTCGGGAACGAGAAACTGCCAGTCCGGGTGGTCGTGGGGGCGGATCTCGTCGGACTTCTGCGGAACGAACGGGTCGTCGGTGAGGTCGCGTCCGTTGTGCCAGCGGCAGTCAGGGCTCCCGGTGTCGAGAAAGGCAAACAGTTCGGCGTGCCCATCGAGGAACGTGTACGTTCCACGCCCCTCGTGCCAGAAGGCGTAAGGTCCGGGTCGATCTCCGTAGTAATTCGCGACATACGGAGGGCTTACGCGGAGGTCCGAGCGCACGCGGTTGGTCTCCGCGATCAAGATCGTGTGCGACGGCCGGAGGATCGACGTGTCGGCGCGGATCCCGGCGCGATCGGTGGTGTCGCGTCGCCAGAGCACGTGCCCGTTGAGCGCGTAGCTGGCGCTCACGTCGCCGATGCAGACCGCGCCGTCCTCGACGTATCCGAACTCGGCTTGGGGTCCAGGCTCCGGATGGAGAGGGCACTCCCACACGCCGGTCGCGTATCCCTCGTCAACGAAGCGATACCTCCAAGTCACGTACTCGCCTGGGGACGTAATCGTGCGATTCTCGGGGAGCTTGCCCGCATTCGAGGCGCCGAACGCGGCGGCCGCGGCCGCGAGTTGCCTCGCGTTGCTCAGGCACTCGGTCCGTTGCCCGGAGCGCCGCGCGGCCCCGAGGATTGGTATCAGCACCAAGAGCACGACGAGCGCGATCCCGATGGTGACCACGAGTTCGATGATCGTGAAGCCTCGCCGGACGGGCGCGTTCATCAGTCGTTCTCCCGGAATCGCAGGATACGAAGGGGATTCCTGGGGCTGAACTCGAACGACCCGGGGAATGAGTCGGCACGTGCGCTTCCGGGCTCGAAGAAGCCGAGTGAGTAGCCGTCTTCTTCTTCGCGGATCAAGAGCTTGATCCGCGTGCCGATGAGCCTCGGGTTGCGCCCGCCGGCCTCGATCGCGAGAACGCGGCTGTATCCCTCGGCGCGTTCCCATTCGATAATCCGGAACCGTGATGCGGCCCACACGTCGGTCCCGAGGCGGATCTCGTTCCGCGACAGGCTGAGTGGGATGCGCTCGGCTTCGGCCCAAGGTCCGAGCAGTCCATGAGGCCCGGCCTCATCGGGGATCTGCCCGAACTCGGGCCAGCCCGGCGGCGGGCGAACGCCGTACCACGATGGCTCGTTCCGGCCGAGTTGCGCTTCGCCATCGAGCTCTTGGAGCACGAGCCGGCCCCATTTGTCGAAGTGAGCCTCGATTCTGAGGCGTTGACCGAGTCGGAATCGCCCGTAGGGCAGGTCGATCGGCGAGATGGAATCAACGACCGAGTTGAAGATGACCCGGTCGGGCTCGCCTTCCGCCCGAACGGTCTCGGAGTCGATAAAGCGAATGAACGCGCGGATGTTCTCGCCAGTTTCAGGAAAGTAGCCGTGCCCGATGGAGAGCCCGCGGGCGCCGATGAAGACCCCTCGCCCGGTAAACGAGTCATCGGCGGTCGAGACGCTCGAGTACCTGCTCGTTCGGCGCGAGGGTCTTTCGGGACCGAGCTCGACGGGGGCCGCGTCCGTCGAACGTCGCGCGGGCTGCCCTGAGCCACTGATCGTCGCCGGCGTTGCGACGAGCAGCGCGACGCTCGTGATGACCGCGACAGTGGCGATCACGCCCGCAAGGATTTTCCCGGTCGGTGCGCCGCCCTCGGTCGCACCGAGGCCGGCAAGCCCGATCTTCCCGAGTGTCGCAGCCAGCGCCGGTGAGACAGCTCCGGCGGCCGCGTGCCCGAGGATCGCCTCGAGCGACGCGGCCCCTCCGAGCGCGAGGCCGGACGCCGCCATGACGGTGCGAAGTCTCTCGAGCGCCCGCTTGGCTCGCCTCGAGACCGTCCCCTCGCTCACGCCTGAGCTTTCTGCGATATCGGCCAGAGAACGCCCCGCGAGAAACCGAGCGACGAGCAGGTCTCGGTCGGCGTCGCTCAGTTCGGCGAGGGCGTCATCGATCAAGGGCTCGACGTCGCGCCATGACGCCGCGTCGGTTGGGTCCGCTTGAGCGGCATCGACCCTGGGCGTTGCTTTCTGCTCAGCGCGGCGCTGGGCGCCGCGTCTGCGGATGAGGTCGATCGACGTCGTCATCGCGGCCGCGTGCAACCAGGCGCCGGTGTTCTCACGGATGGTGGAGGCCTGCTGGGCGAGCTTCAGGAACGTGTCCTGGGCGGCGTCTTCGGCGTCGGCGTTGTTCCGGAGCGTGCGCCGGCAAGTCGCAAGGACCATCGACCCATAGCGGCGGATGAGCACAGCGAACGCGTCAGGATCGCCTGTGCGGGTGTAGGCGATCAGGGCCGCCGTGTCGTCGATGCTGTCTGGATACGCGGTCGTTCCGGGCATGGAGCGATCTCCTTGCCCCCTCGACGCACGGGTCTCGCTCCGCTTGCGCGCCGATTCAAAAAACTAGCCGCGGCCGGCCCGTTCCCGTTCGAGCTCGTCGGCCAGCACGTCCGCGAACCGCTCGTATTCGTCGATGGTGTTGTATATCTGGGCACTCAAGCGGCACACGCGTACGCCGGCGGTTTCGAGCGTCCAGATCGGCACCTGAATCTTGTGCTCCATCACGCGGTCATGGAGCGGGTCGTCGTACATCGTGCGCCGCGACGGATCGGGGTTGGGCGGCAGCAGCAACGAGTACATACTCCCGGTGAGTTCGCTCGCCAGCGGCTCGGGGTAGGTCGGCGCGAGCCCGCACCGGTCGCGGACGACGCGTGCGCCCTCGAGCAAAAGTTCGTGGTTCTCGGCGCGGAGCTGGTCCCACCCGCCTGGACGCTGAGCCCCCAGATGTTCGATGCAATCTGGCACGACCAAGCAGGCGGTGCTGTCAACGGTTCCGACATAGTCGAAGTCACAAAGGAACGCGGCCCGGTCGTCGCGCTTCTGGTGCACGCGGCACGACAGCGCGAGCGGTTGGACGCGGTCTTGCACCGACTTGTCGGCGTAGAAGAACGCGGCTCCCTTCGGCGTGCAGAGCCATTTGTGGCAGCTCGCCGCGTAGTACGTCGGGCGGAGCGACGCGAGGTCGATGTCGATTTGGCCCGGGGCGTGCGCCCCGTCGATCAGCACCTCGATACCCCGATCACGGCAGAGCTTCACGATGCGCTCGACGGGGAGCACGATCGCGCTCGCGCTCGCAATATGGCTCGCGACGACCAGACGCGTCCGATCGTTCATCTGATTCGCGATCGCCTCGATGATCTGGTCTGGTCCGGAAAGTGGGAGCGGGATCTTCGCGTGGACCACCTCGATGCCTCGGGTCCGCACGAGCCGGTCGATCTCGTTGAGCGTCGCGTTGTATTCGTGATCGGTCACGACCACGCGGTCGCCCGGTTGCCAGTCGATCGCGTGCAGGCAAGTGGCGACGGCGAAGGTCGCGTTTTGCACCAGCGCGAGGTCTTCGGGGTCGGCGTTCACGAACGCGCCGAGCGCCGCGCGGGCCTCGTCCGACAAGTCCTCAAGGCGGTGGAGGTAGTAGCGGACCGGATCAGAATCGATCAGCAGGCGGAGCTGGGCTTGACGCCCGTGGATGTACTCGGGGCAGATGCCATAACTGCCGTGGTTCAAGAGGGTAAGCCCGGGCTCGATCGGCCAGCGGGCGGTCTGGAGTGCAGGTGAAGTCGAACCAATCGGGGCCATCGTCATAGACGAGGGTATCGGCGGGGCCGGCCGGTTTTGAGCACTCGGTTTGGGTTCGCCACTCGTTCGAGCCAGGACGATTCAGAGCCGGCGTCAGCCCTGGGTATCGAGCGATCGACCGACCGCGATTTCGGTGGCGACGTCGACCGCGTCCGTGGGCCGGCGATAGAAGGCAAGGGCGTCGGTGGCAGACGTCACCGGAGCGGCGGTGATCGGTTTGACGGGCGTCGCGACCGCCGGCGCGTCGACCTTCGCGGCGACCAACGACGCGATCTTCTTGGTCAGCGTCTTGGTGGTCAGCGTCGCGGCGTCGACCTGCGGTGCGATGAGCGCCTTAGCGACGGGATTGGTGCCCGGCTTGGAGACCGGCGTCGTGCCTGGGCCGACGGGTTGAACGGTGACCGTCTTGGCTGGTGCTTTAACGCCGTAGGCCTTGGCGACGGAGAAGGGGATGGTGGGGGGGATGGCGTCCATGCTTCGTGAACACTAACACCGCGAGCGACCCGAAGAATCGCAGATTGCGCTCGGAGACGGCAGATTTTGTGGGTTGGCGCGGGGAGTGCGCCGGGCGAGGGGCTGGAACGGGGTGTGATTAGGCCGCAGGGACGCCCTAGATGATGCCTCGGAGCTTGAGGACAAGGAAAGCAGCGGTCGCGAGGCCGACGAGCACGAGGACGGCCATGGCCGTCGCGGTGAACCACTGGGGCTTGCGCGGACCCGAGGCGAGTTTCTCGAGGGCGTCCTCGGCCCGTTTGGCGCGTTCGAAGACCTCCGAGCGGTTCTCGATTTTGTCGTAGCCCTCCTCGTGAACCAGTTTGTTTCGGACGGTCGCGACCGTGCGGATGTCGCGGACCAGGTCGGGCGTGAGCTTCGACTCCACCGAACTGGCCTTCTCGTGCAGCCCCTTGCCGTGGCCGCCCAGGCCGTGCTCGAGGAGCGATTCGAGGCGTTTGGAAGTCTTGATGATGCGATCGAGGTCAGATGGCATAGCCCTCAAGGTACCGCCCGAGCCGGCCGACACAAAATGTCAAATAAACACGACATGAGGTGCAAGATCGTCGACTCAATGTCAAATATACACGACACGGGGGATGGTCCCCGTTGGAGTGCAGCGATGAACTCGAGTGGTGGTGGAGCGGACTTTCAGGAGCGGCTGGCCCGAGGGACGATCGTGGCCCTGCTGGCGACGTTCGGACCTGCGACGGCGTGGGTTCTGTTGGATCCGACGAGCCCGATGCGGGCCGCGGTGGCCTGGATCGGGGCGACGGTGGGGGTGATCGCGATCTCGATCGGCACCTCGATCTACGCGTCGATCCGATCGCCGGAGGAAAGGGACGACGAACGCGACCATTTGATTCAGCTCCGGGCCGCGGCGCCGTCGGGGGTGGTGCTCGGGATCGCGGCGGTGGTCGCGGCGGTCGGCATCATCGCGCAGCAGTTCGCGGTGAACGCCGGTATCGACGCGTGGTGGACGCACCGACTGTTCCCGGCGCACCTCCTGATGGTGTCGCTGGTGGTGGCGGAGATGGTGCAGATGGGGTCGGTCATCGCCTCGTACAAGGTTGGTCGCTGACGTGGGCGGGCCCAGCAAGAAAGGCGGGACGCGCGTGACAAACACCATCCGAGAACTGCGCTTCGCAACCGGCGAGATGACGCAGCAAGAGCTCGCGCAGAAGGTCGAGGTGAGTCGGCAGACCATCGTTGCGATCGAAAAGGGCAAGTACGCGCCGACGCTGGAGCTGGCGTTCCGGATCGCGGAGGCGTTTGGGAAAGAGATCGGGGAGGTCTTCGGGTACGAGAGCTCCCAGTGAAGTAGATCGGCGTCAGGTGCCGTGGTCTGAGCGGAGCGAAGCCCACGAACGGACGGCGTTCGAAGGTCCGCGTCGTTTCGCGCCGCCCGTTCGCCGGCTTCATCGCCTTTGGCTCATCAGACCACGACACTCGGCACTTGAGCAGGTTTGATCGCTCCGTAGCGGCCTCCGGCCGCGCACTCGCTTGCGGAACCCGCGCCGGAGTCAATCCGGCGGGCTCCCGGTCGAGAAAGCTGAATTCGTGGCGCTATACGTTCAGTGAAGACGCTTCAGTCGTCGTCTGCGTGGCCTTCAAACGCCGCGATGACTTCCTGCTGGATATGCGGCGGCGTCGGCTCGTCGTGCGAGTAGTCGATCGTGTAGCTTCCGGTGCCTCCGGTGATCGACTTAAGCTCGGTCGAGAAGTTCTGGAGCTCGCCGGCCGGTGCGGTCGCAACGATCGTGCACATGTCGCCCGGGAGCATGACGGTGTCTTGGATGCGACCCCGCTTGGTCGAGAGATCGCCCGAGATATCGCCCATGTGCGATGACGGGCAGGTGACCTCGACGGTGACGAAGGGTTCGAGCAGCGCCGGGTGGGCCTTGGTGACCGCGTCGATGAACGCCTTCTTGCCAGCGGCGATGAAGGCGACTTCCTTCGAGTCGACGGGATGGTGCTTTCCGTCGTAGACCTCGACGCGGACACCGGTCATCGGGTAGCCGGCGACAGCGCCGTGTTCGAGGGCCTGGCGAACCCCCTTCTCGATCGCTGGCATGAACTGGCGGGGCACCGAGCCGCCGACGGTCGCGTTGACGAACTCGAACTCGGGTTGGTCTTCGCCCACGTCGATCGGCGCGACGCGGAGGTAGACCTCGCCGAACTGTCCGGCGCCGCCGGTCTGTTTCTTGTGCCGGTGGTGGCCCTCGGCGGAGCCTCGGATCGTCTCCTTGTAGGCGACCTTGGGCGTTTCGGTGAGCAGCTCGATGTTGTGCTCGTCCTCGAGGCGTTCCATCGCGACGCGGAGGTGCAACTCGCCAAGCCCTCGGAGAAGTGTCTGCTTGGTCGCGGCGATGCGTTCAAGTTTGAGGCAGGGGTCCTCGGCGGTCAGACGGTGGATCGCGGCGCTGAACTTGGTTTCGTCGGCGTGGTTCTTCAGCTCGATGGCGAGGGCGTACATCGGCTTGGGCAAGGGGAGTGGGGCGAGGTGGACCGAGTCGAGATCGTGGTCTTGGTGGAGCGTCGCGTCGAAGTGCAGCTCGTCGATTTTGCCCACGGCGCCGATATCGCCCGGGCCCAGGGCTTCGACCTCTTCGTGGTCGCGGCCCTGACGCTTGACGAGGTGTCCGACGCGGATCGGTTTCTTCTGGTCGTCGATGATGAGTTCGGATTTGCTCTTGACGGTGCCCTGGTGCACGCGGAAGACGCCCAGCTTGCCGAGGTGCTTGTCGGCGGTGACCTTGAAGACGTGGGCGAGGACCGGGTTGTTCCCCTCCGCTTCGGGCGGGAACTGGACCTCGACGCCGTCGGTTTCCTTGAGGAACGGGCGGGGGTTGCCCTCGAGCGGGCTGGGCAGAAGGCTGGCGATGACGTGGAGCAGGTGGTCGATGCCGGCGCCGGTTTTCGCCGAGCAGTAGCAGATAGGGACGAGGTGCGAGTCACGAAGGGCTGCCTCGAACGCGTCGTGTACCGCTTGCTTGTCGAGGTTGGCGTCGTCGCCTTCTTCGAGGTACTGGGTCATCAGGTCGTCTTGCATCTCGACGATCTGCTCGATGATGCGCTGGTGGCTTTCCTCTTCGGAGCTGAACAAGGGCTCGCCCTGGCCCTCTTCATCGAAGACCTTGATGATGCCCTCGCGGTCGGCCGAGGGCAGGTTTACCGCCAGGCACTCCGGGCCGAACGACTCGCGGATCTGGGCGGTCAGCTCGGCGAGGTCGGCGGTCGACTCATCGATCTTGTTGACGATGATCATGCGGGGCAGGTTGCGCTGCTTCGCAACGGCCATCATGCGGCGGGTCACCGGCTCGATGCCTCGGTGCGCGTCGATGACCACCGCAACGGTCTCCACGGCCGGGAAGGCGGCGATGGCGTGTCCGATGAAGTCGGGCGTTCCCGGAGCATCCACGAGGTTGACTGTGTGGTCCTCGTGATCGAAGTGCATGACGGTGGTGTAGAGCGAGTGCTTGTGTGTTTTTTCCGAGTCGCGCCAGTCGGAGACGGTGTTGCCTTCCTCGACGCTCCCCATTCGGGTGATCTCGCCGGTGGCAAAGAGAAGCCGCTCGCAAAGGGTCGTCTTGCCGGCCCCGGACTGACCTGTGATGAGGATGTTGCGGATATCGGAAGCGGGACGGACAGACATAGGCGAGCTCCTTTCAGCGCAAGCCGCTCGACCCCGAGCGGCCACGAACGCGGCCGCCAACGGGGGACCCTGCAGCATACCAAGAGGGGCGTCTTTTGGACAAGACTCTCCTTTGACTGAACCGGGGTCAGAGTGGCTACGCTCGCGCCATGAGCGATGGCACGATGACACGGTTCGCCCCTTCTCCCACCGGCCACCTCCACATCGGCGGGGCTCGGACGGCGCTTTTTTGCTGGGCCGCGGCCCGGAGGGCGGGGGGGACCTTCCTTCTCCGAATTGAGGACACCGACCGGAAACGGTCGAGCTTCGACGCTGTCCGGGGGATCGTCGAAGACCTCGCCTGGCTCGGGATCGGCTGGGATGAAGGACCGGAGCTCGGGGTCGATGGTGTTGAACTGGGCGGGGACCCCCGAGGCGTTGGCCCCTTCTTCCAGAGTGATCGGGGCGATCTTTATGATGCTAAGTTCGCTGAGCTGATCGAGAAGGGGCTGGCGTACCCCGCCTTCGACACGCCCGAAGAACTGGGCGCGATGCGGAAGGCGGCGGAGGCCGCGAAGCGGAGCTTTGTGTATCGCCAGCCGGAGGGGTACGACCTCGCGGCGGCGCTCGAGCGTGCGAAGACCGAATCTCACGTGCTGCGGTTCAAGATGCCCGCCGAGCCGGTGACGGTGCACGACGAGGTGCTCGGTGAAGTCACGTTCCCGTACGAGGAGCTCGACGACTTGGTGATCCGCAAGGCCGACGGGATGCCGACGTACCACTTTGCGGTCGTCGTCGATGACGCGCTGATGGGTGTGACCGACGTCCTGCGTGGACAGGAGCACCTCAACAACACGCCCAAGCATGTTGCTCTTCAGAGGGCGCTCGGCCTTCCGGCGCCTCGGTATGCGCACATGCCTCTCATCTTCAATGTCGACGGTACGAAGATGAGCAAGCGCGACAAGGACAAGACGGCGAAGAAAGCGGTGAAGGACGCGAAGCTCGAGTCGTCGCCGGCCGAGTCGGTGGATGGCGACGAGTTCACGAAATGGCTCAAGGATAAGACGAGGCAATTGACCCGCGAGCAGGTCGGCGATGTTGCGAAGGCGCTCGACGTGGCATTGCCCGAGATCGATGTCGAAGACTTCCGGGCGGCGGGGTACCTGCCCGAGGTCGTTGTGAACTTCATCGCCCTGCTCGGGTGGAACCCGGGGGGTGACGTCGAGCGGTTCGACGCGGCGTTCCTTGCCGAGAACTTCGGGACCGATCGGATCGGGAAGTCGAACTCGAAGTTCGACCGCGAGAAGCTGCTGGCGTTCAACGCGGACACGATCCAGCACCAGATGTCGGATGAAGATTTCGCCGACCAGTGGTACGAGTGGGCGAGGCGGTTCGACGAACGCCTGGCCGCGTGGGCGCAGTGCGATCGCAAGCGATGGGCTCTCGCGGCCAAGGCGGCCCGCCCCCGGACCAAAACACTGTCTGACGCGTCCGGTGCGATCGCGTTCGCCATCGAGCCCGATGACGGCTTTGGCTACGACGAGAAGGCGGTCAAGAAGGGACTCCTGAAGGGCGAGCCGAACGGGCTCTCGGTTCTGCCTGATATCCGGGCGGTGTTGGAGATGACCGAGCCCTGGGAGCCCGAGGCGATCGAGAAGGCGATCCATGGATTCGCGGAGGCCCGTGAGCTTGGCCTGGGCAAGGTTGCGGCGCCGCTGCGCGTCGCTCTGACGGGGACGGCCGTGAGCCCGCCTTTGGGCGAGTCGCTCGCGCTGCTCACGCGTGAGTCTGTGCTGGCAAGGATCGACCGGTGCATCGATGCCCACACTGAAGCGTGATTTCGCCGTGACGTCGGAATACCGGGGCGGCGCCTAACGTTCGACGGTCGTGCGACCGTTGAACAATGGAGGTTCCGCCGATGTCCGCGCCTGCCAATCCGCTTCTCTCGCCCGTTTCCATGGGCGACTTCCGCGCTCCGAACCGTGTCTTTATGGCCCCGCTCACCCGGAGCCGCAGCAAGCAGCCTGGTGATATTCCTTGGGAGATGAACGCAGAGTACTACGCCCAGCGTGCTCCGTCGGGCCTCATCATCGCGGAGGCGACGCAGGTGAGCCCGCAGGGCAAGGGCTACGCGTACACGCCCGGGATTCATTCTGAAGAGCAGGTCGCAGGCTGGCGGCTGGTCACCGACGCGGTGCACGCGGCGGGCGGTCGGATCGCGCTGCAACTCTGGCATGTCGGGCGGATCAGTCACGTTGACTTGCAGCCCGACGGACAGCGCCCGGTTGCGCCGACGTCGGCGAGGGCCAAGAGCAAGACGTACACGAGTCACGAGTCGGGCATGCTCGATGTCTCGGAGCCGCGAGCGCTCGAGACTTCTGAAGTCCCGGGCATCGTCGAGCAGTTCAGGCACGGCGCCGAGATGGCCAAGGCGGCGGGGTTCGATGGCGTCGAGATCCACGGCGCGAACGGGTACCTGCTCGATCAGTTCACCCGTGACGGCGTGAACACCCGTGACGACGAGTGGGGCGGTTCGGTCGACAACCGGACGCGGCTCGGGGTCGAGGTTGCCGAAGCGGTCGTGGGCGTGTGGGGCGAGGGGCGCGTCGGCTACCGCGTGAGCCCATACAACACGTTCAACGACCTTGAGGACTCGGATCCGAGAACGACCTTTGTGAGGCTCTCCGAACGGCTGGGTGGTCTCGGGCTGGCGTTCCTGCATGTCGTTGAGCGTCCGATCGACGGGTCCGAGCCCACGCCAGAAGCGGCGGCTGGGCTTGTTGAGATTCGCGATGCGTTCAAGGGCTCCGGCGGCTCTGGATACGTGGCCAACTGTGGCTACACGCCGGAGAGCGGCGCCGAGGCGATCGCGAGCGGGCACGCCGATGCGATCGCGTACGGGAAGCTCTTTATCTCCAACCCCGACCTGCCCGAGCGTCTCCGTCGGGGTGGCCCGTTTGCGGAATGGAACCGCGATACGTTCTACGGCGGCACGCACGAGGGCTACACCGATCAGCCGGCGCTGAGCGAGCCGGTCTGGAACCCCTGACTCAAGAGATCGACGCGAGGGCCGAGCGGAAGGCCGAGATGGTTTGTTCGCCGGCCGCGTTGAGGTGAGGGCTGAGCCGGAGCTTGCCGTCGCGGGCGCTGACTTTGACGCCGTGGTCGTGCAGCGCGACGGCGGCTTGTCTCGCGTCGATGGTTGGATGCTCGAGCCCGATGATGTGTGGGCTGGCGTGCTCGCCGGCGGTGCCCGTCCAATCGAACGCGGCGGCGACATCGGCGAGCCCCCTTGTGATGTCTCCGAGGGACTCTGCGAGGCCGGCTCGTGACCAGGCGGTGGTCGTCGCGAGAGCGGCTTTCATCATCGGAAGAAGTATGTAGTTGGTGTACTCGCCTGCGTCGAAGCGGAGAGCACCGGGCTGGTATTCGTCGGTGTAGACCGCGATCTTGTCGAATCGGTTGCTGCCGACTCGGGTGATCCAGTTCGGATCGATCGGTTCACCGGTGTGGTGGCGCTCGGCGGCGAAGAGGAACCCGCAGCCATAGGGGCCCAAGATCCACTTGTACCCGGCGGCGACGGCGAAGTCAGCGTCGATGGCGCCGAGGTCGGTGGGAAGCACGCCGACGGATTGGGTGAGATCGAGCACGAGGGCCGCTCCGACCTCGCGGCAACGGGCCCCGATCCGGTGCAGGTCGAGCCGAGCGCCGTCGGCCCAGTGCACGTTGGGCACGGCGACAATCGCGGTCCGCGTCTCGACGTGCTCGAGGGTTGCCGAGGTCCAGTCCGAATCGGAAGGCGTTGGGACCGTCACGACATCGGCGACCACGGCGTCGGCCTTGCGCCGCCAAGGGTAGTGGTTCGATGGGAACTGGCGGTCGAGGCAGACGACCGACTGGCCGTGCTCGAGGGGCAGGTTCCGCGCCGCGGTTTCCATTCCGTAGCTGACCGAAGGTACGAACGCCATCTCGTGCGGCCGCGCGCCGAAGAGCTCCGCGGCCATCGGGCGGATGGCGTTCGCGTCGTCGAACCACGTTTCCTGATCGAGCTCCCAAGGGCGTGCGCAGCGCTCGAGCGCCCGTTGCCCCGCCTCGTGGACGGTGCGAAGCCTTGGACCGATGCTCGCGCCGTTGAGGTAGACGTGGCCCGCCTCGATAACAAAGGCATCGGCCCCTTCGCTGAGTGGTGTCATCCTGAAACCTCCGCGAACAGCGCCGGCGTGGCAAACCCTTCGACGCCTTCGTGCGCAAGCAGCCACCGCTTGCGGTCCATCCCGCCACCGTACCCGGTCAGCGAGCCGTCCGAGCCGATCACCCTGTGGCACGGCACGATGATGGAGACGGGGTTGCGCCCGTTGGCAAGGCCCACCGCTCGGACCGCGTCGGGATTGCCGATCGCGCGGGCGATGTCGGCGTAGCTGCGGGTCTGGCCGAATGGGATATCGAGCAGCGCGGTCCACACGGAGCGTTGGAAGTCGGTGCCTTGCAGATCGAGCCGGACGTCGAACACGCGGCGTGTACCGGCGAAGTACCCGCTGAGTTGCTCAAGCGTCGAAGCAATCGGCGAGGGGCACGCTTCGTTTCCCGGTGCATCGTCATCGACGAAGCTGATCTCGCGGAGTCCCCGAGGCGTTGCGGACAAGCGGAGTGCGCCAACGCCTGGGAACTTCGCACGTGCGGTGACGAGGTCGGTGTCGGACAATTTGGGTCTCCGCTCTTGATTCAGATCTCTCAGCGAACGATACTCTTCGCTTATGACACAGCAGCAAAGTTCATCGAGTCCGTCTTCGTCCTTGGAAGGGCCCGCTCGGTAGCTGCGTGTTCGTTACTCGCATGAAGTGTACCGGTCGGTCCCTCGGGGTCGGCCGGTTGTCGTTTTGGCCCTGGCCGCCTCGATCATCTGGAAGGTGAAGCGGCGGTCGGCGCCGCCCCCGCCTCGAAAGCGGGTGGAGCCGTACGGCTTGGGGATCGTGCCCCCCGCCTTCCTCATCCGGAGCGTGAAGCGGGCGTGGGCCCGTCCCCGCTTGGAAGGCGGGAGGAGTCGCCGCGCGCGGCTTGGGGATCGTGTCCTCCGCGCTCCGTTTGGATGGTGATGCCGGGAGGTCCGGTCACCGCCTGCTAAGCGGTCGGCGTTCATCAGAGCGTGTGGTTCGAGTCCACCGCCATCCGCGTTCGGAGTGTGAAGCGACGGTCGGTGTCGCCCGCGGCTTGAACCCGCGTGGAGCCTTCGGGCTTGGGGATCGTTCCCTCCGCACTCCGCTTGCGAATCGAAGATGGACGTCGAGTCTGAAGTCGACCCAGGTGAATGCGGATACGCTCGCCCGACACGCTCCTCCGACGCCCCCGAGAGCCAGCCAATGACCGATCCGATCGAGCCTGATGCCAACTACGACACTCCGTCCGACGCAACGCCCGAGGCGCCGAGCCGTCACTTCATCCAGCAGATGATCGACGAGCACGTCGAGCAGGGCCGTTGGGGCGAGCCGGGCGATCGCTCGGTCGTACGCACACGCTTCCCGCCCGAGCCCAACGGGTATCTGCACATCGGGCACGGCAAGAGCCTGTGTCTGAACTTCGGGCTTGCCGAGGAGTACGGCGGCTCGTGCGTGCTCCGCTTCGACGACACCAACCCCGAGAAGGAAGAAGCGGAGTACGTCCGCGCGATTATCGAGGACATCCGCTGGCTTGGGTTCCGCTGGCCCGGGTACTCCGAGGATGATCCGCTCGCGGGGGTGAAGTTCGCGAGCGACTACTTCGAGCAGATGCACGACTGGGCGGTCGAGCTGATTCAGAAGGGCCTCGCCTACGTCGACGAGTCGACGGCGGACGAGATCCGCTCGATGCGTGGAACGCTCAAGGAGCCGGGCAAGCCCAGCCCGTTCCGCGACCGGCCGGCCGCCGAATCGCTCGCCCGGTTTAACGACATGGTCGAAGGACGCGTCGAAGACGGCGGCGCCGTCCTCCGCGCCAAGATCGACATGGCCAGCCCCAACATGAACCTGCGTGATCCGGTCATGTACCGTGTGGTGAACGCGCCGCACCACCGGACCGGTGATCGCTGGCACGTGTACCCGATGTACGACTGGGCCCACGGCCTTGAGGATTCGATCGAGGGCGTCACCAACAGCCTGTGCACGCTCGAGTTCGAGGCCCACCGCCCTTTGTACGACTGGTTCATCGATGCGGTGAACCAAGGGCGCGACGACGCTGGCAAGATCCACCACGCCCAGCAGACCGAGTTTGCGAGGATGAGCCTCTCGACTGTCGTGATGTCGAAGAGATATATGAAGCAGGTCGTCGATGAGGGGATCGTGACCGGCTGGGACGACCCACGCATGGCCACGCTCTCGGGCCACAGGCGCCGGGGTGTCACCCCCGAGGCTATCCGGGCGCTCGCGAACGAAGTCGGTGTGACCAAGTTCAACAGCATGCACGACTATGGATTGCTCGAGAACGCGGTTCGCGAAGACCTCAACAAGCGTGCTCCTCGGCGCATGTGCGTGCTCGACCCGATCAAGGTCACGATCACCAACTGGGGTGATCAAGGCGACGAGCAACGCATCGAAGACATGACGGCCCTGAACAACCCCGAGGACGAGGGCGCCGGAACCCGGATCGTCCCGTTCGGCAAGACGCTCTACATCGAACGAACCGACTTCATGGAGGACGCACCGAAGAAGTTCTTCCGCCTCAAGCCCGGGGGTGAGGTCCGGCTCCGTTACGGGTACTGGATCACGTGCAACGAAGTCGTGAAGAACGACGACGGTGATGTCGTTGAACTCAAGTGCACCTACGACCCGCAGACGCGAGGGGGCGACGCGCCGCCGCCGGATGCCGAGGGCAAGGTCAGGAAGGTGAAGGGTACGATTCACTGGGTCGAGGCGAACACGTCGAACGAGGTGACCGTCCGGGCCTTCGACCGGCTCTATGCCGCCGATCGTCCCGGAAAGAAACGCGACCATCTTGAGGATCTCAACCCCGAGTCACTCCGTTTGATCGAAGGGGCACGCCTCGAGCCCAACTGGGCGACGACCATCGAGGAAAGGGCCTCGGGGACGGGCGCATTCGCCGACGGCATCGAGCGCTTCCAGTTCGAACGGACGGGGTACTTCTGCGTCGACGCGGCGGAGACCGCAAACGCCGGACGACCGGTCTTCAATCGGACGGTGACCCTGAAGGACTCGTGGGCGAAGCAGGCCAAGAAGTAACCGTGGACAAAACGACAGCACGGCTTGCAGGGCAAGCCGCGCCGGGTGGAGTCAATCCAGCAATCGAGGTGTCGTCAGTCCGTTGATCTACGGCTGCGCCGCTTCGGCGGCCTCGACGAGCACTTCGATCGGCGGAAGCGGGTTGTGCTGTTTCACGACCCTGCCGCACACGGGGCACTTGGTCGGTCCTGGCAGTCCTTTATATTCATCGAGCAAAACGTAGTGGGGTTCGAGGGACGCCCCGCCTTCAACGGTCCAGAAGCACTCTTCGGCGGGCCAAAGTGTGTTTTCACCGGTATCCGGGTTCTTGAACGGGACGCTGTCGCCTTCGCTGATCCGGTAGCTCTCGAAGACTTCGCCGGTATTCACGTCGATAAGAACACGCTCGCGGCTTGAGGCTTCCATCTTGTTGGTGCTTCCGGAGAAGCTCCAGACGGTCCATCCTGCGATGCCGAGGGCAGCGAGGATGATGAGCGCCTGAGCCCACCCTGGGACCTCGACGCCGCCTCCCCCGCCAGAAGCCTCCTTCTTCGCCTTCTTACCGGTGTCGGCGATGTCGATGTCACTGAGGAGGCTGCCCGCGTTGTTAGAAGACATATCCCTCTCCGGTTTGGTCGGGGTACAGCTCCAGGGCGTCCTCCCAGTAGCTATCGTCCGCGTTGTTCTCGTTCACTGTACCAACGGGCATCCAGAGAAGCGGTTCTATGTACTCGGTGTCGGTTTTGGTCTCGACGTGGCCGTCGAAGAACGCAGCGTTGGCCTGACCGCCCGAGCGGTAGCGCCCGTTCTGGTCCGGCGGCGTGCCGTGGCGCATAGCAAGAGGGCGACGGTCGACGAAGAATCGCGCGATGACTGACGGGAGGCTCGGGTCGGGCCGGGCATATTCACGGCTCCCATTGAACCAAGGGCCTGTGCCTGCGAAAGCGCCGCCGAAGTCACCGTCGATCGCGATGTCAAAGTCCGGGTCTTCGCTGCGGCTCGTGGATGACCAACGGTGCCCTTCGAACACCGCCACCTTGGCAGAAGGCGTTCCGACAAGGTTCTGACGAGGGAGATACGCCCGGCGGTTCACCGGACGCGGGTTGCTTGGGTTCGCAAGGAATCCACTCGTGCCGAACGGCGTCGACTCGGTCGTCGAGACGAATTGCGTCGTCATGTTGTAGCCGATCATCCGGCCAGTCGTGAAGCCGTTGATCTCGTCTGCGACGGCGCCGTTGTATGGCTTCGCGAGCGCTTGGTTTTCCGGGCAGTTGAAGAACTCAAGGTCTTCGCGGTACCAATCGAATCGGCGCGAGCGGAACTCATCGGCGACGTCTCCGGGCGTGCCCCGGAAGCTCGCGCCGGGGCCTTCAAGGCCCGATTCGGCGGCAAGCGGGCCGATGAAGTCGTACGACTGCATCGCGACACCGTTGAAGAACCCGTTCGACCCGCCGAAATCGCCGCCGATGGCGTCCCAGCCGCTGGTCGTCGGGCTCCCGGCGATCCACTCATCGTTGCTGAGTGAGTAGCTCGCGTGCATGAGCGCAAGCTGGCGCATGTTGGACTGACACACCACCGCGCGGGCCGCTCGCCTCGCGGCGCCGAGTGCGGGGAGAAGGATCCCGATCAACAGCGCGATGATCGCGATGACGACGAGCAGCTCGATCAGCGTGAACCCGCGGGCGCCGCGATCGCGGCGGGTGGCGGTGTAGCAAATACCTTTCGGCATGGCCGTATCGCTCCTTGGTCTTCCTCGGTGTCCCCAGCGGCGTAAAGGACCCCGCCGCGTCCGAAACTCAACGCTAACGATCATCCTGACCGTTTGTGGAGAGGCGCGGGCATACTAGATCAAGCGAGTCCTTGGCGTAGGGGTGAGGCCCGATGAACCGCAGCCGAATCGAGTCTCGCGTCGTGCATCACTTCAATTTTGCAGAGTCTGAACATTCCGTCAGGCCGAACGCGTCCCGGGCTTGGTCTCGCATCGCCGACACAGGTGATCAGAACCCCCTTGCGGTCTACTCTGGACCATGAGCTTGATCGTTACCGGATCTATCGGCATTGACACCGTTCATACGCCTGACGGCCAGCAAAGAGAAAACATCCTCGGCGGCTCGGCCGTCTACTTCTCCGCGGCCGCGTCTTTGTACAGCCCGGTGCGGCTGGTCGCGGCAGTCGGGGACGACTTCCCCCCTGAACTCAGAGGGGTCTTCGAGCGGTTCGACGGCATCGACCTCGAAGGCCTCGAGACCCGAGAGGGCTCAAAGACCTTCCGGTGGGGTGGCAAGTACCACGAGGACATGAACCAGAGGGACACGCTCTTCACCGAGCTCGGTGTCCTGGGTGAAGCCCCGGCGCCTGTTCCCGACAGCTACAAGGACTCAAGGGCGGTCTTCCTCGCGAACTCGCACCCCGCCGTGCAGATGGACCTGCTCGCCAACCTCCCCAGCGCGACGCTTTCCGTTGCCGACACGATGAACCTGTGGATTGATATCGCCAAGCCCGAGCTGACCGAACTGCTCGGCAAGGTCACCGGGCTCGTGCTGAACAACGAAGAGGCCGAGCAGTTCACCGGGAAGAAGAACCCCGTCACGGCCGCCAGGCACATCCTCGAGCACGGCCCGCGGTTCGTCGTCGTCAAGAAGGGCGAGCACGGCGCCCTGCTCGTCCACCGAGACGGACTCGCGGCGCTCCCCGCGTTCCCGGTTGAGAAGGTTGTCGATCCGACGGGTGCCGGCGACAGCTTCGCCGGAGGCATGATGGCCCACCTCGCGGCCAGCCAGGCTCAGAGCGCGGATGTTTCCTTCGACGCGATCCGTCGTTCGATGGCGCACGGGACGATCATCGCCAGCTTCGCCATCGAGAGCTTCAGCCTTGATCGCCTTGTTGAGATTACAAAGGCCGATGTCGACGCGCGGTACGACGAGTACGCGTCGATGGTGCGCCTGGACTGAGTCTGAATCGCGCGTCAGGCTTTCTCGAGGACGTAGATCCGGTACCCGCATTCCACCGGGTCGCAGTCTTCACCCCATTCGTCGACGACGCCCCCGAGCGTGAACGGGCTCGCCCCGATCGCGTCGTACCACTGCCCGAGGCTGTAGGTGCGGAGTCCGTATGAGCTGTCGAAGTGTTCGGTGCCCCTCGGACGCTCGGCCATCAGATGGCTGTAGACCATCTCAACCCGATCGGGAGGCGTCGCCGGTTCGTAGTTGACGACCTGCGTCACTCGGATCCGGCCTCGTGTCCCCGTCCACGTGTCTTCGCTCGGCTGTTCCCAGCCGTACCCGCTCGTGCTCAAGCCGATCGCGTACACGCCCCGCGCCGAGAGCGAGCGGTGCATCTCGACGAAGTGAGCGTGCAGGTCGACATCAGACATCAGGTGCCTGATCGAATTGATGGTGTTGAACGCGAAGCCGATCGTTCCCGGGCGGACGTTGCCCTTGCCAAAGCGTTCCATCGCGCCAACGAAAAACCTGGCGCGCGAGGGGGGCACGCGCCCTTCGAGCCGCTCGGACGCGTATCGAGTCATTTCCGGGCTTGTATCGAACCCGACGACCGAACGCCCGCGCTTGGCGGCGACTCTGAGGAGCCGAGCCGTGCCGCACGCCGGTTCGAGCCACGTCGTCGCCCCGGGTGCGAAGCGATCGGCGATCGCCTCAAGCCCGTCGACCTCCTCCGCGGTGCCGGGAGCGTGCAAAATGTCATAGACGCTCGGGTCGGCGTACAGGCCGATCTCGCCATCTTGCGGTTCGCGATCAGTCATCGAGCCGGTGCACCCCGATCACCCGCCCCGATCCGATCGGGCGTTCGGGATCGATCTCGAGTTCCCAAGCCTCGCCGGTGCGGAGGCGGACCTCTGTCGCGCCTGGGCCATCGGTCAGCACGGCGATCGTCTGCGCGAGCTGCGGGTTGTGCCCGACGACGCAGAGTGCGCCGTTGTCGCCGTGTTCCCCGATGACCTCGATGACGCGCGAAGCCGGCTCATCGACGCGGAGCCGCTTGTCAATGGCCATTTCCTTGCCGAGGCCCGATGCGATAGACCTGGCTGTATCGTGCGCCCGAGTCGCGTCGCTGGCCACGATCGAAGTCGGTGGGCTCGCGGCACGCCCAAGCGTATCGGCGAGATACACCGCTTGCTTGGCACCGCGCTCGGCGAGGGGGCGATCGAAGTCTTGGCCCGTCTCGGAAACAATCTGGGCCTTGCCGTGCCGAACGATGAACACTCGCATGAGACGCTCCGTCAAGACGCGAGCCGTGACGCGGCAAGCCCCCCGGTTGCCGCCGCCACCACGCACCCGACGTTGGTCGATACAACATACAAGATCGCGGCGATCACGCGTTTGTCTTCCAGCAGCTTGACCGCTTCGGCCGCGAAGCTCGACATCGTCGTGAATCCTCCCAGGACCCCGACGATCAGCGCGAGCCGCCAGTACTGAGCCGTGTCGTCCTCGCTTGCTCCCGCGATCGCCAAGCCGCCCAGAACCCCAATCAAGAAGCTCCCGACGGTGTTGACCGCGAGCGTCCCGAAGGGGAACGCCGAACCATCGGCAAACGCGCGGTCGACCACGAGGACCGTCACGTACCTGGCCACCGCCCCGGCGCCGCCACCCAGAAAGACCAACGCAAGCTTCACGAGCACCGTCAGAGTCTACAGTCGTCCACCGCGGGCCCGTCGCGGGCCCTATGCCCATCAACGATCCGTCCAAGCCGACCGATGACCGTCCGCCCTCACCCTGGGTCGGGCTCGTGACCATCGTGCTCACCCTCGCCGGATGGACCGCCGCGCCGCTCCTCATCCGCGAGTTCACCACCGACGTCGATCCATGGACCTCGAACGGCTGGCGGTACGGGTTCGCCGCCGTGCTCTGGGCGCCGTGGCTTCTCTGGCAGGCTTCCCGAGGCGGAATCCCCGAGGGGCTCTGGAAAGCAGCTCTCGTTCCCGCGTTCATCAACGCCGCCGCTCAGGTCGCGTTCACGAAAGCGCATTATCTCATCGAGCCGGCCCTTCTCACGTTCGGCCTGCGGATGCAGATCGTGTGCGTCACCGTCGGCGCGGCGCTGCTGTTCCCGGTCGAGCGGGCCATAATCCGGAGGCCTCTGTTCTTGGTGGGTATCGGCCTCGTGCTCGTCGGGACGCTCACCACCGCCGGCCTGCAGCCCGGGATCACCGAGGGCGCGAGCGCCACCGGCGTCGGGCTCGCGATGGCCGCCGGAGCCGGGTATGCGATGTACGCGCTGGCCGTTCGGTGGTTCTTCCATGGGACGAACCCCATGACCGCGTTCGCCGCGATCAGCCAGATCACCGCGTTCTGCATGGTTGGCCTGATGATCCCGTTCGGCGAACGGAGCGGGCTGACGGCGCTCGACATGGCGCCCGGGCGATTCGGCCTGTTCTTCCTCAGCGCCGTGGTCGGGATCGCCGCCGGGCACGTTCTCTACTACATCTCCATCGCCCGCTTGGGCGTGACCGTTTCGAGCGGAGTCGTGCAGACGCAGCCGTTCACCGTTGGGGCCGCGTCGTACGCGTTGTTTGGAGAGGTCCTCAGACCATTGCAATGGGTCAGCGGGTCGGTCGCGGTCGGCGGGGCGATTCTCATGCTTGTTGTTCAGCACCGTTCGAAGCCTGTCACGCGGTCGAACGAGCCAGCCAAGCCCGAGGGAGGCGATGCCGAAGCCGAGGCGACCCGGGGAGAAAGCGACTCGCCCGGGGCCGTCGACGCGTCGCGGCCGGGAACAACCCGGGCCTAACGTTGGTTGTCTGAACTATGGAAGGACAGCGTGAATGAGCACAGATCCCTCAGGCACACCCGACCACGAGTCATCCGCCTCGGGCCCCGTCGAATCCACCGCAGAGCGCATCGCCGCCGAGGCCTCGGACGTCCGTGAGCGGATCCGCGGTCTTGTCGTCGACGCCGTCAGCGGGAACGCCGGCGCGCTCACCGATTTGCGGCGGACCGCCGATTCGGTGCTCGCGGGTGTTGCCCGGGGGGTGAAGTCAGCCGGCGAGGGCAAGCGAGAGGGCGTCCTGAACGAAGCGATCTCGGGTGTCGCCGACGGCGTCGCCAGGAGCGTCAACGCAACGCGGCTCGCGCTCCGCGAGGCCGAAGGCCGAGGCCAGCGCTTCGCCGAGGAAGACCTCAAGCGCACCGTCGACGACCTGCGCACCATCGAAGAGTTGTTCTCGGACACCCTCACCCGGTTCGTCGCTCGGGCGACCGAAGAAGCCAAGGCGCAGTCCGACGACGTGCGGAGCCATGCCGAGCGAACCGCCCAAGACGCGCAGTCGGACATCGCGTCGGCGATCGAAGCCGCGACCCAGCACCCCGCCAAGCTCGCGTCGGAAGCCACGTCGACCGCCGCGAACACCGCCGCCAGCGTTGCCAAGCAGGGGGTCGGGTCGCTCTTCCAGATCGCGTCCGGCCTTCTCGACGCGGCTTCGGATATCGCCGGGGCCCGCCCCCAGAAAGACAATTCACCGGACGGGCAATCGGACAAGGCCTGATCCGTTGATCAGGGCAAAGGGGGCCCAGTCTCTCAAGCCGAGGGTCCCAAGGGGTCTCAAGGGGTGTCTCGCGGAAGGTGTTCGCTATGCCGGTTCGGATGAATGTCGCGATCGTCGCCGCGATGGTGTTGGCGGGTCCTGCGCATCGGGGCGACGCGGCGCCTGACGCAGAGACTTCGGCCGTCTCCACGGCACGCGATCAGTCGGTACGCATCCCCCGCGCCGTCGAACGCGCGATCCGCTCGGCCTTTGTCATCAAGCTCCCGACCGAGGTCGACGAGCGGCGCGTGCGCACTTCACCGGGCGCCGGCGCCCTGCTGAGCGACGGCCGGCTTGTGTCGGCCCTCCACGTCTTCGTCGATAGCTCAAAGTCGGTCCGAGGCAAGCGGTGGAAGTTGCTTCCCGATCAGGCGTTCATCGACGCCCGGCTTACGTTCGCTGCAGACGACGGCGCCGATCTCGCGCCCCTCGCCGAAGGCAGCGAGTCGACCTTCTGGGAGAGCGACGACCTGATCGTCATCACCCCCGAAACGTCGCTCCAGCGGTCGGGTGTCAAGCTCGCGAAAGAGCCGGTCGAGCCGGGCGACCGCGTGACGTTCGTCGGGCTCTCCGAACGCCGCGGCGGGACGTTCGAGGTCCGCCGGAGCCACGTCACGATCCGGGCCACGACGTCACCCCATTTCTTCGTCTTCGGCGAGAGCGTCCGTGGCGACTCGGGCGGCCCGATCTTCAACGACAAGGGTGAACTCGTCGGGCTCATCATCTCAAGCGGCGAGCACGGCACCGCCATCGACGTCCAGACCGACATGACCCGCCCCGAAAAGAAAGTCCTCGTCTCCCAGACAAGGGCCCCGGGCATCATCGCCGTTGACGTTGTGAAGCTGCTGCGCTGAACCCCGCTCTCCCCAAGCGAGTGTGCGGAAGGACGCTACGGAGCGACCAAACCCGCTCTACCGCCTCAGCCCGCTCGAAACCGCCCAGAACAACGCCAGCCCCAGCGCGACCACGATCGACACGATCCCCGCGATGAACAGCACCCCGTTCTCAGCGCCCGACGCTCGATCGGCAAGGAACAGAATCGCGCCGCCCACGATCAGAGAGCTGATCACCAGCGCGAGCGAGATGTTCCGGCTCGCTTGCTCGAGTTCATCGGTGACCTTGTCCAAACCCTGGTGCTTGAGTTGCACGCTGATCTGCTCGTGCTGGAGCATCCGCGTGAGCGATCCCAACTCGCGAGGCACCCGCTCGATCATCTCGGTGTACCCGAGGACGCTCCGCTCGAGCCGCTTCCGGATCGCACCAAACCCGTAGCGTCGCTTGACCAAAGACTCGACGTGCGGGCGGACGTGACCCACGAGGTCGAAGCTCGGGCAGATCCGCTCGCCGACGCCCTCGATCGTCGTCACCGCCTTGATCAGGTACACGATGTCCGCCGGTACCTCAAGCTTGTGCCGCCGGATCTTCGCGAAAAACTCGTTGAGCAACTGGCCCATCTCGAGGTCGGCCAGACTCCCCGTCTGAAAGCGGCTGATGAACTCCCACACGTCGGCCCGGAACGCACGACTCTGCGATTGCTTCGGGCTCATATCGGTCAGCGTGATCACCACGCGGATCACGCGGTCGAGGTCGCCGTTGATGGTGCCGTGGACAAGATCCGCGAGCGCCTCCTGCGTCGTCGGATCCATGCTCCCGGTCATCCCATAGTCGATGAAGCAAAGCTTGATGGCGCCGGAATCCGCCCCCTCGCCCTCACGCACGATCGCCTTGGCATGGGGCCTGATCGCAAACATGTTCCCCGGGTGCGGGTCGGCGTGGAAGAACCCAAACTCGAAGCACTGACGGAAGACGGCATCTGAAGCGATCGCGACAAGCTCGCGCCGTTCGTCCTCGGTGAACGTGTCCTCCTGCTCATCGCTGAGGAGCACGCCATCGACGAGTTCCATGCACAGGACGTGCGACGTCGTGAGGTCGGCGTACGTCTTCGGGAAGACCATCCGTGGGTCATCCACGAAGAGCGATTCCATGCGTCTCAGCGAGTTCATCTCGAGCTTCAGGTCCACCTCGCGGAGCACCTGCCTCTCGAACTGCTCGATCACCAAGGTCGGCTTGTAGCCAAAGTCACCCAGGCGATGCTCAGCAACTTCCGCCAGCAGCTTGAGGATCTCGATGTCGCTCTCGAGCTTCTGCAAGATCCCGGGCCGGAGCACCTTCAAGATCACCGGTGTGCCGTCCTTCAGGACCGCCTTGTGGGCCTGGGCCATCGAAGCCGCGGCGAACGACTCCCACTCGATCGACTCGAAATACGCCTCGGTGTTCCCGCCGTAGAGCCCTTCGATGTGGGGCCTGATCTCGTCGGCGGGGATCGCCTCCACGCCCGACTGCAGCTTCGCAAACTCCGTCGCCCATGCCTCGGGGATCAGGTCGGGCCGGGTGCTCAAGATCTGGGCCATCTTGATGAACGTCGGCCCCATCGCCTCCATCGCCTTGCGCAGACGCACCGGCTGGGGCAACCGCTGAAGCTCCGCATCCGCGGCCCTCAGGCCGATGGCGCGCTTCCCGTACGCCCAGAGCTCGTCGATCCCGAGGGCCTGAACAAAGTCGTCGAACCCGAATCGAGCGAGAACCGCAACGATTTCCTGGCCGCGCTGGATGTTGCGGATGGTGCGTCGGAGGTCTGGGAGACGTGGGGCCATGGGCGGGAGTTTACGTGGTCAACAACGGTGACGAACGCTGACGCCGGGACTGGCCGGACGAGAGCCCCGGAACCTCGAATCCGCGCCGTATCGAGCTCACTTGCTTGGCGTCGTCGACCCCGCCGTCGGTCATAGGCTCAGGGGCAATGCAACTCGACCAAGCACTTATCGCCAAGCATCTCGACCGGCATCCATACCCGCTTCTCTTTGTCACGATGAGCGGGGCGCATCTCTACGGGTTCCCGTCGATCGACTACGACTACGACCTCCGAGGATGCCACGTCACGCCCGCCGACGACATGCTTCGCCTCGCCCCGCCCCGCGAGACGTACGACACACTCGATCGCGACAAGCCGATCGAGATGGACTTGGTGACCCACGACGCCCGCAAGTTCTTCCTGATGCTGCTCAAGAAGAACGGGTACGTCCTCGAGCAGATCTGCTCGCCCATCGTGATCCACGAGACACCCGGGTACCGAGAGCTGCTCGAGCTCGCACCCAAGTGCCTGACCCGTCATCATCACTATCACTTCGACAGCTTCGCCAAGAGCCAGTGGGAGAGCGTGGCCGGGCCCGACAACGGGACGGTGAAGGGCCTGCTCTACACCTACCGGCCGCTCATGGCGGGCATCCACCTGATGCGTGAGCGCAAGGTGCAGTCGAACATCGTCGAGCTCAACAAAGGCTTTGGGTTTTCGTTTATCGACGAGCTGGTCGAGCGGAAGGTGACCGGGGCAGAGAGGCAAGAGATCGGAAGTGCCGACATGGAGTTCCATCGTGAGCAATTCGAGAAGCTCAGGGCGGAGCTGAACGAGGCGAGCGAGGCGTCGGGCTTGCCCGATACGCCTTCGAGAGAATTGAAGCAGGCGTTGGACGACTTACTGATTCGATTGAGAAATGGCACCGCTTGAGGCTGCTAACGCGGGGCTCAGGGTGAGTCGTTACCAATTCTGCCGGAGGCTTGGGGCATCCTCGATCAAGAATTCGTCAGCGACTTTGGGTTTTCCGTGGTAGCCGTACCCCGAGCTGAATAGATAACCCAATACCGCCGGAGCTCGATACGGGTTGAGCCGGGGCTCTGAGTCAAGCCATTCTGGTAGGAGGCGTCGCTTTGTCTTGTGTGAATCCGCTCTTTCTCTCCGCGTGATCACAACCAAAGTCCCCTCCGGGTGGTCTTGAAGCGAGAAGTCCATTCGACTCCAACTAAACGGGATTGAGAGTTCTGGTCGGTCCCAGCGAGTCGGTGATTGTTCTTCAAAACCGAACTCCTCGACGGGCCGCCAGAGGGTGATTTTGGCGTACTTCGGATTGCCTTGGCTAGAGACTCCTTTGAAAGTCGTGCCTGCAGAAATCGGACCGTCATCGATCTGCTTAAAGGAGGAGGCGAGGTTTACGAATGTCGGGGGGTCATTCCTCGTGAGAAATCGAGTGAGATAGTCCCAAATATCTTCTCGTGACTCGTCGGTGTATAGCCGAGTCGCTGTGGCTGCGCTGTATACCTTGGTTTCGGGTGCTGAGGTCGTCGTCATAAGCTCAGTCTAGTGCGATCGAATTGGTCCGGCGTCGCTTTCTCCGCCGGTACCGATCTACTGAGGTGCTCGGCCTCGCGGATCGTTTTCTGCAAGCCCCCAGGTGCTGGTCGCTCGGGTGTACGTATTTAGCCCATACTTGTGTTGTTGAGCCCCATTTTTGGGGCGCTAATGTATACGAGTTAGCACCCCGCCGTGGATCCCGAAGGCGGGATGATCGGCTACAACGACGGGCATGTCGCGTACATCAAGGAGCCCGACTTCAGCGAGATCATCGGCGGTCTCCGCACCGAGGACGGGCAGCCGTTTGCCCCGCATGAGGACCCCAACACGCTCGAGACCGTCAACAGCATCGGCCTGCTGCTTGAAGCCACCGCAGAGCTCGAAGGCGCCCGAGAGCGATTCGAGCAAGCGCTCGAGGGGTAACTCCGCCGTGATTCCGTGCGACTGAAGCTTCCGACTACGACACCTGCCAACTCGTACCGTCACGCTCCACGCGCCGGTACAGTGTGTCCCGCTCCACCGGCTCATACCCCGCCTCGCGGATCGCTTTCTGAAGGTCCCAGACGCTCGTTTCTTGGTGCGTTGAGGATCCGCCGACCTTTGTGATGTCGTACCAAACCACCGTACCGTCGATGTCGTCGGCTCCAGCCTGCATCATCACCTGCGCCATCGAGAGCGTCTGCATGATCCAGAACGCCTTGACATGTGGGAAGTTGTCGAGCATCAGCCGCGCGATCGCGATCGTGCGGTAGTTCTCGATCCCGTTGGGCCCGGGAAGGTGCTCCATCTCCGAGCCGTCGGGGAAGAAGGGAAGCGGGATGATCGTCTGGAAATACCCAGCGTCATTCTCCGCCATGTCGGGCGTCGGCTGCGGAACTCCATCGCGCGTCAGCGTGATCACGGGCGCCGTGATCTCTGCTGTCGCCTGCAGGTCGGGCGTTACGGTCGACGCATCGCCCGGTACGCCCTCGTATCCGAGTCGAGCGAGGGCCTGATCCTGGGCGCGCCGGAGGATCTCCATGTGCACCAACCGTTCGCGCCGTTCATCGATGTGCCCGTACAGAATCGTCGCGTTGCTGTTGAGCCCGAGTTCATGCGCGACGAGGTGCACGTCGAGCCACTCGTCCGAGCGGATCTTGCCCTTGTACGCCTCGTCGTGGACGCGGTCGTCGAAGACCTCCGCGCCACCCCCGGGGATCGAGCCGAGCCCGGCGTCCTTGAGCTCTTGCAGAACGCTCCTGATGCCCGCCTTGCGGTCGTCGCGCTTGTAGCGCTTCGCGATCTTCGCGAGGTGCACGACCTCGACCGCTGTGAACGCCTTGACGTGCAGCGGGTCGCACCCGGTCTTGGCCGCGTGTTCGTCGGCGACGCGCCGGATCGTGCGCATCATCTCGGGGTAGTAGTCCCACGGCAGGTAGGGCTGCAGCCCGCCCACGATGTGCATCTCGGTCGCGCCGTTCTCGCACGCCTTGCGGGCCTCGGCCGCGACGTCGTCCATGTCGCGCGTGTACGCGCCGTCGTCGTCCTTCTTTCGGTAGAACTCGCAAAACTTGCAGCTCAACGCGCACACGTTCGAGTAGTTGAAGTGCCGGTTGATGTTGAAGTACCCGACGCCCGGGTGCAGGCGATCTCGCACGATGTTCGCAAGTTCGACCACGCCCCACACGTCGGGGGTCTCGTACAGCGCCATCCCGTCGTCCAGGCTCAGCCGTTCGCCCGCCAGGACCTTGGCACGGATCGGGTCCAAACGGGGATCGGTCCCGGGGAGTGAACTCGGAGTCGGCAGCGTTGCGGTCGTCATACCCAAAGGGTAGGAATCGAACGCTGAGATTTCAAAGTTTATTGAAAATCCAAAATGCGGTCCCCGTCGCCGGCCCGATTGGTTCTCGGGCTCAGGCCTGCCGTCGGGACAGATCGCGGCGTTCGTTGTACAACTCAAGCATCCGCATCCGCGAGGCCTCGTCTCCCGGGTCGAACGCGACCGCCAGCAGAAACCGGCCGAGCCCAAGGCGTTGCGTCCAAACCACTTTCGACGGAACGGGCAGAACGCCGTCCCCGGTCTCGATCAGCACCTGTCTCTGGGTGCCGGTTTTCGGCGGACGGCGATCGGTGACAACCCTCGCCCCCGTCGGGCACAGGTCGAGCACGCGGCCCAGGTTGCAGTACAGATTCGAACAGGTCACGCGAGGATGGCGCCTGGTGTCCCCAGTGCCCGACCGCTCCATCCCTCGGTTGTCGTGATCTCGTCGGAAAAGCATGGACAGACCCAAGGACATCTCTGTCCCGCACCATCGTCAGAGCGCCGCGCGTACGGGCGCGTCACGCCGGAGCGACAGATTGCCATGCGATTCGCGAGTTGGACGTCCGATCAGCCCGAGACCTTGATTGCCCAGTTCGCCACGCGCTCGCCGAGCAAGGCCGCGGTATCGAGGTCCGCCTTCGGCGGCTGCACGTCCGCACCCTCGTCGGCGTTTGCCCTGGTCATCACGCCGGTGAACGAACCCATGCGGTTGAGGTCTTCGGGTGTTCCCTTGGACGTGTTGTACCCGGGGAGCGTCGCCAGGCCGATCCAGATCATGGCGTGCTGCATCCCGAAGTGGCAGAGGTCCTGAAGCGTGTTGAGCTTGTCTCCGCTCCACGAGGACGAGTTGGTAAAGCCCGCCGCCAGCTTGTCCTTCCAGGCGAGCGTGAACCACTTCCCGCTCGATGCTTCCATGAACGCCTTGAACCCAGCGCTCACGCTGCCCATGTACGTGGGGCAGCCGAAGATCATCGCGTCAGCTTCGTCGAGCGGTGCCCACTCCGGCCCGTACTGCTTGTCGGCGCCCGGGGGCTTCAGCGTGGTGGCGTCGATGACGCTGACGTCGGTGCCGCTTACGCCCTCGGCGCCACGCGCCACGGCGTCCGCCACAGATTTGGTGTGCCCGTACCCGCTGTGGTAGATGATGATGACTTTGGCCATGCTCGTGCTCCGTTCCCCCCCGGAGGTCTGAGAGGAGTCTAGAGCGAACGGGCCGCGCTCACCGACCGGCAATCGGTTTGCCCCGCGCGTCCACCCGAATGATGAGGTAAGGGGGAACGCTCGCGTCGCGACCGTCGTTGAGCCCGGGCGACCGATGGAGCTGGTTGACGGTGGCGTAGATCAGCCCGTCGGGGCCTCCGCTGAGTCCGTCGGGCCAGTTGACGAGGACCGAATCGGAGAAGATCGGCTTGTAGGCGCGGTTGCGCCCGATGACGCCGATGCCTGAGTTCTCCAGATCGGTCACGTAGATGTTGTTCTGTTCATCGATCGTGATCCCGTCGGACACCGGCTTGGCCGAGTACCGCTCGACCCGCTGGGCGAGCGCCGAGTCCGAGAGGTCGGCGTTGCGCAGGTCGGCGGTCCGGATGCGGTAGAGCGAGCGACCGGTCATCGCGCCGAAGTAGACCCAGCGTCCGTCTTTGTCGATCGTGATCGGGTTGATAGCAACGACGCGCGGCTGACCGTTCGCGTTGAGCGTCTCGCCTTCGATCACCAGGTTCGCCCCGCGCTCGCCGCTCACGACCGAGTCACCGAGGAGCACCGGGCGTGCGAGGCCGGTGCGCAGGTCGAGCACGACAAGCGAAGGCGTGCCCTCGAGAGCCGTGTTGGCGATGTAGACATGCTCGGTCTTGGGGTCGAGCACGAAGTCGTTCAAGAAGCTCTCGTCGATGCCCGGGAAGAAGATCGTGATGACGCGGTCGAGTTCGTTCTTCTTGGTGTTCCACACGATGAGCCTCGGTGACGATCCGCCGCGGAGCCCGTTGTCGAGCATCCACACGCGATCCTCATCGTCGGACATGATCCCCAGCACCGAGTCCATGCCGATCCCGTTGGGGCCGAGTTCCTCGGCCCACTCCGGATTCGGGAACGGACGCAGAACACCCGTCTCCGGGTCGACCTCAGCGACGCGCCACGTCGGCTCGAAGAACTGGTGCAGGCTCACGATGACGCGGCCCTTCCGCGTGACCGTGATGTTCCCCGGGGCCATATCGGTCTTCGCGAAGATGTCGTAGCCGCGTTCTTTGCGGTCAAGTTCGGCGTTCGTGGCACACCCACCGAGGGTCGGGACCATCGCGACGATGAGCACAAGCAGGCCGGCGAGCCATCCATTGGCTCGATACGCATTCAATGTCATAAAACAGCTCCGTTTTCCCCTGTTCCGGTGGCGGCCCGGTGGGGGTAACGCGGCGTGTGGTGGGGGCGTGGCGTCCGCGCACGCCTCAGCACTCGACTGTACTCCGAAAGCGACGTTGGAGGTGCACACTCTCGCGCTTCGTCTCAGGATTTGCGCCGCTTCAACTGAACTCGAGCGCTCGCTGGTAACGGTGCATGACCTTTGCCCGCGTCACCAGGGCTCGCGGTACGCCGATTGGATGGGCCCCGGTCGGTTCACCGACCAGGCAAAGCCCGGCAACGTCGTGCCGGCTGAACTTGTCCATCACGCGATCGAGCGTGTCGTGACTCCGGATCGTGGGCAGATCCGTCCGCATGACCTCGGCGACCAAGAGCAACGGGATGGCCTCGCGATCGATCAACGCGGCCCGCATGTCGGCACCGGTCACCATGCCCAAGTAGCCCCCGGCATCGTCTACGACCACAAAGTCGGGGACGTTGTGGTTGGCGTGCAGCGTGATCAGTTTCGCCAGCGGGTCCGACGCGTACACCGGCTCATCAGGGATCGGCGTTGGTTCGACGTCCGAGACCCGGAGCCGCCTGAGCAGCGTCAGGTCTTTCGCCGCCCCGACCAGAACGCCCTCGCGGCGCAGCTTGTACGTGTAGACCGAGTCGCGTTCGACCAACTGCGACACAATCGTCGCGACGACCGCCGCCAGCATGATCGGCAGCAGGACGTACACGTTCTGGGTGAGCTCGAAGAGGATCAGGATCGCCGTGAGCGGAGCGTGCGTCGAGCCGGCGACCACGGCGGCCATGCCCACGAGGGCGTACGCGGCGGGCGAGCCGGTGTCTGGGATCAGCCCGAGCCTTGAAAGCGCCTCGCCCAAGACCGCGCCCGTGACCGCGCCCAAGAACAGACTGGGCGCGAACACGCCGCCCGATGCTCCCGAGCCGAGCGTCAGGCAGGTCGCGAACGCCTTGGCGACGACGAGCGCCGCGAGCAGCCAGAGCTCGGTCGAGATCGGTGCGTGCACAACGTCGAGCCCCGAAACCCCGTAGCTCGCCGGGTCGAGCAGATGCCGGATGGTCGCGTATCCGTTCCCGAAGAACGGCGGGGACGCCGTCTCGGGCCCGCCGGCGGCGCGCTCGACGAGGAGGAACGCGATGCCCAGCAGACCGAGGAGGAACGCCCCGACGACCGGCTTGACGATCGCGTGCACCTTGACGTGCTGGGCGAACCAGTCCTCCGAGGCGTGGAGCAGGAAGTTGAACCCGACGGCGACCAACCCGCAGACCACGCCCAGCACGACGTAGCTGGGCAGTTCCGCGAGTGTGAACTCGTAGCCAGCGAGCGTTTGACCCGCGGCGAAAATCGCGACGTTCTCGCCGGTGAGAGCGTGCGTGAGCGCCGCGCTGAAGACCGACGCGACCACGATCGGGCTAAACGTGCGCACCGAGAAGTCGCGCAGCAAGATCTCGAGCACAAAGAACACGCCCGCGATCGGGGCATTGAAGATGCTCGCGATCCCCGCGGCGGCTCCGCACCCAACCAGCGTCCGGAGCTGCTCGCGTGAGATGTTGAGCTTCTGCCCCAAGAACGAGCCGGCAACGGCCCCGATCTGGACGATCGGACCTTCGGTGCCCGCCGATCCTCCCGAGCCGACGGTGCAGATGCTCGCAAAGATCTTCACGATCCCGACGCGGAGCGGGATCTCGCCGTCGCGCTGGATGATCGCCTTCATCACCTGGGGCACCCCGTGCCCCTTGGCTTCCGAGGCCCATTTCCAGACGAGCAGACCGCTGAGCAGGGCCCCGACCATCGGGATAAGGGGCAGCAACCAGAGCCCGGCCGAGGCCTCGAACTGCTCGCGGAGGACCTCGACCTCGTGCTCGACCCAGTGCAGCAGCTTCGCGAAACCGATCGCCCCGAGGGCCGTGATCGAGCCGATCCCGGCGCCCGCCGCGATGAGGAACCACTCGCGCTCGAAACCGAGCGCCGACATCGCGGTGTTCACGCGTTGAGATAAAGAGGTATCGCTGCTCACGCCACCGTCCGGTCAGGGGATCGGCGGCACTCTAACGCGCTCGGGCCTCGGGGCGAAGCCCGATCAGTCGTCGTCGCGCGTCGGGACGTTCACGAACCGGCGGCGGGGGACGTCGATGGACGTCGAATCCGTGTCCGTTTCGGGCGTCGTTGCGGGTCGGCGGTTCGCCTGACCGGGTCGGGTCGAGAAGCGGAAGGGCTGGATCACCGGGGCCACCGGGGCCGTGGTCACGGCGGCGGTATTGGGCGTTGCCGCGGCGGTCGGGGTGCCGGGCTGGTCCAGCGCGGAGGCCGGATTTGTGAACTGCGAGATCGTGCTCACCGGGGGGGGCGAGGCCGGGGCCGAGGCCGTGATGGGAGCGAGGTTCGGGCTGGCGGGCGTCGCCTGCGCGATCGGGGCGGTCGTGAGGGGGGTGCCGGCGAGCACGCTGGACTGGTTCGGGTGCTGGCCGAGCCAGTCGATCTGCCCGGTCGCGATGTCGTAGATCGCGCCGGTCACGATCACCTGGCCCGACCGGGCCGCCTGAGCGACGATCGGGCTCCGGGTGATCAACCGCTCGATCTGAGCGTAGACGTTCAGCCTGACCGCTTCGTCGTTCGCCGCGAGTCCGGTCCCATGGCTCGCCCGGGCTTCTTGCACCGACGGGGCGATGCGATCGATCATCGGACGCAAAGAGCCGGCGATACCCGACGGGTTGGCGGCGGCACGGATCGCGCCGCATCCCCTGTGCCCGAGTACCACAACAACCGGGGTCGACAGTTCGCTCACGGCGTACTCGATCGACCCGGTGGTGTCGGGGCCAACGAGGTTGCCGAAGACGCGGATGGTGAAGATGTCACCGATGCCGCGGTCGAACAGACGCTCGACCGGCACGCGGGAATCGGCGCATGCCAGGACGGTCGCGATGGGCCTCTCGGCGCCGGCCGTGTCGGCGAGGCGCGTGAGTTGGGTGTTGCGGTGCTCGGGGCGTCCCTGGGCAAAGCGGAGGTTGCCGGCGGAGAGCAGGTCGATCGCGTCGTGCGGGCTAAACCCCGGGACGGCCCCGGGGCCGGCGGCGGTGGGGGCGTTGCCTGCGAGGGCGACAGCGACGATTCCGGCGAGGGTCTTCAGCGTGCTCATCTTCAGCTCCGAGGCGTGTTGCTCGTCGGGGACTCGCGTCCTCCGCTTCGGGCATCGGGCGACTGCGTGTTCGGATCGACCGGGAACCATGCAACAGCGTTGAAGCGAAGCGATTGCACCTCGCAGGGCGGCGAGCCCTTACTTCGAGTGGGAGGTTGAACAGGCGTTCTCGGACCGCGGCCAGCCACCGGGAGTAGGGCACCGGGCACCGGGAAGGAGAGTGCGAGGTCGACGGACCGCACGATCAAGCGACGGCGGTCGCTCTGCCTGCCGCCTGGTTCTCCACCGGCACGTCTCGGGGATCGTCTTCCAGCACGAGCTGATCGATGCTCGGGGCCTCCTTGCGGGGCTTCCCGTTGGCGTCGGTCAGGGGCATCCCGTCGAGGGTTTCGATCAGCGGGATCGGGTGGGCCGCGTTGTGCAACTCGAGCGCCTTCTCGAGCTCTGCCTTCGGCTTCTCTTCGATCTCCGCCCATTTCCCACGGCCTCGGCATTTGGGGAACCGGCTGCATCCCAGCCAAGGGCCGCGGACCCCGTCACGCAGATTAAGGGGGGACTCGCAGATCGGGCAGGGCAGATCAGTGAGCAGCGGCGGTCGGCTCGGAGCGCTGACCTTTCCGTTCTTGTCGAGGTTCAGGATGATCCCGACATCGTTCGATTCACCGTCTTCGAGGACGGTGGTGATGAACGGCCCGAAGCGGCCCGTCTTTCGGATCATCGGACGCCCGGTCTTCGGACACTTCACGTTGACGAACTCGGCCTTCCTGGGCCTGCCTTGGCGGTCGCAAGGGCACGCGTAGTCGCAGGTGGGGTAGGTCGAGCACGAGAGGAACTTGCCGTTCTTCCCGAAGCGGTAGACGAGCGAGCTCCCGCACTTTTCGCACCGGTACTGCTCGGGCGCCGGCTGAACCTCCGCTTTGGCGTGCTGGAGCTCTTCCTCTGCACGCGCGAGCGACTTCTTGAAGTTCCCGTAGAAGCGCTCGAGCATGTCGATCCAGTCGAGGTGCTCTTCCTCGACCTTGTCGAGCGTCGATTCCATCTCACGCGTGTAGCCCACGTCCATGAGATCGGGGAAGCCTTCGAGCAGCTTGTCCGTGACGACCTCGCCCAGGTCGGTCGCGTGGAAACGCCTTTCGATCTGCTCGACGTACTTGCGGTCCTGGATCACCTGGATGATCGATGCGTACGTCGACGGGCGCCCGATGCCCTCGCTCTCGAGGACCTTGATCAGTCCGGCTTCGGTGTACCGGGGAGGCGGGCTGCTGAACTTCTGTTGGGGCACCAGGTGGAACGGGTGGGCCGGCTGCCGCTCTTCGAGTTTGGGCAGCGTCAACTCGTCGCTCGACACCGGGACGCCTGTGACGCGGTAGAACCCGTCGAACACGAGCGTGCGGCCCGTTGCCTTAAAGGTGCAGCGTGCGTTGTCGTCCTTGCCGCCTTCGATGAGAACGGTTGTCGAGTCCCACTTGGCGGGCGTCATCTGGCACGCGACGAACCGCTCCCAGATCAACCGGTACAGCTTGGCCTGGTCCGCGTTGAGCGCCTTGGCGACGCGATCGGGGTGACGGCTCACGTCGGTCGGGCGGATCGCTTCGTGGGCTTCCTGCGCGCCCTTGTTCGAACTCTTGTATACGTTCGCACTCTCGGGCAGGTAGTCGCCGCCGAAGGTCTTGCCGATGTACTCCCGGGCCATCCCGAGCGCTTCGTTCGACAGGTGCGTCGAATCGGTACGCATGTAGGTGATCAGGCCGACCGGGCCCTCGCCCGGGATGTTCACGCCCTCGTAGAGCCCCTGGGCGGCCCGCATGGTCCGCTGAGCGCCGAAGCCCAGCCGCGTGCTGGCCGCTTGCTGCATCGTCGAGGTGATAAAGGGAGGCGAGGGCCGGCTCGTGGTGCGTTTGGTCTCGATCGACTTGATCGCGTAGGGCGTCGACGGGTCGGCGATCCCTCGGACCGTCCTCAGGAACCGCGCCGGCCCCTTGGCGTCTTCTTCCTCGGTGACGCTCGACTCGATCTCGGTCAGGCCCGCCGACTTCGCGATCGCGACGACACGCTCGGTGAGGTCTTGGGGGTCGTTGTCGCCACCCTCTTGCGAGATGTCGAACTTCGATCCGGCGACCTCGACCAGTTCTGCGCGGATCGCGTTGCGGCCCGCGAGCCACGCGTTCTGTTCCTTGACGGTCGGGCCCTGGCCCTTCTCGTTCTTGGTCGCGAGCAGCTCGCGGAACGCAGGACCGGCTTCGGTGGCGGTCGCCTCGTTGAGGGCGAAGTAGCCTTGGACCGCCCAGTGCTCATCGGGGACGAACGCGTCGATCTCACGTTCGCGTTCGACCACCAGACGGACCGCGACCGATTGCACGCGGCCGGCGCTCAGCCCTCTGGCCACCTTCTTCCAGAGCAACGGGCTCACCTGGTAGCCGACGATGCGGTCGAGGATGCGCCGCGCTTGCTGGGCGTTCACCCGGTCGACGTCGATCGGGTGCGGGTTTCCGAAGGCGCGATCGATCTCGGTCTTGGTGATGGCCGCGAAGACCACGCGCTTCGCTTCGTTCGCGTCGATCCCGATCTCTTGGGCCAGGTGCCACGCGATCGCCTCACCCTCGCGATCGAGGTCGGTCGCGAACCAGACGTCCCCGCCGGTGCTCATCGCGTCTTTCGCGGCTCGCTTGAGGTCCTTGATGACCTGCTCTTTGCCGCTCAGGATCTCGTACGTTGGTTCGAACCGCTTCTCAAGGTCCACGCCGGGGACGGGCCGCTTCACGCCCTTTGGGTTCTTGCTGGGCAGATCACGGACGTGCCCGATGCTCGCGAGCACAACAAACTCGTCGCCCAGATACCGGTTGATCGTCTTCGCCTTCGACGGGCTTTCCACAATCACCAGGCTCTTGCCCTTGGCCTCACCTGCCGAATAGCTCTGCTTGGACCGACCGCCTCCACCCGAGCGGGCGCTCGCCTTCTTCGCGACCTTCTTCGAGGTCTTCTTGGCGGCTTTCTTGGCCATGCGGATCGGGTCCTCTGCGGTGTGCCGACGCTTCGTCCGGGCCAAACCAGCCCGAACCGAGACGATCACCAAACCGTCTCGGTGTACGCGAGTCAAGCTCGGGTGGACGAATCTTGACCTTTGCTCGCTCGATTCTCGGGCGTTTCACCAAGGCGGTACAGTCAAAAAAAACCGTTTTTTTACCGAACGAAACGTCAGAGTTTGGTTTCGGATGAACCGAATTGTCAGTTTTCAACCCCTGAACTGGTGTGAACAGGTTGATCTTCGGTCGGAAACCGCAACACTTCTATGCCGGGCCTGCCCGGTGCCCTGTAGACGAGCATGGGCGAGAGAGCGCGGCTCTGCCTTACCAGGCGGGGTCAGCTTTTCAGAAGAGGCGGTCGAAGGGCCGCCGGGAGAACAAAGGGATCTCTCCCACAACCGACGGGCATGGAGCGTGGTCGCGATCGGTATCGTCGCGCGATCCCAACGGATACTTCCAGTCCGGCCGTGGTGGGTAGGGCTGGACTCCAGGCCGCGTCCTCGATCGGGAGGACGCGGCCTTCTTTTTCTTACTCGCAGGATGGTCCGCACGCGTGCGCGAGCCGGGCCGCGAGACCGGGGTCATTCAGATCGTCGGGCGTGAGCCAGACCGAACCGGGTGTTGTCCGAAGCCGTCGGATCCAGGTCCGCTGGTTCTTGGCGAAGCGTCGCGTTTCGATTTTGATTCGTTCGATCGCTTCGTCGAGGGAGCATCGTCCTTCGAGGTGGTCGATGATCTGCTTGTACCCGAGCGCTTCGCGTGCCTGGGGTCCGAGTTGGTTCGCCTCGTGAAGCGCTTCGACTTCGTCGCGTAGGCCCTCGTCGATCATCGACTTCACTCTCGCGTTGATGCGTCGGTTGATGCTCTCCGCAGGCCAGTCGAGCCCGATGAGCAGGGCGTCGGGCCTGGTCGCCTTCTCGCGATCCCATTGCTGCTGAAGCTCGGTGATGGGCTTCCCGGTTTGCCGGAAGACCTCGAGTGCACGGACGGTCCGCCGGTCGTCGTTGGGGTGGATGCGTCGAGCCGCGTCGGGGTCCACGCGTTCGAGCTCGGCCCGGAGGGCGGGCAGGCCCACGCCGCGAAGCTCATCCCGCAGACTCTCATCAGGCGAGGGGCCCTCGAACAGCCCCTCGAGAAGCGCCTTGACGTAGAGATGCGTTCCACCGACGACCACCGGCGTCCCGCCTCGGGCGCGGATCTCGTCGATGCCTCGGTTCGCTTCCGAGAGCCAGTCGTGGACCGTGAACGCCTCGGTCGGGTCAACGACATCGATGAGGTGGTGGGGCACGCCGGCCCGCTCGTCGACGGGAGGCTTGGCGGTCCCGATGTTCATCGAGCGGTAGATCTGGTAGGCATCGGCGGAGATGACCTCGCCGGGCGCACCGGCTGTCGCGAGGGACTGTGCCACCGCAACGGCGAGCAGCGTCTTTCCGCCGGCAGTTGGGCCACAGATGACCGGAAATAATGCGGAGTTGCTGATGTTTGACACTTGATTGGGTGATGCTGATCGGCTATGATGATGGCGTGGAGGTTGTTGAATCAATCGCGAATGCCATTATCACGAAGTCGCGTGATCGCGGAATCGGTGATCTCACACCCATGAAGCTTCAGAAGCTACTCTATTTCGCTCATGGGTGGTATCTAGCGATTCGTGATCAGCCTCTGTTCGATGACGATATTCAGGCGTGGCGATACGGTCCGGTTGTATACAATATCTATCGTGAGTTCAAAGACTGCCGTGATCAGCCGATCAATCGCTTTGCTGTGCGCATTGACTACTCCCAGGATAAAGGAGTTATGCGAAGCGAGCCTATTCCATCGGCTAATGATGAAATTTGGGATCTGGTTGACGCTGTTTTGCGGCGTTACGGCGATTTCTCGCCGGTCCAGTTGATGAATCTTACCCATGAAGAGGGGGCGCCTTGGCACGTTGTTGTTGATCAATGTGGTGGTCGGTTACCCCTTGCGACGAACATCCCTAATGAGCTCATCAAAGAGCACTTCAGGGCAAAACTAGAAAATGCTGCCTGATAAGTCTTTCGACGATATTCCTGAGACTCCGGCACCTCCGAGCCACCCTGACGAGTTTTCAAAGCAGTACTTTGATCGCAAGCCGTCTGAACGAGTCGAGATGCTCAACGTCCGGCATCTCCTACGGCTTCAGAAACAGTTCGACGCGGCAAATCGACGCATCGAAAAACTGCAGGTTCAGTCAGAAACCCGTGCGACGGAGCTCGCACAGGTTCGCTCCCATTTGCACACGGCCAAGCCTATTGTGGTTCTCACTCCAATCAGCTTCGCGATCGGTGGTGCCTTGATCAGCGTGTTTCCTCGCGACGGCGATTACCCGTGGGTGTTTGGGTTCGGATGGGCTGTGCTCCTTCTCCCGGCCTTCATCCAACTCGTCACGAGTCTCCGAGGAGCTAAGTAACTTGCCTATCCCCCGCGTCGCTATCGTGGGCCGGCCCAACGTCGGCAAGAGCAGCCTGCTCAACCTCATCGCCCAGTCGCGTATCGCGATCGTTGACCCGTTGCCCGGGGTCACCCGGGACCGGCTGAGCACGATCGTCGATCTCGACCCGCCTGGGAGCGACGGGGAGCCCAAGCCCGTCGAAGTGATCGATACCGGCGGCTTCGGGGTGTATGTCGCCGAGGGCAAGCGGTACGACGAAGTCGGGGCCGACCTCGCCTCGTTGACGGGCGACATCGAACTGCAGATCGCCGCGGCGATCGAGTCGGCCGACATGATCCTCTTCGCGGTCGACGTCCAGGCGGGCATCACGCCCCAGGACGAAGAGATCGCCAAGCTCCTCCGCGAGCAGAAGCTCGGCTCGCGACAGCGCGACGGATCCGAGCTCGTCCCCGTCCGGCTCATGGCGACCAAGGTCGACTCGGAGTACTGGGAAACCCACGCCTACGAACTCGCCGGCCTCGGCTTCGGCGTGCCCCTGATGTGCTCGAGCAAGACCAAGTACATGCGCCGCACGATGCTCGACGAGCTCTACGAGATCGTGCCCGACACCTACGAGGACGACTCCGAACGCCCGGACCCCGGTCTCAAGCTCGCCATCGTCGGCAAGCGCAACGCGGGCAAGAGCACGCTGGTGAACAAGCTCGCGGGCCGCGAGCGAGTCATCGTCTCCGAGATCGCCGGCACCACGCGCGACGCGATCGACGTGCGCATCGAACGCGAAGACGGACGCGTCATCACGGCCATCGACACCGCCGGCCTGCGCCGCAAGAAGAGCTTCCAGGAGCGCGTCGAGTGGTACGCGTTCGACCGGGCACAGAAGGCGATCCAGCGTGCCGACGTCGTCGTGCTGCTGATCGACGCGCTCGAGAAGATCAGCCAGGTCGACGAGCAACTGGGCGAACTGGTCAAGCAGTCGTACAAGCCGGTCATCATCGCCGTGAACAAGTGGGATCTCGCTAGCGGGGCGATGAGCCCGAAGGGGCGGCCCGTCGGCGTCGAGGACTACCAGACCTACGTGCGCAAAGAGCTCAAAGGTTTGGGCTTCGCGCCCCTCGCATTTGCGAGCGCGAAAGAAGGGCTCAACGTCGACGAGATCGTCGACCTCGCCGCCGAGCTGCATGGTCAGGCGACGACGCGCGTGGGCACCGGCGAGCTGAACCGCGTGATCGAAGGCATCGTCGCGCGGCAGGGCCCCACGTCGAAGGCGGGCCAGCACGGGCGCATCTACTACACCGCCCAGGTCACGACCGAGCCACCGACGCTCGTGCTCGTCGTGAACCGGCCCGAGATGTTCAAGGGCGCGTACGAGCGGTACTTGATGAACCGCCTCCGCGAAGAGCTTCCCTACGACGAGGTCCCGATCCGCGTGATCTTCCGGAGCCGCAAGCGGGCCGAGCTGGCCGCTCTTCGCGCCGGCAAGGCACGACGCAAGGACGTCATCGCCGATCGGATGTTCCCGGTCGACGCAGAGACCCAGCAGATCGGCGACGAGATCGCGATCGTGCAGGACCTGTTCCGCGACCTGCCCGACGACGCCGCGGCGTACTTCGACGACGACGACGAAGACTGACGGAGTTTTACAGACATGCGGGCGATGCCTTGAGGCGGACCGGTTCCGCCCCGGCCGTGGTCGTTGTGGATCAACGGTTTAGGGGCAGCCTGCGAGGAACGCGACGATAAACGTGTCGATATCCGCGAGGTCGAGTACGCCAATCGGGGCCGCGATATCCGCGAGCGGTGCCCCGGTTTGGAAGGCGCCGATAAAGGCATCGATGTCGCTGAGGTCGAGGACGGTCAGCGGGTCGGCGATATCGGCGGGGTTGCAGGCGGTCGGGTTCGCTGGGAGGTACTGACTCAGTTCGACCGTCGACTCGAATTGGTCGTACTCGACGCGGAACGAGCCGGCGCCATCGACGGTGTTCACACGACCGAAGCCCGGCGCGTTGGCGAACTCCCCGAAGAGCGGGTTCACGCCCTGTACGATGACGAACCGCTGGCTGAAGCTCGGGGCGAAGCCATCGACGAGCGATACGTCGAGCCGGCCACCGCCCAGGATGATGTTCTGGACTTCGAGCACGTCGAACTCCCCGGCCGCCGCACCGCCGATCTCGATCTCGAGAATGGAGCCCTGCTCGAACTGCGGGTTGCTGGCGTTCATCGTCGCGATGCCCGGGCCCGGCGCCACGATGCCCCCGTCGCGAGCGAGGATCACGCCAAGACCGAGGTCGGACGCGGCGAGCTTTCCGTCCCCTTCAACGATGATCCCGGACGTGACCGAGTTCTGGGTCCGGAGCGTTCCTTCGCGGACGGCGATGACGCCGTCGAAGGTGTTGTTTGCCGGGGAGTACACGAGCGTGTTGTCGCCGGTCTTCACGAGTTCGCCGGTGCCGTCGAGCGTCTGGTCGAACGTGCCCCCTCCGCTGAGCGTCATCGATCCGGTCGAGGTGATCGTGACCGGGCGGTCCGGGCCATTGACCATCACGAATTCGACGTTGGACCCCCGGACTTCGTAGCGACCGGCGAACGTCCCCGGCGCGATGTCGAAGACCTGCCCGCCTGCGCCCGCCTTGATGAGCGCGCCGGCGCTGTTGGCGAGCAGGTGACCCGAGAAGACCGGCGCCGCTCCGGGCGTTCCATGGACGGTGAGTCCTTCGGAGAAGGTCACGTCGCCGGCGCCCTCGAGCCCTCCGATGACCCCGTTGGCCAGGATGGCCATCGACGCGTTCGGCGCGAGCGAGACGAGGTTCGAGCTGTTGGCCGCGTCGACGCGTTGGAAGCGAAGGATGCCCTCCTCGACGCGGTAGTCGCCTGTGAAGTTCACGCCCGGCCGGTCGAGGTTGACCCCGCCCGGCCCAACCTTGGTGCAGGTGCCCGAGCCGCGCCAGGCCCCGAAGAACGTGTGGTTGTTGCCGGCGAACTCCGAGCTGACCACCCCGTCGCCGAAGAACTCGACGGTGATCGCGGTCGAGAAGCTCCCGATGGGCCGGTAGGTCCCCCCGTCGGCAAGGCTGACGATATTGCTGAGCGATCCAAGCGACGGGCCCGACCCGGGCTCGAGCGTGCCCTTCACAGACCAGATCCCGGTGAAGTCGCTCGTGGCGTTGAGTCGGAGGACGTGCCCCGTTTCGACCGCGATGCCGCCGGTGCCCGAGATCGCCTCCTCGATCGTTGAGATCTCCGAAGGGTTCCCGCCGCCTGGCGTGCCGAAGAACAGGAACGCGTCGGAGAGTTCGACAAAGGGGGCCCGTGAAGACCGCGTGATCCGACCGCCCGGTTCGCTGACCTCGACTGTCGCGGCGTCGAAGTTGCCTTCGGCGAACGTCAACCCCATATCGATCGTCGAGTCTCCGGACAGCTCAAGCCTGCTGCCCCGCGACAAGACCAGGCGCGGATCCTCGTCCGATCCCAGGCGGCTCCCGTTCGCGAGCGCGAGGACCGTGTCTTCGACCCAGATGAAGTTGTCGTCCTGTGTGGACCACGTGGTCCAGTCGACGTTATTCAGGCTCAGCCGCCGCGCTCCGTCGAAGGTCGGCTCTCTATCGAGCATGAGCTCACCAGACATCGTGAGGTCGTTGAGGTTCAGGACGTGGGACTGTGTGAAATCACTCCCCCGGTTCATCAAGACGAGGACGAAGTTCAGGGTGCGACCGTTACCATTGATGGTGGCGACGAGATCCTCCGGGTCGCCGAAGACGACCGCCGGCTGTGAGATGGTCGACCGCAGCGACGAGAGCTGCGCCGGGGGCGGCACCTCGATGTTCATGCTCGTGGATTCGCCAGAGCGATCCGACGTAATCGCGATTCTTTGGCCGAACGGGGGGACGCCCGCCGTTGAGCCGTCGTCGAAGACCCAGTTGCCCGGGTTCCCCCAGTCGTCGTTGCTCCCAGCGCCCTCCCAAAACCAGGTCGGTTGTTGGGCGAACGTTTCGGCTCCGAGGGTGGTGGTCGCCAACGCGAGGATCGCCCTTCGCGTCGTGAGACTCAATGAGGTGGGCCGGCGCATCATCGGTCGTTCCTTTCACCCAACAGGGCTCCGGCAACGAGTGCGAGAAGCCGGACCGGATCTTGATCAGTATTGCAGAAAGAAGCCGGAACGGGAACGCGAATCGGCTCCCGCTACACTCGCGTTCCATGTGAAGATGGAGGGTTTACAGTGACTTTGACCGCCCTTTTGGTTGCCACGGCAGCCGCGATCGCTCAGCCATCCAGCGTCGAGTTGTTCGAAGACGCTTCGTTTGATCAGACGATCACCCCGCCCGACGCGATCCTGGGCTTCCCACTCGGAGATCGTCCGGCCGACCACGCCACGATCGAGCGATGCTTGGTCACGTGGGCCGAAGAGTCGGACCGTGCGGCACTGGTTGAGTACGGGCAGACCCACGAAGGTCGCACGCTCTACACGCTCTTCATCAGCTCCGAAGACAACATCGATCGTCTCGATGAGATCCAGGCCGACTGGCTGGAGCTCTGGGACAGCCGATCCATCGCGCCTCGAAGCGCCGACCGCCTGCTGGCAGACACCCCGGCCATCGCGTGGTTCGCGTACGCCATCCACGGGAACGAGCTGTCCGGTGCCGACGCCGCGCTTGCGTTCGCGTACGAGTTGATCGCGTCTGATTCCCCTCAGCACGCGGAAGCTCGCGAGGGCGTCGTCATCGCGGTCGATCCGCTCATGAACCCCGACGGGCGCGACCGCGCCGTGCAGGCGATCCGGGAAGCCAAGGGCCCGGTCCCCACGTACGACGATCAGTCACGCCTCCACGCCGGGCACTGGCCCTCCGGACGCACCAACCACTACGTGCTCGATCTCAACCGAGACTGGATCCTCGCGACGGCGCCCGAGACCCAGGGGCGGATCGAGCTGCTCCGCGAATGGAACCCGCTGCTGTTCATCGACGCGCACGAGATGGGCGCCCAAGACACGTACCTGTTCAGTCCGCCGCGCGAGCCGATCAACCAGCACGTCCCGTCGTTCTCTAGGGAGTGGGGCGACCGGTTCGCCGACGACCAGGCCGCCGCCTTCGATCGTCGGGGTTGGAGCTACTACACCGGTGAGTGGCTCGACAACTGGTACCCGGGCTATTCGGACGCGTGGTCGGTCTTGCGCGGCGCGATCGGGATTCTCTATGAACAAGCGGGCGTGCACACCTTCGGTGTGCGCCACCCGAGCGGGCGCGTGACGACCTACGCCAAGTCGGTGCTCCAGCAACTCGAAAGCTCGAGGGCCAACCTCGGCACGCTTGTGAATTCGATCGACGAGATCAAGGCCGACTGGCTCGAGATGCGGCGCGAGATCGTCTCGGACGAAGGCCCATACTCGAGCACGATGTTCGCGTTGCCGGCCACCGATGAGACCGGTCGCTTGAGCCGCCTCATCGACAACCTGCTGCTCCAGGGCATCGAGGTGCGCCGTTCGCGCCAGCCGCTCTTGGCCGACGCGACCGACGGGCTGGGGCGTTTGCACTCCTCGCACACCTTCCCCGCTGGGACGTACTTCGTCGACACCCAGCAGCCCACCGGCCCGCTCGCCTCCGCAATGCTCGAACTCGACCCACGCATGAAGCCCGAATTCATCGCCGAGGAACGCGAGGCGCTGATCCGCAAGGGAAGAACCGAGATCTACGACGTGACCGGGTGGTCGCTCCCGCTCCTTCACGGCCTCGACGCCTATCAACTCGACAGTCGCTTCGCGAAGTCGTTCCCGTTGATCTCGCCGGCCGATTTGGCACCGGGCGTCGGCCCTGGGGTTCGTCCGGGCGACGCCAGCCAGGGCTGGGTGGTCGACGGCGCTCACGACAGCACCCCATCGCTCGCGGCGCACCTCATGCACGAGGGCGTGCGCGTTCGCTTTGCCCGCAAGGTGTTCGAGTGGGGAGGGCGGTCGTTCGCTCGGGGCTCGCTCCTCATCGCCCATCGAGACCAGGTCGCGGCAGACGTCTCAAGCATCCTCGATCGTGAATCGCGCGAGGCGGGTCTCGCGGCATACCCCACCTCCACCGGGCTGGGGCCGGGCGAGGTCGCTGACATCGGGGGCGAGTACTTCCCGCTTCTGCAACGCCCCCGGATCGCCGTGATCGGCCAGGGCCGCGTCAGCCCGACGAGCTACGGCGCCATCTGGCACACCTTGGAAGAACGCTACCGCCTCGCGGTGAGCTATATCCCCGCCGATGGCTTCGTCGATCTCCGTCGGTACAACGTGCTCGTCGTTCCCCCGGGCGGATCCGGGGCGTTCAGCCAGCGCGAACTCCGCGAGTGGGTCTCCGCCGGGGGCACGCTCATCGCGACGGAGTCAGCGGTGTTCGCATTCGCCGATGAAGACGGGCTGAGCTCCGCCCGACGCCTAAGAGACGTACTCGACGATCTCGACACGTACGAGACCGAAGTGCTCCGGGAACTCAGCGCTCAAGACGAGGATCCCGACGCCGCGTGGGGACGCGTTGTCGACGACGCGCCGGCTGTGTATCCATGGAGCGGCATCGACCTCACTCGCCCGGGCCTCGACACTCTCGAACGACAAGACGAATGGGAGAGGCAGTTCATGCCCGCCGGAACCGTGCTCGCGGCCCGGACCGATCAGGAGCACTGGCTCACCGCCGGTCACGGCGAGTTGCTCCCGGTCCTCGCCTCCGGCCGGAGCGTGCTCATGGCCGCCCGCCCCGTCGAGGTGCCGGTTCGCTTCGGAGCGGTCGAACACGACAATTCAGAAGGCGTTGCCGACGTCGGCTGGTCGAGAATGCCCGAGGGGACGAGTCTGCGTCTGCGCATGAGCGGGCTGCTCTGGCCCGAGGCTGCGCGCCGACTCGCCAACGCCGCGGCGGTGACCCGTGAATCGGTCGGTCGAGGACAAATCATCCTCTTCGCGATGGACCCGGTCTGGCGAGGCGGCGCCCCGGGAACTGAGCGCGTCTTTATGAACGCAGTGGTCTACGGACCGGGGCTCGGAGCTTCGCATCCGATCATGCCTTAAGCGTCGGCTTGATACAGGAACAACCTCGTCGCGAGGTAGACGATCGGCAGCAACGAGATGTTGAGATCCACTTTGTATTTTTTTTACGGGTTTGACGTAAAGCGTGACTGTTGTTTTCTAAATTGTTGGCGATTGTGGTCAGTGGCTGTATTTTCCTAGCGGTCGTTGAACTCGGGGGGTAACGCCAGCGAGAGACGGCTGCGAGGACCAAGCGACGATGAGATTGAAGAGTGCCAGGGGTTTAGCTTGCTTCGCTTTGTTCGCAGGCTGCGGCCAAGCGATCGCCCAAACCATTGTGGATATTGACCAAGGTCAGACGTTCACGGATGCCGATCTTGCCGCGGGCGTGTTCGATGGTCAGCCATTTACGCCGGGCTCGAGCACGGCGTTTCGCGTCAACGACGGCGGTGTGCTCGAGATCTTCTTCAGTTCCTTTCGAGGTTCCACAATCGAAGTGAACGCCGGTGGGTCAATCGGCGACGGCTCGTTCATCGAATCGGCGACGATCAACGTGTTTGACGGTGGAGCTGTTGGATTTATGGAGCTCTTCGGAAGCATGAGTGTGCTCGGTGGCCACGTCGATGGCGTCGTACTCGACGGGCGATTTGCGGTGTCTGGCGGCCGTGTCAGTCGCGTGGCCGACTTTGGCGATGGCACGCTCGACGCTGAGATTTCCGGGGGCGTGATCGAGAACGCTCAGATGAGCGGTGGTTCGCTCGAAGTCCGCGGCGGGCGTGTGGATCGAATCACCGGCGGCGACGTGATTCGTGGATTCGGAAGTGTCGAGATCTTCGACGGTGGTTCTGTGGGTGAGGTCGGAGGCGGCCCGTCCAGCAGTTCTATCTTCGTCGAGATGAGCGGGGGAACGGTCGACAACGGGATCCGAGCCGCCGGGGGCGGCGCGACCGTTTCCGGTGGAGTGATCGATGGCGGCGTCCGCGTTTCCGCAAGCTCGGACGATCCCGACGTGAGCCCGTTTGGCTTTCGGATGTCGGGCGGACTCGTCCGAGGTGGCGTCGAGTTCTCCGATTTTTCTTCCGGCGCCATCGGTAATGCAAGGGTCAATATTAGCGGCGGTCGGATCGAGGGTGGTTTCTTCGCTCAGGGCTTCAACAGCAACGACATCACGATCTCGGGCGGCGAGATCGACGGCCTGTTCGTAATCGAAAGCTCCCTCGATGTCGAGTTTATCGTTGCCCGTGCATTCCTTGACGGTCAGCAGATCGGGCTCGCGATCGATGACACGATCACGATCGATACCCGCGAAGGCTCGCTGCTTGAGCTCGTTTTCGCCGACGGCGCGTTCCTCGACATCGAGCTCAACGATGTCATGGGCGCAGGCGACTTCTTCGACACCAACGCGACGCTGGCGATCACGAGGGTCGTGCCATCGCCCGGACCGGTGATCGTCGTCGCGGTTAGCGGAGTGTTCGCCGCCCGTCGCCGCCGCTGAACGCAGCGTTCTTTGGAGTGCCACTGGCGGATTGCCCGCCAGTGTTCCGAGCGGTTGGCGGTTCACACTGGCAGCGAACTGCCAGTGGCACACCGTGGTTTACGCCGCGAGATCGAGATCGTCCGAGCCGTCGTCGAATTCCAGCGACTGAGGGGTATGCCGGTGGTGCACGCGGATCACCCTCGCAAGCTGCTCGGTGAACAGCTCGCTGATCGCAGCGACGGTCGCTTCTTCCTCAGCCGTGAACCCGGTCCGACGGTCACGGAACAGCGCGAGCACCGCAAGGCACTCACCGGTCCGATCTTCCGCCCCGGGGGTCTTCGCCACCTCGTGGCACCCGGTGACGAGCAGCGTGCGGCCCTCGAGCCAGTGGCTCGCGTCGCCCAGGTCGTCGTGGAGGCGGCTGTCCGAGTCGATCCGCGTCATCGAGCGAAGGGCTTCGTACCGGGGGGCCAGTTCGTCAGCGAGGCTGTCGAGCATGACCTCCGCCGCGTCTCTCGGGCAGTCGAAGTTAATGTACGCGCCGAGGCTGAAGTCTCCGTTGCTCGAGGGCAAGAAAATGCCGGCATTCGTCGAGCCGATCTTTGCGAGCGTGAACTCGAGCGTCGTACGGAGCAAACCCTCGACGTCGAGCTCTTGACGGACGAGGCCGACGAACTCGCTCGCCATCGCGACGCGGCCCACTTCACCCGACATCTCGCGGTACGCGCCGACAAGACCGCTGAAGACCTCGTTGACCTCGCGCGACATGTCGCCCCGGGCTTCGTTCAGCTTGTGGCACAGACGCTCGATGCGGCGCGTCCGCTCCTCGCGGCTCCGGGCCTCGCGGCCACGCTGGGCCGCGGCGATCGCGCGCTCGGCGAGTTCGCCTGGTGACTCGGCGCCGACCAGGTCGCACGCGCCGGATCGGAGGGCCGCGACCGCGTTCTCGAGCGTCGGGCGGGCGTCCATGAGGACGACCGCGGACGCAACCCCGTTCGACGTGAGCGACTCGCAGAGCCGGTACGCCGAGCGCCTGGGCAGAGCCGTGTCGATCAGCACCGCGTCGTACGACTGGCGGTCGGCGAGTTTCCGGGCTTCCCGGGCGCTGCTCACCTCGTCGGTGAGCGAACCACGCTGGGCGAGGGCCTCGAGCGCCATGCGGCGCACCGCGCCCTCCGGGGCGACGACCAGCACACGGTCGGTGACCTTGGGCGTCGCCTCGGGCTGGTCGTCTTGCGGGATATCGAACGTCTGGTCGTCGGGCAAGCCCAGCGGACGCTCGAATTCACCTTGATTGTGGATGCGGTCGTTCATGCCCTGCTCCCCTGTGCCCCTCGGTTGCGAAGGGCCCTCCTTCACGCGATCCGTCGATCCACCCAGCCGGCGTCGGTGTCGACGCCTGCCATCGCTCCGCCCGCGTTCGCGCCTCCGTCTCGGGCGTCGCCCGAAGCCGGCAGCGTGATGCTGACACGAGTCCCTTCTCCGCGCGGCGCCTCGACGGCGATCTCGCCACCGTGCAACTCCACCGCCTGCCTTGCCCGAGCCAAACCCAGCCCGGGTTGCCGACCCGCCGGCTTCTCGCTGAAGAACGGGTCGAACGCGTGTTTGAGGGCCTTGTCCGAAAGTCCAGGGCCTTTGTCCTCTACCGAAAGCATCAATCGGCCGTCCAGCGAGTCAACATGCGTGTTCACACCGATCGGGCCCGAAGGGCAGGCTTCGAGGGCGTTGGACACGACCTCTGTGACGGCGGTCACCGCCAGTTCTCGGTCAACGTCCGCATGCGTCGCGTCTTCACCGAGGTCAACGGTCACGCTCGTGGCGCAGCCGGTCCGCTCTTGAGCGCGCACCACCGATTCGGCGATGATGTCTCCGAGGCTTACCCGCTCGATCTTGGGGGAAGGCGGCGAAGCCAGGAGATGCATCGATTCGATCAGGTCCGCCAAGTGCGCCGACGCGTCCGCGATCGAACGCGCCGCGGCCCGGTCCGCTTCGTCGGTGAGACGGGAGACCAAGAGCTGGCTCCGACCGCGGATCACCGTCAGCGGGTTGTTCATCTCATGGGCCGCGCCGGCGCTCATCTCGCCGAGCTTGGCCATCGATTCGCGGTCGGTCAGCTGCTGCTGCACCTCAGCGAGCGAGCGGTTCACCTCAGCGATGCGCTCGCCAAGGCGTTCACCGTTCTCGAACGCCGCCGCGGCCTGCACCGAAGCCGCCCACGCGGTCCGAACCGCCGAGAGCTGGGCCTTGGTGTACCCGAGCCGTTCGGGGTCGCGGTCGTGGAGCAAGATCGCCCAAGGGCCGTCTTGTGCGAACTCGCCGGGCGGGCCGAGCGGGAGCATGCGGACGCGCCGCAGGTCGGTCGAGTCGCCCAGATAGTCGCTCAGCCAAGGCAGCACGCCCATGCTCGCGACGCTGAGCCCGTCCGCGTCGGCGAGGTTCGCGAGCGATTCACCACGCAAACGCTGGCCCGGGGGAGGGTCGGTCGCTTCCGAACGCACGACGGCGCCCGACGAACCGAAGCGATAAATCCGCCAAGGCCCGTCTTCGCCGTCCTGGAACACCGCGGCGTAGAACCCCACGCCCAGCAGACCGGCCGCGTTGCGGACGACCTCTTCGAGCGTTTCCGCGACGCCGCGCCGGGGTTGCCACGCGGCGTGGAAGCCTGCGATCGCTTCGAGAACGGTTGTCTGCTGTCGCACCGACTGCGCTCGGGCTCGGAGCTGGCTGTTGAGCGAGCTGAGCCGCTTGTTCGCCGCCGCGATCGACTGGAGCAAGAGCTGCGTATCGGTCTGCTCGTCGAGGTGGAGCAGTTTCGATCGGTCGACCACGTCGGAGATGAGGGTCGGCAAGATCGGATCGAGCGAACTCGGATCGACGCCCAGGTCGGAGCAGATCGACGCCGTGGGCATCGGCTCACCGAAGTCGCCCGACCACCCGATGTGCTGGCGACGGCAGAACGACTTCGCGAGCGTGACCAGCCCGATCAGAGGGCGGTGGGGCAGGTCGGGCAGCGAGCGGTATGGCTGGCTGTGCAGCCACATGACGTCTTGCAATGCGGCCGGCAAACGCCAGCGGGCCGCGACACGCCGGCCAGCGGTGTGGTGATCGAGACCGACGATCGAACGCTCGATCGGCGCCGCGTCCGACCCTCGCCGCTCGGCGAGTTCCGCGACGCGTCCCATCGCTCTTGGAAGGACGAGCTCGAGCACGAGCTTGCCCAGGTCGTGCAGCAAACCGGCGACGAACGCCTCGTCGGGTTGCACGCCGAGGTGCGGGTTGTTCTTCGCGAGCAGTTCGCTGGCGCACGCGACCGCGACCGAGTGCTTCCAGAGCCCGACGCGGTCGAACCTGGGCTCGCCTTCGTCGGGGTCGGGGCCGCGGCCTTCGCGGTCGTTCGACTCACCCCGCTCGGTGAGCATCTCGTAAACGTGGACGCTGAGGACAGCGGAGCGGACCGCGTCCATGCCCAGCATCACAACAGCGTGTTTGACGGTATCGATCCGGTCGCCCAGGCCCTTGTCGGCCCGACGGCAGAGCCCGAGGATGGTTGCGGTGAGCGCCGGATCCGATTCGAGGAGCCTCACGACGTCATCGATCTCGACGTCGTCCGCCGAGCCGAGCGTGAGCACCTGGAGCGCAACGGGTGAGAGCGTGGGCAAAGAGTCGACCTGCTCGAGGATCAACTCGACCTGCCGGCTCGCCCCAGAATCCGCCGCACCTCGGCCCATCGCCCCTCCGCCTGCATCCATGCGGCGGCAACCTGCCCAGGTGGGCGATCAGTTGCTCGCGCGCGATTCCTCGGCGATCCCGACGAGCGAGGCCATCCGTTCGATGAGTTGGTCAACGTCGAAAGGCTTCTTGATGAACGCGTCGGCGCCCGATTCGAGAAGCCCTGCGATCTCGTCTCGGTTGACGACGCCCGAGATGACGATGATTTTGATCTCCTCGGCTCGCTCCGATTGACGGACACGGTCGCAAACGACGTTTCCGTTGACGTCGGGGAGCATGTAGTCAAGAAGGATCACGTGCGGCCGGAAGCTCTCGGTCAGCAGGCCGGCGTCGTAGCCGGTGCTCGCGTACCGGGCCTCGAATCGGCCGTCGCGTCCGAGGACATCCTGAAATAGCTCGAGGATCTGCGGATCGTCGTCGACCACGAGCACGCGCTTGCGCTCGCCCTCGAGCGCCTCGAGCGGAATCCCGTTCGCCTTCATGAAGCGCACGAGTTCTTCGCGTGGGATCCTTCGGAACTTGGATCCGGGCACACGGAACCCGTTGAGCCGACCGCTGTCGAAGCAGCGAATGATCGTTTGTTGGCTGACCTTGCAGACCTGTGCAGCTTCACCGGTGGTGAAGATCTTCTTGGTTGCCCAGTCGCCTTCTGTTCCGTTCGAGGAGGACATAACCACACTCCGCGCCGGCGGCGGGTCCGGCCGATCCATGGCCGAGGTCGGCGTCATTGCCGCCCCGCCCGCGCAAACCGCCTATCGACGCGCGTCTTGCCCAACTTGACGCGCGTCACCATCCGGACGAGTGGACCCCCGCCCGGCTCACCACCCGTGGGCTATCTGCCCACGGCACGAGACTTCCACCGCGTGACCGCTTCAGGCTCACGCGGATACGCCGGAACGAGCGAGAGCGCGTTGACCGACGGGAAGAACATCCCCAGACGAAGGCAGGCACCGGCACAGAACGCAGGCGCACGCCGATTCAGACTTTCAGTTGCAACGGTCCACCCCTCAGGAAGGTGATCATCCGTGACGACCGTTCGAATCCCATGGTCCCGAAGCGCCGCGAAGAACCCGGCGTCATCAATGATCCCCAACTCGAGTGGCGGACGTGATGACGCGCCGAAGAGCGTGACGTGGGCGGTTCCCCGCTTCGAGGCCAGGCATACCAACGCCGGAAGGTCCGCCTCGGTCAGCGGGTGAGCCGCGACATGGGCGGAGGGCACCGCCGCCACCTCGGCCCCGGTCACCTCGCAAAGCATTTTTGCAGTCGTGACCGCGACGCGGAGACCGGTAAACCCTCCGGGCCCGATCGACACGCAGACACGGCGCAGTTCGGTGGCGTGAAGCCCCAAACGAGTGGTCAATCGATCGATAGCAGGGATGAGGTCGTCATCGTGACGGCCCGTCGGCGCGAGAGGCTCGATCTCGACGGGGCCGAGGGCCCCGGCTGCGGTGAGTCGAGCAGCGGCGACGCCCGAGGCCCCATCGTGCCCGTCTCCCATAGAGGGCCCGGCCGATGGGTTGCTCGTTTCTATCCCGAGCGCCCAGTTGTCCTCACTCTGCTCTCCCATATCCCACGATACGCCCAGGTTGCCAAACGGTTTAACTCTCCTCCGACTTTGGGGGCCGCCGGCGCTGTTTCACCTCGGATCGCTGCTTCTTGGACGTCAGGCGGCGTTGGATGGCTCCACGGCTGGGCTTTGTCGGACGTCGATTCTTGGGGCGCACAAGCGCTCGGCGGACGAGTTCGCCCAGACGCTCGAGCGCGTCCGTCCGGTTTCGTGTTTGGCTCCGAGTCGTGGAGCTCTGAATCACGATTTCCCCGTCGGAGGTGACCCCGCCCGGAGCAAGCCTCGCGAGGCGGTCAAGAGCCTCGGCGTCGAGGGGAAGGTCCGCGATCGAGACGCGGAGTTGGATCCGCGTTGAACGCTTATTGACGTTCTGGCCGCCCGGGCCTTCGCTCCGAACCGCCGAAAACCTCAGAACGCCAGGCAGGACGCGAACGCCCGGCGCGAGCCGGATCGCGTTGGCGTCTCCGGGCGGCGAGGAGCTTTGGGTCCGATTGGCGGCGTCGCCCTCCATGGTTGAACGGTACGCTCCGGCCGATGGGTGAACGGTCCGTTCAGGTCGGTGGAGTTCTCGCAACGCTGCTTTGTGGTATCGCGTCGGGGCAGTCGGCTGTCGAGGGGTCGTCCGGCGGTTCGCCCGATCTTGCCCCCGACAACGGCTCAGCAAGCGATCTTCTTCTCGACACCATCGACGACCTCGACGACGCGTGGGTTCCGGGCGAAGGGCTTCCGAGGTGGCGTCTCCGGTTCGAGCCGGGCGTGGCGTACTTCTCGGTCTCTGGTGATCTCGAGTTTCCGGGCGGGGCCGTTGCGGGGTCGACGTTTGACCTCGAAGACGTCAACCTCGATTCGCCCAGGGCCTCGTTTACCGGCGAGTTACACCTCGCGAAGGGCAAGAACCGCATCACGTTTGAGGGGACGGGGTTCAGCAGTTCGAGCCGCGAGTCGATCGCCCTGAACGACGCGCGTCTCGGTCCCGCGCCGATCAGCGCCGGCGAGCGTGTGTCGTTTTCGTTCGAATATCAGACGTTCGCGCTGCTCGGCTCGCACCGGGTGATCAGCCGGGCCTCGGGTGTCCGCGGCGACGGGCCGCCGGATGCCGCGTTCGGGGTCGACCTGATCGCCGGCCTGCGCTTTCACCGCGTCGACGCGAATGCCTCCACGGTCGCGGGCGGCGAGGCCAACGCATCGGCCGACGAGCTGTTCGTGGAGCCTGTGTTTGGTGCGGGCGTTGAGCTCACGATTTCGGACGCGTTCCGGATCGAGGGGCGGGCCGAGGGTGGGGGATTCGCGTTCGGCGATCAGCAGTCGATCAGTGGGAACCTTGTGGTCTCGTTCGAGTGGAGCCCGACACCCCACATCGGGTTGCAGACGGGGTATCGTCTGATGGTGCTTTCCCTCGAATCGGGAGATGATCCCGATCGGTTCGAGTGGGACGGGGCGATGGCGGGTTTGTTCTGGGGCGTGTCGATCGCATTTTGAGATCCCAGCGAATGAGGTTTGGGACGCTCTGCCCCCCATTGATCGGGGTTCGCGTGTAATTTCGATGCGCACGCAAGTGTCTGGAGTGTGAAGATTTCGGAACCATCGCCTAGAGCGTTGACCGGTCGGCAGAGTGATGCGATACTCCTGTCATCGGTGTCGACGGCGTCGGGGAAGACCGGTCGACGGGGTACAGACTCAGCGCCAGAACGAGCGCGAGCGGCCAGTCTTTTCGTTGGCCGGCGCTATGTCTTTGGCTGAACAACGTGGCCCGCTGCAGTGAAGCGGCGGGCGTGCTTCGGCAGGGTGAGCAACTCGGTCGGAGGAGGGGTGCGGGCGGATGGCGACGATCACCAAGAAGGATCTGATCGATCGGATCGCGGAAGAGACCGGTCAGAAGCGGGTCGCGGTGAAGAGAACGGTGCAGGCTTTCCTGGACGAGGTCGTCTCGGAACTCGGCGAAGGGAACCGCCTCGAGTTCCGCGACTTCGGCGTCTTCGAGATCAAGCAGCGGGCGGCTCGCATGGCCCAGAACCCGAAGACCCTGGAGAAGGTCGAGGTTCCCGCAAAGTTCACTGTTCGGTTTAAGGTCGGTCGCCGGATGCAAGAGGCGGTCGATGCCCTCGGGACCGAAGGCGGCGCGGCCGGCGAGGTCGAGGCCAAGCCGGCGGTTTCGGCGGCGGTGAGCTAACCCGCCGGACGTCGACGGCTCTCTGGCCCGGACCGAACACGACCGGGTGAGGTCAGGTACTGTTCCCCGATGGCCGAAGCGAAGCAGACCACGGCGGCGACGATCAAGGAAACCCTGATCTCGATCACGATCGCCTTCACGATGGCGTTTGTGTTCCGAGGGTTCGTGATCGAGGGGTTCCAGATCCCGACGGGATCGATGGCGCCCACGCTTTTGGGCAAGCACGTCAAAGCGGTGAACCCGGAGAGCGGTTCGATGTGGACGGTGGGTCCTCGCGACTACCGCATTCCCCACGAACGCATCGATCCGGCGCCGGTGCAGGGCCAGACCACGCCGATCCGCTTGAACGACCCGGTGACCGGGGCCGGCATCGAATATGTCGGGGGCGTCCCGTTGCACTCGGGCGACCGGTTGTTTGTCCTCAAGTATCTCCGGGGCCTCTACGAGCCCAAGCGGTGGGACGTCGTCGTCTTCAAAGCGCCCCATGCGTCTCGCGAGAACTACATCAAGCGGCTGCTTGGTATGCCCGGAGAGCAGATGGTCCTCGTCGATGGCGACGTCTTCGCCAGACCCGAAGGGGCCTACCCGAACGCCTCGGGTATCGCGGCGTGGGGTGACGATGATTGGCGGATTCAGCGCAAGCCCGAGCGGGCGCAGCGTGCGATGTGGCGCACCGTGTTCGATGGGTCGCTGACCCCTCCGAACCCGTCGCAACGCTTTGTCTCGCCTTGGACGCGCACCAGCGGGAGTTGGTCGGGCTTGGCCGACTCGAGGGAGTACGCCCACGAGGGCGCCTCGACGGGCGAACTCACCTGGAACTCTGCCGTACGACCGATCGATGACTACACGTCGTACAACCAGTACGGCAAGGGCGGGCAGTCGTGGGACCGCGCCCGGGTCGACTACGCGTCGATCTTTCCGGTGAGCGATGTCGCGGTCGCCGCGGGCGTTGAACCGGGCGATGGCTTCGAGAAGTTTGAGGTGGTGCTCAAGACGCGCGACGCAACGATGACCGCTTCGATCGACGCGGCCGGCGTGGCCAGGCTTGAGGGACGTCACGACCGGGGAGACTGGTCGGTCGAGGCGCAAACAGACGGGCTCACGCTCCCGGTTGGCGGTGCGACGAGGGTCGAGTTCTGGCACGTGGACCAGGCTTTGTACCTCTACGTTGACGGCGAACTCGTGCTGGGCGGCGCGGACGAAGCCGCGTATGAACTGAGCCCGTCGGCTCGCGTTCTCGGGGCGACGGGCCGGAACCTGAGCGACGTGCTGAGCCGGAACCCGGGGCTCGACCTGAGTCCGCTGGCCGATTCGTCGATGTATCGCAGGCCCGAGTTGTCGCTCAAGGTTCAAGGCGCCGTCAGGTTGCACGACGTGAAGGTCGACCGGGACGTGTACTACCAGGTCGCGCCGAAGGCCACGTATGGGGGTCACCCGGAGTTCTTCCCGACGATCGACGAGAACCACTATTTCTTCGCCGGTGACAACAGCCCTTCGAGCCTCGATGGCCGTCTGTGGGGCAACACCGATCCCTGGATCACCGACAGCATCGAAGACGGGGACGCGACGCCCCTGGTGCACCGCGACCTTGTCATCGGGCGTGCGTTTGTTGTGTACTTCCCGAGTCCGCTCAAAGACGGGCCGGTGCCCATGTTCGACTTTGGGCGCATGCGTTGGGTGTGGTGAGCGTCTGCCGTGACTGAACGCGGCATTCCAGAATGAACGTGTGTGGTTTCGGGCCCCCGGCAGGGTGTCGGGGAAGGAGGCATCGATGCGGGCTCAGCTTTGGATGGTGTTGTGTGTCCTCGCCGCGGCGAGCGGTTTCGTCCGGGCCCAGGGCGTCGCCGATTCGGTTGTGAAGCTTCACGTGACGTCGGAAACCCCCGACCCCTTCCGTCCTTGGACGTTCAGGCAGCCTTCGCAGTCGTCGGGCAGCGGGCTCGTGATCGAGGGCAACCGGATCCTGACCAACGCTCACGTCGTTTCGCACGCCTCTGAGATTCTCGTCGAGTCGGGCAAGGTGCCCCGCCGTGTGCCGGCCCGGATCGAGGCGTTCGCGTACGGGATCGATCTCGCGATCGTGACCGTCGATGCGCCTGGTTTCTTCGACGCCCATCCGCCGATCGAACTCGATCCGGATATCCCGTCCGATGGCTCGCCGGTCACCGTGCGGGGGTACCCGATGGGCGGGAGCACGATCTCGACGACCGAGGGTGTCGTCTCGAGGCTCGAGTACGAGCGGTACTGGTTCCAAGAGCGTGGCTTGAGGCTCCAGATCGACGCGGCGGTGAACCCGGGCAACAGCGGGGGGCCGGTGTTCTCTGGTGACAAGTGCATCGGCATCGTCTTCAGTCAGGTTCCCGAGGGCGAGAACATCGGGTACGTCATCCCGGTGCTCGAAATCGAGGCGTTTCTCGACGACGTGGCCGATGGCACCTACGACGGCAAGCCCGAGCTCTGGGTGGGCACGATGAATGCGGAAAACCCGGGGCTTCGGTCGTTCCTGGAGATTCCGTTCGCCGACGGCGGGACCGTTGTGACCGTCGCGCCGCTCGAGAACGGCCAGCTGCGCGAGCGGGACGTGATCGTCGAGATCGAGGGCATGCCGATCGACGACCGCGGACGCGTCGAGGTGTTCGGGCGACGCATCGACTTCGAGTACCCGGTCGATCGCGTCGAGGGTGACACCGTCGAACTCGTCGTCCTCCGCGACGGGCAGAGGCTCACGGTCAACGAGCCGGTCAGGGGCTACGCCGATCCGATCATGCCGATTCTTGAGAACGATCGTCCGAGCTACTTCGTGCTCGGGCCCCTCGTGTTTACCGAGGCGACCCAAGAGTTTTCGAGCTTCGCGTTTCGGGGCGCCTGGGCTGGGCGCTTCGCGATGCGCAAGAACCCGATCGTCTGGCGTGGGTTCGATCTGCAGTCGTTCCCCGGTGAGCGGATCGTGTGCCTCGCGAGCCCTCCGCTCTCGCACCCGGTCGCGAGGGGGTACGAGGACGCGGAGATCGGCTTCGTCCTTGAGACGGTCAACGGGCACGACATCGACAACCTCGCTGACTTGATCGAGACGGTGCGCGATCTCGAGGACGAGCATGTCATCCTGGAGTTTGCCGATGAAGCCAACGATCGCGTGCTGGTCTTTAACCGCGAGCAGCTCCTCGAGGCGACCGACGACGTGATGAGGCGGAACTCGATTCGGTCGGCGGTGTCCGAGGACCTCGCGGACCTCTGGCCCGTTCCGTGATTCAGCGGGCGCCGAACTCAGAGAGTCGGATCGTTTGGCCGGTCAGGGCGGCTCGGCGCGCCGCGTCGAGGATGCGGACTACGGCCCGGTTGAGCTCCATCGAGCTCAATGGATCGACCTCGCACTCGCCTCGGACAAAGGCGCGCAGGTAGCTCCACTCGTTGTCGAACGGCTGGGGTCTCGGAAGCGGGGTGCCTTCGTAAGGCTCGGTGTCGGGATCTCGGATCGTCAGGTCGTTCCATCGCCCGGCGTGCAGCGAGCCGGCCTCGGTGAAGACGTCGGTTTCCTTGACGTCGTGCGTCCACGCCCAGCTCGCCTGAACAACGCCGACGCGATCTGGATAGCCCAGCGTGATTGTGGCGTCGTCGTCGACTCGTGGGTACATCTCGGGTTTGAGCGTGCGGGTCGTTGCGCTGACGGTGTCGGGGACGCGTCCGTCGGCGAGCCAGGTCATGATCGCGGCGCCGTAGCAGCCGAAGTCGAAGAGCGCGCCGGCGCCGTTCTCGACCGGATCGGTGAGCCAGTGCAAGAACTCGGAGGAGCACCCGATCTCGATCGGACCCGGATGGCCGTGCCGGAAAACGACACGGCGGATCGGCGCGAAGTGCGCGTCGTCCCTCGTGAGCCGGTGGGCTTCGTGCACGCTCGCGTACCAGCTCGTCTCGTAGTTGGTCAGGACGTGGACGCCGTGAAGCTCCGCGAGGGCGATCATCGCGTCGGCGTCGGCGAGGGTTGTCGCCAAGGGCTTCTCGACGAGCGTCGTGATCTTTCTCGGGGCGCAGGCTTCGACTGCGGCCAGATGCCCGAGGGTGCTCGTCATCACAGAGGCGGCCTCGGGGCGTACGCGGTCGAGCATCCGTTCGAGGTCGTTGTGGTGCAGGCTCGGGTCGAGGTCGTACTTCTCGGCGAGCCGGTCGAAGAGATCACGGTTCGGCTCCCATACGCCGACGATCTCAAGGTCGTCGCGTTCTCGTGCGTTCCAGAGCAGCCCCTCGACGTGTCCGTGGACGAGCCCGATGACCGCGATGCGGAGCGGGCGATCTTGCTGGGCGAGGGCGTTTGAGACGAGCAGCGCGACGATGACGGCGATGAACCGAACCATGAGTGGCCTCCCGGTGTGCAACATACGCTGTTGAGCACCGCAAGGAGATCGCCCATGGCTCGCATCATCGTCTTTGGCCCGCACCCCGACGACCAGGAACTCGGCATGGGCGGCACGATCGTGAAGCTCCGCGAGGAGGGGCACGACGTGCTCTTGGTCGACATGACCAACGGGGAGCCGACGCCTCTGGGCGATCCGGAGACGCGGAAGGCGGAGGCCGCGAAGGCGTCGGATATCCTGGGCGTTCCCCGGGTGTGCCTGGGGCTCCCGAACCGGACCGTCGAGCACACCGTTGAGGCGAGGCATCTGGTGGCCGGCGCGATTCGGGCGTGGAAGGCCGACATTCTTTTTACGACGTATCCGGTCGATGCCCACCCGGACCACCGTGCGACGTCGCGCGTCGTCGAAGACGCTCGGTTCGACAGCAAGCTGAGCAAGGTCGAGATGCCGGCCCCCGTCGATGCGTGGACGGGCGAACGCATGGGCGGCCCGGGTATGGTCGATGGCGGCGCTCAGACCGAACCGGTGTATCCGAAGTGGTTGTTTTACTACTACGCGACGCACCTGAGGTGGGTGGCCGACCCGAGCTTCGTCTTCGACGTGAGCGGGACGGTCGAGACAAAGATCGAGTCGATCAGGGCGTACCACACGCAGTTTGTCCTGCCCGAGAAGAACCGGCGCGTGGTTGAGTGGGTCGAGGCGGCGATGCTCTACTTCGGGAGCCGAATCGGGGTCGAGGCGGGCGAACCGTTCCACACGCAGGAGCCGGTGGGGCTGACGGGGCTGGGCGGGCTCGCGTGAGTTGGGGTGTGATTCGCTCGGGCGTTCGCTTCGCTCGGTCTTGGTCTCAGTGTCGGGCTTTCGGGCGGCTTTTCGGACGGGTTGTCACGCGCGTCCTCAGGCGGGCTGACTCGGGTCGGAGGCCTGCGCTTCGGCAAGCCGATCGAACTCGGCCGCCGGATCGGACCAGATGTCATTCTCGAGGCTTTGCTTCTCACCCGTCCACAGAGTGGTCAGGGCGAACTTGATATCGCGCAGGATCACCAGCAGGCAGGGCAAGATGAGCAAGATGATCCCCGTTGCGCTGACGAGCCCGGCGGCGATGGTGATGCCCATCGGAATCAAGAATCTTGCCTGGAAGCTCTGCTCGAGCAGCAGGGGGGTCAGGCCCAGCACGGTGGTGACGGTGGTCAGCAAGATCGCCCGGACACGCGCCCGCCCGGCGCTATACGCCGCCTCGGACGTCGTCTTGCCGGCGCGTCGCTCGTGGTTGAAGAACTCCATGAAGATCAGAGAGTCGTTCACCACGACGCCGGCGAGCGCGACGAACCCGATGAGGCTCAGGAAGGTGAGGCTGTACCCGAGCACGATGTGGCCCCAGATCATCCCGATCACGGCGAACGGGATCGCGGACATCACGATCAAAGGCTGGGTGTAGCTGCCGAAGAGCCAGGCGAGGATGACATAGATGAGCCCGGCCGCGGCGGCCATCCCGATCGGCAGGCTGGCGAACGACTCGGCTTGTTCTTCTTGTCTGCCTTTTTGGAGGATGCGGATGCCGGCGAAGTCGCTCTCGATCTGCTCGATGGCGGGAAGGATCGCGGCGACGACCTCGTTGGGGTTGGCCAGGGCCCGGTTCACGTCGGCCTGGACGGCGACCGAGCGTTCGCGGTCGAGCCGGCGGATCGTGGTGTACCCCTCCGCCTCGGTGATTTTCGCAACCTCGCTGATCGGGACGGGCGTGCCGTCGGGTGCGAAGACGTACTGGCGTTCGAGGGCGGCGATGTTGCGCCGGAGTTCCTCGGGCAGTTGGACACGGACGTCGACGTCCTCGCGCTCACCTGCGAAGGTAAAGGCTTCGATGCCGAAGGCGAAGCCCTGGATCTGACGGCCGAGGCTCTCGCGGGTGAACCCGAGGCGTTCGGCGCCGGGGAGCAATTCGAAGCGGACCTCGCGTTGTCCCCCCTCGGCGTTGGACGAGATGTCGACAACGCCCTCGTACGAGTCGAGCTCGGCCATGATGCGGTCGGCCGCGGCTTCGATCTGCCTCTGGTTGTCTCCGACAACGGTGAAGCTGATCGCGGCGCCTCCGGGGCCGCCTGAGACGCCCTCCATGCGGAGGCTCTTGACCCCGCTGAGCTCGCCGGCGGCGTCGCGGATGCCTTGGATGACCTGCTGGCTTGTCCGATCGCGGAACTCGACCGGATAGAGCTCGAGCACGAGCTGAGCGATGTGCGTCGCCGTGCCGCCCCCGCCCGAACCGTCGAGCGCCCCTGAGGAGCCGACGTTGGTGTAAAAGCTCGCGACCTCGGCCTGCGCTCTCACGGCGTCTTCAAGCCGGCGAGCCATCGCGTCGGTTTCGTTGAGGGGCGTGCCGATGGGCATCGTCAACTGGACGTCGACGGTTTCCGCGTCGTCGTCTTCGAAGAAGACGAATTCAACGTGTCCGCCGGCGAACATCGCCCCGGAAACGATGACGGTGGCGATGCCGATCGCGAGCGAGGTGTACCTGGCTTTGAGCGCACGCTTGAGCAGCCACGCGTACGCAGGGCCGACGACGTCGTCGAAGATGAACACGCGGAAACGGTCGCTGGCGTGTTCGAGCTTGGCGAGGACGCTGGTCTTCTTGGCCCTGTCGCGCTCGTCGGCGTGCTTGAGGCTGTGGCCCATGTGGCTGGGCAGGATGAAGAGCGATTCGACAAGGCTGATGATGAGTGAGCACGCGACCACGACCGGCAGCACGCTCATGAAGTCGCCGATCTGCCCGTCGAGCAGGCCCAGGGGCATGAAGGCGGCGATCGTCGTCATGACCGTCGCGACAACGGGCCAGTTGACCTGCCCGGTGCCCGAGACGGCGGCGAGCAGCGCGGGTTCCCCGGCTTCATGTCGCGCCGTGATGTTCTCTGCGACGACGATGGCGTCGTCGACGAGGATGCCGATGACGATGATGAGCCCAAACATGCTGAGCAGGTTGAGGCTGACGCCGGCGAAGCGCATCATCACGAGCGTGCCGGCGAGGCTGACGATGAGCCCGGCGGCCACCCAGAACGCAACACGCCAGTTGAGCAAGACGACGAGCGTGAGGAAGACAAGGACCCCGCCCCAGAACGCGTTGCGGGTGAGCAGGTCGAGACGACCAACGACGAACCGGGCGAGGTCGGTGGTTGTGGTCAGCGTTCCGGGCAGCACCTCATCGGCACGCGACTGACCGAGCAGGTACGCCTCGTGGATCGGGCCGACGGGCGTCTCGGACCCGGGCGGGCGGAGCAGCATGAGCAGCCGGGTTACCGCGCCGAAGGGGTACGACTCGCCGTTGCGTCCTGCGACATAGGCCTTGACCATCTCCGCGATGGTGACGATGTCGTCGTCGCCTTCCTTAAACACGGTCGCGTTGACCGCAGGAAGGCCGTTCAGGCGGGTGATCAGTGGCGTGTCCGCGAATCCGTTTGTGATCTCCGCGATGTCGGAGAGCTTGACGACGCGCCCGTCGTCGAATGTTGCAACGACGATGTCTCGAACGGTCTGGGCGTCTTCATCGATGCCGACGCTTCGGAGGCTGAAGTTGCCGGTATCGGTGCGGACGGTTCCTCCCGGGAGCTCTCGCATCGCGGCGCTGATGCGTTGTCCGACGTCGCTGAGGCCCAGCCCCCATTCGAGCAGTGCGCCGGCGCGGACCTCGACACTGATTTCGTCGACGCGGATGCCCCCGATCTGCACCTTGCCCATACCCGAGAGCGTCCGGAGGTCGTCGCGCACGTCGCGGATTGCGTCCTTGAGGTCGCGTTCGTTCTCGTTACCGAAAATCGAGACGACGATCGCGGGCAGGTTCGGTTCGAGCGCCTGAACGACGATGCGGTCGGCGCCCTCGGGCAGGTCTTGCAGCGCGTCGACTTCGCGCTTGACCTCGGCGACAGCCGCGTCGATGTCCGAGCCCTCTTGGTACTCGACGGTGACGGACGCGGAGCCCTCGGTCACCGTCGAGTTGATCTCGACGATGTCGCTCAGCTCGGCGAGCTGGTCTTCGATCTTGATCGCTAGCGCATCTTCGACCTCGTCGGGCGCCGCGCCGGGGTAGGGGGCGGAGACGATCACGAGGTTGGGACGCACCTCCGGGAAGAACTCACGCGTGAGTCCCGAGCCGAAAATGAGCCCTGCGCCAAGCAAGGCAAACATCACAAGGTTCGCGACGACCGGCTTCCGGACGCCGAAGCTCGCCATACCCATGAGTCAGCCTCCCGTCGCCGCGGCGTCGTTGCTCGAAGCGACCTCGCTCGGGGTCTGAGGCTCCGGGGCGTCCCCGGGAAGCCTGACGTCGATCTCCATGCCGACACGAAGCTGGTCGAGGTTGCTCATCAGCACGTACTGCCCCGGGCTCAGGCTCCGCTTGCCATCCGGTTTGGTCAAGACAGCCCACTGACGCTCACCTTCGATCAGGCCCGGGAAGGGACGGTCGATGTAGCGGTCGACTAGCACCTCTGCTTCACGTACGCGCGTCGGGCGTTTGGCCGCGGCGAGGCGCTTGAGGCGGGCGTCGTTTTCCAAGAGCCAAGCGCGACGGGCGGGGGCACCAGCGGCGGCCAGCTCCTGGGCGGTCTCGGGCGGGAGGTCGTTGAGGCGGTCATCGAACCGCGCGAGCTCGGCTTCGATCTCGGCTTCGAGATCGATCTCTTCAGCGATCAGGACCACCCCGTCGGTGACGGTTCGCCTGGGCGTGATGAGCCGTCGTTCGTTTGTTCCGCACCAGACCTTGGCGAGGACGAATCGCCCGGGAAGGAGGAGAGCCCCCGATGGATCTTGCTGGTCTTGCTCGACCTCAACGAATACCTCGATCGAACGCGACCGCTCATCGGCCTCGGGCGAGATGCGTGTGACGCGGCCGGTCCACACCGTCCCGGGGTCGGCTTCGGGCCTGAGTTCGACGACATCGTCGCGACCGACCTTCCCGCCGGCGGAGATCGGGAGGCGGATGGGCACCTCGATGACCGAGAGATCGACGACCCTCGCGACGGTGTCGCCCACCCGAAGGTACTCGCCGACTTCTGCCGCGACGCTCTGCAGGACACCCTCAAACGGACTGATGACGGTCGTCCTCTCAACGTTGCGTTCGGCTTCGTTGAGGTCGGCGCGGCGAGACTCGAGATTGGAGCGGAGCGTGGCGCGCCGCGAAGGGATCAACTCGAGCTGGTTCCGCAGCGATGCGAGGGCACGCTCGTTCTGGCGAACGGTGAGGAGCCGTTGGTCGGTTTCACTCTCGTTGAGCGCGCCCTGGCTTTCGGCTCGTTTCGCTCGCTCGAGCTCACGGCGGGCGACGTCCAGCTCGGCTTCCGACGCCCGAACCTGGTCTTTGAGGTTGGCCTCTTCGACTTCGAGCCCATCGATCTCGGACTGCGTCGCTTCGATCGAGAGCCGGAGCGCGCGGGCGCGAGCCTCGAAATCGCCCGGGTCGAGGTCGACGAGCACGTTGCCGGCGCCGACCGGCTCACCAGCCTCGACGGACTCGGGCCTCGCGATGACCCTCGCGGCGACCTCAGCTGCGACGTCCGCCGCGTCGAGCGCACGGGCGGTCCCGTAGCCCTCGAAGACGCGTTCGACGTCTTGCTCAGCCGCGGCCATCGCGACGACGACCAGCGGGCGTTCGGCCCCGGCGCTCCGGGCGGCGGTGGGTCGGCTCCCGCTCAGGGCGCCGAAAATCGCCAGCGCGATCAAGATCACGCCGATGCCGACCACACCACGGAACACTCGTGAAATCCACTTGAGCAGCACGGTCGCCTCCGCAACGCACCTTTGTTTGTGCCCCGATTGGGTGGGGCGTTTGCCCGGGATGGTAGCCCGAGCAGAGTCAGACCCGACATCGGGGTCTGATTCTCTGGCAGTGCCAGAGTCTTGGGCCCCGGCGCTATCCAAGTGCATAGCGACCGAGAAAACCTGGCATTGCCTTGGGCGAGCCGGGTTTTCTGTGGTTCTCGCCGGGTGCGGGTTCGCAGACGACGCCCCTGGGTTTCGGGCCTTGCGGCGGATCTATCCTGAGGTACCACACCACGGAGCCGCCTGATGACGACCGCGACCAACCGCCTCTTTGACGCCCGCACCGACGAGACCATCGAGACGCTCGATCGGGCGGGTCAGCTCAAGCATCTGCTCACCATCGACGGCCCGATGGGCCCGACGGTCACCATCAAGGACGCCCACGGCGATGCGAGGGAGGTCTTGAACTTCTGCTCGAACAACTACCTGGGCCTGGCGAACGACCCACGCGTGGTCGAGGCGGGTATCGAGGGGCTCAGAACGTACGGAGCTGGGACTGCGTCGGTCCGGTTCATCTGCGGAACCTTCACACCTCACGAGCACCTTGAGCGGGTGATCTCCGAGTACATGGGCACCGAGTCCAGCTACACCTTCGTGAGCTGCTGGACCGCCAACGAGGCGATCTACCCGACGTTCGCTGAGCGCGGGGACATGATCCTCTCGGACGAGTTGAACCACGCGTGCATCATCGATGGCATCAAGCTCGCGACAACGATCAAGAAGGGCGCGAGGAAGGGCGTCTACAAGCACTCCGACTACGCCGACCTACGCGACAAGCTCGAAGCGGCCCGTGCGAACGAGGACGTGACCGGGCAGATATGGGTTGTGACGGACGGCGTCTTCAGCATGGAGGGCGACATCGCCGACCTCCCGGCGCTGCGGGGCCTGTGCGACGAGTACGACGCGATGCTCATCGTCGACGACTCTCACGGGCACGGCGTGATGGGCCGGTGCGGCCGGGGCACGCACGAGCACTTCGGGATGCTGGGGGCCAAGGGCACCGGTGGCAACGATATCGGCGAGGTCGATTTCTTTACCGGGACACTGGGCAAGGCGCTCGGTGGAGGAGCGGGAGGGTTCGTTGCGGGGACCAGCCGAGGCATCGAGTTGCTCATCCAGCGGGGGAGGCCAACGCTTTTCAGCAACGCCCTGCCTTGCACCATCGCGTGCAGCGCCGCCAAGGCGATCGAGATCTTGATGGACGAGCCCGAGCGGGTGACGAAGCTCAAGAACAACGTCGAGACCGCACGCGAAAAGATCCGCGCCGCCGGCTTCGACGTGCTCGAAAGCCCGACCGCGATTCTCCCCATCATCATCGGAGACACCGCCGAGGCGATCCGGATGAGCAAGCGTCTGCTCGAGCTTGGCGTGTTCGTGATCGGCTTCGGGTACCCGGTGGTGCCCGAGGGCGCGGCGAGGCTGCGGATCCAGATGTCCGCGGCGCACACGGACGAGCACATCGACGCGTTGGTCGAAGCGTTGAAGCTGCTCTGAGGTTGTCAGAATGCCGAGCGAGTTCGATCGTCCGCCACATCACGTCTCTGAAGTAAAGCGGGCATTCATCGATCACGGCTATCCGATGGAGCCCGGCATCGCCCATCTCCTCGATTCCGGTCTTCTCGGGAAGGGCACAGAGTCTCCGCTGAATCCGTACTGCGCCGCCGTCGTCGAGTGCATGCCTTTGTCGGTCCGATTCCCGGATGCCGGTGTCGATCGCGAGGTCATCGTGTTCGCCCGGTCGGTGGCGAGCGATGACCTTGCGTGCGTCGAGAGGGAGACGCGGAGAGTATTTGAAGTCCACTACGACCTCAGCAACCCAGCCTGGCTCGACTGGGTAGCCGAATACGACGACTCCTGGGTTTGGCTTGAGAGCGTTGTTCGTTCACTTAAGACGTTTCACAAAGCGTAAGATCGGGTTCGGGTAGTCTGTTGTGCCCGAGGGGGTGGCGAGGCTGAGGTTGCAAATCTCGGCGGCGGACACCGAGGAGCACATCGATGAACTGGTGGCTGCCCTTAGGCAGCTCTGAGGGCAACGAGCCGACCGTGGATCCAGCAGCTGGGCTTCGTTAGTATCTCCTATGCGTTTTCTTGCTTCCCGAGCGCCGTCCGCGATCGGATTGCTCGTTGTCGCCAGTTCCGCCCTCTTTGTGGCAGCGACCGAAGCTCGCTCGACCGAGCCCAGGATCGATTATCTTGCCGCGCTCAACGCCGCGCGCCCGCCGTCCGCGCCCTCAGAACGAGCCGCCCTGCTGATCGAGGAAGCGAACGCAGCGATCCGGGCGCTCCGCAGCGCCGAGGCCCAGGCCCATCCCGACGATTCGGGGTGGATCATGGTGTTTCCCGAGGACCGCGAGCAGCACCCCGCGGGGTATGACCGACTCCTCGCGAAGTCCGAGCACATAGTGGAGCGCGCACGCGAGGCTGCCTCTCGATCGAGGCTCGGTGTGCAGTGGGGGTTCGCGACCCCGGCGCAGACCGTCGCGGAGACCCCGCTGTTCGAGGTCCTCGCACCGCATCTCGCCGAGATCCAAAGCCTCAGGAGATTGCTCGCTCTCGATGCGGACGCCGCGTTGCGTGCGGACGAGCCCGAACGAGCGTGCGAAGACCTCGTCGCCATCGCAAGACTCGCGCGGTTGCTCCACAAAGACGATCCGTTCGGGATATCGCTCATCGTCGCCAACGCGGTCCTGGCAAGGGGCAACCTGCACGTACGACAGATGCTCTCTGCCGAGCCGGAGTTCTTCACTCCGGACCACTTGCATCGCTTGTTCGAAGCATTTTCCTACGTCTTCCACGTCCGTGCGGACGCTGAGCTCCTCTTGTTTCAAGACTTCGCCCAACGCGTGTACGAGCCCAAGCCGGACGGACGTATCACACGTGAGGGCTACCGCCAGATTTGGACGCTAACCCAAGGCGGGCCACCGGACGACGAAGCGGTTGTTGAGACCGTGATGGCGTTCTTTCAGTCGCCGCAGTCACTGTCGTACTCAGAGACGATCGCCCGGTATCGTTCCGTTTGGAATCGGTTGGATGTCGTGATGCGTCAGCCGACCCTCTCAGAGGATGACTGGCGAGAGTTTTCCTCTTCGAACCTCGCACGGCCGCTCGACGACCCGCTATCCGGATTTCTCTACATCGACTTTACAAAGCTCATCGCGACGTACTACATCGCTCGCATGTCGACGGACGCGATGCTGGTCGTGCTCGCCGCACACCTGTGGCGGGCAGAGCACGGGGCGTTCCCGCAGACGCTCGATCGACTAACGCCAACGCACCTCAAGTCGGTTCCAGTGGACCGGTTCACCGGGGACCCGATGGGCTACATCGTCGAGGACGGCCGCCTCACCGTGTATGTTGCTGGCTCAGATCGGGACGATGATCGCGGTCGGGCACCGAGCGGCGACGCTCATCAGTTCGCAACCGTGGGCGCACTCAAATCCTTCGAGTCAATGCCGGACGGTGACTGGATCCTCTTCCCTGTGGACGAAGGCGATTAGCCTGGTGCCGTGGTCTGAGCGAAGCGAAGCCCGCGATCTCCTAACGTCGAACCATAACGGGCCGTCGCCTTCCGCATGAGCGATGGAGCACCGATCGTTACGCTGGAAGTTCGATGATGGTCAGACATCACGAAGACCGTCCGCCGGTCGGGCCGTTGCTGACGCTCAGGGCTCGTCAATCGTGTGATCGATCGAGCGCTCACGCTCCTCGCTGCTCTTGATGCGGATCGGAAGTCGGGGATCCATCCCGATTCATCCAGCTTGCGACTGGTGTGGATGACCCAGGGTAAAACACAGCGATTATTGGACTGGGCATCTCTCGTGAGTTCAGGTTCATCGGCGCAGAACCCAAATGCGTGGTTCACGTCGGCGGGTAGAACTTGGGCAAACGATCATACCGATGTTCATAGATATCACGTCGTGGTTCGACGTTTGCTCTTTCGTACGAGGCAGGCAGTGGATACGCTTCGTTTCCAACATGCCAAGGAGCGAGATATGAAGACCGCCTGCATCGCATCGATCGTGATCGCGTCGACCGCGATGGCTCAGACTTCGGGAATCCCCTTCGAGGTCATCGTGCAGAGCAACACGCCGGCGCCAGGTGGGTTGCAGTTCGACTCCTTCGGCATCGACGACGCGACCGTCGGTTCCAACCGGGCTGTGGCATTCTCGGCGCGCACGTCGAGTTCTGATTTCAGCACAACGCTGATCCGTCCCTTCACGCGCCAGGCAGGCGGCGCGCTCTCTGAGATCACGCTTCCGCTTCCCGTTCCCTTTGCGCTCTTCCCGACGATCCTGACGCCCCGTATCGATGACGACGGGCGTGTTCATGTTTTCGCACAGGTCACCGATACATTCGAGAACTTCTTCGCGGCAACCGACACGACCGGTACCGGTACTGCGAGCGTGGTCTTCCGCGAGACCGATCCGATTCCGACAACGGGCGAGGTGCCGTTCTCCTTGTTCTTCGGGACGAGGCCCGACTCGCTCGGTCGCTACGCCGTCAGCGCTCAGGCGTTTACAAACGTGCCTCCATTCCAACTCGATGCTGCGTGGTACGCGACGCCCTCGGGGGTCGAGAGCTTGCTGCTCAGCGGGGATGAGATTGTCCCGGGTTCTGGCGTCACCATCGTGAATCCGAGGGCCTCCGTTTCGTCGCTCGACCGGACCGCGAACGGCTACATCTCGCGTGGGGGCTTCGGCATCCCGGGCGAACCGAGCGGCGATCCGAACGAGAGCGGGTTCGCGCTTGTTCTCGACGGGGTTCCGTTGCTTGATAGCCCGAACTTCGACGAGGGCGACACCCTTCCGGGGTTCGGGGGTCGGACGTTCAGAGTGGACTTCATCGATGCCAGCTTCTTCAACAACGCCGGTGCGTTCGCCGTGAGTCCTCGGAACGCACTGGTCTCGGCGACTGTGAGCGTCGTGGGCGATCCAGACGCCGAGTTTCTCGGAGGCTTCGTGCTCGTTGATGACCAGTTCGGCGCTCGGGTGATCGCAGTAGGTGACTTGCCAATCCAAGGCACGACCTTTACCGATGACGTGCTCATCCAGCGGGCGCAGCTCAGCGATGACGGCCGACGAGTGTTCATCCGGGGGTTCGATCTCAAGACGGACGACGTTGTGCTGCTGTATGCCGACGTCGATGGTGTCGAGTTCCCGGACTTTGAGGCGCTCACCGAGTCAGACTTCGTCACGCTCGACCCCAACAGTTTCTTCGGGGGCATGACCGACGACGGTCGCGCTTACATCGCGTTCAATCAGATCGATCCCGACGTCGGCATCATCCGCGACACCATCGTTTGTGAAGACGGGTACGGAAACCTCAGGCAAGTCGTCTCGTGGGGCGACCGGCCGGCGATCCCCGGGTTCTACTCCGAAGGCAACGAGTTTGTTGGGAGCATCGAACTCCCCGGTGACGAGCGGGTGACCAACCGTTGTGGGAGCATCCTCGTCAAACTGGCCGGCGGATTCAGCAGCAACGGTCGCAACACGGCGATGCTCCGCTACGACCTACCTCACCCCGATCGCGACTGTTCGGGCGACCTCACGTCGCAGGATGTCCTGCTGTTCTTGAGCCTCGCCGAGTCGGGCAGCCTGGAAGCCGATGCGAACGGCGACGGAGAGGTGAACTTCTTCGACACGCTGCTCCAAATCGGCGTTGTCGAAGCGGCGAACTGATTGGATGTCGCTGGGTGCCGTGGTCTGAGCGAAGCGAAGCCCACGAACGCCCAACGTCGACCCGCACTGTGACGGTCGCCGTCCGCATGACCGATGGAGCCCCGACCGTGAGGGAGGGGCCGGAAGTTCGACGACGGTCAAACATCACCGAGACCGTCCGTCGGCCGGCCCGTCGCTGACGCTCGGGGTTCCTCAGTCGTGTGATCGAGCGCGTGCTCACGCCACCGGCATCCACACCTCGGTCCGCAGGTCCTCAGGCTCCGTCTTCCGCGGATCCGTCAGGTACACCTCCATCGACGGAGGATCCCCGAGCGTCCACTGCTTTCCACTGATCGCCTCTGACGCCACCTGCGCACACAAGCCGGCGTACGTCTCGCCGATGGTCTCGAACGAACCCTCGTGCACCCCCACGGCGTACGTCCCGCCAGCGAGGTCCTTCGATCTGACCTCGCCCTTCACCTTTGCTTTGGCGTCGACGACCATGCACGCCTCGTACCGCAGGCGCTCCGCCGGGGTCACGTCGGGGTCGTCGAAGCACAGGCCGAACGTGTCGGGCTTCCCGAACATCATTTTCGTCCAACCCCATTTCATAAGGGTTGCCCAGGCCGTGCCGACCTCGCCGTAGGGACCCTCGTGCCGCACAAACGCGATTCGGCACGGCTCACGCCGCTCGATCCGAAGTTCCATCGCCATGACCTCCTTGGCTCGCTCGGCGATCACCGAGCGTCGTTCTTCGCGGAACACGCTGGGCGCCACGCCGAACCTCGCTTTGAATGCCCTTGTGAATCCCTCGTGCGACTCGAATCCGGCGTCGAGCGCGACGCGCACGATCTCGTCATCACCGCCGACCAGGCGCGACGCGGCCCGTTCGAGTCTGAGCCGGCGCGCGTGGGCCGCGTCGGTCTCGCCGACCGCGGCCCGGAAGAGCCTGTGAAAGTGAAACTCCGAGAAGTGGGCCGTCGCGGCGAGTTGCTCAAGGGTGAGCTTCTCGTCGAGCCGTGATTCGACCAGGGCCCGGGCCCGCCCGATCCGCTCTCGCCAGTCGTTCGCGTCCGTCATGGACGTCAGTATCCAGATCGCACCGGCTCACGCTTGACCATCCTTGCGGACTTTCCGCTTTGACGAACGGGTCGAGCTTCGAAGACCGAACAAACGTCTGGCGTTCTGCACCAAGTCACGCCACACTGTGGGACCGCCATGGACCTTCTGCCCGACGATCCTATTTGCGAGCGGTGCACCTACCCGCTTCTCCCGCCCGACCGGGGCAAGTGCCCCGAGTGCGGCCACGAGGGCACCTTCGACACCACCGCGGCGCGGGTGAGGCGGGGCCGGTGGATGGGGGTGATCCTCCTCCTGTCGAGCGTTCTGTTGAGCGTGTCGCTCAACGCCCTCATCATGGAGTTCATCCATCCGTTGGTCGTCGGGCGACAGAACGCGTACCGCTGGGTCTACCGGGCACAGGGGACGCCCAACACGCCGGCGGTTGTGATCGCGAATGAGTTCCGGTTTGTTCCCACGATCGTCTTGGTTGCCGGAGTTATTGGAGCCGTCGCGTTGTTCCTCCGTGCGGGCTGGCTCGCCGAACGAACGCGGACCACGCGCCGTCTCACGCTCTTGACGTGCCTGGCGCCGTACTACTCGGGGGGATTGATCCTGATCGGGTATTTCCTTTACCTGTCCACGAAAGACACGATCCCGTGAAACGCGTCGGCTCACGCTCCCAAAGCACCAATGGCCCGACGAAGATCACCGGGTTCACCGAGAAACGCTTTACGCGAACCGAAGAAACGAGAACGCGATGACATCGAAGACACGCTGGATCCCCGCCGCGGCCCTCGCGCTCTGCTGCCTCGCAGGCTGTGGTGTGTCCGACGCCGGCAAGACGACGCTCGCCCCCGGAGAGTCGGCTTCGTGGCGACTCGAGGGCAAAGAGATCGAGTTCGAAGTCCGCAACACCGGGCCGGCCCTCGTGGAGGTCACCGGGCCGGCGAACAAGCCATTCACACTCGCTGACTCGGACATGGTCTCGAAGAGCCACTCCAACTCGGACAAGACGATGGAGCACCGGTACGAGATCGTGAACCTTGGCGATGAAGACGCCACGATCCGGTGGAAGTACTGCGCGTCATCGGGCGCATCGCACTCGTCCGACTAACGAACGACGGGGTTAATCTGCCCAGCGTTCAAGCACGCTCGAAAGCTCATCAGCGAAGGTGACCATCGACAAACTGGGCAGGAACGCCAACGGATCGTCGATCGTCGCGAGCCTCGCGGCCGAGACCGCCGGCAAGGGGAGTTCGCCGATCGCCCCGAGCCGAGAGCGTGTTGCCTCGGCGCCGTTGTCGCCCGATGGTTCGCCCACCGCCCGCGGTTGAATCAGGACAATCGCGGCAGGGGCGAGCCCGAGCACGTCTTCTGCATCGAGTTCCATCCACGCCGCCCCCTCGGTGATCGCCGATATGGCGCCGAGCCGTACGAGGATGTCGTGGTGAAAGCTCCCGGGGCCGACCGCCGCCGGAGGATCGACGCTCGCGAGCAGAAGCACCGGTCCGATCGATGCGGCGCCCTCGACCGGTCGCATTGCCTTGGCGAGTTCGGCGCTCGGAAGCTCTCGACCAAGCCTTGCCGAAGGATCGTCGAACGCGGCCATCCCGGGCACGCCGCTCGGCCCCGGTTCTGCATCGGCGTTGAAGTCCGCGGCCCCGAACGCGAGCGCGAGGTCGTCCGCGGTTCTCGCCACGTCGTCGATGGTTCGCAGGGCGAACGTGCGGACGATCCAGCCTCGATCGGCGGCGATGTCTTCGAGGCGTTTGGGTACACCCCTTGCGCTCTCTTCGATGAGCACGTGCGTGGGTTCGGTCAAGAGCAATCGTTCGTAGTCGATCGCTTCGTTGTGTCCAACCGCCTGGATGTCATCGCCCAGCACCATGTCGAAGTCATGCTTGGCAACGACGAGATCGCCCAGGCCCAGATCGTCGAGCGTCGCGGCCAGGGCGGGGCTGAGCACCGCGAGGCGAGCCTCGGTGTCCTTCGAGGTGTCGGGGCCTTCGGCCGCCGAGCCGGGTGCCGGCGCACGGTTGCACGACACGAGGCCGACGACGAGTAGACACGCGAGTGCAAGGGAAGGCCGTCTCATGGTCAGACTCCGAAGACCGCGTCGATCCGGCCTTTCAGTTCGGCAAGATCTGTGTCGGCGTGAAGCCACCAGGACCAGGTGCGATCGCTGGCGATATCCGAGTCGTGCTTCAACGCTCGGAGCCCGTCGATCTCCCGGTCGAGAGCCTCGAGTCGATCCGCATTGACCCTGCGATGCTCCGATTCGAACGTGTGCAACGCGTGGAACAGACGTTGGCGCTCGGGTGATCGGCGCGGCGCCGCTTGGATGGCGCGTACGAGATCCTCGCGTTTGCGCTCGGCTTCGTCGTCACCCACGAGCCCTGGGCGGTACCTCGCGGTGTGAGCTCGCCATGCCGCGTTCTGGAACTCGCTATCGCTCACGAGCGTGACGTCGCCGAGAGTGCTTGGACCGAGACGGAGTGTCGCGGTCGCCATCGCGGTCGGTGCAAGAGGCATGGTCGTACCGAGCCAATCCGAGATCCACCCTTCGGTGACCTTGTCGTAGAGCGCGCCGCCGGTGCCGTGGACGAAAAGATCGCACGCGGCCGAGCGGAGGACCGCGGTCGTCATGAGTGCCCGGGGCGCGAGCAGATTCTTGGGCATATTCGAGATCTTGTCGCTCCACACACGAAGGCCGCCCTGCGATGGCCCGAGACTCCTCCATAGAGGTAGCTCGAACCTGACCAACTTGCGACGGATGAGGTGCCACGCCTTCTCGAAGGATATGTTCCGTTCTTCTGCGTGCGCCAGGATCTCCGAGCAGCTGTACGTAGCGTCCAGCGAGCTGACGCGCGCCTTTGGATATCGTTCAGCCGCGTCGTTGTACGCAAGGAAACACGCGAGGGGATCGGAGATCATGCGATTCACGAGCGAGTCGAACGCGTCGAGTCGCGACAGCTCGCTCGCGTACAAGAGCTTCGGTGGTGGTGTACCGAGCCGTCCCCGAAGCAACTCGGTGTTTGCGATCGCGACCTGCGCGTCTTCAGTCGCGGCGGTGGGAAGGGCGTTGGCGAGTTCGCGCTCGACGTCGTCGATCCCGGGAGGGGGATTCGTCCGCGGGAATTTCAGGCTCGCGTGCGAGGGCAAGCTCTTAAGGAGCCAATTCCGGCCCGGTTCGAACACCTCGCGGACGAGGCCGTTCGGTCCACGCCGGGGCCACTCGATCCGAAGACCGGAGGAAAATGACGTGTCAATGACGATCCACGCGGCGCACGCCCCCGTCCGCCGCGCCAACGCATCGATCGCGAGCTGCTTGGCCAAGATCCCCGGGTGCCAGAACCCCGCCTGGTGACCCGACATGACGATCGGTCGGTCGGTCGGCAGCCCGAGCGCCGCTCGTGCTTCTTTCTGTTCGTCGTTGATCGACACGTGCTCAAGCGCTCGAATCCAACCCGAGGGGTCGGGCTCGAGCGTGATGCTCAGCCGGTCATCGACACTCGACGACGAGTTCGCTCGTCGCGGGTCCGGGGAGCTGTTCGGCGCAGCGGCAGAGCTCACGGTGAAGCACCTCGCGGTAATGGGCCAGGCGGCGAGCGGTATCGTCCAACTCGCCACCGAAGGTCCGCGACGGGTCGTTATAGATCAGCTTGACGGGAATTTCTCCCACCCGGAGCCTCGCCGCCGCGGCGCGCACCCAGAACTGCATGGGCATCGCGTACCCGTCTTCGTCGAGCGACATCTCGGCCGCCGCCGACGTTCGGACCGCCTTGAAGCCGCAGAACGAGTCGGTGATCGGCCCGCCGATGAGCGGGGCGATCCGGTCGTTGAGCTCGGCCGTGATGGTCATGTTGACCCGACGGCGTTCGGGCGGAGGGGCGTCGACCATCGCGTCCGGATCGAGGTAGCGCGACCCCGAGATCACGTCGAAGCTGTCGGTGGTCAGTGCGTCGATGAATCGGGGGATCGCCGCCGGTTCGTGCTGCTCGTCGCAATCGATCGTGACTGTCCAGTCAAAGCCGTTGGCTTGGGCCCAAGCGAAGCCGTCACGGAGCGAGCGTCCGTATCCAAGGTTGGTGGGGTGACGAAGGACGTTGACGCCCATCGAAGGAGCCACGCGGTCGAGGAGAGCGCCCGAGCCGTCGGTCGAGCCATCGTCGATCGCGAGAACATCAGGGGCGTACGAACGAATCCCGCGGAGCACCCGCTCGAGGTATTTCGCCTCGTTGTACACCGGGACAACCACGATCACGTTGTTCACAAACCGCTCCTGAATAGTCATATGGGCTTCGAGAGCTTTCGCAGTCTTGCAGAAAGGAGATGCGACGAGGGGCGATGAACCCCCCGGGAAGTCCCTTTATTCAACGGGCTCAGGCAGGCCCTCATCGCTCTCAGAGCGGGCGAGGCTGGTAAAGGCCGCGAAACCGAACGGCCGGTCTTCGTTCCCCTCGGATCCGGTCAACGCCTGGTCCCGGGCCGCGCTTTGCAGCCGCTGAACGAGATGGTCGGACAGCGAGTGGATCGACGAAATCTCGTGGAGAGGCAGGGTGTGGACCTCTCCGTTCGGCGTCGTGATCTGGAAGACGGTGCACTGGACGTCCTCGGACAGTGCTTTGTCGGCGATGGAGCGAGGTGAACCGCCCGGACGCATCGAACACGCGAAGAGCGGGACGACATCAGCGATCGGGATGCGCTGCCCCAGACGCGTGACGACCGCCATGCGTCCGTCGAACAACTCGTGGACCGGCGCCGAACCGGTGGCCGCGGCGGCAGGGCCGGTGCCGAGTCGCCCGCCGCTCACCGCGGCGGTCGCGGCCAGACCGTTGAGCATTTCACGGACCACGTTTTGCCAAAACAACTCACGCCTGCGAACGGGCGCGACACCCCCTGGGGGCGCGAGGGGGTGTCCGGAATTGGGGTTGGTCGTCGGGTCCATCAACGACAATAGCCCTGTGAGACCTCAAGGCCGCGCCTCCGATCCATCGCGCAGCGAGCGATGGTCAATGCATGAACTCCGGTGCGAGATCGATGCACGAACTTGTCACGATGCTACGGGCGAATGGCCCGAAGCCCGGTGTGTCGTATGACTGATGCATGTCGATCTATGCGGGTCGAACAGACTCGGTCGTTTTCTCACGAGAAGCCGTGGGTCCCCGGGCGCGTCGGGGAAGACGCCGAGGCAGAAGGCGGGAGGGCACCGAAATCAAGATAAGTCGGGATAACCCGGGGAAGCAGGTGTTCACGCGGTGTCCCCCTTTGGGCGGGGGATGAAGGCGCGTCAGCACCCCGCGAGTCGTACTCACCGGCCGACTCGGACCTGCCCGCAGGTTCGGAAATGGTCCACCGCGCGGTGTACGCGGCAAGGTCGCACACCAACGAGCCAACCTGGGCACCAAGGCCCGGAAGTCCATCCCGCTCAAGGCCGATACGCAACCAGAGCTTGGAGGGGAACTCATGGCCGAGATGCGTCGTTCGTTTCACAATGTCAAGTCACTGCTCGGCAAGCTCGATCGATCGATCGACGAAGCCAGGTCGCGACGGTTGGGCGATCCTGTCCCGCAAACCACCGAGACCGCGGCAAACGCCGACGACGGGCTCGGAACCGTGATCGGCCGCGCCGAGACCGGGCCGCAAGAGCCGGCCGAACGCGATATCAAGCCCGATGGCGCGGCTCGGGGTGCCGGGGGCGTCGGGACCCCCGCCCAAGCACCGCGTCGTTCGGTCTACGGCCGTGCCAAGCCGCTCCGTCGCCCCGAGGGCGGCTCGCCGACGGCGCAGTGGTCGAACTAAGCCAGACTCTCTCGTGACTCGGCGCCCAACTGGCCGTCGGTCTCCGACGGAAGGACAGAAACAGCCGTACCCGGGCCTCAGGTTGCGAAGACTTCCAACCGACTCTTGGGTACGATCGCGTGCCCATAGGGGATTGGTGTAATCGGTAGCACGACTGATTCTGGTTCAGTTAGTTGGGGTTCGAGTCCCTAATCCCCTGTTTCTTAAGCACTTGTAGAACTTTGCCCTCTTGGGGCGAACACGTCGTCTCAGAGGTTCACGCCGCTTCGTTCGCGAAGCCCTTGAGGTTGCGGAGCACGCTTCGCACCTGGGCGATCTCGGCGTTCGCGTTCCGGATGGTCCCGGTCTTATCGAGTTTCGACAACGCCGCCTCGGCTTGCTTGGCGAGGACCGGGTACCCGAAGGTCCCCGCGGTTCCGGCGATGCGTCGGAGCAGGCTCACGATGCCCTCGCGGTCCTCGCGGACCATCTTCGCCCGAAGCGCATCCGCAGTGGTCTTGCACGCGTCGTGGTACCCGTCGAGCATGCCCGCGACGGCATCGTCGCGACGGAGCTTTGTGAACAGCGCCTCGTCGCCACCGGTGAGCCTCTGCCACTTCTCGAGCACCTCGGTGACGCGGTTCGCGATTGCGGGGCCTTCGATAGGGCTCTTGAGCACCGCGCTCGGTTCTTCGAAGATGCACTGGGCCGCGACGACCTCGTCGTCCGTGTCGGCGATAAAGATGATCGGACCGCCGTACCCCAACTGCCCGATCTGAACGTGGAACTGCGCGAGGTCGGCGTTCTCGGACCTCAGATCGATCGCGAGCACGTCAACGTCGCCGTTGCGAATGAGGTCGAGCACGGCGCCCGTCGTGTCGACCGCGTCGACGGAGATCGCGGTGTCACGCAGCGCGAGCGTGAGCATGTGTTGATCGAGCGCAGAACTGAACATGTGGACGACTTTGCCTTTGATCTGGTAGTCATCATCGCGCAGCATCGTTTCGGTCCACTGGTCGCGTGGAACGATGCGTTCGAGTTGCACCGCGCTCGTGAACTTGATCCCGCATTGGTGCAGGCCGTCGTCGTATCGGCACCACCGGACCTCGCCGTGCGTGTCGATCGGAGAGCCGTCGATCGCAGGGAGGCGGATCATCGTCCGGGTTCCCTCATGAAGGAACGTGTGCGTGGTGATGCCCAGGCCTTGTCGGCCGATATCGACAGTCGCCGCAGGGAGTTGCACCCTTGAGCCTCCTGGGTGCTCGACGTACAACTCGATGTCATCACGCATCCAAGGGATGCGGTTATCGGTCCGCAATGCGACGGGTTCAGCGTTCGCCGCCTGCGATGCAGGTGCCTCGGGCTGAAAGTCCATCTCGTCCGTCGACATCAAATGAGTCATCGGACAGCGCGCATGCCGGCCGAAGGTAGAGCAGACCTGCCCTTCATCGGTTGCGAACGAACTCGTCCGGACGCGCCGCATAGCCGGAACAATCAGTACTTCGCCCAGTTAGAGCGTCTTCTCTCGGGGTGTAGCATCGAGAGTGAGGTTTGCGCCAGGTGAAGCCCGCCGGATTCACTCCGGCGCGGCTTGCTCCAAGCGAGTGTGCGGCCGGAGGCCGCTGCGGAGCGATCAAACCTGCTCTAGGCGGCCTGATCGTCGCTACGTCGCTTTGTCCCTTTGAGCGCGAGGAGCATCCCTCGAACGCGGCTCAACTCCACCCGAGCCGCGTTCACACCCCCTGTTTCTGTGAGCTTCTCGGCGGCTGAAGACGCTAGCTTGGCCAGGGTGCCGAACCCGAGCGGTTTAGCGGTGCCCGAGATGCGCCGGAGCATCGTCATGATGCCCTTGACGTCTTCGGACGCCACCATCGGGCGAATCGCCTCCGCGGCGCTCCGGCACGCCTCGAGGTACGAACTGACCATCTTCTCAAGCTCACGGTCGGGCGGGAGGCTTGAAACCAGATCTTCAGCGTTCATCGTCGCGGCCCAGTCCGCGAGCACCTCAGCGGTGAACCCGAGGAATTTCGAGATACCGTCATCCCCGACGATCTTCGCCGCCGGATCGCCGAGCGCACAGATGCCCGACGTGATGTCGTCTTCGGTATCGCCGATCATGATGAGCGCACCGACGAAGCAGGTATCGAGCAAGATATCTCGGAGCACGGTCAGGTCGATTTCCGATGCCCGCACGTCCACGTACAAAACGCTCGCATCAACCGTCGCGAGTTCTTTCCGCGCTTCACCGAGCGTGCCGACCGAGGTGACCCGCATCGGAGTCTCACGCAATGCGACACGCACCAGGCTTTCATCGAACGAAGAACCATAGATATGGACCACGTCGACTTTGGTCGACGAGAGCTCGTCGACGAGCATCTCGTGGGTCCAAAGCAGCCGAGGGACGATGCGTTCGAGTCGAACGGGATCATCGAACATAATCCCGCATTCGTGGTACCCTTCGGTATAGTCGCACCAACGGACCGTGCCCGCGAGTGTCACGCTCGGACCCTCGGGCATCGGGATCGACACTCGAAGACGCGTGTCGGTGTGGATGAACGAGGCGACGCGCACCGCGAGCCCCTGCGCTCCGATATCCGTGACGTCGCACGACTGCCGGAACATGGATAGCGATTGCTCGAACGATTCGACAGACGCGTTCGGCACGTGCCAAGGCAGACGGAGTTCCCGCCTCTTCGAGGATTCTGATCCCCGGATGTTTGAGTCGATTCCACTGTCCATGGTGGGGCGGATCGGATCGTTGCCATCCCGATATGAGGCGACCCCCTCACCACAGTGTTGTGGGGGCCATACAAACCAATCAGTACGGTAGTTTTCTAGGTTGGGCGCGTAGCCTGACTGGGCCCTAAGGCTCAGAGAACTCGATCTTCGGACCCTGCCGCCTCGCCGGTCTGCATCGCAACAAGCTGGGCGTAGCGGCCGCCACGGTTCATCAGCGTGTCGTGTTCGCCCACTTCGGCCACGCGTCCGTTCTCGAGCACGACAATCACGTCAGCGGTTCGAATCGTGCTGAGTCGGTGAGCGATCACGAAGCTTGTTCGGTCCTTCATCAGCGTCTCAAGACTCGACTGGATAAGGCGTTCGGATTCGGTGTCGAGGTTGCTGGTCGCTTCGTCGAGGATCAATATCTTCGGATCCGCCAACACCGCGCGCGCGATCGCGAGGCGTTGCTTCTGCCCGCCGCTCAAGCGGACGCCGCGCTCACCGATCAGCGCGTCGTAGCCCCTTTCAAGGTCGCGGATAAACCCGTCCGCGTTCGCGGCCAACGCCGCGACCCGGATGTCCTCGAGCGAGGCCTCGCGCCGGGCGAAAGCGATGTTCTCCGCAACGGTTCCGTCGAAGAGGAAGACGTCCTGTTCGACGACGCCCAGCAGCCGGCGATAGCTATCGAGATTCCATTCTCGCACGTCGCGGCCGTCGAGCGTGACCCGGCCGCGGACCGGGCCGTAGAAGCGTGCGACCAGATTGCAAAGCGTCGTCTTTCCACTGCCCGACGGTCCGACGAATGCCACCGTTTGGCCCGGCTCAACGCTCAGCGACACGCCTTGGAGCACCCAGGGCATCGGGGTGGTGTCTTCGGGCTCCTCGTCTTCCTTCGCGTCCGACGAAACGGGTCGCGGCCTGGGGTATCTGAACCAGACGTCTTCGAGGGCGACCCGCCCGAGAACAGCGTCGCGGTCGACGGGATCCCCGCTCGTCGCGTCGCCCAATTCCCGCGGCTCTTCGAGCAAGTCGAGTGTTCGGTCGAACCCGGCAAGCCCCGACTGCACCTGGGCGGCCGTGGCGACAAGCGCCTCAAGCGGTCCGAGAAGGCTAAGCACGTACGCGCTGAAGGCCATGAGCTCGCCGACGGTGAGGTCGCCCTGGAGAACGCGCCACCCCCCGTACAGCAGCACGCCGGCGCTCGCGAGCGGGATGATGATCTGCCACGCGACCTCGAGCAGTCGGCTCCACCACCACGCGAGCAGTTCTTGCCGAGTCATGAAGTGCCCGTCGCGCGAGAATCGAGCCGCTTCGGCATGCCCCCGGTGGAACGCGCGGACGACCCGGATCCCCCCGAAGCTCTCGGTCGACTGCGCGTCGATGGTCTGCCTCGTTCGCCGGATGTCGCGATAGATCGGGCGGATCCGAGCGATCCATGTCCGGTGGCTGACCCACACAATCGGGATGATGAGCAACGCCCCGATCACGAGCCGCCACTCGATCAGCGAGATGACGATCAGCGTGCCGATGAACTGCACGATCGCACGCCAGGGGTTGTAGACCAGGCTGAAAAGCAGTTCGCCGGCGTTCCCCGCGTCCTCGCGGAGCACGCTTGCGACCCCGCCCGATTTCAGATCGCTCACCCTCGTAAGTGGCAAGCGGATGGCGTGATCGAACGCCTCGCGACGCATCCGCACCTGCAGGAGTTTCATCAGCCGCGTGCACTGGTAGCGACCCCAGAGCGACAGCCCCGCCGCGATCACGTTCAGAACGAGGACGGTGCCAACAATGAGCGCGAGCAGACCGAATCGCGATCCATCGTCGCTCACCGCGGAGGTCGTGAAGGGGACCCAACTCGGCAACCCCCCAGGTCCCGGATCATCGGAGAGCACGTGATCGATCACGAGTTTAATCGAGTACGGACCGGTCAGCCCGATCAGCGTCGCAACGGTAAGCGTGCCCAGGCATGCCGCGACCAGGCCGCGCCTGCCTCGGAGCATCCTCCAAAACGAGCGGATGAGCCTGGAGAGCGGTCGCTTCCGCTTCGCCTTGAGGGCCTCGTCACGTGCGTCCTTGCGCTCGGCAACGATCGCGCTCTCCCGTGAGCGTGTCCGCTCGCGGAAGTACCCGCCGAATCTCGACCGACTCGATTCGATCCGTCCTCTCACAAGACACAACGTAGGCGACCCGGCACGCTGAGCGAGGCCCGGTGCCCTTGATGTTGTGTTCAGACGCCCGGATCCCAGGAAATCACACGCGCCGTGCGCGCAGGCCAACCAGGGCGAGGCCCGCAACCCCCATCACGATCGCGCCCGGGGCCGGGACTGTGAGTGGCTCGAAGTACAGGCCGAAAACTGCGTCGTTGTAGTCGCGGTCGCTTGATTCAAACTCGACATCCTCGATCGAGAGCACCGCGGAATCGGGCCGAACGAACTCGTGATCAAACTGGATCGCGCCGGACACCGAATCGCTGCGAAAGACCGTGTGGTCGCCGTTGGTGATCTCATACTGGAACACCAACTCGTCGCCTTCGGCGAACGTGCCAACCTCGACCCACCGGTGCAGGCTGGACCATTCGTTGTCCGACAAGAACAGTGTCGCGCCGGCGTCCTCGAGAGGCGAGACCAGGCTCAGGTCACCGGAGAACCCCGCGTGGCGTGATAGCAGCACGAGCGACACGTCAGAGTCGTACGGAACGAAAATGGAGCCCGAAACCCCACCGGCCGCGAGTGTCGTCGTCGCGGCAATCGCGGCGACGGTGGTCTTCATGGGCATCTCACTGCTCCTCTCGGTCCCCGTTCGGGGCGCCTCAACGCGACGCCCCGCTTTGCACGCCCCCATAGGAGCAGGCAAGCCTTCGGGATGCCAGCGGATCCGCCGGCTTGCTCTCCATCGGGCGGCGCCCACGCCTCGCCACCCGCCCAGCCCGATCGGGGTGACATCGATCAGGTGCGTTGGGCGTCCGGTACGCTCGTGCAATGCCCGAGAACACGAACAAGAGTGCGAACGAGAAGACAGAGGTATCCAACGCCCCGCCGGCCACGCCTCCGCGCGGCGACGCGAGGTCATCGCGAGGTTTGGCCCTGCACTGGCAAATCCTGATCGGGCTTGTCGGGGGCATCTTGGTCGGTTTGATCATCAACGCAGCGTGGCCGGACGACACCTGGGCGGGCATGGGCGTCCAGAACGCGTCGGACTTCCTCGCTGGGGGTATGACAGCCGCGCAGAGCGAGGCGCAGGGCGGGGCGAACGCAGAGGCGGGGCTCCTCGCCGACGCGGCCCGCTTCATCCGCAACGCGAACATATTTATCGGAGACCTCTTTATGCGAGGGCTCCGCTTCATCGCCGTGCCGATCGTGCTCTTCAGCCTCATCGTCGGCGCGAGCAGCCTGAACGACACCGCCAAGCTTGGACGTGTCGGGGGCAAGACCATCGGGATCTACCTCGTCACGACCGCCGTCGCGATCACGATCGGGCTCCTCCTCGCCAACATCGTCGGCCCGGGCAGGGGGTTCGACGAAGCACTTCGGGATCAACTCGCGGCCGGCGGAACCGCGGCAGCCGAGGCACGCGTCGATCGGGCCGAAACGCGCCCGTCTGAGTGGGAAACACTGCTCAACATCGTCCCGACCAATCCGTTCAGCGCCCTCGCTAACACGATGATGCTCCAGGTCGTCTTCGCGTCCCTGCTCATCGGGATCGCGCTGACCCGCATCAATCAAGAGAAAGCCGGGAACGTCATCCGATTCTGTGACGCGATGACCGACGTCATCATCCAGATCGTCCACTGGGTGCTCAAGCTCGCCCCGTACGCCGTCTTCGCGCTCATCGTGAAGGTCGTCGCCGATCTGGGCGTCTCGGTGCTCGCGCAACTGCTGAAGTACGGAATGACCGTGATCGCCGGTTTGGCGATCATGATCTTCGCTGTGTATCCGCTCGTCCTAAGAGCGTTCACAAAGGTCAAGTACGCCCGGTTCTTCGGAGCGATCGCCCCGGCACAGCTCCTCGCGTTCAGTTCGTCGAGTTCGGGGGCAACACTCCCGGTGACGATGGACTGCTTGAAAGAGCGGCTTCACATCAAGGAAGAGATCGTGAGCTTTGTCGCCCCGCTCGGTGCGACGATCAACATGGACGGAACGGCGCTCTACCAGGGTGTCGCGGCCATCTTCATCGCGCAGCTCTTCGGGATTGATCTGAACCTCGGTCAACAGCTCACGATCGTGCTAACCGCGACGCTCGCAAGTATCGGCACCGCCGCCGTGCCCGGCGCCGGCATCATCATGCTCATCATCGTGCTCCAGTCGCTCGACATGCCGGAAGACGTCGTGGCGGGGGGCATCGCGATTATCTTGGGCGTCGATCGCATACTCGATATGTGCCGCACGTCGTGCAACGTCACCGGAGACTGCATGGTTACCGCTGTTGTCGCGAGCGGGGAAGACGCGATCGCTCAAGAACGTGAGCTTCCAAGCGGTTCGCGAAGCGATTGATCGAACACCTCTAGAATCGTCGATCAATGACTAGTACTCTATTTGTTCAGTGCGCTAGGGGTATTGAGTTGGAACGGCCGAATATTCATCGCGGTTGAAGCTGCGTCGCTGAGACACGAGGGCACAATATGGAAAGTCGCATTGACATCGCGGTGGCGAAGGACGAGTTGCGCCGCATCAACGAGGCTTTGCACGAGCCGCGGTTGCTCATCGGCGGTCTTGCGGTGAATCAGTACGTGCCATCGCGCATATCGAAAGACATCGATTTGGTATGCGAGTTCGGGGAGGCGATCGAACTCATTGGCAGGCTGTATCCTGCGGTCGATTGGAACATCGAAGACGGGAACACGGATGAGTTCCGGCCGTCATATAGAATTACCAATCGCGTACACGGAGACCGATTCGGGGAAATACAGTTCGGTCCAAAGATCTTAGAGAGACGACCTTACGATGGGATACGGTGGGATCGCATTTATGATGGTGCAGAGCCCTTCGTGTTTAGGAAAGAAAAACTGTCAAAGATTCTTGTTCCTACGACGGCATCGCTTGCCTTCACCAAGCTCTTATCGTTTATTGGCCGATATGTACCGGCGGAGGATATGGAGAGTGTGGCCCGGGGAAAGGTGGGTCGGGATCTTCGAGACTTTGGTGATCTGACCAACCATCCAGATTTTAGTCTGAATCAATTCTATGATTTGATTCGCCAGGCTGAGCTTGATGAGTCGCTTGCAAACGACGTGAGCGAGCGTCTTGAGGCCTATGGGCTGTATGAAGAGTTCTTCCGATGCAGCATAGCCTCGTCTGCAGCCAGGCTCGGCGCATCGTGGGGCACGCCGCGCGTTGCTGGCGGGGCGATGTCGTCGGCGGCCGAAGGTGCTATGCGATATGACCCGGAAGAGCTGTCTGTCATCGATCGATATGGTTGGCAGGTCAATGCGAGTCCTGGTGATGCGGAGCGGCGGGTGACCAACCGGGGCGAGGCCGTAGCGCCCGGGTGCCTCTTCGTAGTTGATGTCCAAAACGATTTTATGGCGGGTGGTCCATTGAGTGCGTGCGGAACCGAAACGCTATTAGATTCGCTCAATGGCGCAATCAACGCAGCGCAGCAGGTTGGTATAGAAGTGGTGTACATTAGAGACTGGCACCCGGAATCCCATTGGTCATTCAAAGAGAACGGTGGCCCCTGGCCGTCGCATGCCGTTGAGGAGTCCGAGGGTGCCGCATTCCCAGAGGGGCTTGAGATCGTGCCGTCGAGCAAGATCTTCAACATCGGAACTGACAATCGCACCAAGGGGTATTCGCCATTCGAGTCAGGTGAACTGGAAGAGTACTTGGGGAATCACGGTGTATCTACGATCTTTGTTGCGGGAATCGCTCTTGAATACTGCATTTCTGCGACGTGTCTTGACGCGATCGCGTGTTCCAAGACCGTTATCGCGGTTGAGTCGCTGATTCGGCCGGCCTCGGCTCGGCTCTCGGAGCAGGAGACGCGTTGGAAAATACTCACGGATCGAGGGGTTATTAGGGCTAGCGAATTGCCTTCGCTTCTGCGGAGTGAGCGGAAGCCTTGACGTTGAAAGGGATCATGGTCTCCGCTGCGATCCTCAGTGTCGCACATCCGGGAAGACGCTTTCGCACTCCCCCATGCACCGCTGTCCTTTCGTGAATCGCCCCGCGAGCATCCCTTCAGCCGCCTTGTCGATCCGCTCGCAGAGTTTCTTCCGCCCTTCGCGCAGGGCGTTCACGTCGATAACGCCCCTCTCACCGGTCGATAGCATCCAGTACTCGGCCGTTCCTTCAAACGACTCGTCCTCGAAGTGGTGCTCGGCGGCCCACAGGTAGAGCCCGAGCTGGAGATCGTTCTTGGTCGGTTTGAGCTTCTCTTTCGTACCGCGGCCCGTCTTGTAGTCGATCAGCCGGAATCCGGATCCAGATCGATCGATGCGGTCGATCACCGCTTTGATCCTCACGTCGTCCCGATACGCAAAGGCGTGCGCCCGTTCGGCCTCGAGCGTCTCGTCGCCCTCGCTGATAAACGCCTCGTGCGCGATCCGGAGCTGGCCTTCGATCTGAGTTCGAACATCGGGCGAGATCGTTTCGCCGCGGGGCCATGCGCCGAGGATCGCACGCCGACCTTCTTCGAGCAGGTCGTTGAGCCCGGGCCGGAAGCGTCCTTCTGATTCCGCTTCTTGGCAGAGTTTCGTGTACGCCTGCATGGCTCTGTGGGCCGCGTCGCCGATCGCTCGCTTGGGGTTGAAGCTCTCGTCGAGCTTGAGCACGTGCCTCACGTAGAAGCACAAGCCGCAACGCTCGTAGCTGTCGATCATCGAGTAACTGAGACGGAGTGGGGGCTTAAGGCCCTGGAGATCATGCGCGTCGCGAACCTCTCCCGAGCGAACCGCGGCGAGCCGGCGCGCCCCATCCCCGGCCGGGTCGTTCGCCCACCCGGGCACGTCACCGCCACGCTCGACGACGCACAGCGCCGCGAACGCCCTCGCGGATTCGTGCAGCCGCTGGCCGGCGCGCTGGACGTCATCGGCGTCGATCCCGTCGCGGTCGACGACGTCGAGCGCCGCCGCCGCCGCATGCCTCGTGCGCCGTTTCTCTTCCGCGAGCGTCGAACCGAACGCCTTGGCGTTGGACTGCTGAAGCTCTGCGTACGCCGGTTGACCGGCATAGACGCCGGCTTTGCGTGCCTCGTCGATAACGTCGTCGCCCGTACGCTGATGCGCACGCGCTTCGAGGAGCTCGTCGAGAAAGTAGGGCGGAGAACGCAGCGCCTTCGGCAGCGTCCCGAGACCGATGAGGCGTCGCTCTGCTCTGGTGAGTGCCACGTAGAACAGCCGGCGTTCTTCGTCGCGGTGCGCATCCTCCGGTGCCCGAGGCTCGATCCCGTCTGCGGGTTCGAGACACGAAGGAAGATCGCCCTCGTCCTTGGCCTGCTTCCGCCCCGGATATCCCTGAGACGCGAGCCTGGGCAGGTACACCGTGTCGAACTCAAGGCCCTTCGCGCCGTGCGCCGTCAACATCTGCACGGCGTCTTCGCTCGCATCGGGAGCCGCGTCGGGATCCTCGCGTTCTGATTCGAAAGTCTTGTCACCCTCGTCGAGATCATCGAAATAGGCGATGAAGGCCCGAAGATCGCCCGGTTCTTCCAGGCGTCCTCGCCGCTCGCGCGCGAATCGGAGCAATGCGACGAGTGCCGCGACGCGTTGCGATCGAGCCCGGGCGTCGGGCAGATCGGACGAAGTCGCCCCGGTGGTGCGGATGATCGCTTCGATGGCTTCGTCTGCCGGAGATTCGACCGCGATCAACGAAAGCTCGTTGTGCCACCCGAGCAGCTTGTCGATCTCGCCCCGGGCTGTATCGCCGGACGGTAGGGTCTCGGCGACGAGTTCGAGCAGCGTCCCCGAGCCCGGGAGCGGTGTTTCGCTTTCGTCGCCCGCTTCCAACCGGGAGCGCTTCGACTCGTATGCCCGCTCCCATTCGACCACCCGTCCCTCGGGGATCAGCAGCGGCGGGCGCCGCAAGATCCGCCGCACGCACCACGACGCCCGGGGGTCGACCAGCAAGCGGGCCCACGCGAGCACGTCGCGAACGCCCGGGTCTTCGCCGGCGCCGCGCTCGCGGGCCATCTGCGTCGGGATCCCCGCCAACTCGAGCGCGCCGCGGACGCGAGAGAGGTCGTTGTGCGTCCGCGCGATCACCGCGATGTCGGACCACGCGATATCCGGCTCGCTGTGTCGCTGGTACGCGATCATCGATGCGATCGTGGGGCCGTCTTCGCTGAAATTGCTCAGGCGGACCGCCTCCACGCCAGCGCCGGGTCTCGGACGATCGGCTCGGGCGCACGTCAGCGCTTTCTCGGGTCGGAAACGGTCCTTCGCGCGCTCGATGACCGCCTTCGACGTCTCGACGATGCCGCTGTCGCTCCGCCAGTTCTCGCCGAGTTCGATCGTCCGAATGGGGTCGCCGGCGTCGCGCCAGACCTTCTCGAAGCGATCGAGCGCCCGGTCGTCGGCACCCCGGAAGCCATAAATCGACTGGTCGTCGTCGCCCACGACCGCGATGTCGGCGCCCGATCCGGGGCGTGCAATCGAGCGGAGCAAGCGGATCTGCGCCGCGTTGAGATCCTGAAACTCGTCGACGACCACGTGAGAGCAATCGGCACGCACGATCTCCGCGACCGAATCGTGGTCTTCGAGAAGTTCGATCGGCAGCGCGATCTGGTCCTCGTACCCGACGAGACCTTCGCGCCGGGCTCGCGTCGTCAACTCGCCCCAGACCCGAGCCGCGTCGAGCCAGTCGAGAAGGACAAGCTTCTCGCTGCGCTCTTCCGCGTTGCTTGCCGCCGATTCGAGAGACTCGAGCGCTTCGGTCGGACGCACGCCTGCGTTGTGCATCGCGGCGATCCGCTTCGATGCCAGGTCAATCGCCGCATCGAGCCCGCCCGCCGCGGCCCGCGCGAGCAGCCCCTGATCCCGAGCGATGGCTCTCATGAGTCGCTTGCGTTGCGCCGAGTCGAGCATGCCCCGGCGCACCGGGAGGCCCAAGACGTCGGCGAAGCGACGGATGAGACCCGCTCCGAAGCTGTTGAACGTCGTCGCTTGCAAGGCGTCCGCCGCCGACGGACCGATCAGATCGATGAGCCTCGAACGAAGCTCTTCGGCCGCCTTGATCGTAAAGCTCAGCGCGAGCACGGTCCTCGGTTCAACGCCCCGATCGCCGATGAGGTACGCGATCCGCCGCGTCATCACCCGTGTCTTGCCCGCCCCCGGCCCAGCGACCACGATGAGCGGGCCGCCTTCGTGCACCACCGCGGCGCGTTGGTGCTCGCTCAGGCCGGCGAACAGGTCAGGCATCAGGCACCGAGCTTTGAGCGGGGTCAGGAGTCAAGTCTGGCTCCGGACCCGCGTCTGGGTCCGGGTCTGGGTCGGTGTCGATTTGATAAAGGTGGATTGCCGTGTTGCGATAGACGTGCGTCTCGGGGCCGAGCACGCCCGGGAGCTTCAGTTCCGCGTCGATCGGCCGGGCGTTCGCCGCCGCGCGTGCGACCTCGGCCTCGAACGCGTCGAGTTCGTCGTCGGCATCGTCCGCGTCGAGGTCGATCTCGATCACCGCCTCGGGCGCGTTCTCATCGGGAACGCGTACCTCGGGCCGGAACGTAAAGGGCCAAGGTGTCCTGACCATCATCCAGCCCTCAGTAGAGAGCTTCTGCGCCAGCTTGGTGGCTTGGGTCCGTACCCGTTCCCAACCTTCGGCCTCGTACACCAAGGCGTAGGGCGGGTCCATAAAGATGAGGTCGGCCGGGTCGGGACATCGCGCGAGGGCCATCGGGCCGAGCGCATCACCTCGGACCACCTCCACGCGATCGGCCACGCCCAGGTGGTCGATGTTGCGTTGGAGGATCTCCAGGATCTTCTTGTCGCGTTCGACGAAGACACACTTGCTCGCGCCGAGGCTGACCGCTTCGAGCCCGATCGACCCGGTCCCGGCAAAGCAATCGAAGACCTTGGCGTCTTCGGTGTAGCCGCGGAGCATGTTGAACAGCGCGAGCTTGACGCGGTCGGGGATGGGCCGCGTGGTCTCCGCGTCAGGAGGGCCGGTGAGTTTGCGTCGACGGTAGTCGCCAGAGATGATGCGCACACCGGAGCAAACGTCGGTGCTCCTGGCTTGTCAAGCTCAGCCGAAGAGCGAGGCGATCTCGGCGACCTGCACCGGCGGGGTTTCGAGCCCGGTGACAACCGCCCAGAACGGCGCCCCGAACTCGTCCGGACGCCACGAGCAGAACTGGCCCTTGGCGTCGTCGGCATAGGCCTGGAGGGCCGAGCCCCCGATGAACACGCAGCGCTGGATCAGCAGCAGGTCGTCGGAGACGTACTCCGCCTCAGCGGCAACCCCCATCAGGGCATCGACCAGCGCTCCGAAGAGCGAACGATCCGCCTCAATGAGGTGGTCCGCGTCGTGCCAGACGTAGAAACGCTGCCGCGCGACCGAGCGACCGCGGAAGCTGTGGCGGCTCCGGAGGCTCTCGGTGACGCCACGAGGGCCGTCGATCTGACGGCGCAGCGGTGGGGCGGGCAGCATGCGTTCAAGCTGGTGGCAGAACCCCTCGAGATCGGTGACGTAGCGGCCGTAGAAGTTGCAAACCTCGGTATCAGGCTGGGCCCCGAGGAACTGCTGAAGCGAGGCTGCGAATCGAGTCCGCATCAACGCGTGGGGAGACCAGGTCGCGAGATGGGTGTCGTCGAGCCGCGCCATGACCTCAGGCTGCCAGTCAATGGCGCCGAAGGCGTGCTCGTCTGGTCGGCTCAATAGACTCATCGCTCGGCCCCGCGAGGGCTCTCCCCTTCAAACGTATTCGAAATGGGGCGGGGTCTCTCCCGGATGAGAAAGCTACTCGTCGCGGACTCACTTCGCGACGGTCGCGGTCTCTCAACGCCCTCTGTGCATCTGCAATGTGCCCCCGAAGTCGGGCTCGGCCAGCGATCGAGTGGAAATGCTCAGTTAAAGCGTGAGAAGTGCGTGAGTGGACCGCCAGGGATTCGTGTGTCTCTCATCTGTTTTGCCCAGATTGACACGCATGCGGAGGGGGTGCCCGCATTTGGTGGTCCTCTTTGGCGCATTGCCGCACCGTTTGACGGGTGGTCTGGTAAATCAAGATGATGCGATTTCACATTGAGGAGTCATCAATGGACCGCTGTTGGCGATGGGCCGTCCTCGGCGTGCTCGTCGCAATGGTGTTGGGGGGATGCGATGATCCGCGAGCGCGGCTCCTCTCGCATCGGGAAACCGCGGCATCGAAGAGCCGCGCTGTCGCGGCCGATGCGCTCGCGGCCGATATTCGAGGGGGGCGAGTTCGCCTCGATCTTGCGCTGGATCACGCTTTCTATACCCTTGATCAGGGTAATAAAGACTATCAATATCTCGGAGCCGTGCTCGATGCGGCAGACCAGGTATCGGACCTTATTCCAGAGGCTGAACTGACGAATACGTTGATCCTGCACCGTATCGGGCGGCTCGCGTTTCGGGGAGCGCAGACAGCGGCTGAGGAGAACAAGGTCGCCGAAGCAAGGGGGCTTGTATTATCAGGTCCAACTCTTTGGCAGACCGATGGTTACTGGATGACGTATCCAGATCACGATGCGCTCGCGGCCGTTTTGATGGCCACAACAGGGCAGCGTCGAGAGGCGCTTGCGCGGCTTGGGTCGCGCCCAGTGCTGCTGCCACCGGCAGATGAGGCACTCGCCCTGATCCGCAATATGGGTCCGTGAAACTGGGGAGCCAGGTCTGGTATCTGACGATAGTGGGTCAAATGGTGCATAAGGTACACTGTACGGTTCGTTTCGTCTCGACTTGATTTTGGGCGTGTTCCCGCCCTTTCGAGTTCCATCAGAATTGGGGTGCGAGAATAGGTGGTGTAGCAAGTTGACATACGTCATGTGCCCCCTCAATATGTGGGGCGCAACGAAGCGCTGCGACGGTGTGTTGCGACGCTCTCATCGGGGAAAGGCCTCGAGCCCAGCCAGTTGCGTGCTCTCGCTGGCCTTCGTGCGGACTCGGGGAAGACAGACGCTGGACGGCGTCGAAATAGACAGGGGCACACTGAATGGATTCTCAAACTGGTGCTTGGGGGGAAGCGTTACGGTCGACGTGTGACATCTCGGCGGCGCTTTGCGCGCTTCCGGCGGTGGCGACTCTTGACTGGGGAGATCGCGCGGCCGCCGCGATGGCGCGGTTCGCGCCCGGCTGTCGCGTCTGCGTCCTGATCGGCTCGATCGATAGCGGTGGTGCCTTTGTTGGTCACGAAGCGACCGGCGTCGCGTCGCGCATCGGCGGGTCATCCGAAGAAGCCCGATCGGGCGAGGGCGAGCAGGGTGTCGAGTTGACGCTTCGCTCGAAAGCCGAGCGTGTGACAAGCCTTGGGTTCCGGCTCACCGATGCCGATCTCGATGCCCACGCGGTCGGGACGCTCAGCGAACTGACCGGCACGGCCGATTGGCGGGGCCGCGGACTCGGCCAGATCTGGGCAGGTGTTCCGGCGAGCGACGTCATCGTCGGGGTCGCCAGGCTTGGCAATGTCGAGCCGGGTCGTGCCATCATCGTGCAGGCGGCGCTCACGAGCCCCGGCGCTCGCGCCAAGGCGGAGCATCTCGCGGTGATCGAGTCGGTGCTCCCGTTGCTCGTCAAGCGCGCGTTGCTGGCGATTGGCTCTCGTCGCTCGACGACTGCCCGTTGGCTCACCGGCCGTGAGCAGCAGGTTCTCGAAGAACTGACACTCGGCAAGAGCGTGCGACAGATCGCCGACGAGATCGGCCGGAGCCCCCACACGGTTCACGACCATGTCAAGAGCCTGCACCGCAAGCTCAACGCGTCGAGCCGCGGCGAGCTCGTGGCCCGGGCGCTCGGGTACATCCAAGAGGGTGGCCGGATCCGCGATCAGCGTCCGGCGCATCGCGAAGAACGCCGCGTTCCGGAGGTCGGGACGACCAGTGCCGCAGGACGCGTGACCGAATCGGCCGAGGACGCTCCGGCGTCGCTCCCCATCGAGCGGTATCAAGCCCAGGGCTGACCCGGTTCAGATGATCCGAAACTCCTGGCCGCGGGTGGTTTGCCCGCGGTTTTTTTATGGCTGCTCGGCGAGCTCCCCGGTGATGTCTCGGGTGAGCGCGGCCGCGAAGCGGTCGTCTCTTCGGAGTGGCGTGGTGGCCCCGATGGTGAGGCGCCTGCGCGTGAGTTCGCGCGACTGCCAGAACCCGGTCACGAGCGTGGTCTCGGTCTCAACCTGTCGCCCTGGGTACCGCCGCCGGTGGATCGTGACTTCGATGGTCGCCTCGATCGGGCCGGTTGCGTCGCGGAGATCCTCTTCGGAAGTGAGCGCTGGGCCCGGCGATGTTCCAGGCTGCAAAGGTTCGGTCGGGACGCGCCGGAACCAGACACGGACCTCGCGGAGCTGGTCGTTGAAGAAGTCTTGCCATTCCTGGCCAACGGTCTGTTGCTCGGTGTCGTAGGGCGTTGCGAACCCTGCGGTTGGCTTCAACTGGCTGGCGATCAGCCCCGAACGCGCGTCGACGCGGGCGAGCTTGAAACTGCGATCAACGATCGCTTCGCGGGTGACGTTGAAGACCCGCTCGTAGTCGGCGCCGTCGAACGTGAAGGTGCGCGGCGCGGACGGGGCACAGGCCCCGAGGAAAGCGGCAAGAAACGCGAAGACCAGGACACGGATCATCCCGCGAGGGTACCACTTGCGTGGGGGTCTGTGTCGGGCATGCGTTCTCTATCGGGTCAGCTTGAGCCGGTCGGAAGGGTCGCATCGTCGATGGCCGACCACAGCGCTTCGACGTGCCGGCGTTCGGTCGTCGTCGCGCCGATCGCGACGCGGATCACGTAGCGCTGCGTGCCGTCGATGCGGTGGGTGGTGTGGCTGAGCAGGAAGTCCCCGGTCGCGTTGAGCCGCTCCATGAGCTCTCGCGTCGCGTCGTCACCTGCGTTTCGGCGGAAGGTCACCAGGCTAAGCGATCGCGGCGCCGCGAGCTCGAACCTCGGGTCGGTGCTGAGCTTGGATTCGAGCCACTTCGCCCACTCGACGTGCTGGCGGACGTGAGCCCGGACGCCCTCGACTCCGTAGTGCCGGAGGACGAACCAGAGCTTGAGCGCCCGGAACCGCCGGCCGAGCGGGACCCCCCAGTCGCGGTAGTCGGTCGCGACGCCAGTGTCGGTCGCGGCGTTGCGGAGGTACTCGGGCGTGATGCTCAGAGCTTTGACGAGCGTCTTCGGATCGGTGGTCCAGAAGAGATCGCAGTCGAAATTCGTGAGCATCCACTTGTGTGGGTTGATGCAGAGGCTGTCGGCGCGGTCGACGCCGTCGAGGATCGCCCGATGCTCAGGGCACGCCGCCGCGGGGCCGGCCCACGCGGCATCGATGTGCAGCCAGGCGCGTTCCTTGATCGCGTCGGCGATGGCGGGGATCGGATCGAACGCACCGAGCCCCGTCGTTCCGCACGTCGCGACGACGGCCGCCGGCGTTGGCCTCGCGTTGCCGGCTGCGTCTTCAGCGATGAGCCAGGCAAGGTGTTCAGGGTTCATCGCCCCGTCGGTGTCGGTGTCGACCAGCCGGACGTGCTTGGTGTCGTCCGGGCCGCTGGCGATGCCTGCGATCATCGCGGCCTTGGCGACCGACGAGTGGGCCTGGGTTGACGTGTAGATGGCCAGCGGACCGTCGATCCCTTTGGCTCGGAGCCGCTGTCGTGCTGCGAGCAAGGCCACGAGGGTGGCCTCGCTCGCCGTGCCCTGGATGCAGCCTCGCGGTTCGTCGCCCTGGGTTCGGAACTCATCGGGAAGACCGAAGAGCTCGGCGCACCAGTCGAGCATCCGGGTTTCGAGTTCGGTGACCGCCGGGCTTGTAGCCCAGAGCATCCCGTTGACGTTGAGCGCGGCGCTGAGCAGTTCGGCGAGGATGGCCGGGCCCGAGGCGTTGCAAGGAAAGTACGCGAAGAACCCGGGGTGTTGCCAATGGGTGAGGCTCGGGATGATCAACTCGCGCAGGTCGTCGAAGATCGCGTCCCATTCGGCTTCGCTCGCGGTATCGGGCGGAGACGGCGGGAGCTTTGCAAGCAGATCGCCCGGACGCGCATCGGGGCGGACTGTGTTGGTTTCGAGCGCGCCGTAGTAGTCGGCGATCTCGTCGATGAGACGGTGGGCGAGCCTCCGAAACTCTTCGGGGTTGACGTGGTTCGGGCCTTGGGCGTCGGGCATACCGCCAGCGTAGTTCGGGCGATCAGCCTCGGGTGATGCGGATCATCAACTCGACGTCGTCGGTGTTCAGCGATCCGTCGCCGTTCAGATCGGTGCTAAGGTCGCCGGCGTCGAACAGCTCAAGGAAGCCGAGCAGATCGAAGAAGTTTCCGGCGCCGTCGACGTTCGACGGGTAGAACGAGAACGAGTCGAAACGAGACGGTGTTGAAGACCGCGACGGCCGTGACGCCAGCTCCGATTTCTTCGAAGGCGTCTCCGTTGCCTTTAAGAAAGGCGTTGAAGACAACACCGCCAAACTGGGTCAGGATCGCGCCGCTGAATTCGACGGCGAGAAAGTCAAAGGGCTCGCCGGCGACCGGCGAGGCGGTACCCGAGAGGGCACCGGTCTTGGCCGAAGTTCCGGATATGCGGCGAACGACGCCGGTCGAAGAGAACGCGGTTTCAAGGGGATGGTGTCACGGTCGAGCACCGGAACGGCGGGACTTGACGAAGTCTTCGCGTTCGGGAAACCCCCTGTGCACGTTTTCGGGCTTAGTCGTCCTTGGGGACGGGCGAGCGGCCGGCGTCGAGCAGGCGCTCGCCTTCATCGACGCTCATGGAACCCTCGGCGATGTAGGCCGCGATCTCGCGTCGCGACTCTTCTTCGGCCTTGCGTACCGCGACGTGACGTGCGTTCTTCGCGATGAGCGAGACGATCCCGCAGGCGAAGACACCGACGATCGCGGCGATCGGGATCGTGAACGGGCTAAAGAGGGCTTCCATGTCTGGGCTCCAAACTCGATGGGATCACGCCCGCAGGCGTCATCAATGGATCTGATTCAGTCTTCGTCTTCGGGCTGGGGTTGTCCGATCTTGAGGATGCGTTCGCCTTCCTCTGCGGTCATCGAACCTTCGGCGATGTACGCGGCGATCTCGGAACGTGACCGCTCTCGGTGGCGCGACTCGAAGACGCGGCGGACCGACGTGAAGACGATCGCGGTGACCGCGATGAATCCTCCAACACCTGCCAACACGACAAGGAAAATCAGCCCTTCGTCGTTCATTGCAAGAAACATGAGCCATCCCCTTGAGCCATTTAGCAGCTTGTGAATCGACTGCCCGACTTGACCAGCCGCTCGCCTTGCTCGGGGGTCATCGAACCCTCGGCGATGTAGGCCGCGATCTCGCGCTTGGTCCGCTCCCGGGCGACACTCTGGATGGTCTTGGAGATCCCACTGATCAAGACGATGATCACCACGCCGCTCGCGATGAGCGCCGGGATGAAGACGTCCTCGTCGGACACGAAATCGTGAAGCAGTGTCGTGATGTCCATGATGGGTCTCCGGGGCTGCCACGTCGTTGGGGAATCACCCTCGGGCGTTTCAGAGGCTCCTTTTATCCTATCTTGAGGGCGGATGGACCCCCAATCGAAATCCGATGATCTGCTCCGCGAGGCCCTTGTTGGGGGGCTTCTCGGCGCGTACGCGCAGGGGCTGTTCCCGATGGCCCACCCGGGGCCCGATGGGCAACGGGGGCCGATCTGCTGGTACAACCCCGACCCGAGGGGCGTGTTCGGGCTCGGCGATGGCGGCCTGACGGTGTCCAGATCGCTCCGCCAGCGGGTCCGATCGGGACGGTTCGAGGTGACGTGCGACGCCGATTTCGAGGGCGTTATGCGGGCGTGTGCCGAGCCAAGGGACGACGATGGGACCTGGATCGATGACCGGATCGTGGCCGCGTATACCGCGCTTCATGGGGCGGGCTACGCGCACTCGCTCGAGGCTTGGCACGAGGGCAGACTCGTCGGCGGGCTGTACGGCGTCCATCTGCGAGGCTTGTTCGCCGGCGAGAGCATGTTCAGCCGGCCCGAGCAGGGCGGGACCGACGCCAGCAAGGTTTGCCTCGTGCATCTCTGGCATCACCTCCGGTCGATCGGCGCGGTGATCCTCGATACGCAGTTTTGGACACCCCACCTCGCGTCGCTGGGGTGCTGCGAAATCGGAGTTGCGGAGTACCACCGGGTCCTTGAGAGAGCGCTCGCGAGCGACGTGGTCTGGGGGGACTTTGATCCCTCGTTCGCGGTCGACCGGCCGGAAGCCTGACCGCTTTGGACGCGCTGGTATCGTGTCGTGATGAGCGTTGACCAGCCGAAGTCGCAGTCAGATCGGCCGAGCGGGCCGATGGCGAAGTTCCTCGCGTTTGTTGAGTGGCTGGGGAACCTGCTGCCCCATCCGGTGACGCTGTTTGCGCTGTTCGCGGTAGGCGTGGTGTTCATCAGCGCGATCGCTGAGGCGAGCGGGCTTTCGGTCGATGATCCGAGACCGGGCAAGGAGGGTGAGGTCTTCGTCGCTCAGTCGTTGCTCTCGGGCGAAGGTGTGCGATGGATGAGCCAGAGCTTGGTGACGAACTTCACCGGGTTTGTCCCGCTGGGGACCGTATTGGTCGCGCTGCTCGGGGTTGGGGTGGCGGAGAAGTCGGGGCTCCTCACCGCGGCGATCCGGCTGCTCGTTCTCGGGGCGCCCAAGCAACTCGTGACGCTCGTTGTCGTGTTCGCCGGCATCGTGAGCAACACGGCGAGCGAGATGGGCTACGTCGTGCTGATCCCGCTCGCGATGGTCATCTTTCGATCGCTCGGTAGGCACCCGATGGCGGGTATGGCGGCCGCGTTCGCCGGCGTGAGCGGTGGATACAGCGCGAACATCTTGATCGGGACGGTCGACCCGTTGCTCGCGGGGATCACGCAAGAAGCGGCGAGGCTCATCGACCCGGAGTACGAGGTTCACCCGGCGGTCAACTGGTACTTCATGATCGCGAGCACGTTCTTGATCGCCGGCATCGGTTGGTTCGTGACCGCGAAGATTGTCGAGCCTCGCTTGGGAGCGTGGAACCACGTCGACGCTGACGAGGACCTTCGGGCAGATCCACCGATGGAACGGGTGAGCAGCAAAGAGAAGCGGGGGCTCCTGTTCTCGCTGATCACCGTGGCGCTGATCTGCTTGGGGATCGTGGTTGTTGCCGGCCCAAGGGTTTCGGGTGATGTTCCCTGGTACTTCGCGTGGCTGCCCCCGGTCGGGTGGTTCGACTGGCTTCCCGGGTGGGGGGTGCTCCGCAATCCGGACCCGGACGCGACGGGGGCCGCGGCGGTGAGGCCCCTGCTTCGGAGCGTGGTGACGTTCATCTTGATCTTCTTCGTGATCCCGGGCTTCGTGTATGGACGGGTCGTCGGAACGATGAAGAACGACAAGGACGTCATCGACGCGATGGCCGATGCGATGCGGAGCATGGGGCTGTACATCGTGCTCGTCTTCTTCGCGGCTCAGTTCGTCGCGTTCTTCGGGTACTCTGGCCTCGGGCGGATCCTGGCGGTGCTCGGTGCTGACGTGCTCGTCACGTTGAAGCTCAACAACCCGCTCGTGTTCTTCCCGTTCATCCTGATGTGCGGGTTCGTCAACCTGATGCTGGGTTCGGCGAGCGCGCAGTGGGCGGTCACGGCGCCGATCTTTGTTCCGATGCTGATGACGATCGGGTACAGCCCGGAGGTGATCCAGGCGGCGTACCGCATCGGGGACAGCACGACGAACATCATCACGCCGATGATGAGCTACTTCGGGCTGATTCTCGCGATGGCGACCCGCTACAAGAAGGACCTTGGGATCGGGACGATGATCGCGACGATGCTGCCCTATTCGGTGTTCTTCCTCTCCGGATGGACGGCGCTGTTCTATCTTTGGGTGTTCGTGCTCGGGGCTCCGGTGGGCCCGGGGGCGCCGACGCTCTACCCGGCGGGTGGGTGATGGAGTTTCGAGCGGGGCTGATCGGTGTGCTCTTGCTCGTCGGTACGGCGTGGGCCCAGCCGACCGGCGTCGAACCGCCCGAGCCCGGGACGGACGGGTTCGACTGGATGCAATACAAGAACGGCGAGTGGCTCAAGGGCGAACTCCGCGACCTGCAAGACGATGACATGGAGTTCGAGAGCGATGAGTTTGCTACCCACTCGCTCGATTTCGACGACGTGCACCGGTATGTCTCGGGCGGGGACAACACCGTCGGCCTGATCGACGGCTCTTCGGTGACCGGGCGTGTGCGGATCGAAGGCGACGTTGTTCGTGTGGTGACTTCGGACGGAATCGAGACGTTCAGGCGTGACCAGGTGCGTTCGATCGTGACGGGCCGGAAGGCGAGGGGTGCCTTCTGGTCGGGCAAGCTCAGTTTCGGGACCGACTTCGTGCGGGGCAACGTCGATCAGACCGACATTTCGACCTATGCGAGGCTTGAGCGGCGCACGATCGGCAGCCGGCTGTCTTTCGAGTTCAACAGCGCGTTCGCTGAGGTGGGGGGGACGACGACGGAAGACAACCAAAGGCTGCTGACCCGGTTCGACGTGTACCGGACCGAGCGGTTGTTTTTCCGCGTGCCCGAGCTCGAGCTGTACCGAGATCAGTTTCAGAACATCGATCTTCGGGCGACGCCGACGATTTCCGCCGGGTACACGCTCGCCGATAACGGCGACCTCGAGTGGTCGGTCACGTCGGGTGTTGGCTACCGCTACACGCGATTTCGAGACGTTGAGCCCGGGGCGTCGCGTGAGGACAGTCAGTTTGTGGCGATCTTCGGCACGGACGCGGAGTGGGAAGCGACATCGCGGATCGATCTGGGCGTTTCCTTCTCGCTGACGATGCCGGTGCCAGATGCGGACGAGTACACGTTCCGGGCGACGACGTACGCCGAGGTCGATCTCTGGAAGGACTTCGACCTCGACGTCCGCTTGACCTGGGATCGCGTGAACGCCCCGGCCTCTGAGTCCGACGGTGCGTTGCCGGAAGAGGATGAGTTTCGCTTGTACATCGGGATCGGCTACGAGTTCTAGAGGCGCTCTTGGAGGGGGGGGGAAGTCATGACTCTCAGTAAATATTTGCGTTTTGATTGGTAATGAGGACGGGAGCAATCGCCTCTGGTGCGAAATCCGGTTTTGTTCCGGTAATCGTTCTCACTGGTATGTAAAGCCATTGACTCAAGTTGAGATTCGAGTCGTGTACGGATTGATTAAATGCCTGTTTTGACAAGACTTGTCTGGTTGTTGAATCTCAATCGTCCTGACTGAAAACGCTTGCCTGGGCGGAAGAGTGCACTTAAACTGTTCCGAGACGCCTCTGTTTTGGGGGCCTGGTGTGCCGGTGTGTAGCGGTACCCTTGAGAGACGACCGGCGAAGGCCGGAGAGCGAAAGAGAGAAATTCATGAAGACTGCCGCGATCATCGCGCTCGTCGCCGCCGGTTCGGTTGCGTCGGCCCAGAACCTGCTCAGCAACTCGAGCTTCGAGTCGGCCCTCAACTACGACGGCGCCCCGGCTCCGGTCGATGTTGGCAACTGGTTCGCCTTCTTCGGCGGCGCCGACTTCCAGCAGGCTGAGATCGTCGACCCGACCGGTGGCCTTGCCCCGCAGGCTGCTCCGGACGGCGCTTCGGTGCTTCAGATCATCACCGCTGGCACCGCGAACACCTTCGTCGGCGTTGTTCAGAACGTCGCCGCGACCGCCGGCCTTGAGTACACCTTCAGCTTCCTCGCCCGCAACATCGACCCGCAGGGTGCGAACACCGAGTTCCGCATCGAGTGGGAGCGTGCTGACGGCAGCATCATCGGTGACCAGTTCGCCCTGAACACCAACATCACCGACTCGCTGACCACCGACTTCCAGGAGTTCTCGCTGTCCGCGATCGCGCCGACCGACGCCACGGCTCTGAACGTCGTGATCGCCGCTCAGACCTTCGGCACCCCGGGCACCACCGCTGCGTTCCAATACGACAGCGCGAGCCTCACCGCCATCCCGACCCCGGCCGGTGCCGCGGTCCTCGGCTTCGCCGGCCTCGCCGCCGCGCGTCGTCGTCGCTAATCAAGACGCCTAGTCCTGTACGGCCCGCTCGTCCTTCGTGGGGGAGCGGGCTTTTTCATTTTTGCGGTCCGTCGTTGCCGGACGGGCTTCGCACGACCTTGGGTGCAAATCCCTCGGCGATGAGAGCAACGGGGTGTTTGTTCGCTCGCATGCGTTGTTATGCCCTGAATATGGGGCTAAACGCCAATCCCCGATCATCGATCGATTTGGACTCCGCGAATGATCGCCTTCGGGGTACTTTGGCGGTTGGAAGGGGGCACACCTCCCAGACACGTGATCGGAGCCGCTGATGTCGAGAGTCGACGAATCGTCGTTCCAGGAGAGCACTCGCCGCGCGATCACCGAGCTGCTTCACCAGGTCCGTGAGGGGCAGCCCGGGGCGGATGAGGAACTCTTCGCGAGCGTCTACGGCGAAATGCGAGTGATGGCTCGTTCGGCATGCCGGTCGGGCTCGTCGCGGCACACGCTTCAGCCGACGGCCTTGGTGCACGAGGTGTACATCCGGCTCTTCCATAACCGGTCGATCTCGTGGGCGAACCGTCGACACTTCTTCAAAGCGGTCTCGACGGCGATGCGGGATATTTTGGTTGAAGAAGCTCGCCGGCGTGGTGCACAGAAGCGCGGCGGGAACCATCGCCGCGTGGACGTCCCGCCCGACGCGCTTCCGGATGGATCGGTCCAAGCCCACGACCTACTCGGCTTGGACGCCGCGCTGGGGCGTTTGGAATTGGAGCATCCAGAGGCGGCTCAGGTCGCGTTGCTCAAAGTCTTCGGGGGGGTATCGCTTGCGGACATCGCCGAACTCGAGGGGTATGCGCCGATCACGGCGCGGCGTCGCTGGGCGTTCGCAAAGGCATGGATCCGCAACGATCTTGATGCTACGGACGAGGCTGTTGTCGGGGGATGAGTGGCATGGATGAGGCCGCACTCGTTCAGCGGTTGTTTGAAGAAGCGGTCGATCTTCCAGCAGATGCGCGGGAGGGTTTCCTGCGCGAGAACTGCCCGAGCGACTCGATTCGCGAACGCGTCGCCCGGTTGCTTGAGGTTCACGACGAAACCGAATTCGACCTGGACCTTCCTGCGAGCGAGCGGTTCCAAGCGTTGTTGGATGTTCCCGATCAACCGCTCGGGGACTTCGAGGTCCTTCGTGAGGCGGGCCGCGGAGGGATGTCGACGGTCTTCATTGCACGCGACACGGTTCTCGATCGCGAGGTCGCGCTCAAGGTGTTGGGCGCCGACCGCTCGCTCTCCGATATCGCACGAGGGCGGTTTCTCAACGAGGCGAGGGCCGCTGCCCAACTGAACCATCCGAACATCGTCAGGGTGTTCCGCTATGGCGAGAGCGAGCGGCACGGCTTCATCGCGATGGAGTACGTGCCGGGCGGCACACTCTCCGACTGGGTGGCCCAGCAGGACCGAGCGACGAACGAAGGGCGCGTCGCGATTGCCCGTGTGGTTGCGATGATCGGCGATGCGCTCGAACACGCGCACCTCACCGGCATCATTCACCGCGACGTGAAGCCGGCGAACGTGCTGATGTCGGCCGACGGGCGGCCCTTGCTGGCCGACTTTGGGATCGCGCGGGTGTTGGACGCCGAGGCCGCCGACGGGACACTGGCGGGCGCCGGAACGCCTTCGTACATGAGCCCCGAACAGATCGCCGCGGAACGCGACGCGATCGATCACCGTTCGGACGTGTTTTCCTTGGGCGTGGTGCTGTACGAGGCGCTGTGCGGGGAACTGCCCTTCAGCGGGGGGACCTCGGACGAGATCAAGCAGGCCATCGTGACGCGTGACCCGCCTTCGGCGCGGACCGTCTTACGCTCGCTTCCGCGAGACCTCGACACGATCTGTACCAAAGCCCTCGAAAAGCGTCCAGCGGATCGGTACCCCACGGCGGGACACCTCGCGGCCGACCTTCGGGCTTGGTGCGTCGGCGAACCGATTATGGCGCGGCCCCGCGGTGTGGCGAGGCGGGCCGTCGATACCGTTCGTTCGCGGCGGCAGGTGTTGATTGCGGGGGCGGCCGCGATTGCTGGGGCGTCGCTTTCCGTCGTTGGGTATCAGCGCCTCACCGACGATCGCCCGGTGGTCCGGACAGGGGCCCTGGGCGCCGGGATGAGGGTCTCGTTCGCGCCCATCGACCGGGTGTCATTGCTCGTTGCACGCCCCGAGAGGCTCGGCGTGAGCAAGCGGGTTCCGCCCGGTCACGTCCGGTTGATCGTTCACAACGATTCAGGCGGATTCGCCGAGCTGTCGCGCCGGCTCGCGACGGATGAACGAGTTGAACTGGGTCCGGTCAACGCGGCGCGGCCTGACGATGTTGCCGCGGGGCTGCCGCTCGTCCCGGGGCGGGACACGCTCGATGCGCTCGGTGCTGATGTCGAACGGTATGAGGCGTTGCTCGGTATCTCGATCGACGCCCTCACGCAGACTGCGCCGTTGCAAGAGATGCTGCTCGTTCCGAGCGGGGCCGAAACGGATTTTGATTCGAGCGCGCCGACGGGGTACGTGGAGCGGGTTCGCTTGCTCGACGGGTTTCTGATCGATCGGGCCGAGATCACGAACGCGCAGTGGGCCCTCTACCTCGCCGCGACCGGCTACCGATACGTTCCGGCGCTGTGGCCCAAGGAAGGGCTCGGCGTCGCCTGGCTTACACGTCCGGTCACCGGCGTGAGCTTCTTCGAAGCCCAGAGCTTCGCAGAATGGCGCGGTGTGCGCCTCCCGACGGCGCTGGAGTGGGAGCGAGCCGCCCGGGGCGAAGATGGGCGCGCGTACCCCTGGGGTGACGAAGCGAACGGTGAAGCGAACGTCGATCGAGGCGGGAACTATCAACGCGCAAGCGCAACGTCGTCTGACGTTGACAACGCGCCCGTCCCCATAAATGAACCCCTCGAATCGAGACGCGAGGAGTACTTCTCCAGCACGAACGACGTGCTCGATGCAGGGGGTGACGTCACCCCCAACGGCATGGCGCACACACTCGGCAACATCGCCGAGTGGACCGAATCGATCCCGGCGGACTCCGAGGGGACGACGCGCCACACGATGGGCCAGGGGTGGTCGTGGCCTTTGTTGACTCTGGGAGAGTCCCGTTTACTCATGGATACATTGGCTTGGCGCATCGGGATCGGTTTCCGCTGTGCCAAGTCGACCTACACCGAAAGGATGGAGGGGTAATGTCAACCCTGGAATCGAAAGACGGGAGCGTTGTGCCGATCTCGGCGCCGCTCGACAAGGCGGCCGAGGGCGTGCCGATCAAGGGCGAGGTCGACTTCAACGTTGCGCTCGCTTGCACACAGTGGGCGACGGTGAATACCGAGCGGCCCGAGGTTATCGCAGCGCTCACGCCGTGCATTCAGAAGCTGTTTGAGGGCACCAAGCTTGAAGACTGGCGTTTCAAGCCGACGAACCGTGAGCCGAATCCGTCGCCGCTCGATCTCCGCGAGTTCTCCCACGAGTGGCGCGATCGGTCGGGTAACGCGGACGTCGTCGACATCGGCCGCATCACCCAGGACCGCGTCGACTACTACTGCTATATCCCGCGTCCCGGCGGCGGCGTGCTCCGCGTCTGTTATCACGAAGTCGATCTCATCGCGAAGACCGAGTCGTTCCCGACGTACCACCGCCTGTCGAGCGGCATCGAGGCCCATCTCCGTGTGCTCGTCCGGTACCAGGTCGATTCGGATATCACGTTCTGATCTCGCTCAGTCTCGGGGCCGCTCTGGGGACCGGCCTTGGGACAACTGATCGGACACGAATCGCTCTCTGCGATTAGAGCATCCAAAGTGCCATCGCTCCCTGCCGGGGGTGATGCGCCATTCGGCCGGGTCACCCGCTGCGTTCTTAGACGTCCAGTCGCGCAGATGCTCGGCGCCCATGACTTCGGCCTTTGTTCGATCGTGATCGCCCCGGGTTCCACGTAATCAACACGTACGTCTTGGTGATGACCACCGCTCAGGGCGTGTCGACCCGCTGCCCGCTGTAAAGACCGTCGTGAACCCAAGTGTGATCTCCGGAGTGTGATAGCCCGTTCGCGCGTCGGCTCAGTGAATCGGCCGCATGAATGAGCCGCGCCCGATCATCTCGCGAAGTATCCCGGACTCGACCAGACCGGCGCGAGACCCGTGGCGTGTCGATTGCCGCCCCGCACCTGTGCGTCGAGGTCACGTGGCGAGGCGATTCGCGATCGTGCGCCGCGAACCGGTATCGTTCGCGACATGCTTCTGTGCGTCCCAAACGTGGAGAGGGACGTTCAAAAAAATTTCACCTCTCGCCTGACGTCGCGCCCAGATTCGATCATGAGTCTGTTGTGTGACCAAACTAGGGTGGCCTTGGCCGGCGGCTCGCCGAGAGCCGCACGCGGTTGATCCCGCGTTTGGGGAGGCGTTCAAGCGTTGATATGCTGGGCAAAGGCGGCCCCCGACGTCAGGGAGACGCCCCGAGGGGCGGTTTGAGGAATAGACAGAGAAACGCGTGCCTTTCCACAAGCGCAAGCTCAAGCACTTCTCCGAGTTCGAATCACACGCGTTGCTCGCGCTGCTGCTGATCCAGGTCCTCGCGGCCCCGTTCGTGCTCAAAGACGGGGCCGGCGTCTGGCTGGGCCTCCTCCACGCCACGTATCAGGCGATCTTGTTCATCTTCCTGGTTGGCGTCGGAGGCAGCCGTCGGCAGCTCACCCTCTGCGTCGGCTTCATCGCGGTCGGTGAGGTCGTCTCTATCCTGGGCCTCCCATCGGATCGCTGGGGCGCGCTGATCAGCGACCTGTTGGCGGGGGCCGCAACGAGCGTGGTGCTCGTGGTCGCAACCCGACGCTTCCTGGCGAGCGAGACCGTCACCCGCGCCATGATGAGCGCCGCGATCGCGCTCTATCTCATGAGCGGGGTGCTCTGGGCCTTGCTCTTCAACGTCATCGAAGGCGTGTACCCCGGCTCGTTCACAACGTCCGAAGGCCAAGTCGACGCGGCCGACCTCCTCTACTTCAGCTACGTCACCATGACGACGCTCGGGTATGGAGATATCGCACCGGCAAGCGAATGGGCCCGATCCGCGGCGCTGCTGCAGGCGTTGTACGGTCAGTTCTTTGTCGCGGTCGTGATTGGAAGGTTGGTGGCGGTGTACGTGGCGGGGCAGGGACGGCGGGATGAGGCAAAGTGATTCGGCGGTGCGGCGAATGCGATAACCATTGAAGGGTGTGTTCGTGTGAATCGTGTGTGAACTACACGATTCTGGGTGACTCCCTCTCGCGCTCGCGCTTCGGTGTTGTCTTGTCGTTCCGCGGCGGTCACTAAACTCAGGTCATGGCCGGGCCGCCGTCTCTTCTTGAACGCGTTCTTACAATCGCCGGGGCCGGTGTCGGCGGGCTGGGTGCGTCGGCGAGCTTCGCCGCGTTGGGCACCCAGGGGCCCCTTGCGTTGACGATGGTCGGCGTTGCGGGCGCGGCCGTGACCGCAGCCAGCGCTCTGGGCGGCCACGCCCAGCGGGCCAAGGCCAACGAGGTCGCCGCGTTTGTCGAGCGCCTTGTCGAGCAACAGGGCGAGTGGCGCCGAGGTCTCAACGACCTGTTAACCAAGCATCAGATCGATCTGGCGGCGCTCCCGGTCGACCATCGAGAGAATCCGCTCGTCCAGTTCGCGCTGCTGCTCACCGGCACGCAAGAGCAGATCGTCGAACTGCTCGAAACGCAAGCCTCGCTCGCGGCCTCGCTCCAGCGGAGCGTCGAGCGACAGCTCCCCGATATCTCGGCCCACGCAAAGCTCACGCTCCAGAACGTGCGGGCCGTCCTTCTCGCCCAGAAGCAGCAGGTCCAGCGGATGGACGCCTTCGCCCTCGATCTTGAGGCGGTCCGCGAGTCCACCACCCGCCGCCCCACGCTCACGCTCCCGCAGGCGTCCGAGGTCGAGAACAACGAGGTCGGCAACCCCTTCATCTTCAGCGAGCGGTTCGTCCCGCTCGTGGGACGTGACGATCTCATGCAACGCCTGCACGCGTTCCTCGAGAAGCCCCAGATCTCGTCGAAGGCGCAGAATGACCGCTTCGCCTGGTGGTGGCTCCACGGCGAGGGCGGCTCGGGCAAGTCCCGTCTCGCCCACGAGCTGTGCATCGACGCCCGCGCTGCCGGCTGGGACGCCGGTCGGCTCGAGACCAACGAGCCCTTCGACGACTGGCGCCGCTGGGAGATCCGACGCGACACGCTCATGGTCATCGACTATGCCGGGGACCGCGCCGAGCAGACCGCAACGATCATCGACGCGCTCGCCAAGGACGCGGCGCGGTTCGAGCACCGGGTCCGCGTGCTCCTTCTCGACCGCGCCCGCACCGACGCGCTCGACCGCCGCCTCAAGCAGGGCGTCACCGCCGGCGGGCAGAACGCGATCGCCCGATCCGAGCACGTCGGCGCGAGCGAACTGCCCCCGCTCCCCCCGGGCGACGTGGAAGCCTTGATCGGGTTCGCCCACTTCTGGTTCAAGGGCGAGATGCCCGACCTCGACCGCTCCTTCCGCCTGCTCACCGAGCGCATCGACCCAAAGCCCTCGGACTACGACCCCGCCAAGACGGGCCGTCCCTGGGCCCCCCGCGCGCTGTACGCGTGCGTGCTGGGATACGCCATCGCCCAGATGGGGCTCGACAAGGTCGACGCCTGGGACGGGGACGAACTGCTCGACTGGGTGCTTCAAGAGGAACAGCGCCACTGGGCGGGCGCCCGCGTGAAGCCGACGCACGTCAACGCGGCCGTCCTCGCGACGCTCATCGGCGGGCTTGAGTTGCCCGTCGACCCCGAGTCGCCCTACGTCCAACTCGTGCCCGAAACACTCCCAGCGTGCGGGGGCGCCGACCTCGACGGGCTCACCCACGTGGCTGGCTTCGCGGGCGCCGCCCCAGAGTCCTCGGGCGACGTAGCAAACGCGATCCCGTCCCTCGCGCCCGTCACGCCCGACATCCTGGGCGAGCGCTTCGTGCTCGACCGCCTCCGTGGAAGCCTCTGCGCCGACCGCGAACCCGGGCACGAAGCCCAGCGCGACACGCGCGCGCTGCTCGACGCCGCGTTGCGGACCGACCCCAAGCCGGTCACCGAGTTCATCGAGCGGGCGATGCGAGACTTCCCGCGCCACGGCGCAAGCGGAGACCTGTGGGCCCCGGTCGTCGAAGAGGGCCTCCCGCCCGACACGCGCGCCGGCGTGCTGGGCCTCGCCGCGGCCCGGCTCTTCCGAACTGGTCAAGGCGAAGATTCCGGTCGGTTGTTCGAACGGCTCAAAGGCCTGCACGACCTTGATCCATCGAGCCAGGTGATCACAGCGTCCTACGTCGATGTACTCCACGTCGTCGCCAACGCCGCCGCAGCGCGTGCAGAGTATCGCCAGGCCCTTGCGATGTACGAAGTCGCCTTGGGCGCCGACCGGTACACCTTTGGCGCCGAGCATGAGCGCGTTGCGGCGAGCTTGAACTGGTGCGGAACAGTGGTGTTCGCCCTAGGCGATGCTGCGGGCGCCATCGAGCGGTTCAAGGACGCCGAGCGTATCGACCGCGCCGTTTTCGGTGACGATCACCCGAACGTCGCGACTCGGGTGAACAACGTCGGCTCGGCGTTGCAGGCGTTGGGTGATGCTTCCGGCGCTTTGTCGCAGTATCGCGAGGCTGAGCGTATCGACCGCGCCGTTTTCGGTGACGATCACCCGAACGTCGCGATTCGGGTGAATAACGTCGGCGGGGCGTTGCAGGCGTTGGGTGATGCTTCCGGCGCGCGGGATGCGGTCTCTGAGGCGCTACACATCTTCATCCGCTCGCTGGGCCCTTGCCATCCCAATGTCGTAAAGGTTGCGCTCAACCTCACGGCCATCAAAGGCGACCCGATCGCGGTGGCTCGCGACACCGTTGACGATGACGCTTCGCAGGCGCTCGCGGCCGCGATCGTAGAGCGTCTCGGGTCACGCCAAGACCCTGATCCCGAAGCGTAAATGGAGCCGGGGGGATTCGAACCCCCGTCCCGGAACAGTCCCCGTGAAGCCTCTACGTGTGTAGTCCGTCGTTTGATCTCGGCCTCGTCGCGAGGAAGGACACCCTCGACTTCGGCCCAGCGTCCTGTTGAATCTCACCCACGCGCCAGGAGGCACCACGCGCAGGCCAGCCCGATATCAGCTTCCCCCGCCCCATCGGGCGTCGGGCGGGGGAAGTCACGGCACTTAGGCCGCGAGAGCAAACTGCGAGTTGGCAGTTATAAAGTGGTGCGTGCTTTTTACGAGGCCAGCACGCCCCTCGACACGCCACTCCACAGATTCCCTGTCCGGTCGAAACCAGTCGGCCCCAACTTGTCAATCCGCCGGGCACGCCCCGCGGCAGTCTTCACGATAGGCGCTCACCCGAATCACCGGCCCAGGGCCGAAAGTACGGACCGGACCTCTCGGTCCGGCCCGTCGCAGCGAGAACGAGAGATCAGCCGCGTCGGCGGCGTGCCGCGACGGTGCCCGAGACAGCCAGGAGCGCGACGCTCGCCGGTGTCGGGACCGCGGTCACGGTCACGCTGCCGTTCAAGAGAAGATCGCTGGTGTCGAGCGCGACCGGCCCCGAAAGGACCGCGTCGAACCCGCCCGAAAGCGTCTGGAAATCGAGGACGTCGAACGAGTCCCCGACGCTCAAGGCACCCAGGTCCTCGAATACGAGGTCGAGCGTGCCGTCGGCGAAGAGCGCGCCCCCGATCGAGACCGTCTCGTCGCCGGCGCTCTCGGTGCCGAAGATGCTGAGCGAGATCACGCTCGTGTCGAGCAACTCCGCGTCACCTGTCGAGAGCGACACAGCGCCGTCGATGAGTCCTCCATTGATGAGCGTGCCCCGGAAGTTCACGCCGTCCTGGACGAGCACTGCCGGGGCCGACTCGGCCGTGATGGTGCCGCCCGCGAGGTTGATGATGTCGCCGGCGAACGTCGCGCCGGGGTCACTGGTGAACAGGCGAATGCCGGCGTCGACGAACTGCTCGCCAGCGCCCGCGATGTAGCCGGCGTTCGTCACCGACGCGCTCTGAATGTCTGAATCACTCGAGCCGACCTGGATCGAAACGCCGGATCCGGCGCCCCCGCTCGCATCGATGACGCCCGATGCGAAGTTTTTGATCGAGAAGTTGTCCGCGGTCCCGTCTACGTAAAGCGTTCCGTTGCGTTGGCGACCAGTGGCGAGGATGTCGCCGCGGTTGTTCACCGTCAAGCCGTCGCCGTCCACGTTGAAAGCTCGGCTATCCGAGCTGATCAGGCCAGAGTTGTTGACGACACCGCTCGAGTGGTCGGCGCCCTGTCCGTCAACCGGGTTTCCGAAGTAGACGCCGTTCTGGACACCCGTGATGGTGCCGGTGTTGTTCAACTCACCGTCGAAGGAGATCCCGTTGACGAAGCGGATACCGGCGACGGTCCCGTTCGCGCCCTCCGACGAGATCGTCCCGCTGTTGTTCAGCGTCAGCTCAGCCGTGCCGATGTTGCCGACGTTGCCGACGCGGACGCCGTCTCCCGCGAGGCTGCTCGAGGCGCTGGCGTTGCCTCGGCCACGGATCGTCCCGGTGTTTGTCAGAGCGAACGTGTTCGCGCCGTCTGCGGCGCCGCCGATCTCGGCGCCGAAGCCGGAGCCCTGGTTGCCGGCGCCCGCGTCGATGAGACCGGAGGTGTTGTTGTTGACGGTGTAGCTATCGGCGGTTCCGTCGGCGTAGAAAGTGCCGTTGCGTTGGTTTCCGGTTCCGAGGATCTGGCCGTCGTTGTTCACCGTAAGGCCGAGCCCATCGAGATTGAACGCGCGGCTGCCCGAGCTGATGAGACCCGAGTTGTTCACGACGCCGCCGGTGTGGTCCGCGCCGCCGGCACCGACAGCGTTTCCGAAGTAAACGCCGTTTTGCGTTCCTGTGATGGTCCCCGAGTTCTCGAGCGTACCCTGGAAGCTCACCCCGTTGACAGCCCGGAAGCCGGCGACCGTTCCGTTCGTCCCTTCCGACGAGATCGTCCCGGTGTTCGTGATCGATCCGGTGAACAACCCGGTCGTCGAGCCATCCAACGCACCGCCGACGCGGCTGCGCTCCAGGCGAATGCCGTCGCCCGCCGTGGCCAGCCCGGCGCCGGCGTTTCCCCGCCCGACAATCGCGCCGTCGTTCACGATGTTGAAGTCTGTGCCGCCCGACGCCAGCTCGGCGGAGAACCCCGCACCGAGGTTCCCGGCGCCCGCATCGATTTCGCCGCCGAACAGGTTCTCGATGCCGAAGCCCTGGGCGGCCGAGTCCGAGTAGATCGTCCCGTTGCGTTGGTCGCCGGTTCCAAGAATCGAACCGGAGTTGACGATCGACACCGCACCGCCGATATTGATCGCCCGGCTGTCGCTCGCGATCACACCGCTCGCGGCGTTCGAGATCGAGCCGGCGCCCAAACCATTAACGAAGTTGATCCCGTAGAACCCGCCGAAGATCGTGCCTGCGTTCAGGACAGACGTGTTCTGGGCGGACGTCTCGATCGCGGCCGCGTCGTCCGAGCGGATCATCCCTCCGAGTCGGTTGTCGATGGTCACGCCGTCCGCCCCCGTCGGAATCGTGATCGCGTTGCCGTTGCTCCGCATGATCCAGGACGTCGGATCGGGAAGCACGACGATCGTGTCCCCCGCCGACGGCACAACGGGCTGGGCGTGCGAGGTCCCCGCGACAAGCGCGAGCGTGAGTGGGGTCGCCATCCGGTACGTGAGACGTGAGCAGCTCATCTGCACTCTCCTGTCTGGTTTCGCCCGCATGGTCGGGGGCCGGCGAAACATGTCTTCGCGAAGAGCCCCTCGGTGGGGCTTATGCGACCCGATGTCCGTCGCCGCCCGAGTTCGGCGCAACGCAAGATCAAACCCGGCGCTATCAGCCCGATCGGTCGCGAAATCGGCTTTTGCGGGAATAGGCCGCTTGCCCCTCGGCGGCCTGCGCCGATGGGTTTGCACCCGGACCTGCGCGAGCCGAGTCGATCGCGTGATTTCCGCCCGCGCTGCTACGCTGGCGCTATGAACGCCGCTGTCATCATCTGCGCTGCAGGATCCTCGACCCGCTACTCCGAAGGCCAGGACCTACTCGGGGCCGACGACGCGATCGCCCGCTCTAAGCTCGACGAAGATCTGGGTGGGCGCCCCGTCCTCCAGCGTGCCGTCGAACTGTTCTGCCACCGAGACGACGTTGGTGAAGTCATCGTTGCCGGGCCTCACGACGACGGCCCGTTCGCGCAGTTCGAACTCAGACACGGCGACCGCATCTCGATGCTCGGGGGCAAGCTCTGCCGGGGTGGGAAGACCCACAGGGCCGAGTCTGTCGCGGCCGCGCTCGAGCATGTCTCGGGCGACGCGACCCATGTTGCGGTCCACGACGCGGCCCGACCGATCACGCCCGGCGCCATCATCGATCGTGTCTTCAGCGCGGCGCAGAGCTTCCCCGCCGTGGTCCCGGGCATCCCGGTGCCCGATACGCTCAAGCGGACCCACGCCGACGCGGTAGAAGCACCGGGCGCCGATCCCCTGGCCGCGATTCTCTCGCCCGGTGGTCAAGCGCCGACCGCCCACGTCATCGCCGAGACGATTGATCGCGCCGGCCTCTTCGCGGTGCAAACGCCTCAGATCTTCGCGGCGCACGTTCTCCGCAACGCGTACGCCCAGCCTGGGTTCGAAGACGCGACCGACGACGCGGCGCTTGTCGAGCGAACAGGCGAGCACGTTGTGATCGTTCCGGGCGACCCTGCAAACATGAAACTCACTCGGCGCGAGGATCTACCGGTGCTACGGGCGCTCGGAGGATTCAAGCCCCCGGCAGAACGGGCCACCCACAAGAAGTTTTAGTCCGGGCGATGGCGGGGCCCCTGCCAACCCCTGAGATCACGTCGGGTGTCGTTATGTCACGATGTCGCATTGATCGCGGCGCGGGCGCCGTCGATGAGCATCTGAACCCCGATGACGGTCATGATCAGGCCCATGACGCGGGTCACGATGGCCACCCCCGCATCGCCGATCAGGTGAACCAGCCGCTGCCCGAGCACGAAACAGACCCAAGTGACCACGCACAACACCGCAAACGCCGAGATCGTGACGGCAATCTCGCGTATCCCCCCGGACGCGGAGAAGTTCATCGCCGTAGCGAGGGTTCCGGGTCCGGCGAGGATCGGCAACGCGAGCGGAGAGATCGCGACGTCGGGAGCCTCTTCTTCGGGGGGTTCCGGGGTGTCGATGCTTTCGTTGCGCTTCGGGTGGTGCATCGATGATTGCTTGCCGTGCACCATCGTGTAGCCGATCATGAAGACGAGGACGCCGCCGGCGATCTTCAGGGCGGGCAACGTGATCCCGAACAGGTGGAAGACGGCCTTGCCGAGAGCCGCGAAGATCGCCACGACGACAAAGGCCACGAGCAAGGCGACGGTGGCGGTTCGAATCTGTCTCGCCCGAGACTGGTTGCCCGCGAGCCCGGTGAACACCGCGGTGTTTGCTACGGGGTTCATCACCGCGAAGAACCCCATGAATACCGTCACGGCGTGTGTCACCCAGTCCATACTCGACCTCCGCTCGCGTGAGCAGGAGTGTAGAGCAGTCCGCGCTCGAGCTTCTTATGACCGAGTTACAGGTTTCGATCGACGACTTTGCCAAGTTGGACGTCCGGGTTGCCCGGGTCGTCGAGGCCCGTCCTCTCGAGGGAGCGCGAAAGCCTGCGCTTGTGCTGACACTTGACTGTGGGCCCGAGTTGGGGCGCCTCACCAGTAGCGCTCAGATCACCGAGGCGTACGACCCGGCTTCTGTGACCGGCCGCTTCGTCCTCGCCGTGGTCAACCTCCCGCCGCGCCGCGTCGCGGGGGTCAAGAGCGAGGCCCTGACGCTCGGTGTCTACTCGTCCGGTGGCACCGGACCGGTCGTCCTGATCGCGCCGGATCTCCACGACGAGATACGGCCAGGCGACCGGCTGGGCTGAACTCGGGGCGTGCGTAGAATCCCGACCGCGCCTGACCGCCGGACAGGAGATCCCTATGGCCTCTGTTGGAATCCACTGCCTCCTCGAACTCTACGGATGTCCGGTCGAACTCCTCGACGACGAGGGGCACATCACGCGCACGCTCCGCGAAGCGGCCGAATATGCCGGCGCGACATGGCTCAACGAGTGTCACCACCGATTCGATCCGTGCGGTGTCACCGCGATGGGCCTGCTGGCCGAAAGCCATATCTCGATCCACACCTGGCCCGAGGTCGGTTACGCGGCTGTCGACGTGTTTACCTGTGGTGACGCAGCAATGCCTGAGCGGGCGTGCGAGTACATCGTCAAGCACATGCGTGCGGAGCGGAAGACACTCGCGCGAATACCCCGGGCGGCGGCACTCACGCCTCGGGAGGTGAAGGACGTCGACCCCCACGACGCTCACATGACGACCCGCGTGCTCGATCACAAAGTTCTCGACGCGAACTGACCGGTATAAACAGCGCCCATCTGGGCGGCGTCGTTTCGGCAAGATTGACCTCGGCGTAGCCTCCCTCATCGCGATCGACGTTGGCGCGGTCGAGCGGAAGACGACAGCCCAAGGCGGTTGCCGCGCGGCGTCATCACGAGCGAGCCGGGGCTTGGAGCGAGTACAGCACCGCCAGCCCGGCATCTTTTAGCGATAGTGAATGATCGTGCGCTGCGCGTGTTGGCGGGTCGCAGTCCGATCAAGCATGCCTCACACCGACCCAATCGAACGTGCACGCACCTCGTGGAGTGCCCCGATGGATGGACAAATCCACCGCAATGAACCACACGCGCGCACCATCAACACCCGTTGATTCAAACTTGAAGTCAACGCGACAGCGCGGTGCCTTGGAGGCACTCGCGGAATAGACATTCACTTCGGTGTGAACGTGGGGCGCCGGAAGATGCATTTAACCACGCGGATAAGACCCGATCGGCGTGGTCAATGACGGCTTCGGCGCATCTCAGCACCGATGCTGCTCAGTAGTACCGGCGGATCACACCTCGAACGATGCCTTGGATCTGGCAGAACTTCACGCGGATCGGCTCGAAGTCAGGGTTCGCGGGCTGAAGCCGGATGTGGTCTTCCTCTTTGAAGAACGTCTTCAGCGTTGTGCTGCCGTCCTCAAGCAAGGCGACGACACGATCGCCGTTGCGGGCAACCTGGGCACGTTCGAGCAAGATGAAATCCCCATCGAGGATGCCTTCGTCTCGCATGCTCTCGCCTTCGACGCGCAGCGCGAAGGTGCTCTCGGCAGCGTCGCCGCCGCCGATGAGGTCGACGAGATCGACTTCGTCCGAGTCAGCGACCTTCTCGATCGGGTAGCCAGCGGCGATCTTGCCGACGAGCGGAAACTTGAGCGGGCGAGACTCGTCCGGAACCGCGACGCCCTCAGCGATCGACAAAGAGCGAGCCTTGTTCGGCTCCCGGATGAGCGCGCCCTTCTTGATGAGGGCTTCGACGTGCTCGAACACCGTGACTTTGCTGACGCCGATCTCGTCCGCGAGTTCCTGCATCGTCGGCGAGTAGCCGCGACGAACCCGGGAGTCCCGGATCAATTTCAGAATGCGGAGTTGCTTCGGGGTGAGATTCATCACCACCTCCCATGGAAAGGTCGACGGGAGACCCGCGACCGGCGGCGCCTGCCAGCGCCGAACACACTTCATCCAACTGGGTTGCTCCGCGAACGATCGCGGCCCGTTGGATGTTCAATACCTCTGTTGCAAGGGCCACGGATCCAACTGTCTCAAGACTTGTCGGATCTGGGATCAATCGAGACGCGGTGACATCGCCGATTGGCCGGCCGACGTCAGTTCCGCCTTGGAGACAGGCGCGTCTGAATCGCCCCCCTGGACCGAGCAGAACGACCGGAACGCCCGCAATGATCGCCTGATTTGCCGCCGCAGTGCGCGGCTGGGTCGCTTTGGGGAACTCTGGGGAAAGTTCCCTCGTTCTCAACACGCCGATTGGCGAGAACGCTGAAGGACGCCGGGTGACGTGTCGAGGGGGAGCCGGGACCCTGCTCATCCGCATGTCATCAATCCAGAGCGTCATGCGCGAAACAAAGCAACGAATCCAACTGGGCAAACTGGTGCGTGACATCGGGTTCAAGGCTGCAATTCCACGGATCCAAGACGTCGATGCGGCCCATCCAAGCTTCTGAGCAAGACACAAAAATGTGTCACTCCGACACTGTTATGGGTCAATCCCCTCACGCCTCTCTTCGACGTGTCTGAAAGTATCCTATCAAAAATCGTATCCCTGTCAAGCTTTATTCGGCATTCGATAGAATCATGATTGATCAGAATTATACCTAGGTCGAGGAGAGAGCACCGGAACGAGACCGCAAACTGCCCACACGAGAGTCAAAGGCTTTGCGCAATCAGAACACAAAGCCAATGATTTCATCTGCAACTTTGGAACTTGAGCCGACAAGATCGATATTTGCTGAACCAAATAGACCACTGCTCGATGGCTGATTCATCCGAGCTCTCCCTAGAGTACCCCAAACTGTGGAGCGAAGTGAAAACTGCGCCTCCCGAACGAGCCGGTTTTCGGGTAAACCCGACTTATTGACGGCGGAAACGGGTGCCTTCGCGCACGACGTGACCCCCGAGTTCAAGCAGGGTGAGCTGCGAACGGACAGTCGACGCACAAAGCTGCGTTTCACGAGAGATGTCATCGGGCGTGCGAAGCCCGTCGAGCGCGGCCAAGATCTGTGCGCCGCTTTCGCCGAATTCGGAGTCTCGCGCTGCAACCTTCGACTCGGATGACACGATCTCGAACTCCGCTTGTTCCGATTGGGCCGGTCGGGGGCGCGCAAGCCAGGCGTCGTGTTCGAGCGCGGCGAGAACGTCCGCAGGTGTCGTGACAAGCAACGCGCCGTCTTTCAACAACTCGTTTGAACCGGCACACGAAGACGTGTCGATCCGACCGGGCAGCGCCATGACGTCACGGCCGTGTGTCTCAAGGGCGTGCCTCGCCGTAATCAGCGCGCCCGACCGTGCGCCGGCTTCGATGACAAGGATTCCGAGACTGAGTCCTGAGATAATCCGATTGCGTCTAGGAAACTGCTCGGGTGAAGGAGGCGTGGCACAAGGCAATTCGCTCACCACAGCACCGCCGTTTGAGGCGATGTCGTCGAAGAACGAAGCGTGCTCGGGCGGGTAAGGACTCAAAAGGCCGCTGCCGAGCACGACCACTGTGCGACCGCCGCCTCGGAGTGCCCCTCGGTGAGCCGCGGCATCGATTCCGCGAGCGCCGCCCGAGATCACGCTCAGTCCTGAGTTGGCGAGCGAACGGGCAAATCGTTCGGCTTGTTCGATCCCATACGCTGAAGCACGGCGTGATCCAACGAGTCCAACGGCCGGCCGTTCGATTTCCGGTTCGGTCCATTCGCCCCGGATGATCAGGGCGAGCGGTCCGTCGGGTACCGCCGCGAGCTGGGAGGGATAGCTCGCATCGCCGCGGACGATGACCCGTGCCCCGGCGTCCTCGATACGGGTCAGTTCCGACGTCAGTTCAATCTCGGCGTCTCGGAGGGCGCGGGGGAGCGACGCCGCGAGTTTTTGACCGATACCAGTCACAGATCTGAGTTTCTCACCGGAGGCGCCGAGGGCGTCGAGCGCCGAGCCGAAACGATCGAGGATCGCGGTCGCTCGGATCGGGCCGAGACCGGAGGCCCTCCAGAGGACGAGTCTCGCGCGGCGTTCTTCGTCGCTGAGGTCGACCGGGCGAGAGGCGTTGACGCTCGAGTGTGTCACCCTGGGTCTCGCTCGGCGACGCGCCGGTAGGCGGCGTCGGTGTTTGCACCGTACTCGAGCACGCGTGCGAAGAGTGTGGCGGGTTCGGACGGCGGGCTGTTGGTGCGCACCAATTGATCTACGACGACTGTCGGGTACACGAACTGTGGGTTGGGCCGGCGGAGCGTGATGAACAAACGACGGCTGTCGGCCCGACGCTCGGTCCCGTCGAGGGTGACGTCCCACCCGGGGCTCGGCGATTCGACTCGGATCGTCTTGACGTCGTCAGAAACAACGAGGTCTATTCGTGGGCCGGAGTAGATCGCATCGGATACACGCCACTCCCGAGTCTCGATCTTGGAGGCGGCGCACCCGCCGAGCACTGTCGCCAGCGGCAGGGCGGCCCCGAGTCCTAGCGCAACTCCGATCAGACCGAGTCGGGTCGATCGAGACAGAAGCGAAGAACGGCTCAAGCCCCGGCGTGAGGATGAGCCGATGCCCTCATTGGGTACTCGCGGATCCGATCGCATATCCTGAGCATACCCAAACACATTCCTGTTCGCGAGTCTCCATTGACCAAGCCCACCCAGCCATCTCGGTCGCCTCGACGCCGGTCGTACTCGGGGGCTTTGGTTCGGATGATTTCGGCGGCGTGCTTTCGGACACCCGTGAGCACGCTCGCTGCGGTCTCGATCTCGGGTGTGTTGCTCATGATCACCGGTTTGGTCGCGTGCGATCTCCAGAGTCGAAATGTGGTCCGACCGCGGTTTGCATCCGGCGACGAACCTTTGGTCCGTATCCGTCTTGAACGGAACGAGGGTCGTGTCGAGGTGACGTCCGATGGTCCGGTGCAGGTCTGGCCCGGGGCGTTGGCTTCGCCTGACATCGAAGCGCCGGTGCTCCGGTCGCCGGTTCTTGTGACGTCTGACGCCGGCGGGATTCGGGTTATCGGTTCTGCCGGTGCCGCGCGGCGATTCAGCCAGGGTGAGATCGTCCGCATCGGCGCCACCGGGCACGAGTTGGCCGTCGGCGAAGCTCGCATCGGAGCCACCGCGCTGCTCGTCCCTCGAAGCGACGACCGGCCCGATCGTCTCGACCTTGTCGCGGAACTCCCGATGGAGGCGTACATCGCGGGGGTCGCGGCGGCCGAGTTGGTTCCGGGGTGGGCGCCGGAGGCGTATAGAGCGCAGGCGGTGGCGGCGCGGAGCTACGCGGTCCATCAGGTCGCGCGAGCACGCTCGATGGGGCGTTCGTACGACTTGGATTCGACAACGCGCGACCAGGCGTTCAAAGGACTCACCGACGACGAGCGTGTGGTCGACGCGACGAACGACACGCGCGGCATCGTCCTCGCCTCGGGTGGGCGGGTACTCCGTGCGTACTACTCCAGTACGTGCGGGGGGCGTCCCGCTTCGGCTTCTGATGTTTGGACGACCGGTCGAGGGCTCGAGTTCAACAACGCAGCGCCGCTCCAAGCCCGGGTTCGAGACTGTCCTTGCGAAGACTCGCCTCTATACCGGTGGACGCGCGAACGCCCCGCCGACGGTCTCGCGGCTCGGATCACAGAGTGGGGGCGGCGGCAGGGGCACCCTGTGCGGCGACTCCAGGGCTTGGCCAGGATCGAGGTCGACAACCGGAACACGGCCGACCGCCCGAGCCGATTCCGCGCGGTTGACAAACGTGGATCGAGATTCGTCCTTTCCGCAGAGGAACTCCGGGTCGCGTGCAACACGTCGGTTGGTACAAGGCCGCGCGTCACGCGGGAGACGCGGATTCCCTCGGGTGATTTCGAGGTGGCGATCGCGGGCGGCACCGCGAGATTCACCGGACGCGGCTTCGGTCACGGCGTTGGCCTGTGCCAGTTTGGGGCCCAGGGCCTCGCAATGCGTGGGCAAACCTGGATCGAGATTCTCGGGCGGTACTACCCCGGCGCCGACATCGAGCGGCACTGGTGACCCCGTCCGACGGGGAGAGGCCGGTCGCCACGAGCACGAACCGGCCTGCTCCCGGTCGCGTGGGATCGCCTACGCAATGACGTCGATCAGGCTGCCGCGGCCGTCGAACACGCCTTGGGCCGCACCCTGCGTCGAGTGGGGCTTGTACATCGGGGCTTGCGTGGCTCGGTCGGTCGCCGGAATGTCGCGGACCGGCGGGACGTCGCCGATCCGGGCGGCCTCGGGCCGGAACTGGTCGGGGCCCTCGGGCCTTGCGATTTTCCAGGTCGCACGATCTCCGTACTGGAAGCAAGGCTCCACCCGGCGGGGGCCGGGCGTCTGCGCCCAGCATGTCGGGTTGTCGAAGCCGATCTCCATACCCCTGGCGAGGCGAGCGGCGTGCCGAAGCAAGTGCGTCCTATAAAATCAGGCTCCAAGAGTCGATCGGCGTGTTCAGAGTCTGATGGCTCCAACGCGTGTTGCGTCGATGCAACGTCGGTGTGGAGTAGAGTCGTCGCTGATGCGGACCAGTGACCTCGACTTTGATCTGCCCCGCGAGCTGATCGCGACCCGCCCGGCCGAGCCTCGGGACGCGGCGCGCTTGCTCGTCGTCGGGGCGAGCGGGCACGAGCATCGTTTGGTGCGGGATCTTCCTTCGCTGCTCGGTCCGAACGACACGCTGGTGTTCAACGCCACAAGGGTTCTCCCTGCGCGGTTCCGAGGCCACAACAACGCGACGGGTGGGAAGGTCGAGGGGCTCTGGCTTCGCGACGCGGGAGCGGTGGGGGGACGCCCTCAATGGGAGGTGATGCTCAAGGCGCGTCGTCACCGCCTTGGGGCTTCGATCACGCTGAAGCGAGAGGATGGCTCGGCATCGGGCGTCCGCCTCGTTCTCCGGGAGCGATCGGGTCACGAAGAGGGCGGTTGGCTCGTCGAGGTGATCGGTCCGGAAGGTCGGACGACCGAGCAGTTGCTCAACATGGCCGGTTCGACGCCCCTTCCGCCATACATCTTGAGCCGGCGTCGTGAAGCGGGCGAGACGGTCGATGATACCTTCGATCGCGTGGCTTACCAGACGATGTTTGCCGAGGGCAATGCCGGGTCGGTGGCGGCGCCGACGGCGGGGCTGCACTTCACTCCGGGCCTGCTCGACGCACTCGAACAGAGGGGCGTTCGCCGGACGACGGCGACGCTGCACGTCGGGTCGGGCACGTTCAAGGGGATCGAGACGGACACCGTCGAAGAGCACCCGATGCACGCAGAGTGGTGCTCTATGGGGCCTGAAGCGCAACGCGAGGTGTTCGAGTCGCCCGAACGCCGCGTCGTGGCGGTCGGCTCGACTTCGACTCGGACGATCGAGTCGTTCGCCCTTGAACGCGAGTCTCCGTCGGCGGCTTCGGGGTGGCTGGAGACACGGCTGTTGATCGCCCCGGGGTACCGGTGGCGGCGGGTCGGCGCGATCTTGACGAATTTCCATCTCCCTCGATCAACGCTCCTCGCGATGGTGTCGGCCATTGTTCCCGGAGGCATCGATCGGGTGAGGGCGTTGTACGCCGAGGCGATCGCCGAGCGCTACCGGTTCTTTAGCTACGGAGACGCGATGCTGATCGTTCCGGGGGACGACGGCTCGGCTGGGGGCCGGTGAGCGATCACGCCGATATCCTTCGACACGAGGGCGTCGGACGCCGGCGCGGAAGGGGCACCCCTTGGACTTGACGCGGCTGATCGACGGATTGGGGATCCAGGTCGCGTCTGGCGATCCGGGGCCGCTCCGTGTGCTCGATGTCACAGAAGACAGCCGAACCGCGATGCCCGGGTCGCTTTTCGTCGCGAGGCGGGGGCTCGAGTCGGATGGGCGAGCGTTCGCGGCCGACGCGGTCGATGCGGGCGCCGTCGCCGTGCTGACCGACGATCCGGACGTGATCGACAACCTCGACGCGTGCGTGTTGACCGCGTCGGAGCTGGCCGGCACCGCCGCCCGGCTGGCTGAACGTTTTTACGGTGATCCGTCGGGGTCGCTGTTCGTCGTCGGCGTGACTGGAACGAACGGCAAGACGACCGTCGCTCACCTTGCCCATCGGTTGCTCAACGCCGCTGGCGTTCGCACCGGGCTTGTGGGCACGGTCGATATCGACGATGGGCGCGAGCGGGCCCCCGCCAGCATGACGACGCCTCCGGCGCTCGAGTTGAGCCGCACCCTCGGTGTGATGGTCGAGTCGGGGTGTCGCGCGGCGATCATGGAGGTTTCGAGCCACGCGCTCGACCAGGGGCGTGTCGACGCGGTCGCGTTCGATGCTGGGGTCTTCACGAATCTGAGCGGTGACCATCTCGACTATCACGGCAGCATGGATGCTTACGCATCGGCGAAGCGGCGCCTGTTCGAGATCGTCGACGCCCGGGGCGGGGTGTCGATCGTGAATGGCCACGACGAGCGGGCCGGGTGGATCGCAGGTTCGAAGCCCGAGTTCTGTTGGATGAACGAGAACCCGTCCGGTGAATCGGCTGCGGACGAGGCTGCTTTTGATGAGCCCGGGTGGTCGGTCTCGATCGGTGATCGCGCCGGTAAGGCGATGCGTTTGAGCTTTGACGGCCCTTGGCCCGGCGGCCCCTTGACGACGTGGGTCGAGTTGATCGGCGATCACAACGCGATGAACACGCTCGAGGCCTTGGCTGCTGCGTGGCACGCGATGGTGGACTTGGGTGTTGACCCCGGGCACGCCCGCGAGAAGTTGGGACGGGGGTTGACCCTGCTCACACCGCCCCGGGGTCGGCTCGAGATCGTGAGCGGTGATGTCGATCTGGTCACGGTTGCGATCGACTTTGCGCACACCGACGACGCGCTGCGTCACGCTTTGCTCGCGGCAAAGGGCATGGTTCCCGAGGGGCGGGAGCTATGGGTCGTCTTCGGTGCCGGCGGCGAGCGCGACACGAAGAAGCGGCCTCGCATGGGCGCCGTTGCCTCCGAGCTTGCCGATCGCTTGATCGTGACCAGCGATAACCCGAGACGCGAGACACCCAGCGCGATCATCTCGGACATCGTCGGCGGAATCCCGAAGGATCGTCACGTGGCGATGGACGTCCAAGCGGATCGAGAGCGCGCGATCGAGGCCGCGGTGCGTCGGGCGTCGCCTGGCGACGTGATCGTCATCGCCGGGAAGGGACACGAGACCGAGCAACTTTTGCCCGGTCCGGTCGGCGAGATCGTTCGTCGGGCGTTCGATGATCGCGAGCACGCTCAGCGTGCGCTCGCGTCGCGTCGATCGGTTCACGAGGCGAAGCCGGCGTGAGCGGGTTCATGCGCAACGGGCCGATGTCGGACTGGGATGCCTTTGCGAAGACAGCGCACGGTCGCTGGGTGGTGGAGCCGAGGGCTGTGCTTCCGACGGGCGTCGGGATCGATACGAGGGCTCTCGCCCCGGGCCAGGTGTTCTTTGCGTTCGAGGGCGAGCGCGTCGACGGGCACGACTTTGTCGTCAAAGCCACCGAAGCCGGAGCGAGCGTGGTGGTCGCGTCTCGGCCGGTCGATGCCGGCGGCGCCGGGGTGCTCGTGGTCGATGACGTGCGGGCGGCGTTGTGGTCGCTCGCGGCTGGGCACCGCGGCGCGCTGCGCGAGCAGGGCACGGCGGTGATTGGCGTCACCGGATCGAACGGGAAGACGACGACGGTTCGGTTGATCGAGGCGGCGCTCGCGTCGGCGGGCCCCGGCCGGCGCAGCAAGAAGAGTTTCAACAACGATTTGGGCGTTCCGCTCACAGTGCTCAGCGCCCGCGCCGGCGATCGTTGGCTCTGCTGCGAGATCGGAACGAGTGCGCCGGGTGAGATCGCGTCGCTCACGGCGCTGGCATCGCCTGAGATTTCGGTGATCACCTCGATCGGTCGGGCACACCTCGAGCGGCTCGGTTCGGTCGAGGGCGTCGCACGGGAGAAGGCGTCGATCCTGACGGCAGGTGACCCGCCGGCGCTCGTGCGGGTTGTTCCCTCGGGTTCGCGCGAGTTGGCGCCGCTGCTCGAAGGACTCGATGGCGTCGTTCGGTTCGGCACCGAGTCTGACGCGAAGATCCGGATCGTCTCGGTTGAACCGACGCACTCAGACGAGCGTGCGGGACAGCGGATCACGCTTGAGACCCCGATCGGCACGCGCACGTTTGAGATCCCGCTCGTGGGTGAGCACAACGCTCGCAACGCCGCGGCGTCTTGGAGTGTCGGTCTTGCGATGGCGCTCGACGCGGACCGCGTAGAAGCAGGACTCGGCGGCGCGGCGCACGCATCGATGCGTCTTGAGCGGACGGTGGTCGATGTTGAGGGCGGGCAGATCGAGGTCATCAACGACGCGTACAACGCGAACCCGGAGTCGGTTCTCGCGGCACTTGCCGTGCTGACGACGGAGCCCGGTCGGCGGGTCGCGGTCCTCGGGGACATGCTCGAACTTGGCGAGGAATCGGATCGGGCGCACGCTGAGGTTGAATCGATGGCCAGGGCTCTGGCCGATGAAGTGATCCTGGTTGGCACGCGATGGGCAAGCCCCGGGTACGACAAGGCCGATGATGCTGGCTTGGCTCAGCGGCTCCGGCCTGGCGATACGGTGCTGCTAAAGGGGTCGAGGGGCGTCGGGGTTGAACGCGTGCTCGGCTCGCTCGATCGGAACCGGGAGACTGTCTGAGTGCTCTATCTTCTCCTCGATTCCCTCCGAGCCTGGCTGGCCGAGCGGGGACTCTACGGATTCCCGATCAGCCTGCTGGATCAGGTTGAGTTTCGCGCGATGGCGGCGGCGTTCGTCGCGTTTGTCGCTGTTGTTGTGCTGGGCAAGCCGGTGATCCGCTGGCTGGTACGGCAGAAGATCGGCGATGTCGGCGCAACGGACGCGGCGGCGCTGCGTGACCATGCGGCGAGCAAGAGCAACACGCCGACGATGGGCGGGATTTTGATCTGCGGCGCGATCCTCGCGTGCACGCTGTTCCTCGCGGACCTGCGGGCGAGGCACGTCCAGCTGGCGGTCGTCGTGGTCGGTTGGCTCGGGGTTCTCGGCGGGTTCGACGACTGGTTGAAACTGACGGCGCAGCGCCGCGGCACCGGGCGGCAAGGCTTGCTCGCGTGGGAGAAGCTGGTCTTTCAACTTGGCCTGGGCTTGATCATCGGCGTCTTCGCGTACCGGGCCGGTGACTTGGGCGAAGGGCCCGACGTCGCCCACGTGCTCAACATGATCGGCCAGCGGACGTATGACCCGGTGACCGGAGAGGTTGAACCAGGATTGATCTACTTCGGGTTCCCGGTGTTCGTGATCATCACGATGCTTATGGTGACGGGGATGTCGAACGCGGTGAACATCACCGACGGGATGGACGGTCTCGCGAGCGGTGTGTCGGCTTCGGTCGCGTTCGGGCTGATGATTTTGGCGTTGATCGCCGGCAACGAGGGGTTGAGCCAGTACTTTTTGGTCCCGAGCGTTGTGTACGCCGATGAACTCGCGGTTCCCGCTGGTGCCATGGCGGGGGCGTGCCTCGGTTTCCTGTGGTGGAACTGCTCGCCGGCGCACGTGTTTATGGGCGACACCGGGTCGCTTGCGCTCGGTGGCTTGATCGCGTACATCGCGGTCGTAACCCGTCAGGAGATCGTCGTGCTCGTGATGAGCGGCGTGTTCTTGATCGAGATCGCCAGTGTGGTCTTGCAGGTCGCGTACTTCAAGGCGACGGGCGGCCGGCGGATTCTGCGGTGCGCACCGATCCACCACCACTACCACCTTGGAGGCTGGACCGAGAGCCAGGTTGTCCAGCGAGCGTGGATCTTGTCGGTGTTGCTGGGGATCGTGGCCCTAGCGACGCTGAAAGTGCGGTAGCGCCATTCCGAACCAACGACACTTCAAGAAGGAGGCGATCCGATGCGGTTGATTCTCGTGGGCGCCGCGACGGCGCTGGGCACGCTTTCAGGGTGCGGCGATTTTAGCGAACGCTCCACTGTGATTATGTCTGAGGCGTCGCCGCCCGGGATCAAAGAGGGGCAGCCTGTCGCGGTGGTGCTTGAGTCGAAAGGCGGTTCCGAGACGCTGGTCGGGACCCTCGTCGACGTCAACCGAAGCTGGATCGTCATCGATCCGACCAGTCAGCCGGAGCGGTTCTGGATCCCTCGTGATCGGGTTTTGCGGCTGACGGCGGCAAAGCCGGCGGCGACCGGACAGGCAGGCGGCTAGAGCGTCTTCACTGAACGTGTAGCGCCACGAGTTCAGCTTTCTCGACCGGAAGTCCGCCGGATTGACTCGGGCGCGGGTTCCGCAAGCGAGTGTGCGGCCGGAGGCCGCTACGGAGCGATCAACCCTGCTCTGACGCCGGCGGGGTTCCGGATCGGGCGATCTCGCGCTCGTTAGCGCGGGCTGATGACGACCGGACGCACGAGCAGCAGGGGGTCTTGGATGGGCCCGTAGCTCGCGGCGTCAAGTTCGATGATCAGTTCGCGGCCATCTGTGCCGGCGTTGGGAAGCGGGGCGGTGACACGCACGTAGGCTTGATCGGCGTTGAGCCGATGCTCTGCGATGGTCGTGCGCCCGGTCTCGGAACGAACCTGAACACGCAGGATCGCATCGGCCCAAGGGCCCGGCGGGGCGGTTTCGGCCGCGAGGGTTGCACCGAGCCTGGCGTCGAACGCGATGGCGGACGCGTCGGGGCTGAGTGTCCACGTCGCGTTCATCGGGCCGGGCAGGTAGACACTCGGCGCGAGTCTGGATTGCGACGAGGGTTCGACGACGGGCGGGTTGGTGCGCCGGCGAGAGGGCGCCGCCGCGATGCGTCCGGGCGCAGCCAACGGCTCGACGTGCCTCGTAGGGAGGACAATCGATCTTATGTTGACCGGATCGATGCATACTGATGGGAGAGCGGTGTCGCTGATGCTCGAAGGACCGCTGAGCGGTCCGTTGACGGGCCCGCCGGTCGACCGGTTCGCCGGCGTGTCACCGGCGAGCAGGTCGGGGATGACGAGGACACATCGGTCGCTCCCCGGGCCGGGCGGAGAGGGCATCGCGGCCAGGGTTTCACCGGTGGCGAGCCCGACGAGCGGGCGACCGTTGGGCTCGGGTGGGTTGGCGAGTTGAACGCCCTCGATCACGCTGAGCTCGAAGACGGCGAGGCTCCCGTCCGAGCGTTCGACGCTGATGTTCTGAGCGTCGATGTCGAGAACGAATCCGCGGACACGATCGCCGTTGACCAGTTCGAGGACGTCCTCGCCCGATTCTTCGAGGACGGCGCTTTCCGAACGGGTGAGTGTCGCGACGCGTTCGAGATCGACGACGATGTCGCCCAAGAGTTCGGAGCGGAACGCGAGGGTGTCGGCTTCGGTGGGTGAGGACGGCGCGCCGAGCAGGGCCTGGCCATCGGTGAGCGTGAGCGTCCAGAGCGAGGCGGTTTCGGGTCCGTCGCCGCCCAATCCGAACGGGGTGGCCCGCTCGTCGCCGGAGTCCGCCTTTGATTCGGGGCGAGCGAAGACAGCGAGAAAGCCCTCGGTGCGAGCCGAAACGCGCCGTCCCTGGGCGTCTTGCACGACAGTCGATTCGGCGTCGAGCGACACGAGCCAGGCCGATCGTTCGCTCAGCCCCCGGTCGAGCAGGTAGACCGGGGCTGCGCCCGAGAGCTCAGCGGGCGCACCCGCCGCGGACGTGATCGCGACAGCGATCGTCGACGCGGCCCACCGGGAAGACCAAGAGCCGGACCAGGAGCCGGACCGGGCGTCCGATCTGCGGGGCTCGGTGTGCGTGGGGCGGGTTGTGGGATCGGCGTGGGTCACAAACGTCTCTGGTTGAAGGTTCGCATCGGAAAGGAGCGTCGTCTGTTCTTGAGGCCCACTTTCGCCTCGTTGGCGTTCAGGGTGGTCGGTTGTTGGTCCCACCACAGGTTATTTCTGGAAGATGGGTAAGTAGCGTTTCGGCATCTGAAGGACGATCAGCGCCATGGCGGTCCCGTATTCCGCTCCGACGGTGGTATCGGGCCATGATCCGGCGGGCGATTGCATCGCGAGTAATTCGGAGCGGATGGCGGGCCACCACGTCGCCCAGCGGTCTCCGCCGGCCAGGTAGGTTGCCTGGACTCCGTAGTACTGGCCGTAGAAGTAGTGGGCCCGGCTGGGGCGGCTGTTGCCCGGCAGCGCGACGCGTTCGAGGTAGTCAAGGCCCCGGTCGATGCTCGCGTCGTTGTAGATGCCGGCGTAGAAGAGCGTGGCGACGCCGGCGGCCGAACGGGGCCAGGCGCTCGACCCGCTGTCGGCTTGGTAGCGGAATCCCCCGTCGCTGTTCTGGCAGAGCTTGACGTATTCCACCGCGCGGTCGATGACACCCGAGTCGACCTCGAGGCCGGCGTTCCGGGCGCTGCGCAGCGCCATGACCTGGCAGATGGTGACGCTCACGTCGGCGTCGTACGGGACCGGGTTGTATCGCCAGCCGCCTTCGTCGTTCTGCGTGCGCTCGATGAGGCGTACCGCCTTGATGAGCGTCTCGTGCAGCCTTTCGGCCCTGGCCGAATCCGGCCCGCCGCGTGTCATGCCCTCGACCTCACCTAGGAAGAGCGTCGCGAAACCGTGGCCGTACATCGGGCCGTGCGCCGCTTCGGCGGCGATCAGCCCGTTCTCGGCGGATGCGGAGATCACGAAGTCGAGCGCCTGCTCGACGACGTCTCCGTACTTGCCGCGGCCGGGGAGGTGCCCGTCGGCCATGAAGGCGAGTCCGGCGACGCTCGCGATCGCGACGTTTTTGCCGAACCGCCCACCCAGGTACGACCCGTCGTCTTGCTGGCGTGTCGCGAGCCACGCGAGACCTTTGTCGACCGCGCGCGTGACTTCGGGGGTGATCTCGTTGGCCAGCGCGTTGTTCTCAGCGGAGCGAGGGCCGTCTTGCGCCGCGGCGCCGCCGACCATCAGGGCGAGCACGCACCATCGGGCGATCGTTCCGAGCATTATTCGTCCCCCTCGGCTGGCTGGGCGAGCCTTCGGTAGTAGGCCTCGGTGAGGCGGCGGTACAAACTGCTGAACGAATCGCTCAACCCCTCGAGCAGCGCGTCGCGGGTCCGAGCCGGGAGCGCGCCCCAGTCGGCCTGGTCGGCCAAGAAATCGGGGTCGAGGGTTGCGTCGGTGTCGGCCGAGGGCATCGATGCGTTCTCGCTGTCGGACGCGTTCGCGGCGGCCTGGCTCTGCTGTTGTTGTTGCTGCTGCTGGCTGCTCGAAGATGACTGGGAGTTCTGCTGCTGCTGTTGTTGCTGAGCAGAATCGATGACCATGTCGAGCTTCTTCAGGATGTCTTCCTGGAGGCGCTGGGTGGGCAGACCGGTGTCCGGGTTGGCCGACGCGAGTCGGTCGGCCGCGTCGCCCATCAGATCGACGGCTTGTTCGAGCTGCTCGGCGGCTTCGTTTGCGGTGAGCGACCGCTCGAGCTCAACCTGATCGGCATCGGGGAGATCCGCCTCGCCGGCTTCCTCCAACCCCAGCAATTCATCGAGGCTCGGCAGCGGTTCGCCGGCGAACGAAGCCGACCCGGGCACGGATGCGGTCGCGATCAACGCGATGAGTCTTGCGAGGTTCACTCGTTGGCTCCTGCGTCTTCGTTCGCACCGTTTGGGGCGTCGGGTGCGGGTCCGGGCTCATCTTGTTCGCCCGGCGCACCGGGTTCTGGGGCGCCCTCGTCCGGGACGGGTTGGGGCGTCGCGTCTTCGCGGAGACGCTCGAGGAGCCCGGTGGCCTCATCGGAGATCTGGCGCTGAAGCTCGGCGAGTTCAGCCGGCGGCGCGGATCCGGGTTGACCGTCGTCGGCCTCGCGGGTCAGCAATGCGGTCAAAGCTTGCAGATCGCGGAGCAGGCGGAGCTCTGCGGCGATTTCGACGATCGGTTCGTCGCCGCCGCCCCCTCCTCCTCCTCCTCCTCCTCCTCCGCCGCCGCCGCCATCGCCGAAGGCGTCGTCTTGAGCGTTGGCCGATTGGGGACCGAGCTGTTCGAGGAGAGAGGTGAGCAGTTCGGCCGACTCGCGTTGCGACCGTTGCACGCCTTCGTCGGCGTCGGCACGCCCGAGTGCCTCGCCGGCCGCCTTGGCGACACGGTCGAGGCGGGAATGGATGAGCGCCACGACCGGGGCTTCGGTGAGTTGCGGGTTGTCTTCGGGGATCTTCGCGATGCGCTCGGCGAGTTCGGTTTGGCGTCGACCGAGCGCTCGGACAGTCGCTCGCTCGCGTCGCTGCAGGCGCCGGCCGACGAACGCGTCGGTCTCCTCGCGGAGTTCGTTTTGCTCGGCCAACGCCTCGCGGTACGCGTCTCGAACCGCCTCGAGCAACCGCTCCCGTTCGCGCTCTTCTGCTTCTTCGAGCTCACGCTCCGCGAGGTCGAGCGCGTCGGTGAGTCGCTGCAGACTCACCCGCTCGGCGGTCGAGGCCTGCTCGAGCAAGGGCGGGGTCTCGCGGAGCGCGTCGATCGCCTCGATCTGCGCTTCCGCGGCCTCTTGCAGCGGGTCGGCCACGAGTCGGGTCTCGGGCGGCCCGCCGGCCGCGTCGGCGACGAGCGCGAGCGTGCGGCCGTGGACTTCGATCATGCCGACCGCGAGCGATCCGGTATCGGGGCGATCTGCGGCGCGTTGGGCGGCGAGGGCCACGAGCTCGCCGCGTTGATCGTCGATGAGCTGCTTGATGCGATCGACGATGGTCGCAAGGACGCGTTGAAGAGCACGATCCCTGAGGCGGTCGGCCTGATCGAGGCGTTCGAGCATCTCTTCGATCGCTTCGATCGCCTCTTGTTGGTTCTGTGCGGCTTCCGACGTTTGGTTCTGCTCGGCTTGCTGAGCGGCGGCTTCGAGTTGCTCGCTGACCTGTGCCTGACGCCCGGCCGATGCCGCGTCTTCGAGCGCCTGGGACTGTCCTGGATCGGACTGATCGAGCTGCTCGCTTCGTTGATCGAGCTCGTCGATGGTTCGCTCTGCTCGCTCGGCCAGTTCGCGTTGCAACTCGGCGATGCGCTCGAGTTCGGTGCGTTGCTCGGACGTCAGGTCTTCTGCTCTGACGCCGGCGGTTTGCTCGCCGGCGTTCTCGGTGGCCGATCGGAGCCGCTGCTGATCGTCGAGCAGCCTCTCGAGCGCTCGCCTGACGACGTATCCGTCTTCGCCGCGGTCGAGCATCTCGAGCAGTCTGCCGAGGTCGCGGCGGACGTCGCGCTGGGCTTCTTCGGCGCGGTCGTTCTGCCCGTTGTTCGCGGCCTGCGCTGCTTCGGCCGACGACCTTGCCGCCTCGTTGAGAAGCTCCTGGGCGTCATCGAGCAGCCCTTCGAGGGCCGTGTCGTCGAGGGCGTTGCGTTGTTGTCGCTCGGCCAGTGCTTCGACGGCGCGCCGCTGCTCGATCAGTCGGTCGGTGAGCGACGCTTGGTCGGCGGCGAGTGAGTCGGGCGGGTTGCCTTCGCCGGGTTCGGGCAGGGCTCTGGCGAGCTCGCCCTGGCGACCGTCGAGCCGAACGCTCGCCCGCCTGACCTGATCGAGTCGCGCTCGGAGCCGTTCGACGAGCTCGGTTTCGTCGATGACTCGGAGCGTGCGCGGCGCCGACGTGACGCGGCCGGCTTCTGGCGAGCGTGCGTCTTCGGCCCTCGCGAGGATTCGGACCTCGTCGCCCGGTCGGAGCGAAAGGACCGAGAGGTCGAGAACAGCGTCGATCGACGCCGTGCCGTTCGGGGTTGAGGGGTCGGAGCCGAGGTCGACGCGACCGAGTTCGGTGGGCTCGATGTCGGGCTCTGGCGGGGCGCCCGAGCTGTCGGCGGGCCGGCGCGCCGCGAGGCGTTCGAGGGAGAGCGTCGTGAGACCGATGTCGTCGCGTGCCTCGGCTCTCGTCGGGATGACGGCCGTCGCGAGCACCGCCTCGTCTCGGACCGGGTCGACGATCACCGGCGAGGGGTCTCGGTCGGGCACGACGTCGATCGCGAGCACCGTTTCCTCACGGGGCGCGAATCCGAACCTGTCGACCGGGTTCAGGGGAACACGGACCGACTCCGACGGGGTGAGCCGAATCGAGAGCGTCTCCGCATCGGCTTCGATCTGGACGTCCGTATCGGCTGCACCCAGTGATTGAGCGAGGGCTTCGAGTTCCGCCTCGGGAAGTTGGATCTCTGACGAGTAGACCGCTGTGATCGCGACGCTGGATCCTTCGAGCACCGGGCCGACGATCGCTCGCTCATCCGAAGCGCGTCCGAGCGCGAGTTCACCCTTCGCGAGCGTCGGGGAGGCGAGCGCGTACGCCGGAGGCTCGACGACGGCGCGAGCCGTGACCAACTCTGGAGGATTCACCAAGCGGACCGCTTGCCAAGTGGTAGCGTCGTCTTCGGTCGAAAGGCGGTAGCTCAGGGTGCGATCGCCAGCGAACGACGAATCGACGCCGAAGACCGAGGGATCGATCAGGCGTTCGAAAACCTCGGCCGTTCGACCGTCCACGTCGGCAGGCCGGCGCTGCGGGGTCATCACGGCGACCCTTGTCGGGCCGTCGGTACGACGGCCGGCGGCGTCGGTCGCGATGACGCGGTATTCGAGCTGGACGCGGGTCTCACCCGGCTCGCGGTTGGTCTTGAACAGGTTGGCCCGGACGGGCAGCGCCGTGTCGGCGGGGTGGACGTCGCGATCGGTCCCGTCGGCGATCTCGGTGCGCTTGGGCCACTCGGCGTCGGACCAAGGCGTAAGCGTTCGGGCCAAGGCCGTGCGAGCCCCCTCGGGATTCATCGCAGCCAGAGTTCCCGCGAACGAAGCAACGCCGACCAGGGCCGCGAGAGCCCGGGCGGCGGGAGCGAACCGGAGCAGCTTGACGCGGCTCGCGCGATCGAACCCCTCGATGGCCCGTTCGATGGCGCGCCGGTGCAGGGCTTTGGTGACCGGATCATCGTCGCTTGCGCGTCCGAGTTCGAGCCCTGAGGCGAGTACGCCTCGGACCTCGGACTCTTGCGGGGCAACGCGCTCAAGGCGCAACGCGAGCCAGGTGAGCCCGGTGTGTGACGTGAGCGCTGGGATGACCCGCCGGCGAAGGGCCGCGGCGGTGATGGCCACCCCTACGAACAGGATGATCCAACGCAGTTCGGCCGGGAGCCGGAGGGCGGCATCGGTCAGCGCTTCAACGGTCAGCAGGCCGGCGACGAGAGCGAGGGTCCAGCAGAGGCCCTCGACTACGAGCAGGGCCTTGGCCATCGCGCGTGTCGCGGCCAGGCGGCGTTCGGCCGTCGCGAGCGGCGTCGATCGGCTCTGGGCAACCGAATCGGGTTGTCGAGCGATCGAACTCATGGACGAACTCGCGGGTGTACAGCCGATCGGCGGCGGGGTGACGCTAGGCCAGGCGGACCAATCGCCTTCCGACCCATTCCAACGTGAGGAAGACGAGGATGATGGCAAGGATCGGCCAGCGATCCCACAAAGTGGTGGTTTCTGGTGTGCCCGCCAGGATGAGCCGGCGGTTCGGAAGCAGATCGGGCAGTTCGGAAAGGCGGTCGGCTGTCAGGACCTCCCCTCCGGTGGTTTCCGCAAGACGCTCGAGGGCGGCGAAGTCGGTAGCCGGTGTGCGCAACTCGTCCTCAGGTGAAGTCACGCGGACTTCGGCGGTCAGGTCGATCCCGGCGAGAAGGGGGTCGCTCGCGCGGACGAGGTACTCGCCCGGCGCCGATGGCACCCACGCCGATGCATAGCGCGCGGCGAGTCGAGGGCCGTCCTGTTCTGTGCCTTCGGCCGACAACGTGATCTCGGTGGGGGAGCCGTCGGGCGATCGCACCTCGACAACAAGCGAGGCCGGCGGCGCTTGCAGCAACGCTGGGTCGAGCAGCGTCAACTCCAAGACGACCGGTTGCTGGGGCACGGCTCGATCCGGCGTAGCGGTCAGGACCGCCGGGCGGTCCGCCAGCGCGAGGCGTTCACGCGCAAGCAAACGGACGAGCGGGAGCCAGAACCGCTCAAAGATCGCTTCACCGGTGCCGAAGCGGTACCGCCAGGTCTCATCTGTCGCGACGTAGATGACGCGGCCGGCGCCGTACCGTGACGTGACGATCGAGGGCGTCCCGGCCAAGCCGGCGTCGAAGCCGGCGGGGTCGTTCGATGTTGCGAGCACCTCCACGCCGGGCTTGAGTTGGTTCGCGTCGAGCCGCTGAACGTATCGGAGCCGCGACCAGCCGCTGTCCGGATCGCTGACCGAGGGCGGGAGTGCGAGCACGCCCAGCCGCTCGGCGGCGGGCGCCGGGATGATCGTCGCGGCCTCGGTCCACGTTTCGGGCTGAGCCCCGCCCGAACCGAGGTTCACCGGCAAGAGCGCGTCGAGCGGCGACTCCGCCCACGAGCGGGGCGTCGCGTTCGGGCCGGCGATCCACATGACACCGCCGCCGGTTTCCGCGACGTGCCTGAGCAACGCTTCGAGTTGTTCTCGACCGAACAGGTCGGCTCTCACGTCGCCGATAATCACAACGTCGTAGTCGCGCCACTCCTCGGGCGCTCGTGGGAGTCTCTCGATCTCGATATCACCCTCTTGTTGGTACCGCCTGTCGGGCGCGAGCAGCAGCGAACTCGATTCGATCGAGGTCTCGCGGAGCAGCAGCGTCTTCAGGTACCGGTGCTCCCACCGGGGGTACCCGTCGATGTACAAGACTCTGAGGGGCCGATCAACGAGTTGGATGCGCAGATCGGCGGTGTTGTTCTGGTCGAGTAGATCGCGGCCGTCGGGCTCGAAGACCACACGCCACGAACGGGGCCCGTCGGCGTCGGCCGTTGCTTCGAGCGTGACGCCCTGTTCGATCTGGTCGGCTCCGACCACGGCGGACGCGAGTTCCTCGTCGTTTGCGTTGTCGATAAGGCGGACGGTTCCCGTCAAGCGGGGCGTTGCTTCGGCGTCACCGGCCGCGTCGAACCGCACGCGAATGGGGACAACGTCGTCTTTGAACGCGGCGGGCGGTGCTTGCACGTCGCGGATGGCGACGTCGCCGATCGGGACCGGGCTGCCCAGCGGAACGACGAAAACAGCGATGTTTTCAGAAGCGAGCCGGCGCATCGTGGCGCGGGTTGGTTCGTCGGTCGACCGGCCGTCGGAGAACACCACGAGCCCCGCGACCGGTCGTGCCGCGGCGCGGCGCATCGCTTCGTCGAGGGCAACGCCCAACCGGGTGCGTCGTCCGGCGGGTGGGGCAAGTTCGGGCAAGGCCCCATCGTCGGGCACCTCGAGGTCGTACGCGGTCGCGTCGAACCCGAGCCAGACCAACCGTTTGCTCTCGCCGATCGCGGTCCACGTGTCTTGCGAAGCGTCGAGCGTGGCTCGAAGATCGGTGTCGCGCGAGACGGGGACGGCGGGGTTGCCGGCGTCGGGGATGGTCATCGAGGCCGAGCGATCGGCGAGCACGATGGCCCAGTCGCGCTCGACACTGGTTCTCTCGCGTTCGAGCCGCGGACCGGCGATGACCGCGACGAGCGCGACGAGTGTGAGCGTGCGCAAGACGGCGAGCGCGGCTCGTGCGAACGCCGGCGCCTTGAGTCTCGAGTAGGTGAGCCCGGCTGCTGCGCCCAGGGCGGCGATGACCATCACCCAGATCCACGCCGACATCGGCTCAGCCCACGCGAAGACGGACTCCGGGTCGGTGAACCGGGGCTCGGGGGCGCTCAGTCCAAAGAGGGCGTCGAGGAACTCGTTCACGCGGTCGCTCCTCTGGGCACCGCCGGCGTCGCGGCTCGGCGTTTCGAGCCGCGTTCAGTGTCTGCGTGACTCGCTCGACGTGCCAGTGCCGATTCGGCAAGAGCAAGGACAAGCGCCGCGAGCAACGCGAGCCATGCAATCGGTGATCCGCCGTCGGCGTCCGATCGCAGAGCGTTTGCGACACGGTCGGAGATCGGGCTGTCTTCGCCCGAGGCGTCAAAGAATGCCGGGGCGATGCCCGAGCGTCCGAGGCGGTCTTCAAGGGCGACGAGTTCGGTGGGGTTCGGACGCCCGGCGCGTGTGTCGGGGTTCACGATCGCGAGGGTCCGCATCGCTCCCTGGGCGTCGAGCACGGCGAACGCCCCTGCGTTGCGCATCGGTTGCACCGAGAGACCAGAGACGTCGATCCCGACGGGACGTGCCTCGTTTCCGATCGAGGTGAGTTCGGTCGCGCCGGGGCCGGCGGTGATCTTGGCGCCGGCCGGAACCGCGGACGCACCCCTCGCTTCGCCGACGCCCTGGCGCACAAGCTCTTGCACCAGCGGAACGAACAGTGGTCGCGCCGGAAGGTCGGTCCATTCGGGATCGATCGCTGCTCCGATGATCGCGACGAGACCCGGGGTCGTCGTAGACGGGTTGGGCCTTGGCGACGAGATCGCGACGAGCGGGGTGCCATCGGCGAGCGTGAGCAAGGGACGCAGCGCCGAGCTCGACGCACCGGGCTCAGGCTCGATCGAAAGACTGCGGAACGCTCGGACGGGACCGGAGAGCGTCGCCAACTCGGCCGCGAGCAGGCTCAAGGGACCGAGGTCGCGATCGGTTGGCGTCGCGAGTGGAAGCGGAGGTTCGTGGGTGCGGGGCTCGGGGTCGATGATGATCGCGAGATCAAGGGCGGCGACGGCCTTCGATGCCCAGGTCGCGGCGGCCGGTTCGGCTTCGGGCGAGAGCACGACGAGCCCGCCTCGTCTGGCGAAGGTTCCGAGGTTGTCCCATGCTCGGTCGTCGAGTGCCTCGGGCTCAAGCACAAAGGCGGCATCGAGGCCGGCGAGCCTGGGGATATCGACGGCGGAGGGTTCGACGGGAACCGGTTCGATCGGTGACGTGCTCCCGAGCGCGGCCAGCTCTGGGTCCAGGGCCGCGGCCAGCCAGTCGGCGGGCGTGAACGACCCGACGCTGACGCGTTGCCCGTATCTCGCGCGGGCGATCACGCCAACACGCAGGTTGCGTCGCACGTCGACGACGCGGCGAACGACGTTGTCGCCCGGGATCGCGTCGAGACCGGGGGCCGAACGGAGCGTGGCGGTGAGCACACCCAGCCCCGGGCTCGGGTCGTCGATCGCTGGGAGTGGGATGACGAGCGTCGACTCGGTCTGGCCGGCGTCCCAGGTAAACGCGGTTTCGCTCGAGGCGGCGCGTGCAGGGTCGGCCGATCCGTCGGCCCGGACGCGGTCGAGCCGGAGCGCAAGTGTTCCATCGGAAGAAGGCAGGGAAGGACCGAGGCGGCGGAGTTCAACGCGGACCTGCTGCGCGCTCGCCGCGGCATCGCCCGAGCGGGCGTCGCCTGCGAGCACGACGGCGCGGAGCGGGCGGACCGAGGTGATCTGTTGGTTGTCGAGCGCGTCGGTGGCGGGCGATTCGGTGATGACGCGCGTTCCGGGGTCGAGCCTCGGGAGGTCTTGGGCCGCGTCGAACGCGCCCTCACGCCAGTCGGTGAGCAGGAAGACGAGCCGCTCGTTGCTGTTTGATCCTTCGGAGAGTTCGGCGATGCTCGCCAGCGCTCCGGGCAGGTCGGCCGCGGCGTCGGTGGGGGCGAGTTCGTCGATCAGATCGGCGACGGCACCGGGCTCTGGCGAGGGCGGCGCGATCACGGCGTCGGCGGGCGACGCGAGGGTGATGAGCGCCGCGCGATCGCCTCGCCCCGGGTCGAGTTCAGAGAGCGCCGCCCTCGCTGCTTCCTTGTGTCGTTCAAGGGCGGTCGTTCCGTCATCCGAGACGGCGGCGGACGCGAGCGAGTTGTCGATCAGGATGTACAGTTCGCGGGGCGTATCACCCCCGAGGCCGACGCCCCCGAGCAGCGGTCGTGCAAGGCCCAGGGCGAGCAGCGCGAGCACGAGGCACCGGAGCGCGAGCAGGAGCCACTTTTCGAATTCGAGTCGGCGGCGCTGCTGCTGGTAGGCCTCGAGCAGGAACTTCATCGCGCCCCAGGCGATGGGCTGACGGCGACGGCGCATGAAAAAGTGGATCGCGATGGGGATCGCGATGGCGGCGAGGCCGGCGGCGAGGAGGAGGGGGTGGAGGAGGGTCATGGGGAGGGGACGAGCGATCGGGGACCGGTGATCGGGCGAAGAGATGGAGCCGCGACCTTGAGGGAGGGACCGGGGGTGGAACCGTCGTGTTTCTCCGGACGCCGTCCGACTTTCGGCCCGTTGCTCACGCTCGGGGCTCCATCGCTGTTGGCGCTTCGGGGCGTCATCCGAACTTGCTCCGCTTCATCGCCGCGTTGCGCCGGGCGATGAACGACGCGAGGGGCGGGCCGAGCCAGTCGGACGTGGAGATCACCTCGTGGTCGAACCCGAAGCTTCGGCAGGTCTTGCCGACCGCGTCGATGTGCTTGGCCATCAGTTCGACGTAGGTCTCACGGATCGCGCGGGGGTCGACCTTGACCTGGGGCTCGCCCTCGAGCCCGATGAACGGCGCCGCTTCATCAAACGTGAGATCGCGCTCGGCGGCGTCGAGGATTTGGAACGCGATCACGTCGTGCCCACGGTGCCGGAGGCGGGCCATCGCGGCGCGGATCGTGTCGGCGTCTTCGAAGAAGTCGGAGAGGATGACGAGCAGGCATCGGTTGTTGAGCTTGCCGATGACCTGGTCGGTCACGCGCCCGAAGTTCGTTGGCGTGTCGACCGGGTGGCGGCTGAGCATCTCGACGATCTTGCGCCACGTGCCGCGACCGGACGATCGGTTGACCTCTGCGAGCAGTTCGCCGGCGAACGTGCCCATCCCGACGCGGTCGCCCTGCGAGATGGTGACGTACGCGAGGGCCGCGGCGAACCCGGTCGCGTGGTCGAACTTGGTCCAGTTGGTGCGTCCCGAGGGGTGCTCCTTGACGCCCTCGCCCGAGGCCGACGCGAACGAGCGGGTCCCGAAGTTCATCGAGCCCGAGGAGTCGACCAGGACGACGAGATCGAGGTTGGTCTCCTGCTGGTACTGCTTGATCTGGAGGCGGTCGGTGCGGGCGAAGACCTTCCAGTCGAGGTGGCGGAGGTCGTCGCCCGGGGTGTAGCCGCGGTGCTGCGCAAACTCAACGGAAACCCCGGCATAGGGCGAGCGGTGCTGGCCCGACATCACGCCCTCGATGATCATTTTGGCGCGGAGCTCGAACGAGCCGAGCCGGGAGAGCGTCTGGGGGTGGAGGTAAAGCGAGGGGTCGACGCGTCCCGGGTGGGAGGTGGCACCTGTGGCGGCCTTGTGGGCTGGGTGTGGGGCGGGTTGGGTCGTCGAATCGGCCATAGGAGACCAAGCCTAGCCGAGATAGACTTCTGATTGTGACAAAGACCGCGAGCGTTCAGAAAGGCCGTCCCTACTCGCCGTTTTGGCGGACTGGACTTGATTCGTCGATTTCGGTTCGAGCGGGGCTGGCCTGGACGTCAATTCTCTTCGCGTGCGCGCTGTTCAGCAAAGGCTTGGATGCCTGGGTCGGTTTGGACGCCCCTGGTCCGCTGAAGTTGGCCGTCGTGTTGACCTTAAGCATCACTCTCGTCCCTCTACAGCTCGTGGCCTTCGTGATCGTGCTCCGTTTCATCGGTGCTCGCATCGTGATGCACAGAGTGATCCGGCGTCGAAAGCCGTTCGGTCGGCTTGCCCAGTAATCTGACGTGATGGAAACCCCTGACCGCGTCGCTCTCTCGAACGTCAAACGCATCGGCATCCTCACCGGAGGCGGTGATTGCCCCGGACTGAATGCGGTGATTCGGGCCGTCACGAAGGATGCTGTGAATCACGGCATCGATGTCTTCGGGATCCGTGACGGCTTCCTGGGGCTCATCGAAGATCACGTCGAGCCGCTCGACCGCGAGAAAGTTGCCGGCATTATCGTCGATGGCGGAACGATCCTCGGGAGCTCGAACAAGGCGAATCCGTCGGCCTACGTGACCGGGCTCGACAGCGCGGGCAAGCCGATCGTCGAGGACGTGACCGAGCGGTGTATGGGCAACATCGACAAATACGGGCTTGAGGCGCTGGTTTGCCTGGGGGGTGACGGCACGATGTCGGCCGCGGCGCCGTTCGCCGATCGAGGCGTCAACTGCATCGGTGTGCCCAAGACCATCGACAACGACCTGTGGGGCTCGCAGTTGACGTTCGGTTTCTCGACAGCGGTCGCGACCGCGACCGATGCGCTCGACAAGGTGCACTCGACGGCGGCCAGCCATCACCGGACGATCGTGGTCGAGGTGATGGGGCGTAACGCCGGCTGGCTCGCGTTGCACTCTGGGATTGCTTCGGGCAGCGACGTGATTTTGGTGCCGGAGATCCCCTTCGAGATCGACGATGTCTGCGAGACGGTGCGCAAGCGCGTGGCGAGGGGCGCGAAGGGCACGATCGTGTGCGTGAGCGAGGGGGCCAAGCCAAAGGGGGGCGAGCAGATCGTCGATCGCGTCGACCCCACGAGCCCCGACCCGATCCGTTTGGGCGGGATCGCGAAGTGGGTTGCCGGCAAGATCGAAGACGGAACCGGGATCGAGACGCGATCGGTTGTGCTCGGTCATGTCCAGCGGGGCGGCGGTCCGGTCGCGGCCGACCGGGTGCTGGCGACTCGGTTCGGGCACGCCGCGGCCGAACTGCTTCGCAAGGGCGAGCGGAACCGGCTCGTCGTAATGCAGGGCGGGAAGCTCAACGACGTGGAGATCCAGAGCGCGGCGAACAAGCAGCGTTTGATCGAGCCGGACACGGATGACTTGGTTGAGGCGGCCCGGAGCGTGTACACGTGCTTTGGGGATGGGAAGACCAAGAGGGTCTGAGCGGTCAAGAAACCGGCGGGGTCGTCTGCGGAAGAAGGGATCGAAGGAGGTTCGATGCCCAAACCCGTCAAAGACACCATGCTCGCCTATATCCTCTGGATCCCCAGCTTTTTCGGTGTGGCGGGGCTGCACCGGCTCTACTTGGGCAAGTGGGGGACCGCGGTCCTTTGGTTCTTTACCGGCGGTCTCTTTCTGATCGGAACGATCATCGATTTGTTTCTGACGCGCGGTCTCGTTGCATCAGCGAACCGTCGCATCTGAACTCACTCGCTCCATTCAGAACGGCGCGACCTCGTCGTCGTCGGGACCGCCCCCGTCGCGATGATCGTCGACGGGGCCGGTCGAAGGCCCTGCTCCGAAGGCGGGTCGCCTCGGAGGCGGGGTCTCGGCGATCGGCGGATCCTCGGGCGCAAAGCTCGCGTCAGACGGCGCGCCCCAGCCCTGGTCCGCGTGCGGCTGGGGTGGCAGTTGACTCGGCGCCGACGATGCGGAAACGTCGGCGGAATGCCCGTAGCTTCCCCCGCCACCGCCTCCGGAGCTGTGCCGAAAGTCGTGGTTCTTGAACCTGGTGATCGAGCTGTCCCACGTCAGGTGCACCGTCCCCGTCGGTCCGTTGCGCTGCTTGGCGATGATCAGCTCCGCCAGGTTCATTTTCTCCTCGTTGTCCGGGTCGAACTCGGGGTTGTTGGGGTCCCATGTTGGGTCTCCTCGGTGGTAATACGCCTCGCGGTGCAGCAGCGCCACGACGTCGGCGTCCTGTTCGATCGATCCCGATTCACGCAGGTCGCTCATCCGCGGCCTGTTGTTCTCGCGTTGTTCCGTGCCGCGGTTGAGCTGCGCGAGGCAGACCACGGCGACGTCGAGCTCGCGGGCCAGTGCCTTGACCTGGCGGCTGATCGAGCTGACTTCGACCTGCCGGCTCTCGGCGCCGGGTGCGGTCAGGAGCTGGAGGTAGTCGATAAAGATCGCTTTGAGCTCGAACTGGTCGACCATCCGCCTGGCCTTGGCGCGGAGCTGCATGATCGTGAGCCCGGGTGTGTCATCGACGTACATCGGGAGCTGCGACAGCTGGTGTTTCGCGTCGTCGAGCTTCTGCCAGTCGTTCAGACCGAGATCACCCATCCGGAGCTTCTGCGCGTCGATCCCGGTGATCGAACTCAGCAAGCGCTGGGCAAGCGACTCACGCGCCATTTCGAGGCTGAAGAACCCCACGCCGACGGACTCCCCGCCGTCGCTCTTCGGGCTCCAAGGCGTGCGCCCGCCGAATGCGACCTGTTCGGCGAGGTTGAGCGCCATCGCGGTCTTGCCCATCGAGGGCCTCGCGGCGAGGATCGTCAGTTCGCCCGGCTGCAGTCCGTTGGTCAGCTCGTCGAGGTCAGAGAACGCGGTGCGGAGTCCGTTGATCCCGCCGCCGACCTCGATCTGTTCGATTCGGTGGAGTTCTGCGTCGAGGATTCGCGCGAGCTTCTCGGGGCCGGACGTCCCGCTCTCTTGGGCGATATCGAAGATCGCCTGCTCGGCCTCGTCGACGATCAGCAGCCCGTCCTCAGGCCCGCTCTCGCCGGCGTGAAAGGCACGGTGGATGATGCCTGCCGAGGCGTCGATCAGGCGGCGCAGCTTCGCCTTTGTGGCAACGATCCGGGCGTAGTGGGCCGCGTGGCGGGCGCTGGGAACCGATTCGGCCAGCTCGACGAGCACCTCCGGCCCGCCCGAACTTTCGAGCAAGCCCCGGTCTTTGAGTGCCTCGGCGATGAGGAGGGGGTCGCCCGCCTGGTGCGCGTCGTAGACCTCCACGATTGCTCGGAAAATCGCCCCGTTCGCAGAGCTGTAAAACTGCTCCGCTTTGCTGACGAGCGTCACGACCTCGCCCAGAATGCCCGGGTCGAGCAGGAGCGAGCCGATCAACGAGCGTTCGGCCTCAAGCGAATGCGGTGGGAGGCGGTCAAAGAGCTTGGCGAGGCCGGCGGAGGCCGCGGCGCCGGCGAGACGATCGCGCCTCGAGCCGTTGCGAGAAGACGAAGACTCACCACCCGATGACGTCGCGTCCGCTTCCAATGCTTCCCTCCAACGGCGCGGCCTTGCACCGGCACAAGAGTGTGCCGCGCCGACGGCGTGCGGTCGTGCGTTGACAAGTCATCCACGGTTCGTCCACCGAGTGCGCAGGACCCGAACGGCCTTGCGGCCTTAGCATCTGTGCATGACTGACGACTCTGGGCTTTCTGTGTTGGATTCGTTCGAGGGCGAACTTCTCCCAGACCCGCTTCCGGCGGAACCCTTTACCCTGTTCCGGGCATGGTTCGATGGTGCCCTTGACGCCAAGCGGCAGCCCAATCCCAACGCGATGACGCTGGCGACCGTCGACGCCGACGGGAGGCCGAGCGCTCGCATCGTGTTGTGCAAAGGCATCGATGAGGCCACCGGGAGCGTCGTGTTCTACACGAACTACCAGAGCCGCAAGGGTCGTGCGCTCGACGCAAACCCCTACGCGACCTTGGTCTTCCACTGGGATTACGCGGACCGGCAGGTGCGCATCGAGGGACGTGTTGAGAAAGCGACCGCACACGAGAGCGACGCGTACTTCCAGTCTCGCCGGTGGGAGAGCCGGCTCGGCGCGTGGGCGAGCGAGCAGTCCGAGCCGATCGCGAGCCGCGAGGACTTGCTTGCGCAAGTCACCGAGAAGGCGTTGGATCTCGAACTCGATATGAGCGCGATCGTCGATGGGGGCGGCGAAGGGCTGGAGATTCCGAGGCCGGCGCACTGGGGCGGGTACCGCGTCGTTGCGGAGCGCGTCGAACTCTGGTGCGGCGGGACAGGTCGGGTGCACGATCGCGCCGAGTGGAGACGCGCGTCCGAGAGTGGCCCATGGGCAACGACGCGTTTGCAGCCCTAGCGCGGCATGAACGCCCTCAACGCGACGGCGACAAGCCTCGACATAGTGATCGGTTCTGAGCCTTGCTTGGCACGCTTCGCCCCGAGTTCGAACGCGTAACCCCATTGCTTCGCGAGCACGCTGTAGGCCCAGCGCGTCGAGCGTTTTGGGTCATACAGGTTCGTCGCCTCGCTCGTTGTCCCGTTGAGTTCGATCACGGCGAATCGGCCCGCCCTGAGTTCGTCTTCGCCGGTCGCCCGGAGATCGAAGCGTCCGAAGTCGTAGGGCTCACCGTTCGGGCCTCGGTACGCCGACGCGACCGCATCGACCGCCGCCTCGAGGTCGGGCGTTCGCAGGTCTTCGCCGTCGCTGAACATGCAGCCTCGGGAGTGGTTGCCCGCTTCGGTGAGCCGGAGAGACTCGCCGTCGGCGGGCACGCGCGTGTCGAAGTCGTCGCGGCGCGCGTGCACCGCCATTTGCTTGCGGTATCGAGGGTGCCGCTCGACGAGTTGGCGGAGCGTGCGACGCCCATCTCCGGTGACCTCTGGCAGCGTCTTGCGGGTGATCGCGAACACGAAGCCTTGCGGGCGTTGCGATGAATCGTCCGTCGGGTCGCCGACGGTCTCGGGCCGGCGGATCCAGAACACGCCGACTTCGAGGGGACCTGGGTGGAACTTCTGGAGCATCGCCGGGCCGGCGATGGGTGCGAGGGCGCTTTCGAGATCGTCGGGAGATCTTGCGATCGCAACGTCGCGCCCGCGTTCGCCGGCATCGGGCTTGACGACGATCGGGAAGCCACCGAGTTCGGCGCGCGAGTCGACGAGTTCGCGCGCCTGCACGGCGCGATCCGCCGAAGTCCCGGCCGGGGCGACTATGGCGTAGGGCAGCACGCTTGGGTGTTTGATCTTGTCGAGCAGCTCCGCTTTGCTCTCTCCTTGGATGCCTTCGTCGGGCGGTACGCCCGGGTTGGCGGCCGTCCAGACGAGCAGTGACTTGTGCTGAAGACCGAGGCGCACCAGCGTTGGGACGAGTCCGGCGTAGAGCATCCAAGACGGCCACCATTCGTGATGGAGCCACTTCGTAACCCACGCGAGCAGACGCCTGCGACCACTCGGCGTTGGGAGCGTGCGTACGACCCTGAGCAGCAGCGTCGTGAGCGCGAGCGCGACGACGAATCCGAGGCCCGCCCAGGCGTCGGTGAGGCCTGAGGCCATCGCGGACTGGGCGAGCAGCAAAGCGATGGCGGTCCAGGCGACATCGGTGATCGCGCGGACCGTGGCGCGTTCGACGCCCGGAGCATCCCACGCGCCGCATGGGGTTAGACGCCGGCCGGCGTACACCGCGGCCGCCGCGACCCCGAAGTCGAGACTCAGGCTGGCGCAGAGGTACGCGAGGAGGACCGTTGTTGTTTCGGGCCGGAACCTCGCGAACAACGCGCCGATCGGAACGACCAGCCACCAAGGCCAATCCCGCGCGGACCGAGCGATCGCGTCGAGCGCACCCAGGGCGCCCGTGCGGACACGCACCGGGTCGAGGTCTGCGGTATGGGCGAGCGGTTCGACCCCCGGCGTGTCGTGCCGCTCAAGAAAGGGCCGGATCAGGCTTGCGCTGACCTCGGGCTGTTGGAAAGGCAAGAAGTGCGAGTGGGGGGTCATCGTGAGCCGGCTGGTGGGCATCACGTCGTGGTGCCGCTCTGCGGCCCAATCGGAAACGAGGAAGTCGTTGCGGCCGTGGAGTACGTAAGAGGGCGTCTCGAGCGAACGCATGATCGGTTCGAGCGTGCGTTGGTCGGTGTCCCAGAAGTTGCGGATAAAGGCGACGCGGTTCTCTCGGGGGTAGAGCAGCCCGAAGTGCGGGATGAACTCTGGCAGGACGACGAGCGCCGCGTAACCGAGCGCGTACTTGGCGTGCTCGAAGTAGTAGTCGCCCGAGCCTTCGGTCTCTTGCAGGCCGATGGCGCCGAGCATCGTGATCGAGGCGATGCGATCTGGCGTGCCGGCGATCGTCGCGAGATCCGTCGCGTGGAGCACCACGGCGCCCCCATTCGACCAGCCGACGAGGTGGGCGCGTTCGATGCCTCGGGCGTCCATGAACGCGAGCACGTAGGCCGCGTAGGCGCGGGCCGAGTAGCTGGGGACCCAGACTTCGGAGTACCCAAAGCCGGGCATGTCGAGGCTGTAGACGGGGCGGCTGTCCGAGCTGAGTTCCGGTCCGAGGTAGGCGTAGTCGGTCGCTTGCCCGGGGGATCCGTGGATGAGGATGACCGGGGGACGCGTGTCGTTCTGATTGCCCCAGGCGAGGGCGGCGAGCGGCATCGGACGGGTGTCTGGCTCCGTGGGCGCGACGTCGGTGAGCGTGTCGAACGGGGTGGGCAGCCGGTACCACTCTGTGGGCGCGAAAGACTGCACGATCGCCGAACCGGTCAGCAGGACGAGGTAGACCGCGAGCAGGATCCAGCGGGTGCGGGTCATATGCGGGGAGGTTACGGAATCGGCGGCATCGCTTTCGCGCAACGGAGCTGTCTTCGGCGTCGCGCCCCGTGCTCAGCCCCGCGTTGAGCCCCGGGTGTGGTGCAGGGCATCGGGTTCGGGCCTGATGAGCTCGGCCGCGTTGGCTCTGGGGCGGAGCAGCTTGGCCTGGAAGTTGTCGACCAGCACCTCGGCCGGCGCGGCATGGTCGGCCAACGGCGCGAGCGCATCGCGTGCGTACGCGCCGGCGTTTGATACCCCGATCACGTGCCCGGGCTCGACCGGGGGCATGAGCCGGCCCTCCGCGATGGCATCGCCCGACGCGTAGCTCGGGCCGACGACGTCGGTCCATTGCAGGCCCCTGGTGTCGAGGCGTTCGACGCCCGGCTTGGGCGGTTCGAGTTCGGGCGGGACGCGCGCCGGCCAGGCGATAACGAGGCCTTCCTTGGGCGGCGGTCGGCGACCGGGGGACAGGCCGGCGTCGGCGATCACAACGGCGCGGTCTTCGGTGGGCTTGACATCGCGAACGCCCAACAGAAGGTGCGCCGACGGCGCGGCGATCGCGCGGCCCGGCTCGACGAACAGGCGGCGCGGGAGTTCATCGTCGCGTTGCTCGGTTTCGGTGAGCTGCTGCGCGATGGGTGCGAGAGCGCTCGCGTAGTCGGTCGGCGGGACCGCGTGCGGTCCCTGGACCGCTGGGAAACCCCCGCCGAAGTTCACGAAGTCGACCCGGTGCCCCGCCTCGCCGACACGTCGGGCGGTGTCGGCCAGCCGGCCGGCGGCGGCCGCGAACCGGTCGGGCATCACGACGCCCGGCCCGAGGTGCATGTGGAGGCCGGAGAGCTTTACGTGCGGGCGGTTGCTGAACTGTTCGAAAAGTCGCGGGGCGAGGCTTGGGGGCAGCGCGAACTTGCCGGTGGGGGGCGGGGCGTCGCCCGGGTTTCTCGTCAGATCGACATCGGCTTCGAGTTCCGGGTCGAGCCTGAGCGCGACGCGGCAGGAGATGCGGAGCGAGCCGGCGATTTTCGCGATGCGCTCGAGCTCGTCCTCGGATTCGGCCACGAGGCGGCCGACCGGACCCCTGTAATAGGGCGGACGTCCGTCGACGGTGGCGCCGGCTTGGTAGAGCGGCGAATAGAGCCCGTCGAGGGCAGCGCGGATGTCGTCATCGGACTTGCCAACGCCGGCAAAGACAACGTCCTGAAACGAGGCGCACGAGAGCCATGCGCGTTCGAGTTCCACACCCGAGGTAGCGGTCATCGCCGCGCCGTCGGCCGCGAGCAGGCGAAGGCAGCCCATGATCGGGCACGAGCGCAGGGCGAACGTCACGCGCACGCCGATCGGCTCGAACGCGTCGACGAAGGTTCGCATCCCGGCGCGGAGCGCCGCGGCGGAGTAGACGACCGTCGGCGTGCCGTGGCGATCGGCGATGTCCGCGGCGGGCACGTTTTCGCAGTAGAGCTCGCCTTGTCGGTATGAGAAGTGCTGCATCGGGTCCCGTCGTGTGGGCGTTGAGCCCTTGGTTTACCCGAGTTGCTGGCTCGTCAGCGTGAGCAGGGGCACCATGATGCTCATGAGAAGGGCCCCAATAAACAGGAACAGCAGAACAATCAGCAGAGGCTCAAGGGCCGCGAGGAGCCTCGCGGTTAGCGTATCGAGTCGCTCGGACATGTCGTGGCTGAGGTCTTCGAACGCGCCGTCGAGATCGCCCGCCCGATCGGCGGCGATGAGCAGCGTCTTCGTCGCCGGCGGGAGCGTCGTCATGCGGTTGAGGAGGGTGCGGAAGACGCCTCCTTCGATGAGCTTCACGCGCAGTTGGTCGATCTCACGACGAAGCGTCGGGTCGGAGATCGAACCGACGCCCACGCCCAGCGAGTCGGCGAGCGCGACGCCCGACTTGCTCATCGCGGCCATGACGGCGCAGAACTGGGCGAGCTCTTGGGTGATGAGCACTTCGCTGAGCAAGGGCACGCGGCGCGCGACCCCGCCGATGGCCGAAGACACCGCGTTCCTGAGCAGGATCAGCGCGATCAACACCCCGCCCACGGCGGCGAGGATCGGCAGCGTTTGCTCGGTCATGAACCGCCCTAGAGCGATCACAAACTGCGTGTAGACCGGGAGATCGATGCCCGCGTCTTCGAGCGATCCGCCGATCTTCGGGACGATCACAGTGAGCATCAGCACGCCCGCCGCGATGCCCACGAAGCTGACGATGGCGGGGTAGATGAGAAGCGTGATCGCCTTGCCCTGGACGGCGAGCTTGCGGCGGATCGTCTTGGCGAGTTGGGCCGATGCATCGGCGAGGTCGCCGGTTCGCTCCGCGGCCCGGTAGACCGAGACGGTGACACGGTCGAACCCGCCGGCGGTCGCCGCGGCGTCGGCGAAGCTCGCACCCGCGGCGACCCGTTCACGCATTCTGTCGACCCTCGACCGCTGGTTGGGCTTCACAACGGTCGACGCGACTTCGAGCGCTTCGACGAGGGGCACGCCTCGCGAGACCAACTGCGAGAGTTGCTCGTTGAGGGCCGCTTGGTCGGTGGGCGACATCGCTTGCTCGGGCGCGAGCCATCCCGGGACCGTCCACGATCGGAGGACCACGAGCTTGTCACGGCGCAGGGCCTCGGCCAGCGCGCGCGGGCTCTTGGCCCTCCGCAGGCCCATCGATCGCGAGCCCCTTGGGGTCGCGGCGAGGTAGAAGAACGCTTTGGGGTTGGCGGCTCGTGACACTGGAGGATGGTACTTCGGCGGTTGGACCGGATGAGGACTACCGACAGGCCGGCGATCGGTTCCACTCAAACCGAGCGTTGGCGCCATGCCAACGCCGGTCCCACCGTACCATTTCTGTATGACACAGACCGCCTCGTCGACCTCGGTCCCTGACGGATTCGACCATCTCCCGGGCACGATGCGTGCTCTGGTGAAAGACCGGCCAGGGGAGGGCCTTGGGTTTGACCCGTCGAGGCTCAGGCCCGGCGTGGGGCCCCGCGAGGTGTTGATCCGCGTTAAGAAGACCGGGATTTGCGGGACCGACCGCCATATTTGGCAGTGGGACGAGTGGGCCGCGAGCCGCATACCGATCGGAATCGTGACCGGGCACGAGTTCGCCGGCGAGGTCGCGGCGGTGGGGGCGGCGGTGACCCGATACTCGGTGGGCGATCGGGTGAGCGCCGAGGGGCATATTTCTGCGGGTCTCGACTACAACAGCAGGACCGGCAACGCCCACATCGCGAGGGACACGAAAATCCTGGGCGTCGACCGGGACGGGGTCTTCGCCGACTACGTGACGGTGCCCGAGGAGAACGTGTGGCCGATCCACCCGGAGATTTCGGATCGCGTCGCCGCGACGTTCGATCCGCTGGGCAACGCGGTGCACACGGTGATGGCGGCCGACGTGAGCGCGAGGAGCGTTCTGATCTCTGGCGTCGGCATCATCGGGCTGATGGCCGTGACGGTGGCGAGGGCAGCGGGCGCGGCCCGGATTTTCTGCACCGACGTGAACCCGGCCCGGCTCGAGTTGGCCAAGCGGCTCGGCGCCGTCGAGGCGTACGACGTGACGAAGGGCGACGGCTGGATCGGAGACGTTCAGGCGGCCTGCCACGGCGGCGAGGGCGTCGACGTGCTGCTCGAAATGTCGGGATCGAGCGCGGGGCTGACGGACGGGTTCCGGGCGCTTCGGAATGGGGGCACGGCGGCGCTGCTGGGCTTGCTTGCCAAGAGCCCGACGTTCGACTTCAACCAACACGTGATCTTCAAGGGCTGCACCGTGCTGGGGATCAACGGGCGGCGGATGTGGGAGACGTGGTACCAGATGGAAGAGCTGCTGCTCGGCGGTCGGCTCGAACTTGACGAGATCATCACCCACGAGTTCCCGGTGGAAGACTACGAGAAGGCGTTCGAAACCATGATCTCCGGGGAGGGGATCAAGGTTTTGGTCGACTTCGGGTGATTCGCCGAACGATCGTGCTGGCGACGCTCCTCGTCCTCGCTGTTGGCGGGTGTCGCGAGGAGCGTTCTGTCTCGGGCACGCCCAACGATATCGGCGATGTTCCGATTAGCGAAACACTCGTCGCGTGGACGGACCTCATCGTCTGGGCAGAGACCGGCCACCGAGATCATTTCTTGGTGGTGAGCGAGTCCTCCGAAGAGTTTCGCTACCACGCGGCTTCGTTTCTTGCGAGGCTCGCCGACGCCGTTCGGATGCGGAGCGGCGCGGCGTGCGACGCGATCGGGTTCGAGATCGATCTGGCCGCGGACTGGCCGACTCCGATCACAACAGTCTCTGATGCGGAGTGCCCGATCGGAGGTGATGTCGAACGCTGGCTGACGGATGAGGTCGTCCTCAACGCCGCGGCGCACACCTTCGGCCGGTTGGGCTCCGTTGGTGCGGGGATGGTCGCCGCGCGGAGCGAGGTCGGCTCGTACAACGCCGACGGTCTCGGGCGGGTGCGGCGCAACTACTGGGATGTCGAGGTTTTCAACGATCCGGGTCGCCGGCGTCGTGTCACGCTGGTGCTTCGGTGGCGTCAGAGCGTCGAAGGCGAGTCGGCGGAAGAAACGTTGCCTACTCGTCCTTGAGCGTCGCGGTGATCGCGACCTCTTGCAGCGTCACGCTCGCCTGATCGAGCGCGTCCTTGGCCTTCGCGAACGCGTCCGCATCGACCGCTTTCCAGTCGAGCTTGGCGGCGCCGACGAGCTGGCGGAGCGTCTGGGCCTTGGCCTCGAGGTCGTCGCGGTAGGCCGGCTCGAGCTTGCCCGAGTGCTGGTCGAATCGTTCCTGGATCCACTTCAGATCCAGCTCCGAGTTTGTGATCAGATCGACGATTCGGTGGCGGGTCATGTCCTCGCGGGCGTGGGCGTAGCTGTCGGCCTCGATGCGGTCGACCTCTTCGGGCGTGAGCCCATGGTTCGGGACGATCTGCAGCGATGCCCGCTTTCCCGAGCGTTTCTCGGTCGCTGAGACGCGGAGCACGCCGTTCGCGTCGACGAGGAACTCGACCTTGAGTTGGGGGATGCCGGCGGGCATCGGGGGCAGGCCGGCGAGGTGGAACTCCCCCAGCGAGCGGCAGTCCTCGACCATCTCTCGTTCGCCCTGGACCACGTTGAGCTTGATCGAGACCTGCCCATCGACGTTTGTTGTGAACGTCTCGGTTGCGCGTGCAGGCACCGCCGAGTTCCGAACGATGAGTTTCGCGACGGCGCCGCCGGCGGTCTCGAGCCCGAGCGAGAGAGGGATCACGTCGAGCAGCAGCGCGCCCGTTGTCGACCCTGCGAGGATCGAGCCCTGCACCGCGGCGCCCAGGGCCACGACGGTGTCGGGGTTGAGGGCGGTGTAGGGCTCGACGCCGAAGACCTCGGCCGCGGTTTGGCGGATCAGCGGGATCCGGGTCGACCCTCCGACGAGGATGGCCCGGTCGACGCGTCCATCGACGAGTTCGCCTTTGGCGTCGCGCAGCGCTCGTTCGCACGCGGCTCTCGTTCGATCGGCCCAGGGTTTGATCAACGCCTCGAACTCGTCTCGGGTCATCGTGCGCCGGTAAGGCTCCGCAGCGCCGGTCGCGATCTCGACAAAAGCTTCGCTTCGGTCGCTCAGCGTGTGCTTGACGGACCGGGCGAACGCGTTCAACGCGCGCCGGGTCTGCGCCGGGAGCGTGTTGGCCTGAGCATCGATGCCCATTTCAGTCAGAAACAGCTTGACGAGCGTGTGGTCGATGTCGTCGCCGCCCAGCCTGGTATCGCCGGCGGTCGCGAGAACCTGGAAGAAACTCGGCTCGGTCGCGTCTTGGTTGTCGTCCGCGGCGCCGGGGATGATGCGGAGGATCGAGACGTCGAACGTCCCGCCGCCCAGGTCGTACACGGCGACCGTTTGGGGCTCGGCGTTCCGAGCCGCGTCTCTGTCGGCGCCGATGCCGTAAGCGAGCGCCGCGGCGGTTGGTTCGTTGACGATCCGGACGACGTCGAGGCCGGCGAGGCGCCCGGCATCTCTGGTGGCTTGTCTCTGGGCGTCGTCGAAGTAGGCCGGCACGGTGACCACCGCTTTACTGACCGGTTGGCCCAGCACGCCCTCTGCCCGGCTCCTGAGTTCGGCCAGAATGTCGGCTGAGACTTCTTGCGGGGTCAAAACGACGTCTTCTTGAGCACTGGGCCCGGGAACGGCGACGCGGGCCGTATCGTGCTCGCCCTGGACCACGCGATAGCTGAGATAGGGCAGATCGGGCCGGGAGTCGGCGATGCTTCGCCCCATAAGTCGTTTGACAGAGCCGATTGTGTTCAGCGGGTGGTCCGCCGCGGCATCCGTGACGTCTTCGCCCAGGCGAGCAAACAGGCCTTTGGGCTTGCTCGGGTCCGGTTCGTACCGGACCACACTGGGAAGAATCGGGTTCTCGCCCGGGTTGTGCAAGATCCGCGGCCCTGCGGCGTCTGCGAAGGCGACCAGGCTGTTGGTCGTGCCCAAGTCGATGCCCAGGATTGGCTCGGGACCGGATGCGGAGTTGGAACGCGGCGCCGGGGCATCGGTAGACGGGTGGGACATGCCCGGACGCTACGGATGATCGGGGCCCTGGAGCAAGGCGGAGGGGTCGGTAGGGCGTACGATCGCCGCGGATCGGGAACCGACGGGAGCGGAACCATGATGAAGACACTTTGGGCGAGCGTGTGCGTTGCGGTGGTCACTGTGGCCCCTGCCTGGGCTCAGTCGGCGGGCGCTGTGATGCAGCGGGCCGTAGAGGCCGCGAGCGGGCTGCAGAGCCTTGAGATGAAGGCGACCCTCAAGGGCGAGGGCGGCTTTGCGATGCTGCTCCCTGCCGGCGATGCGACGGTGAAGATGGCCAAGGCCCGCGATGAGGGCGAGGTCGTTTTCGACGCCTACGTGGAAGGCAAGATCAAGTCCAAGGCCGATGGCGACGAGGCCCCTGTGGACGTGAAAGTCCATCGGACGCTGACGAAGACGACGTCGGTCGAGGATCCCAAGAAGCTCGTCCACGAGCTCTCGGGATGGCAGACACGGACCTGGGACGGCTCGCTTGATCTCTACGTGACCCCCTGGCAACTCGCAACCGAATCGCCCTACGCGCGCGAAATGGAAGCGGTCAACGTGACCTACGAGGGCGAGGCGAGCGTCTCCGGCGAGGCGGTCGACGTGGTGCTCGTTCAGTATCCGGAGCGTGACAAGAGCCAGCGTCGCGGCAACGCGAACCCGCTCGATGCCTTTAGCAAGGCCAAGTGGTCGTTCAGCAAGGCCGACGGCCTGCCGCGTCGCATCGAGTGGATGGGAGGCGGGGGCGGTCTGAGCCTCAACGTGATCGTCGAGTTCAGCGATCTCCGGTCGAACACCGGGATCGAGGCCGACTCGTTCGAGATCGCAACCCCAGAGGGGTATCAGACCCGGAGCCGAGTCGCGACGACGACCCGCGAAGGGCCGAGCGTCGGGCGGGTCGATCCGCGATCTCGACGCACCGAGCAACGCGATCCAAGGGATGAACAGCCGCTCGAGCCGGCGCCGATGCCGGTGGCTGTAAAGCCGGCGTTCGACCCCGCTCCGGACTTCGAGGTCGCGACCGTCGACGGCGATAGCGTGACCAAGGAGAGCCTCGCTGGTCAGGTCAGCGTGTTCTACTTCTGGGGCACGTGGTGCGCCCCTTGCCGCGCGTTCAGCCCACTGGTTAGCGAACTTGTCGACACGTTCGAGGGCAAGCCCGTTGGCGTGTACGGACTTGCCGTCCGGGAGCGCGACCCGAACGCGCCGGCCGCGTTTCTTGCCGAGAAGGGGTACAAGCACACGCTCTTGCTCGGTGCGCCGGGCAGCGGCCGTGTCGGGGCCGATACGGCCGCTCGGGCGTTCCGCGTCCGCGTGTATCCGACGATCGCGGTCATCGGGGCCGAGGGTGAGCTTCTCGGGGCTTGGAGGCCCACGAGGGACAAGACGCCGGCCGAGATCGTTGGGGAGGTCGAGGCGAGCGTGACGAGCTATCTCGAGGACCACTCCTCGAAGCTCGAAGGCTGATCAAACAGCAGTGTCGGGGGACAGCTTCGCCACCGTGTCGCTTGCGGCACGGTGGCGTTGTTCTTTAACCTTCGTATCGGGCCAGGATCAGCGTGACGTTGTGCCCGCCGAAGCCGAAGGTGTTGTTCATCGCGTACCGCACTGGCTGCTCGCGTGCGTCGTTGGCGACGAGATCAATGTCGAACTCGTCGTCGGGGTTGTCGAGGTTGGCGGTGGGGGCGATGAGTCCGTCGCGGACCGCGTGAATGCACGCGATGCTCTCAACCCCGCCCGATGCGCCCAGGGCGTGGCCGTGCACGCCCTTGGTCGAGCTCATGAGCAGCTTGCCACCGGTCGACTTCCGCGCGTGGTCTCCGAAGACCCCGAGCACGGCGGTGACTTCCGCGGCGTCGCCCAGCGGCGTTGAAGTGCCGTGGGCGTTGATGTAGTCGATATCGGTCGGGTCGAGCCCGGCATCGGCGAGCGCCCACTCCATCGAGCGGGATGCGCCGCCCCCGCCCTCATCGGGCGCGGTGATGTGGTAGGCATCGGCCGAGTTCCCGTATCCGACGAGTTCGGCGTGGATCGTTGCTCCTCGGGCGAGCGCGTGCTCGAGGCTCTCGATGACCAAGATGCCGGCGCCCTCGGCCAGGAGGAACCCGTCGCGGTCTTTGTCGAACGGGCGGCTCGCACGTGCCGGGTCGTCGTTTCTGGTGCTCAGCGCCTTCATGGTCATGAAGGCACCGAGGCAGAGCGGGGTGACCGCGGCTTCGGTTCCGCCTGTCACCATGATGTCGGCGTGTCCGCGACGGATGTAGTTCACCGCGTCGCCAATGGCGTGACCCGAACTTGCGCACGCCGTGGCGTGGGCCGAGCAGGGGCCCTTGAGGCCGAATCGAATGGACACGTTGCCCGCGGTGGCGTTTGCCATCAGCCTGGGAACGGTGAAGGGGCTGATCCGGTCTGGTCCGCGCGCTTTGAGGGTGTGAGCGGTTTGTTCGATGGTGGCGATACCGCCGACCCCCGACCCAATGACGACGCCGCAGCGGGATCGGTCTTCGGCCTCGAAATCAATACCGGCATGGGCGACCGCCTCAGCGGCCGCGCCAACACCAAGCACAGTGCACCGATCGAGGCGTTTGGCCTCGCGGTGCTCCATGTATGCGGCAACGTCGAGGTCTTTGACCTGGCCCCCGATACGAGATGTCCAGGTATCCTTGAAGCCCTCAAGAACCGCGGGGTCGATGGTCGCGATACCGCTCTTGGCGGTGCGCATCGAATCCCAGGTCTCGTTGGCGTTGTTGCCGACACAGGTGACTGCGCCGTAACCAGTAATGACAACGCGGCGGCCCTTCGGGCCTTCAGTATGGGCGGGGTTCGCCTGTGTTTTCGTCATGCGTTCGTCGCAGAGGGCGCCATGGCCGCGTTGCGACGCCGCGATGCTCGGGGACGGATCCCGGGCGGCCGCGGGCCAGCGCCGGCTGCGATGGCGCTGTGGGTGTGGTTAGAGCCCGTGCGCTTGCTTGATGAATTCGATTGCTTCACCGACGGTCTTGATCTTTTCGGCTTGTTCGTCCGGGATCGATGTCTCGAACTCATCCTCGAACTCCATCACGAGTTCGACGGTGTCGAGGCTGTCGGCGTTGAGGTCTTCAACGAAGCTCGTAGCGCGGGAGATCTTGGCCTTATCGGCGCCCATCTGCTCGGCGACGATATCGATCACCTTCGCTTCGATTTCCTGCTCGGTCACGCTGTGTTCTCCAAGAGTCGGTCCGGCGGCTCCGACGCGGACCGGGGGGACGCGCCCCCGTGGCGGCGATTGTAGCCGAGACGGTCCAATCGTCGCGGTAGCGCGAAGGGAATGTGAGGATCGGGACCCGGGCGCACGTAAATCCCTAGATAAGGGGGATGCTGTTGTTCCGGGTTGGCCGGAGTCGTTTCGGCAGTGCTATCTCGCGGCAAACGACGGGTGCATCGCAAGCAGGGCCGCTTCGGGAGGGAATGTGCAACCGCGGACTTCTGCCTTCGAACGAGGTTGTCGATGAGCAGGTCGTTCTGGCCGGGCTCGCACGACTGCGATTATGACACCGGCTACAAGGGCCCTCGTGAGAGGAATCCAAGCCGATGCTGCCATCTTCTCAAAACGACGCTCTTTCGCATCAGGTCGGCGCCTTGCTTCAGGCCGCTCACGACCGTGTCCAATTGGTACCTGAAGCCAGCACGCGATCGGAGGCCGAGCGTCCTGAAATTGGCCTCCTGTCTTCGGCAGCGAACGGAAACACACCGCCATGGACGCGCGATCGACGGGGGCGAGCCTCTTGGTTCTGGCTCGTTGCCGGTCTCGTGATCGTCGTCAGCCTGACGCGGTCTGTTGAGTTCACTATTCGGATTGGCGAACAGGGCCAGGCTGGCACCTTTGAACCCCCCTAAGCCGGCTAGACGTTCGCCATCCGCAGCCGCTATGACCGTGTTATCCCCCAAGAAGTACGGGATATGCGGCTCGGGCGGACGGCACGGGTACGAAATGCGGAACCGCGGACTTCGGCATTCGAACGAGGTTGTCGATGAGCAGGCCGTTCTGGCCGGGCTTGCAGGATGCAGCGACCCCACCGGCTAAGTCCCCTCGCCTGAAGTGAGGAGTGGAGTCGATGTCGAGCATGCCGATGCAACCAGACGCGTTCGCGGAACAAGTGGTCTCCCTTTTGAGATCGATGCAGCCCGAGTATGAGGTCATCCTCGTCGGGCCCAGCGAACTCCTCGTCAATGGCCGTCGCTTGGATCTCGACAACCTCTTCCGGATGGTGTCGCACGAGCCCGGGCGAGGGCAGGAGATCGTCGAGCACTTCCTCGACCAGCTCTTCACTGGCGACGCGCTCGATATGGCCGACCTCCCCCTCGACTTGGCTAGGGGTCGGATCATGCCGCGCATCCAGCCCGAGTCGATCTTCACGCATCTGAGCCGCGAGCTGGTGGCCCACGTCCCGTTTGTGAACGACACGGTCATCGTCTTCGTGACCGATCTGCCCCAGATGACCGTCAGCATCACGACCGAGCAGGTCGTCCGCTGGGGCATCGATACCGACGAGCTCGAGTCGATCGCACGAGCGAACCTCGAGACGTACGCCCCGGAGCTTTCGTTCCAAGCGATCGAGAGCCGGGAGGGTGGCAAGGCGGTCATCGTCAGCGAGCAAGACGGGTACGACGCCGCGAGGCTGCTGCTCGGAGGGCTCTACCGCCAACTCGGCCCGATGCTCGGCGGCGATTTCTTCGTTGCGACGCCGGCCCGCGACATGTTCGTCGCGATGAGCACGGGGCCTGCGCAGTTTGTCGAGCGACTCCGCACGCGGGTCTCCGAAGACTACGAACGCATGCCCTACCCCATCACCGGAGAGCTGTTCTACGTCACGCAGGACGGCGTTGCCGGAACAATGGGCCCAGGGCTGATCTCCGACGCGGCGTGAGCCGACTCTCGCGTCAACGGTCTTTCACCCGCACAACAAACCGCAACCCAGACCACGTCTCATCGATCGCGCAGACCTTGTTGTCGACGAGACCTCGGTCGAGTCCGAACGAGCGAACGTCGGCGCCTGTGAGATCGGTCGGCACGCCGGACGCCTTCTTTGGCCAGCCGACCCAGAGCCCGCCGGCTTCAGTGAGCCTCGCGGCCGCTTTGTCGAACCGCGCGAGGAGGTCGGACCGACGCTCGCAGAGCATCACGATGACGTCGAACGACTTCGAGCCTCGCAGATCGTTTCTGAGTTTGACGTCGGGCGGAAGGTCGTCGCCAAGGAGGGTCGGGCTCGCGTTCAGCAGTGCCACGCGGCCTGCAGGTTTGATCCCGAGCTTCTTTGGAAGCGGTGTGCCCGAGTAGGCGGCCATCGGGCCAGCGTATCGGCGGAGGGTCGTCCGCCGGGGGCGACGCGTTCTTGCGTCGATATTTATCCATACGTATAGTGATGCTCACCTAGGCCGAAAGGGGGCATGATGTCCGGCGAGCGAACTGCTGTCGTCACAGGGTCGACTGGGGGGCTGGGAACCGAGATCGTCCGCCTCTTGGCGGAGTCCGGCTACGACCTGGTCCTCGTCAATCGAGCGAGCGACCGAGCCAAGACGCAACGCGATCAACTCGAAGCGTCGTTTCCGAGCCGACGCGTCTTGGGCATCGACGCGGACTTGATGGACGTCACAACGATCCACGCGGCGGCCGAACGCGTGAAGGGCGAGTGCGGCTCGGTCAAGGCGCTGTACAACGTCGCAGGGCTGCTCACCGACCAACGGATGACCAGCGCTCAGGGCATCGAGGGGCACTTCGCGGTCAACACGCTCGCGCCGTACGTGATGGCGATGGCGCTCCGCGAGCCGCTTTCCACCGGATCGTCCCGGGGTGATCTTTCGGTTGTCGTCAATTTCTCAAGCTCGGCGGTAAAGGGGGTCAAGGCGCTGAACGCCGCGGATCTCGCCAACCCGAGCGATATCGGCGGGCTCTTCGGGGCATACGCGACAACGAAGTTCGCGGTAACGGCAGTCTCTTGCATGCTCGCCGACGAGTTTCAGAAAGACGGGACGATCGTCGTTTCCGCCGATCCGGGCGCGACCCGTACCGCGATGACCAAGGGCAACCTCGCGATGCCTTGGTTCCTCCGGCTTCTCGCACCGCTCGTGTTTTCTTCGCCTGAGAAGCAGGCGACGAAACTCGTCAGCGGTGTGGAGCAGGCACGAGCGGCGGGGTCGTCCGGGGCGTTCATCGCGAGTGGGAAGCAGGCCGAGAACCCGCCGCTCGCGATGGACGCGAACGTGCAGGCCGATCTTCGATCGGTTCTCGACCGGTACGCGTACACCCAGGCGTGAGCTCGGTTCGCCGTTCGAGGCGGCCGAGGGGGCGGGGCTAAAGTTCGGACGTGATCCTGCTTATCGACAACTACGACTCGTTCACCTGGAACCTCGTCCATCGCCTGGGCGAGCTCGACCGCACGCTCGAACCGGGCCGCGATCTGCTGGTCGAGCGCAACGACAAAATCGATGTCGACGCGATCAAAGCGCTCAAGGACGGCCAGGGCCCGAGCCACGTCATCGTGTCCCCGGGGCCCTGCACGCCCAACGAAGCGGGTGTGAGTGGCGACGTGATCTCCGCGTTCGCCGGCCGCATACCGATCTTGGGTGTGTGCCTGGGCCACCAATGCATGGCCTCCGAGCACGGCATGGTCGTCGAGCGGCACCCGATTCTCATGCACGGCAAGACCAGCCCGGTCGAGCACGACGGGACCGGCGTCTTCGAGGGCCTGCCCAACCCTTTCATCGCGACCCGCTATCACAGCCTCATCGTTCGGGCCGACAGCGTTCCGACCGAGACCGACGCCGAAGGCAATGGTTGGGCGGTCACGGCGACCAGCGAAGAGCCGGACGGCGAACGCGTGGTCATGGGGCTTCGCCGCGTGTGGGGCGAGCCGACGTGGCCAGACGGGTCGGCCAAGCAGCCGCTGGAGGGCGTGCAGTTCCACCCCGAGAGCTTCCTGACCACCGACGGTCCGGCGCTGCTCGCGAACTTCTTGGCGATGGGGCCGGGCGGTCGCGAGACGCGGCTTACCGCGACGGTCTGACCGCGTGCCGGCACCCGCGAACTACGACTGGCGGATATCCTCGTAACATGATCGATCCCGCCCCGACGACCAAGATCGCTCCCTCGACCGCTCGCGGCGTGCTCGCCTCGAGGATGCCCGAGACCGCAACCAAGCCGGCGATGGTCGTGCTGACGTTCTACAACACGCAGTACGAACTGCACCTGCTGCCGGTCGGCGACGTGGTGAGCCCCGCGAACGCACCCGAAGGCAAGCGCGTCGAGGGCAGCATCCGGGCCGACGCCAAGCGGGTCGATGTTGTCACCTCAGGCGGGCGGTACGTCGAGCCGGTGCATGGGAGGCCCCGTCGCGTCCAGGGCTCGATCGTTGCAACCGACAACACCAAGAACACGATCACTGTGAACGCCGGTGTCCCCATCGAGTGCCGCCTGACCGACCGTCGTCAGTCGGCCGCGCAGTTCGAAGTGGGGCAGTTCGTCAGCTTCGACGTGATGCGCGGCGCGACCTTCGAGCTGGGGTGATTGCTCGTGCTCAGGGGCCTGGTCAAGTCGAACGCAAGCCACGACGGGATGGGGTTCCGGCTCCGGGGCCTCGAGATGACCCGCCTCGAGACCTTCGTCGACGCGGCCTTCGCGTTCAGCGTAACGATGCTCGCGTTGTCGCCTGACAACGTGCCGCGGACGTTCGATGAGATGATGGTCCTCTTCAAGGGCATCCCGGCGTTCCTTACCAGCCTGGCGATGCTCCTGCTCTTTTGGAACGGTCACGTTCGGATGAGCAGCCGCTACGGACTCGATGACGGGGTGTCGAGGGTGCTGAGCGGCGCCTTCATAGCGGTGATGCTGGTCTACGTCTATCCGCTGAAGTTCATGGTGGGCAGCTTCTTCGAGAATTACATTCCGGCGCTCAGAACACCGACGTTCTTCAATTCGATCGGCTCGGCTCAGAGCCTCTCGACGATGTTCATCGTGATGAGCTCGGGGTTCGTAGGCATGAACGTCATGCTAACCATGCACGATCTCTATGCGTTGAAGATGCGCAAGGCGCTGGCGTTCACGATGCACGAGATCAAAGTCGTGAGGTGTGAGGTAGGCGCATCGCTGGTGTACATCGCGTTCGGCGTCGCGTCACTGATGATCGCGATCGCGTTGCGAAGCGGGGCGGGCGTGGTTTGGGCGGGGTTCGTATACGCGGGGCTCGGCGCCGCGATCCCCCTCTATTGGACGGTCTTCGGCCCGTCGAAAGCCGAGATCTCGGACGCTCGGGCTCAGGCGAGTGAAGAGTGAACAGGTCGCCTTCCGGCTCGTATTCGCCGGTGTCGGATTGACCGGCGCCCGAGATGCGACGATGATATTGCGATGAAGTCGGCGTTCACAGCCTTCGTCTACATCTGGTCCCTGGTCGCTTGGCCGGCGATCGCGGTCGCTGTGCCTACATCGGTCGAGACCACGCATTCCGAGGTCGTGACCATGGAGTCGTCTGGCTTGGATGAGGCGTGCTGCGGCTGTTGCGAGACCGATGGAACGCCGACTGACGAGCGACACCCTTGCGATGACAATCCCCGGTGCCCTTGCACCAAGGTGTCGTTCGGGTCTGGAGTCGTGATGCTCCCGGGTGAACGGGCGTGGGCGCCGCGTGCGCCGCGTGTTGGTGCACCGTTCTCCTCGTCCTTCAACGCGTGCTGGCGGCCGGTGAGGCCGCTCCTCCGGCCTCCGATCCTGTCCGCGTGACCGTGCCGCCTCTTCGGGCGGTGTCTTCACGTGTTTGACGGATCACTTTGATTTTCACGTTGAATCAACGAAGGAGGCTGTCATGCGACAGTTCATCAAGATTGGTGCGCCCGTACTCGCCATCTGCGCCGCCGGCGCTCTGGCGGGGGTGCTCTCCATGTCGCCCGCACAGGAGGCCGTCGAGGCGCCGTGCTCGAGTTGCACCGCGTGCGAGTGCGTCGAATGCTCGTGCGCCGCGGCGTGCGACTGCGCCACCTGCGCGTGTGATGCGTGCGACTGCGAGGTCGGCGACTGCGACGCGTCGGCGTGCGATGACGCGTGCGCGACCGCGTGCTGCGGTGGTTAGCAACGCTCAGCATCGCGCCCATCGGGCGTGATCGATGACACACCGTCGCCGGGGCTCGAAGGCCCCGGCGACGATTCGACAAATGGGCTACTCGATCCTCGGGTCAACCCAGCGGTACAGCACGTCGACCACCAGGTTGAACAGAATCAGCATCGTCGCGAAGATCAAGACGACGCCCATGATCAAGAACAGGTCTTTGTTCTGAACCGCGTTGACGAAGTGCTGGCCCAGGCCCGGGACGGTGAACACACGCTCGACGATGAACGAGCCGGTCATCGCGAGAGCCGCGGCGGGGCCGAGGTAGCTCAGCACCGGAAGAAACGCGTTCTTGAGCGCGTGGCGGAGTAGGACCGCCCGTTCCCGGGCGCCCTTGGCTCGGGCGGTTCGGACGTAGTCGCTCGAGAGGGCCTCGATCATGCCCAGGCGTGTGAGCCTGGCGATGTAGGCCGCGAAGGGGAGGCTGAGCGTGACCGCGGGCAGGACCAGGGCTCGAACGGTGCCCCATTCGGCCACCGGGAACAGCCCGATGAGCACGCCGAAGAACAAGAGCAGGACCGTTCCGATGACGAAGCTGGGCAGGCTGATCCCGACAAGCGCGACCGCCAGTGTCGCGAGATCGGCCAGGCTGTTGGGCTTGACGGCGCCGAGAACGCCCGCCGTGAGTCCCAAGGCCAGTGCGATCAAGATGGCCGCACCGCCCAACGCGACCGAGACGGGCAGGGCGCTCGCGATGATCTCGTTCACGTCCCAGTCGTCGTACTGAAGGCTCGGGCCAAGGTCGAAGATGCTCCGCTCCGGTGGGGTGACCCCTGCGGCAATCGCGGCCTCGCGTTCCCGTTCGATCGTCCCGTCGAGCGTATCGCCGACCCAGGCGATGCCGGTCGCGCTTCGCAGATAGCTCCAGTAGAACCTCGGGAAGCTGTCGAGGTTGTACTGCCTTTGCATCTGCTCGATGACCTCCCGCGGCGGCTGGCGGCCCTCGGGGTTCTCGAGCGGGTTCCCCGGGACCGCCCACGCGAGCACGAGCGTGATCGTGTAGATCACGAGCACGATCAGCGGGAGCTGGGCGAGGCGTCGGAGGATGAGACCGGTCAAGGCCGCCCCCCGAGGTGACCAAAGAGCAGCGCCTCGACACGATCCGAGAACGGGCCCATCCGCATCGGCTTCCACTCGTCGCGCCCGACCCCATCGCCCATGACGTCGAAGACGTGCACGTTCTGTTTGGTCTGCGGATGCGTCGTGAGTCCAGTCAGCTCGTGAGCGTCGAACATGTAGACGGTGTTGTAGTAGAAGATCGGGAAGACAGGCAGATCCTCCTCCATGATCTGCTTCTCCGCCCTGGCGAGAATCTCGAACCGTTTCGCCGCGTCGGTCTCCAGAGCCGCTGCTTCGAGTAGCGCGTCGTAGTTGGCGTCGGAGTACTTGCGGTCGTTGTTGCCGTTTCCGGTCTTCGAGAGATCGAGGAAAGTCGTGGGGTCGGCGTAGTCCCCGTACCACCCGGCGCGGCTCACCATGTAGTTGCCTTCCTTGAGATCATTCCGATAGACCTTCAGCTCCTTCTGAGCAAGCAGCGTCTCGACCCCAAGGTTCTCTTCCCAGTTGCGCGCGAAGACCTGAGCGACAAGATCGTGGCCGGCGTCTTTGTTGAAGACCATCTCAACGACAACCGGGAAGTCCTCGCTGGGGTTGGGATAGCCCGCCTCGGCCATAAGTGTTCGGGCTTGGTCGATGATGGCCTGCCTCTCCGCATCGCTCTTGGCCGAACCCACGTCGGGCAGACCCGCCGGCGGTGTGTAGCCGGCGACCGAGCCCGGCGGGAGCAGCGATCTGGCGACCGGTTCGCCCAGCCGTCGCACGTCGTCGGCGATGGCCTGCTTGTCGACGACAAGGCTGAAGGCTTTGCGCACCCGCCGATCGGCGAACGGGTTGGGTCGCCCGTCGGGCAGCGTCGGCTGGCAGTTGAAGTTCCAGAAATACGTCCCGAAGCTTGGCACCGCGTGCGTGTGGGCTCGGGGGTCCTGGGGCAGCATGCGGTCGATGGTGAACTGGTCGTACCCTTGGGCCTTGAGCCGCTCGTACTCCTCACGGTGGTCGTCATAGAACGCGAGCTTGTCGGCGACCATGTCTCCTCGGTACCCGCTCGCGACATTGGCGACGAACTGCGCGGCGCCGGTCTGATACGCGAGGATCTGAGCGTTGGGCTCTTCGACCGAGGGGACCAAGATCGAGCCGATGTCAATCGACGCCTTGTCCCAGTATGTCTCGCTCCGCTCGAAACGCATGTCGCGTTTGAAACGCCAGCGGACGAGTTCGAACGGCCCGTTCGTGACGAGCGTGGGGGGTTTGGTCCACCCGCCGCGGCGGTCGAGGCTGCCGGTCTTCGGGTCGGGGCGTTCGTACTGGCTCACCAGCGGCGCGTGCACCGGGCTGAGCACGGCGAACGAGCACAGGTCGAGCCAGAACGGTTGAGGGCGCACGAGCCGCATCCAGAGCGTCTTGTCGTCGAGCGCCTTGAGCTCGACGGTCTCGTCGAAGCGTGCCTGGGTCGCCTCCCACAACGCTTCGCCGTCGGAGTAGGCGCTCGTTCCCTTGGCCAGCTTGTCGAGTTCCGAGGTCCGCCAGTCGTAGAACGCCCGGGCGCCCTCGATCGACATGAAGAACTTGAAGTAGTCGGAGGCGATGTCGGGCAGCATGGCGCGCCGCCAGCTATAGACGAAATCGTGGGCGGTGACCGGGGCCCCGTTCGACCAGTCGGCGTCGGGGCGGATGAGGAAGGTGTATTCACGCCCGTCGTCGCTGATATCCCAACGCTCGGCGGCCGCCGGCACCGGTTCGAACCCGGGGCTGAGCACGTCGTTGCGGGTGAGGCCCTCGTAGATCATCCGCGCGACGAGCAGGTCTTGCATCCAGCTCATCCGCTGGGGATCGAGCGTGTTGACATCGCCCCGATTGATGAACGTGAAGTCGGCGGGCGGATCGGGGCGGTCGGCGACGATCGTGGCCGAAACCAGTACAACGAGCAACGCGAGCGTGAGGAAGAGCTTGGCCATCTCCCTTAACGGTAGCGGGGAGGGAGACCAGCGTCAGCGGTCGAAGCGCAAGGGGTCGAACCCCAGACCTTGGCAGTTCACCAAGACGCCGGATTCCCCGATCAAACGCTGCGCCTCGACGCGGAACTTCGCAAAGTCCCGGGCTTCCAGCGGCTCGACAAGCTCGACCTGGCCGATGCAAGGAGCCTGGCGAAGGGTGCCGGCGCGTTTCTGCTCACCGAAGAAGACGAGCGAGGCGCCGATACCGACGAGCTGGATGTCGAAGCCCGAAGGGACCGAATCGTCCGCGTTGGCTTGGTTGACACGCTTGGAGACGAACGCGACGAGGTCACCGCCGTAGCCCACGGTTTCTCGGGATGACTCGGCCGGCAGGTCCGCGTTGACCGCCACGAAATCGCGGAGAATCAGGCCCGCGCGGACGAGCGGCAGGACGCTTTCATCGCTGGCATCGTTTGTGTCCGTCGCGAGGGCCAGCTTGGCAGATGAAGACGCGAGAACCGACACGCCGCGGGCGCTCAGACCCTCGATCCGGCTCGCCGGCACTCCGATCGCGGCCCCGATCGACCGCACGGCGGCGTCGGCCAACCGCGCGTCGTCTGTTTCCGCGAGCACCGTTCCTACCCGTTCGAGCAGACGCCCGAGGGTTCGCTCGGTGACCGCCGGGCTGGACACCGAAACCGTGTCGAACACCGTCTCAGACGCAAACATCGCGAAGAAGCGCACCGAGGTGTCGGCGTCATCGATCGCCCGATCGACCAGCCGGACGTTGCTTTCGGTCGCGAGGTCTGCCGCGAGGCGGAGGCCAACGAGCTTGCGCCATGTATCGCCGGCGTCGACGAGTTGTTCGACTTCGTCTGAAAGCTCTCCGGCGAGTCCCTGGCGGAACGCGACCGAGACCACGCTTCGGTTTTTGGTCAGTACGTCGGTCAGGGCCGCTCTCGCGGTCGCGACGTCGGTGCGATCGTCGGAGAGCAACTCGGCTCGGTACTGGTCGACGAACTCGGTGATGCGTCCGCGATCGCCTCCGGAGAGCGTGACCGCTCTTGCGAGCTGGTCATCGATCCGGACGGTCTGACCGAGGGCGGGCGAGCAGAGCAACACCCCGGTTGCGATGGCGGCGCTCCAGCCGGCGATTCGCTTGGCGAGTCGCTGGTGGGACGCCCTCGCTTCGGAGGTCCGATCGCGCACGTGCTTTTCCTCGTGAGCCAGTCCCGTCACCGACGCGCCGAACCGACGACGCGCGAGGAGGGCAAACGTACCCGTGGCGGCACGCATGGTCAAACCCGCCGCTATGCAACCCCGCATCGTTAGTACACCTCCAAGAAGGTCCGCTTCGTCGGGCGGAGCTGCCGAGGGATCATCCGCCGCGACCAATCCGACGGTTCGCCGGCGTCATCGGCGACCGTCAAATAGCCCGACAAGGCCTCGGACGCCAACTCGCGAGCCATTGCCTGGAACACCCCGAGTTCCATGCCGGCGATGCCGCAGACGTAGACAAGCGTCCGCTCGCCCGCCAAGAGCTCGATGAGTTGCTCGCCGCCCGGGGCGTCGGGTGAGACGCGCCCATCAACGTAAGAGGGCCCCCAGCCGCCAACGGCGCCGGGGGTTGGCCCGTGCCGACTGACGGTCGGAAGATACGTGAACCAATCGTGCTCGGCTTCAAGTTCACGCATTTCCGCGTCGTAAAGCAGGTCTGTGGCGTAGGGGGCGCCCATAACCAGTGCCGCTCTCGACGACACCCCGCCGGCCGCGAGATCTCCGAGCATGCCTCGGAATGGGGCGATTCCAGTGCCCGTTGCGAAGAAGACATAGTCGTGCGAAGACGGGTCCTCGGGCAGAACGAACCGCTTGCCTGCCGGTCCGGTGACCCGCACTTCGTCGCCTTCAGACAGGTCGCAAAGGTAGTTGCTCGCGACACCTGTGAACAGACGATGGGACTCCCAGTCCTCATCGATCAGTCTCTTGACCGTCGTTGCGAGCACCGAACCCGACCCGTCCTCGCCTCGTGTCGGGCTCGCGATCGAGTACAGGCGAAGCTTGTGGGGCTTGCCGCGTTCATTCTCGCCGGGCGGGAGCACGCCGAAGCTCTGGCCCGACCGGAACGTGCCGGCCAGCGGCGTCCCCGAGATGTCAATCTCGACGTGCCTCACGATCCCGGCGGCCTTCTTGCTCGCGGTGCAAACGCGCGTCGCGACCACACGCCCAATGGCCGGATCCCCGGGCGTGGCCCGGTTTTGAACCACGTCGGGCATCACCGGGGTGCCTGGGGCATCGTCGGGGCCAGCCGCGGCTCGGGCCGCTCTGCGTTCAGCCAGCGGATCCGTGGTTGTCAAGGGCCCTCGCTCCCAGATTCCGACCCGGACGGTTCGCCCGAAGCATCGACGTCTGAATCAACGCCGGCGTCAATATCCACCGGTTCTTCGTTCTCGGCGCCGCCACCGGCCGCGGCGTCGAGCAGATCGGCGAGGTCGCCGGCGGTCTGCCGCGCTTCGCCGGTCAACCGCAACCGCCGAGCCGCGGACGACGCCGAGCCGAACGCGTCGGAACTCGCCCGCTTGGCCTCAAGGGCAGCGCTGGACGCATCGTCCGATGCGACCTGAAGCTCATTGCTCCCGGGCAACGCTGGGCGGACCGCCGCGAGGGCCCCGAGGACGTTCGAGACTTCCGTGAGCCCCCGAGAGTGCAAGAGCTGCACCTCACCGAGTCTCTGATCGGCGACCGACTGCGTCAGCAGCGCCGTCTGTGATGCGGCGCCGGCCGCCTTGGTTTCCCGCGAGGCGCGTCCGAGCAGCTCGATCGCTTCGTCGATCGCCGCGCCGAAGTCATCGCTTTGGAACGCCTGCATCGATCGGACGCCCTCGCCGATCTTGACCGCGATCTCCGCACCCTTCTCGCGGTACCCGACCGCCCGAGTCCGTTGCGTATCCGAGCGAGCCGTGAGGTCGCCGATCGCTTCTGCGATCACACGACCCTCTTCGGCCTTCTGCGCGAGGCGTGCATCGACTTCGTCGAGTTCGGGCTGCTTGACTTCCGCTTGCGCTTGAAGACGAAGCGCTTCGCGTTCGAGTTCATCGGCGCTGCGGGTCAACTCGCGGATCTGCACCGCACGCACCGCCGCCTCGCGGGCGCTGAGCTGCGCCGCCTCGAGCCGCAGGTCGGCCGCGTCGGCCCTCGTCGCGCTAGCACGCTCGAACAGCCGCTCGATGCGAGAAGTCAGCGCATCGATCGCATCCGACAGCACCTTGCGATCCTCGAGGAGCTCCTCGCGCTCGTTCTGTCGGGCCCGGGCGTTCTCCCGGAGCTGGCTGATCTGAGGCGTCGGATCGAACGACGCGGCCGCGTCGGCCTGCGAGTTCAGGATGGTCCACTGCGAGAGCAAGCCACGCAGCTCGTCCGCCCGGTAGCCCAGCGTTCGCTCGAGCCTGGCCGCATCGGCCATCTTCGAGGTGCTCAGGCCGATCATGGCCAGGGCCCGTCGGACAGCCGCGGCTCGGTTGGTGCTCTCGTCCTCTCCATCGGCCGACGGGAGAAGGTTGAGAACCTCCGAATACGCGTCGTCGGTGGTCCCGTTGGTTGAGTCGGTGCTGGCGGGCGCCTTGAGGACGATGCCTGCTTCGAGCACCGCCTGCTCATACGCGTCGCGCTCGGTGCACGCACCGACGGAGAGCGTCGCGATGGCCGCGATCAAGATTGGGTGAGCAGAAACACACCGGCGAGAACGTCGAACAAGCGGCATCGGGTCAAGGCCTCGGCTAGGGCGGTCCGTGCGGGGTCGCCGCGGAAAGGGTCGCGCGGCGTCATGCGGCACGCATCAGGGCTGTTGGGTCACTGAGCGCACCGATACGGCCGATGACCCGGGAGGCCCGGATCGATCCGACCGCTTCCCTATGGTAGCGACACGTCGTCCGACGAGCCGTGCGGGATCACCGTTCGGTTTCTTCCTCGTCACCGACCGTCGGAGCAGCCCAGACCGGATCGAACGTGATCGGGTGCTCCGGTCGCGGCCGGTAGAGCGATCGGATCCACGCGACAGTCTTGGCGTACCGATCATCATCCGGCCCTCGGAAGATCGGGCGCCAGCCGCGCCGCGATCGTGTCGGGGGGATTTCCGGGTGTGTCCAACTGTCAGGATCGCCGGCGATCAGCGTCGCGTCCTCGGCTCGCAGCCCGGCCCGAAGAAACGCTGACGACTCTGCTTCGAGGTGGTCAATGAGCGGTTCACCGTTGCGCAGCCGGAATCTCTCCAGGATGAGGAAGTTGGTGTACACTGTTTCTGTTTTGTTTGGTCGATCGGTCGCAAACCGCAGTCGGCCGGCCTCGGCTCCGCCGTGACACCCGTTGGAAGCACACGCCCGGACGAGCCAGCGCCCGTGGATGCGTTGGCGGAAGGTCTCAAGCGTGGTCGGGTCGTCCATCACCTTCACGTCCGCGTACAGCTCGCGAGCCTGCGCCCGAAACATGAGGTCGAGCTGCCGCGCGGGGCGTGACGCGATGATGGCTCGTCGCGCATCCTCATCTCTCGGAACGAGGGGGTGGTCTGCGTAGTCCACGAAGAACTGCTCGATCGTGGATCGAGGAATCACCATCTTCGGTGGATCACCGAGGTCGATCTCGTAAACGCGGATGAGGTTGACCTGGTCGGGGGTGAGCAGTGTCACGCCCGGGTCCTCTTTCGAAGATCGAGCTGGAGCTTTGGGCGCGTTCGGTTCCGATCCCTCGGCGGGGTTCCGATTGCGTGCCCTCGTGCGGTTCTCGAGCACGAGTTGGGCCCGGAGCCACCCAGCGAGCCGGCGGGCCCGCTGGTTGGCCGAATCGGTGCTCAGAACCGCCTCCGCCTCGTTGAGGGCGAGGGCGTACCGCTCGCGGTCCCGGAGCCACTCGGCCAGCACGAGCCGCAACTCCGTGTCGGCCGGGCCGATTTTCGCGAGCTGCGCGCGGTACCGCTCTTCGATCGGCGGGAGGTCCTCGACGAAAACGATGTCTTGCTGAGGCACGAACAACTCGCGGCCATCGACACGGAGTCGGACACCCTCGTCGGTCTTGGCGATCACAAGCCCGACGACCGAGCGTCCACCCCGGATCGTGACCTTCGCTTCCTCATCGGGCGCCTCTTGAAGGCCGAACGCGAGCTGTCCGAGGAAAGCCGCGACGAGCAGAGCGACGCAACGAAGAAATCTCATTCGCGAATTGGTCATCATACCATTCTTCGGCCGAACCGGACCGTTGTCCCGCCCTACCGGCCTGGGTATCTCATTTCTCAAAGGCATACCGCCCGAGCGTGCCCGCGGTTCCGGATGGTGGGGGAGGAAGCGGTTCAGGGCTCGGTCAGGCCGCGACAACGCTCGTGAGACGCTCGAACACGCCCTCGAGGGTCGTCATCTCGTCCGAAGGCTCGACGTGGGCGATCCTGCTCAGGGGGGTCGGCTCCCCGCGCGGGGTGTGATAGATCGGCTCATCCGATCCGTCCGCCTCGATCGAGATCGGCCCCTGGATCGACGAGCGGAAGTGAGCCGTCCACCCCCGGAAGACGAGTTGGACGCCCGGGTGCACCGTGCGGTTGACGGTGAGCTTCGCGGAGGTGGCCCGAGTCTGGGCCGATGCGATCCGGCGGGCCGATTCGAGCAACGCAACAACGACGCGGCGGTCGGGTCGTGCTTTGGACTTCGGCTTCGGGATCCGTGTTTCGACGAGGCCTCGGATCTCGCGGGCCGCGGTCTCGAGTTCCTCGAGCCATCCCAGCATCACGATCGTGCCGACGCCGCCTTGGCCCCCGAGTTGGCCGATCTCGCACGCCCCCGCGACGCGGAGGCGGCCGCCCATGACAACGCCCGTCCCGCACTCAAGGGATGACCCGAGTTGCAGGTCGCACGCGTTGAGTTCTCGCTGGATCCGGCAAGGCCCATCGATGCGGCCTGTCACACCGTCGAGATATCTGGCGGCCAGCACGCCGCCGACTGCGAGCGTTCCGACTTCTCGGCCGGCCATCCCGGTGGCGAACGTGACATCGAACGACGTCTCGATGTGGGCCGCCTCGACGAGGTCCTTGATCTCCACGTCACCGTCGGCCCGCACGCGGAACAGGTCCTTGACGCCCCCGATGACGTGGACGTCCCCCGGAAACTCGATGTTGCCTGTCGAGAAGTCGACGGCACCGTTGACGTTGAGCGCTTCTTCGACGCGGATTTGTCCGTTGATCTGGATGAGGCGTCCGTCGACGCCGGCCCGGACGTCGGAGCCCCCGACGACCTCGAGCCCGTCTGTGATCTCAAGCCCGACATCATCGCCGTCAGCGGCCGGGATTTTTACGCCGGTCACCGATTGCCCGGGGATCCCGGGTGTCGGCTTGAGCACCGTTCCGATCATCGCGCCGCGTCGCACGATGACAAACGCGGACACGTCGTAGAAATCGATGCCCTCGCTGTTCCCGTCCGCTCCGGGGCGACCGCCAGCGAGAGGGGGGGCGTGCTTGAGCACGTGCTCGCGCCGAGCGATCTCGTCGAGCTGTTCACGGATCTCGGGCGCAAACTCGAAGTGCCCCGCGATCCCGTCTTGCGGGGCGACGCCCTCCGCGACGACTTCGTCGACCTCCGCGTCGCGGAGCCGCGAAGCCGCTGCCACGAACCGAGCTACCAGTTCGTGGTCAATGAACTCGTTGACGATGCCCTTGTCTTGGAGCAGCGTCACGATCGCGTGCTCGGAGAGCTCCGAGCGGTCGGCCCCGGGCGCAATCACCGCTCGGCACTCGAGCCCGTTGTCGGACACCGAGACCTTGACCGTGCGATCGAGTGGACCAGCGCTGCGCATGGTCCCCGGGGCTCCTCGGGCTGCGGGTCCGCATTACGCGGCCCGCAGCTTCTCCATGGTCTCGCCGATCCGCTGCCCGAGAAGGTCAGGCGTGAACGGCTTGACGACGTAGTTGTTGACGCCTGCCTTGATCGCTTCGATCACGCGAGCCTTTTCCGCTTCGGTCGTGACCATGATCATCGGAGTCGATTTGTCGTTCTGACGGAACGTCTTGACGAACGTCAGCCCGTCCATGTTGGGCATGTTCCAGTCCACCAGAATCAGCTCAGGGGTGAACTCATTGAGCTTGTTCAGGGCGTCCTGCCCGTCACACGCTTCTTCAACCTCGGTATGACCGAGCTGGCGCAGAACCGACTTCTGGATGTTCCGCATCGTCTTTGAGTCGTCGATCAAGAGAACCTTCATTGCTCAGCCTCCTTTCCTCAGGCGTCGGTGGACGCGGCGCCCGTCGCGGCGTTCGAACCGGCGGCGCTCTCCTCGCGGATCGAAACCTCGATCACGAAATCGCCGCAGTCGGTGTTGCAGGGAATCAAGACGGTCGGGACGCCCGTCTGACGGGCGACGCTGTGGTTTCGACCAACGATCACGCTCGGGACCGAGATCGAAACCGTCCCGTTGGCGGGGAACTGCGCCTTCGCTCCGCCCGAGATCATGTTGACCAACTCGCCAACCGCGTCGGCGAAGTCAGACGTCGACGGGTCGAGCGATTCGCCGCAGAACAGGGCCACGATCGATGTCGCCGTGTCCATGGGCATGCTCACGATCACCGACCCGGAGACCTGGCCGGTCATCCCGATGACGCCGGTAACGTCGTGCTGTGGGTCGAGGTCCTCTTTCAACGAGGGACTGCCGATGTCCACTGGGAGCTGGAGCATCGTGCTGAACACGTTCTGCGTGCTCGACACGAACGGTGCGATAAAGCTCGGGTCCATCAGGGACTCCTCCGATTCGGGGTCACGCCGCGTCTCACCCGCGGCCTCCTGTCCGGCGGAGCAGCTCCGCCACGTCCATGATCAGGCTCACGCCCCCGTCGTTACGCACGGTGGCGCCGCTCACGGGCCCGTGAGACTCCACTCCGTCCAAGGGCTTGATGACGACTTCTTGCTGCCCGATCACGCTCGTGACGAGCAGCCCCATTTCCGCATCGCCGTCGCTGAGCACAACCGCGAGGGGGCTGGGACCTTCTTCGGGTCGAATGACGCCGAAGAGTTCGTGAGCGTCCATGAGGGGCATCACACCATCGCGGAGCCGGATCACCCGCTCCTTCAAGATGGTCGTCAGTTCGGCCGCCTCCGGACGCACGATCTCGACGATGCTGCCCAGCGGGATGGCGTACTGCTCTTTCTGGACCGCGACCATCATCGCCGGCATGATCGCGACGGTGAGCGGGATCGTGACGGTGAACCGCGAGCCCTTGCCCCGCTCGGTGCTCACGCTGATCGAGCCCTTCAGGTTCTCGATGTTCGTGCGCACCACGTCCATCCCGACGCCACGCCCTGAGAGATCGCTCACCTCATCGGCGGTGGAGAACCCGGGGAGGAAAATGAGTTTCGCGACCTCGTCGTCGGAGAGGTTCGCAACGTCGACGTCGCGAACGATGCCGCGTTCGACAGCCTTCTCCGCGATCTTGTCGCGGTTCAGGCCCCGGCCGTCGTCGATGATCTCGATCACGACGTGATCACCCGCCTGGGCGGCGCGGAGCGTGATAGTCCCGGTGTCGCTCTTGCCGCTCGCGATCCGTTCCTCGGGCGGCTCGAGCCCATGGTCGGCGCTGTTGCGGATGAGGTGGACAAGCGGGTCGCCCAGCTCCTCGATGACCGACTTGTCGACCTCGGTCTCGCCGCCGATGACGTCGAGCGCGATCTTCTTGCCGGTCTTCTGGCTCAGGTCACGGATGAGCCTCGGGTACTTGCCGAACAGCTTGTCGAGCGGCTGCATCCGGGTCTTCATCACCGCGAGCTGGATCTCGCCGGTCACCCGGTCGAGCCCCCCGCCGGCGAGTTCGATCTGCTCGCCGAGCTCTGCGTCCATCCCGGGCTGCATCGCGACGCGGTGCGCGAGCTCACCGATGCGGTTCTTCTGGAGGACGAGTTCGCCGACGAGGTTCATCAGCGACTCGAGCCTGCTCACTTCCACGCGGATCGTCTGCTCCGCGGCCCCGCCCTGCCCGCCGCGCGCCGGTTCTTTCGCTTTCTGCGGTGCAGCCTGGGCCGCGGCCGGCGCGGCGGCCGGGCTTGCCGGCCGGGTGTCCGGGACGGCTGTGGGTTCTGGGGCGGTCGAAAGAGCGCTCGCCGCGCCGACGGCTGCCTCGTCCGCCGGCTCTGCGGGCGGGTCCGACGCTGGTGTGTCCTGCCCGTCGTCTTCCGGGGGCACCTCGCCCCTCGAGATCGCCGAGAGCTTGGTGAGCAACGCCTCAGCATCGAGCGTCGGGGCGCGACGTTCCTTCAGCGCTGAGGTCTGCTCACGCATGACCCCAAGAACTTCGCCCAGCCCAACGCCGAGCGCCTCCGCCGCGTCGTCCGCGATAGACGCCACCGCTCCGGCGGCCTCGCCGATCGCCTTGACGACCGGGAGCATGGGGTCAAACTCGAAGAAGTCCACCGTCGCCGCAAGGTCCTCGGCGATGTCGGTCATCTCCGGACCCGCGGCGCCCCGTTCGGCTTCGGTTGCGAGGTGGCCTACGTGCTCGGTGAGCGCGTCGAGCTGCCGCTCGACGTCGCTGACGAAGTGTTCGAGCAGGTCTTCTTTTTCTGGCGGCAGCGTGAAGCCACCGGCATCGGGCGTCGACGCATCGTCAGACGAGCTTGCTTCGGCGTCGGAAGGAGCGTCCCCATCGGCCTCGTTCTGGCGTCCCTCGCCGATCGCCGCGAGGCGATCGATGAGCGGCTGATCGGCCGGGGTGAGATCGGTGCTGCCCTCACCCAGTTCTTCGAACTGGATCTTGAGCACGTCGACCGCCTTGAGCAGCAGGTCCATCAGACCGCCGTCAACCACCGCCTGGCCGTTCCGGGCCGCGTTGAGCGCCGACTCGGACGCGTGCGCGATCGCGACGAGGTTGGTCAGCGCGAGGAACGACGCCGACCCCTTGATGGTGTGCAGCGCGCGGAAGACAAGGTTGATCAGGTCCGGATCGTCCGGCGTCGCCTCGAGCGATACGAGCTCGGTTTCGAGCTCATCGAGAAGCTCGCCTGACTCGGTCAGGAAGTCCTGCAAGATCTCGGGATCGAAGTCGGTCGTGCTCATGTTGAGGCGCCTTTCGTCGAGACCTCAGGCCGCCAGCTTGCTGGTCGAGGAAGCGAGGCGATAGCAGAACCCGTGCGGGATGTCGAGTTGCTGGAACGGTGCCTCTTCCGGTCGGACGGTCTCGCTGTGCCCGATGAACAACGTGCCGTCCTTCGCGAGCTGGCCGGAGAACCCCTTGAGCACCCGGCTCTTCATCTCGGTATCGAAGTAGATCATCACGTTGCGGCAGAAGATCACGTCGAACGTGCCGAAGCGCCGGGCCGCGACGGTTTCCTTGAGGTTGTGCAGCTCGAACGTGACCATGTTGCGGATGTCGTCGTTGAGCACCCACTCGCGTCCGTCCTGCTTGAAGTAGCGCGACTTCACAAGGTCGGGCGTCGATCGCATCGCGTAATCGGTGTACCGGCCCGACTGGGCGATCTTCAGCGCTCGCTCCGAGATATCGGTTCCCAGGATCTCGACCTTCCAGTCCGAGAGTTGTGCGCCCAGCGAACGGTGCACCTGCATCGCGAGCGTGAAGGGCTCCTCGCCCGAACTCGACGCCGAGGACCAGAGGCGAAGACGCTTGGTGGTCTTGCGAGCCTCAAGAATCTCCGGGAGAGCGACCTTCTCGAAGACGCCGAGCTGGGCTTCGTGCCGGAAGAAGCTCGTCTCGTTGATCGTGATGCGGTTGAACATCTCCTGGAACTCGTCGCTCTGGTACGGCCCCATCGTCAGAAAGGACACGTACTGCCCGAAGTCTTCGAGCTCAAGCTCGCGGAGTCGGTGGCAAAGACGGCTCTCGAGGATGTACTTCTTGTTGGGCGGGAAGTGGATCCCCGCGCGGTCGTACACGATCTTGCGCAGATCTTCGAACTGCCCATCTGTCATCGTTACTTTGCCCGAACCACTCATCGAAGACTCCAGTCGGTTGAGCGGCGCTGGCCGCCAGGACCTACGCTCGTATCACGCCGCCTTCATCAGGTTGTCGAGCTCCTCGGCGTTGAAGAGCTTGGGCAAATCCAGAAGGATCAAGAGCCGGTCGTCGAGCTTGCCGACCCCGGCAATAAAGTCGGTATCGATCGACGTGACCATCTGCGGGGCTGTGTCCACGATCGTGCCCGGAACACGGAGCACCTCGTGCACGCGGTCCACGATGAAACCGATCACGCGGCCCGCAACCTCGACAACCACGATGCGGTTGTGATCCGTTTCTTCCCCGGGCGGCATTCTGAACCTGCTCCGCAGGTCGATGACCGGGATGATCTTGCCGCGCAGGTTGATCACACCCACAACCTCGGGGGGGCTCTGCGGGACCCGCGTGAGCTCCATCATCCGGTTGATCTCGTGGACCGCGAGGATGTCCACTGCAAACTCCTCGCCGTTCACCTCAAAGGTGACAAGCTGGAGCTGCGCGTCCCCGCTCGTGTCGATGTCGGTGCTGGTCTGTTCCGCCTCGTGCATCGCCGATTCCCTCGTGAACCCGGACCCCTGCCGGCGCTTGCCTTGGCACGGACCCGTCCGCCTATCGACGCCTTGCGGGCCGCTCTTGACGCGGCGCGGGGCCCTCGTGAATTTGGTTGGGGAGATCGCCCGAACGACCGCCATGCGCCGCGTCAGACGCGGACGCCGTTAGGCGCTCCGCCTTGCCGAACGCGTCGCGGCCCCGCTCAGCGCGCGGAGGAAGGCAAACAATTCGGGGGGAGAGCCGACCCCGTTGGCGTGACCGCGCTCCGCGACCGCTCGGGGCATCCCGTAGACGACACTTGTTTCTTCATCTTGCGCAAGAACGACGCCCCCGCGTTCGCGGATGCGACCGGCTCCGTCGGCGCCATCGTCGCCCATTCCGGTCAGCATGATCCCGACGGCCCTGGGGCCGAAGTGCTCCGCGGCGCTCGCAAACAGCTCGTCGACGTCCGGCTTGTACAGCGCATTCTCTGGTTCGCTCTCGATCGAAACGCGGTCAACCCCGCCCCGCGAAGAGACCACGACGTGAGAGCCGCCGAGACCGACCGTGACCGTTCCGGGTTCGAGCAGCAGCCCGGGGCCCGCGAGGCGGACCGAAAGCGACGTCAGCGAGTCGAGCCGCTTGGTCAAGCTCTTGGTGAACAACTCGGGCATGTGCTGGGCGATGACCACCGGGAGGGCGAAGTCATCGGGCAGCGAACGCACCAACGCGTCGAGCACAGGGGGCCCACCGGTCGAGGAACCGACCACCACGACGCGCGTGTCACGAGGGACCTTGACCGACGAGGGCCTCGGGAAGCTCGGCGCTTCGACCTTCGGCGCCGCGGCGTTTTTTCGAGCCGAGACCGAGCGAGGCCCGACCGCCCGGATCTTCGCGAGCACCTCGCGCTGGAACGAGTCGCCGTCCTTGACGCTGAAGCTCGAGTCCTTGGCGATGAAGTCGGCCGCGCCCAGGCGAAGGGCTTCCAGAGTCGCGTCGCTGCCCTCTGTCGTTAGGCTCGAGCACATGACCACGGCAGGACGTTTCGACGAGCCTTTTTTGATCGATCGGAGAACGTCGAGGCCATTTTTGCGCGGCATCTCGATGTCGAGGGTCACAACGTCCGGGTCGAGCGATCCGACCATTTCGACCGCTTCGACGCCGTCTCGCGCGACGCCGACCAGTTCCACTCCTGCCGCAGACTCCACCGCCTTCGACAGCAGGCGTCGCATAAACGACGAGTCATCGACAACCAAGACTCGAATCGACATCGTTGCCCTCCGAGGGGCATTGCCCGCTCTGAGCCTCTATCGAGCCATGAGTTCGCTTACTTGACGCAAGGTCCGAACCGAGGACCGTGAAGATCCGGCCTCGGACGAACGACCAGATAAAGGGAAAGCCCGCTCTGACCGAGCAAGCCGGAATCGAAGAAAGTGCCCAGGAGAGGACTCGAACCTCCACCCTGTTGCCAGGACTACCACCTCAAGGTAGCGCGTCTGCCAATTCCGCCACCTGGGCATTGAGGCCTTCGTGCCCGCATCGCGAACACTCAGGACTGCGACGATTGCACCAAAGTCCGCCCGGGTCAAGCCAACGACACAGGACTTGACGCTCTCGACTTGCTAGATTTCCCGCCTCAGCGCACAGACGTATCGGACTTCGGTGTCGGTGGGTTGAGCGAGATACCCGATAGGATTCCAAATATGACCGCGGACACCGCACTCAACACCACACTCCAAACCGTCCTGGGCCAGGCCCGAGACGCAGGGGTTTTCGGCGAAATCGTGGTCGTTGATGACCGTCTCGAAGCCGCCGCGGCGAACTCAACCGAACCGTCGACCTACCGGCTCGAAACCGATCAAGACAAGCTCTGGGTCGGGCTTGTCATGAAAGACCGCTGGCTCTCAGAATCCATCGAGGCCGACCTAATGCACTCCGGCGACACGCTGGACGAACTCCTCGAAGAAGAACTCGTCGAGCTCGGGCTCGACCTCAGCGACGAAGACCGCCCGCTGGTCTTCGAACATTTCCGATCTGACGACATGCTGTTTACGTTCCGCACCCCTATTCCGGGTGTCCCAGCATCGTCGCTTGATGCCGATCGCGTCACGACTTTCCTCTTGGCGTACGAGGCAACGTTCCGGCAACTCGGCGACATGGACGCCGCGGACGACGACGACTGATTGCACCGGGCTGTTCCGGGACGATCGCAGCACGAGCCGCCGAAACGCGGCCCACCTGGGGGTTGGAACGAAAATGCGGATCCTCATGCTCGGGTGGGAGTTCCCGCCCTTCATCGCCGGTGGTTTAGGCACGGCTTGCCATGGGCTCACCCGTGGCTTGTCGCACCTGGGCCACGACATTTTGTTCGTGTTGCCTCGTGCCATCGGCAAGGCAAACGCCGAGCACGTCACCCTCATGGGGCCGGACGGGGTAGCAGAGGTCGTTGAGTCGACGCGTCGCGTCACGATTCAGCACCCGGCCCAGCGCACGCTCACGCAAATCCCCGGGAAGTCGACCACCGTCGAGACGACCGAGGATGTCGAGGTCACCGAGACCCGGACCACGCGGCGGGACAAGGCCGCCGGCGGAACGAGGATGTTCCAGATCGAGTCCGGGTTCAGCTCGCCTTACGGATCGGGCGGCGCCGTCGGGGGTGAAGCCGGCGGCGAGGACTTTACCGAACTCATCAAGTCGATCTCTCAGCGCCGGAGCCAGACGACCACCCTCGGCTCGGCGACCTGGCTCGAGGGCCTCGCTGCGGGGCGCGTCGAGGACATCCAAGAAGTCGTTCACTCGATCCAGGCGATGGCCGCGGCCGACAACCAGTACGGATCGGATCTGATGGGTGACGCGGAGCGCTACGCCAAGGTGGTCGCGGCGCTCGCGCTCAAGACCGACTTCGACGTGGTGCACGCCCACGACTGGCTGACCTACCCGGCCGGGCTTGCGGTGAAGGCGGTCACTGGCAAGCCGCTGGTTGCGCACATACACGCTACGGAATTCGATCGTTCGGGCAACCACATTAACCAACAGGTCTACGACATCGAGCGTGCGGGCATGCACGGCGCGGATCGGGTCATCGCCGTTTCGCAGCTCACAAAGAACGTCGTCGTTCACCGCTACGGGGCGACCGCGGAGAAGGTCGACGTGGTTTACAACGGCGTCGAGTTCAACGGCGCGCTCCAACTCGAAGAGGGCATCCGCCAGGAAGACAAGATCGTCCTGTTCCTGGGACGGATCACAATGCAGAAGGGCCCGGAGTACTTCATCCGTGCCGCCAAGCGCGTGCTCGACAAGGTCGAAAACGTCAAGTTCGTCGTTGCCGGCTCGGGCGATATGGCGGTCCGCATGATCGAAGAGGCCGCGCACCTGGGCATCGGGCACAAGGTGCTGTTCACCGGGTTCCTACGCGGTCGCGACGTCCAGCGCGTCTTCAAGCTCGCGGACTGCTACGTCATGCCATCGGTCTCCGAACCGTTCGGGATCGCCCCGCTCGAGGCGATGCAGCAAGAAACGCCGGTCATCATCTCGAAGCAGTCGGGCGTCTCTGAAGTTTTGAGCCACGCGCTCAAGGTCGACTTCTGGGATATCGACGACATGGCCAACAAGATCGTCGCGGTCCTCAGGTACCCCCCGCTCAGCCAGACGCTCCGTGAGCACGGTTCGTTCGAGGTCCGGAACCTCACGTGGGACGGGGCCGCCGAGAAGACGGTGAAGACCTACGGGCGGGCGATCGCGACTTCGTAGCCACCTCAACGCGAGCAACAAAAAAGCCACCTCAATGAGGTGGCTTTGTCGTTGTGTGGTCTCAGTGGCAACCGAAACGGGGGGTTTA
>JBCDIT010000005.1:0-319099 GCA_038748775.1 Planctomycetota bacterium
ATTGGCCTCGTCCATGATTTCCTTCGTACGCACAAATTCCTTGAACTTCTGGCAGTCTCCCAGCGACTTGAAGCTGGCGAACGCGAGGCTCGCGGTTGATGCACTCAATCATCACGTTCGCCCGCTACTGCAGGGAAATCAGCGATCGCGCCGGTCCATCGCTCAAACCGCCCCGAGAGACACTCGACCCAATCCAGCCACTTGCGCCCCTTATCCCGGACTCTTGAGTTTGCCAGAGACGCGCCGATCCACGACAACCCCCGCGGTTCCGGGCGAAATCGCCACAGAACAGGGACCACCAAAAGCGAAGCAATCAAGAAAGCGGAGAGAGGGGGATTCGAACCCCCGAGGACGTTACCGCCCTACACGAATTCCAATCGTGCGCCTTCAACCGCTCGGCCACCTCTCCGGCGAAGGTCGCAACTCTAGCCCGGTCACGACTCCGGTGCACGATCGCCGGAATCCGGCGCCTCACCCTCGGTTCCGCCCGTCCGGATGACCTGGGGCATCTCCCGCGACGCCTCTTCTCGCAACTGCCGTTTGCCCTTCACCCGCGCCGGAGTGATGCCCACCACGGCGCAGAACCACCCCAAGCACCCAAGTCGGTCCTCGTGCGGATCCACGTAGGGCGTCACCTGTTGGGCGGGGCGATCATCGGGCCGCTCGGTCATCCGCTGTCTCCGCCGACACCCTTGCCAAACCGTGCCGCCAACCCCGGGAACGCTGGCTTGGCCCGACGGTCGACCGCGAGGCGCCACGCCCAGTCCAGCCCCCGCACCCCCGCGAACGCCCGCACCGCCGGCACGCCGACCGCGACCCCGAGCGCCGCCCCCGCGAGCACGTCGCTCACGTAGTGGGCCCCCAAGAGCAGCCGTCCCGATGCCGTGATCACCGCCAAAGTGACCGCAAGGGGCCTGACCTTCGGATACGCGACCCACAGGAACACCGCCGCGACGACCGCGAACGCCGTATGCCCCGATGGCATCGACCACAAATCGCTGATCCCTTGGACGCTCAGTTCCCAACCGTGCCGAACGCCCCGCTCGGGGTCGAGCGGGTACATCCCGAACGGCCCGGGAAACGCCTGCGGATCATCAAAGCGGGGCCTGGGCCTCCCGATCAACATCTTCGCCGGGTAGAGCACCAGCGCCGTGAGCAAGCCCGCCCCGAGCCAATCCAGCAACCGCCGGCATCGATCCCGGTCGGCCAACACTATCAACCACGCGATCAGAAGGGAGAAACTCAGTTGCCCAAACTGCTGCAACGCCTCGAGCTCGCGGCGAACGTCGCCCCCGAGCCCCGCGTTCCCGAGAAGTTCTACCAGGGCCCGATCGAAAGGAATGCACGCCGCCGCGCCGACCGCCAGCGTGCCGACGGCCAAGAAATATCCGGGTGTCCAGATCGGGCCAAGCCCAACCGCCGCCCCGCTAGACTCACCGCCCGCCGGCACGAGAGGGTCGGCCAAACTGTTCTCCGGAGATTGCATGCGCGCCTGGCTCGCCGATGTCATCGATGACGCCGCGTCCTTCTGGTCTGGCCCGAGGGGCGTTCGCAAGTCCAAGGCGCTCGCCAAGGGCCCGATCGGTGGCGTGATCCTCGCCGGGATCTGCCTCGCAGTCTACCTCCCCGGCCTGTTCTCGATCCCAGCGGTCGACCGAGACGAGGCACGATTCGCCCAGGCATCGCGCCAGATGTTCGAGTCTGTCGCGCTCCCCGAGTCCGAACAAACCGAATCCCTCCACGGCGGAGGGGTCATCGAACCAAGAGTGGGGGAGAAATCGCGCCTTAACAAGCCGCCGTTGATCTATTGGCTGCAGACGACGTCAGCGGCGATCTTTACCGGCGGCGACCCACGCAACGACGCGATCTGGATGTACCGGATCCCGAGCGTCCTCGCCGCCGCGCTCGCCGTGCTGTTCACTTGGCGGGCCGGCCTGCTGCTTTTCGATCCGCGAGCCGCGTTCCTCGGCGCCGCCTTCCTCGCCATCTGCCCCATGGTCGTCTGGGACGCACACCAGGCCCGCGCCGATCAACTGCTCCTCGCATGTACGTCGGCCGCGTTTTGGGTGCTGACGGCGCTCGTGAGCACCAAGCGGCTCTCGCCGAAGCAAAGCTGGATCTTGCCGATCGCCCTCGCGGTCGCGATCGGTCTGGGCGTCCTCGCGAAGGGCCCGATCACGCCGATGGTCGTGCTGCTCACCGCCGCCGCGTGGTCACTGGCGACGCGAGACTGGCGATGGATCAAGAGCGTCCGTCCCCTCGTGATCCTGGGCACCGCCGTCGTCATCGTGCTGCCGTGGCTCATCGCGGTCGCGGCCAAGGTCGGCGTGGCCGAGTACTGGTCAACCGTTTTCGACGAAACCCTCGGCCGCTCAACCAGCGCCAAGGAAGGCCACTGGGGCCCCCCGGGATACCACCTCGTACTGCTCGCGGTCCTCTTCTGGCCGGGCGTCGTCTTCACCGCGCTCAGCCTGACCCGAGCCATCGCAAGGGCATGGGGCACGCAAACCACAACCATCTCTGATATCCCGGCGGCTCCTGAGCCCGGGCCCGCCCCCGAGCCCGCCCGCGAGCTGACACACCCAGAAGAGCCAGCGTCACCAGGCGATGATGCAGACGCTGCGTCCGGCGAGCCGCCCGCTCCCGATGTCACCGACGATCAAGGCCAAGTCGATCCGCTCGCACAGCCCGCTTCGATCGAACCAGTCGAGTTCGAGTCCCACGAGGAACCTGAGCCCGCGCCCGAGGAGCCCAACGCCCCGGAGTCGATCGACCCCACCAACCCGCCCGAGCTCCCCGATGACCTTCCCATCGCCCTTGAGCCCGAGCCCGAACCCGCTCCGCGAGCGGCGTTCGTTCCGGGGCCCGACCCCGACCCCGAACCCGAATCGGAACCGATGCCGGAGCCCGAGCTCGCCCGCCCGCCTCTGTCTGTCCGCGTCCGCGCGTTCATGAACCAGATCACAAGACCCCCCTCCGGTCGTCGAGCCGAGCTTTTCTGCCTCGCCTGGATCATCCCGAGTTGGATCGTTTTCGAAATCGTGTCGACCAAGCTGCCTCACTACACCCTCCCGCTTTACCCCGCGATCGCGCTGCTCTCCGCCCGAGGCCTCATCGCCGCGTGCGCCGGCACGCTCCCCGGGCTCGCGGCCACAACAACAGGCATGGGTGTGCAGCTCTGGCTGCTCATCGGGTTCGTTCTGATGGTCGCGGCGCCGGTTACGATCGCGGTCCTGGGCGGCGCCGGTCTGTGGATCGCTCTCGCGGTCGCTCTGGCGGCCGCTTGCGGCTATCTGCTCTGGAACGCCCGCGACGCGATGGCCCGGGGGCTTGTCGCTCGGGCCGCGGCGTTCGCCACCGTCGCCGCGATCGCCGGGCTCTGGAACCTCACCGCCGTCGCGCTCCCGACCGCGTCTTCCCCTTGGATCACCGAGCGGCTGGTTGAGACCGCTGTCGAGGCCGGCTGGACGCCCGAGATCCCGATCGGCGCCGTCATATACCACGAAGACTCGCTCGTGTTCGGAACCCGAGCCCTCGTCGAGCGTGCCGACGATGCCAAAGAGTGGGCCCGTTCCAACCGAGGCTTCCTGATCGCGCCCGCAGGCACCGCGACCCTTCTCCAGTCCGACGCTCGCATCGACGCCAATCTCGTCGACACCGTCTCGGGCTACAACTACTCCGTCGGCAAGATCCAGCAGCTCGAGGTCATCGACACCCGCCGCTGAGCAAACCCCACGACGATGACATCAACGCCCCAGCCAGCTCCGGATCGCCCCACCCCATCGGGCCTTCTCGTCATCGATAAGCCCCTGGGCAAGACGTCGATGGCCGTTTGTGCGCGCATAAGGGGCAAGCTCCGTGCCGGCGGCGCCGCCAAGCGCATCAAAGTTGGACACGCCGGCACGCTCGACCCCCTGGCGACTGGCGTGCTCGTCGTGCTCATCGGCCGTGCGACCAAGCGGGTGCCCGAAGTGATGAACGGCGCCAAGCGGTACACCGCGACCGTCGATCTGTCACGCACCAGCCCGACCGATGACCTCGAGGCCGAAACAACACCGTTCCACGTGGAACAGATGCCCGATCGTGCGCATGTCGAGGCAGCCCTTGAGTCCTTCGCCGGCGAGATCATGCAGCGCCCGCCGGCACACTCTGCGATGAAGGTCGACGGAAAGCGTGCGTATGAACTCGCACGCGCCGGCGAACTCGATCAACTCGAGCCTCGCCCGGTGCGCATCGACGCGATCGACATCCTCGAGTTTGCGTTTCCCTTGCTCACCATCGACGTGCGATGCGGCAAAGGCACCTACATCCGGTCTCTTGCCCGGGATATCGGTATCGCGCTGCGTGTCGGTGGTGTCCTGACCGCGTTGCGACGGACGGAGGTCGGTCGCTACACCATCGATCAGTCGACGCCGCTCGATGAGCTTCCCGAAACGCTCGATCCCTGGGATTTGCCCGACGACGCGCTCTCGTCGATGTAGATGACCTCGATGTCTTGGCCATCAACGATCCGGCGCATCAGCAGATACACGATCGTTCCAGCGGAATGGACGTAGCTCACGGCGAACGCACCAGCGAGCGCGACCGGCGCCGCCGCCCACACCCGGAGCAGGGAGCCGACGATACCGGCGGCCCCGTTCCGGTCGAACGCGTCAGCCATCGTCGAGCCGCCCCGCCCGCCAAAAACGCCGATCGAGGCGCTCGCGATATCGAGGGCGAGCGACGCGAGCCACCAGATCAGCAGTGTCAAGGCGACGCCCTGGACCAACGCCAAGCCAACGTACACCGTCAACGCGAGCGGGCGAGCGATGACGTACGCGAGAGCACGCTGCAAAGCATCGAATGCGTCATCGTCTTCGACCGCGATCGCTTGGGTGAGCACCGGGAACGCCAAGACGTACGCCAGCCCCACGACCGCGACGACGCCACCGAACGCGAGCGTGAAGCCAAAGAGCGCACCGCCGATGATCTCCAGACCCGGAAGCGCGAAAAGCAGGGCGCCGATACCGCCGGCTGCGATGAGCCCGGCGGCCGCGAAGGTCGGGAGCATGAGCACCGCACCGATCGCAGACCCGGCGCGACGCACCGCGAACCTGAGGGAGGCCCGGAGGCCCGATCGAGCGCCGACGCAGGTCTCCAGCGCAACGGCCCGGCCGATCGCCACCCCGCAGACCGACCAGAGGCTGGCCCCGATGACCACAAAGAGCACGAAGCCCAGCGGTTGCTCGGTCGCCAAGCGTCCGATCTCGATCGCGATGATCTCCAGCCCACCTGGGAGCGTGCTCAGGTCGGCGTACCGAAGGTCTTGGACGATCTCGACCGCGACGAGTTCGACGGTCTGGAAGACCGCAGCGTTCGGGAAGGCCCGCCCGGTCAGCGCCGAAACCACGCCGGTCGCGCCCACGATCGCGAGCAGCATCACGAGCCCGAGCGCGAGCCGCTCGGGCCGCAACGCCATCCTGGGTGCCCTCACGAGCCGGACGAACAGGAGGTCGTCCCACAGGTCCTGCAGGGCAACGTGGCCCTCTCGGGCCAGCCGCTGGCGGAACGAGTCGGCGAGCGAAACGCTCAGCCCTCCGGCGTCTGGGGGCGTCTTCTCGGGCGCCGTGCTATCGGGCTCGTCATTCGGCATCGCGTCGATGGTACTGGGGGTGGGCCCGGTCGTCCTGCCTGGCCCCGCTTGCCAATGCTCCCCGGTGGGGGGATGATGAAATTATGAGCTCCGTTCCGCCAGCGTCTTCGCGGTCCCCCGGCGCCCCGCCGCAGGCCGATTCCATCCTGCAGTCCGAGGGCGTCGTCGCGATCCGACAGTCCGCGGTCCGGTGGACCCTCAACATCGTCGCGCTCATCATTCTTGGGCCGCTGGCCGCGATGCTCGTCACGCGCCTTGTCGATCGGCACGGCGGTCACGACGTCTCTCTCCTCCTGAACACCTCTCTCCCGGGCGGTCTGTTCGCGCTCACCGCGATCGGTGCGATCGGTGTCGTCGCCGCGGCTCTGGGAGCCCGGATTTCGAGCGCTCAGATGGGCAGGACCGTTGCCGGTCTGACAGTGGCTTGGGCGGCGTTCTCGGTCGGCGATCTCGGCGACGCGCTCCGCGCCGCTGGCCCCGGATTCCCTGCTGTCATCACGCTCGTCATCGAGGCGGCGTTGCTCGGTGTGTGCGGGATCGCGATGCTCTGGGCCACCGTCTCGATGGACAGAGAAGCGTCGAAAGACGGCACCCCGATCAGCGTCGGGGCCTTCGTCGCGTTGCTCACGTCCAAAGGCGCGATGCTGGGCATCGTGGTCGCCGCGGCCGGCGCCCTCGTCGGGAGTTGGCTTGTCGCCCGGGACGACCTACGGGGACAGGCGTTCTTTGCCGGCGTGCTGGGAGCGATCCTGGGCGCCGCCGCTTCGCGGATCACTGGGACCATGCTCCCTGGGGGTGACCCCGCCAATGCCCATCGCCCGGAGATCCCGGCAGTGGGGGTCTTCCTCGCCGGCATGATCGCCCCATTCGTCCTCGTGGTTGTTCCAGGGCTTGGGGGGATCGACGAGGCCGCGCGAGGGGCTCAACTGACAGGGCCGGGTGCGGTGTCGCCGTTGGATTGGCTGGGCGGGGCACTCCTCGGCACGACGATCGGCATCAATTGGGCCGGGTCTTTGCTTGAGTCTTCCGGAAACCAGTCGGATAAGAAGTAGAACTGACGTCGTCAGAGTGACCTAGAGTCCTCGCCGGGAAAATCTTGGCCGGGGGAGGGGGTCTGAGCGGCGCGCCGCGAAGGCCGTTACTGGTCTGCATCTGCAGGCCACTCAGGGAACGAACCCTGAGAGCCTCAACTGACTGCCGGACGGAGTCCCATGCCTCTTCCATTTGATCACGTCACAAACGCCCCGCGCGCGAACGGATCCACAAACGGCTCATCGACGGCGATGCCCGATGTCCAGGCGTCTCCCGACAGCCGCCAGGTCCCGATCGATCGCGTCGGCGTCAAAGAGGTCGTCTACCCGCTCCGCCTGCGCACCAAGGCGGGCGGCGAGCAGACGACCGTTGCCCGGATCAACATGTACGTTGCCCTGCCTCACCACCAGAAGGGCACACACATGTCGCGGTTCCTCGAGGTGCTCAACGAGCACTCGTGCGAGCCCATCACGCCCGAACGCGTCCCTTCGCTTACCCAGGCGATCCGTGAGCGTCTCAACGCTGAGACGGCGCACTTCGAGGCCGAGTTCACCTACTTCATTGAAAAGAAGGCGCCGGTAACCGGCCAGCCGGGCCTCATGGACTACGCCGTGACGGTCTCGTGCGAGGCCACCAAGGGCAAGGAAGACTTCATCCTGAGCGTCGCTGCTCCTGCTACAAGTTTGTGCCCCTGCTCCAAGGAGATCTCGGAGTACGGCGCCCACAACCAGCGGTGCCGCATCGAGGCCAAGGTCCGTGCCGATGGGCTCGTGTGGATCGAAGACCTCGTCGAACTGCTCGAGGACGCGGCCAGCCACCCGGTGTACGCCGTCCTGAAGAGGCCTGATGAGAAGTTCGTCACCGAGAAGGCCTTCGACAACCCCAAGTTTGTCGAAGACATCGTCCGCGACCTCGCCAGAGGGCTCGAGGACGACGGGCGGATCAAGTGGTTCGAGATCAACTCGGAGAACTTTGAGTCGATCCATTCCCACAACGCCTACGCCCAGTTGAGCCGGTGGGTCGAGCCCAGAGGCTGATCTCGGCCTGCTGTCAGGGTTCTACAAGGTCTCGGTCATGTTGGGACCCTTCGCGGCCCGATCGTAGAGTCCGGTGGGCGTGCTCCGATGGGCGCGGCCCGAGGGCCCTTGAATCGGAAAATGCTTCGATCGCTTCTCCCCAGCATGTTTCACCGCCGGGTGATGGTCCTGGCTTTCGGCTTCATGGCCGTGTGCGCCGTGATGGCGCTCCAGCAGTGCCGACTCGGCGCCGTTGAGGGCGATGAGCGGCTCGAGCGGGCCCAAAGCAGACTTTATCGGGTGACCTGGCTGCCGACCCTTCGCGGCAGGATCCTCGACCGCGAGGGACGTGTCCTCGCGATGGATCGACCGAGCTATTCGGTCGAGGTCGACTTCGACGTTCTGAGCGGTGCCTGGTCGACGGAAAGAGCGACCGAGTTCGCTCGGCGCGCCCACGCAGACCGCTGGCCCACACTCGACGCAGAGCAGCGAGAGCGACTGGTTGCGGCGTACGCGCCCGTCTACGAGGCCCATGTTCAACGACTCTGGTCCCGTCTCGCGACGGCCACCGGTCGCGAGCGGGCGGATGTCGAAGCTCGCGTCAAGGCCATCGTGCGTCGAGTTGAGCGCATGCACGCAAGGCTCGTCGAGCGGCGCATCGCGGACGAACTCGCACAGCGGACCGCCCAGGGATTGGCGGTGACCGAGGAGGACATGGTCGCGATCACCGCTCGGGCGAGGGCCCCGATCTTCGAGCAAAGGAGCCCTCACCCGGTCATCGATGACGTCCGTGACCGAGACGCGTTCGCGTTGCTTGGTCTGGTCGAGCAAAGCGTGCCTTTGCTTTCCGCATCGGGCGATGAGACCCACGCGAGCCGTGCGCTCGAAGAAGAAGTCCCGCTTCTGCCCGGTGTCACGGTGAGGCATTCCACCGATCGCCTTCATCCGTTTGAGACAGTCGTCGTCGCGGTCGACAAGACGTCGCTCCCGGGACCGCTCCGGGGTGACGGCGCCGAGAGCGTCACCCTTCGGGGCGTCGCCGGTTCGGTCGTCGGCGCGGTCCGGCGCAACCTGTTCGCTGAGGACACCCAGCGGCGTTCCGCGGCCCTCGCCGACGACCCGGACCTTCGCGATCGAGCCCTCACCGAGAGAGGCACAGACCGCGGCGTGTACCGCCCGGGTGACGGTGTCGGCCGCCGCGGCCTCGAACGTGCGCACGAACATCGACTACGCGGCCTTCGTGGGGTCCGCACCCGCCGGCTCGACACCGGCGAGGTGACCGAGGTCAATCCCGACCCTGGCCACGACGTTCGGCTCACCATCGATGTCATGCTCCAGGCTCGAGTCCGAGCGGCGCTCGAACCGGCGGTGGGATTGACGCGGGTGCAGCCCTGGCACAAAGAAGAGGGCGTTCCACTCGGTCAGCCGCTCGCGGGCGCGGCGGTCGTGCTCGACATCGATACCGGGGACATCCTTGCGATGGTCTCGACTCCGGCGGTGACGCACCAAGGCGAGCCCGCCGACGATCTTCACGCGGCCCTCGCCGCGTGGCACCCCGCCTCGGTCAACCGCGCGATAGCGGCGCCCTATCCCCCGGGGTCGATCGCCAAGGCGTTGCTCTTACCCGAGGCGGTGAGCCAGGGCCACCACCGGCTGGGCGACGGGATCGTCTGCACCGGTCACTTACTCGAGGGCCGGCCCGGCTTGTACCGCTGCTGGATCTACAAGCGGTACGGCAGCACCCACAGCGCGACCGGCGACCCGGTGCTGGCGTCGGACGCGTTGAAGGTCAGTTGCAACATCTTCTTCTACGAACTCGGGCGTCGCATGGGGCCCGAGCGGGTCGCGAGGGCGTACGCTGACTTCGGTTTGGGCGCTTCGTTCGATCTTGGGCTTGGCCCCGAGTGGCCCGGGCAGATCGGCGCCTCCGCCGGCGTTGGCGCCGATGGGCTGCAAACACAAGACGCGATCTTTATGGCCATCGGCCAGGGGCCGGTGTCGTGGACGCCTCTCCACGCGGCGAGCGCCTACGCGACGCTGGCCAGGGCCGGGGTACACGTGAAACCTCGCTTGATCGATGATGGCGGCTTGCCCGAGGTCAGCGAGGTCGAGCTCAACCGGACGGCTGTGGTCGCGTCGCTCGAAGGGTTGCGGCTCGCGGCCAACGACGTTTCGGGGACGGGTGCGACGATCGACACCGGGTCGCGTCGGGAACGCACGTTCAATGCGCCGCACGTCGACGTCTGGGCGAAGACCGGCACCGCCGAGGCCCCGGCGCTGCGGCACGACCCGGACGGCGAGGGACCCGAAGAGGCCTTCGTGGTGCGCACCGGCGACCACGCGTGGTACGTCCTGCTCTGCGGGCCCGAGGGGGGGCTCCCGACGCACGCGGCGGCGGTCATCGTCGAGTACGGAGGATCGGGCGGCAAGGTCGCCGGCCCGGTCGCCAACCAGGTCGTGCGAGCCCTCGCGGCCGAGGGATACCTCGGCGACGCGGCCCGCGATGCGGTCGCACCGGCCGTCGCGGCGCGGGTGATGGCCAACGTCCGATCGGGGGGGGCGCCTTGATCGGTTCGATCCTCTCCGATCGTGAGATGGGGCTTGAGACGATCGTCCGGGGCTCGACATCGCGCCGTGAACCGCTGCGCCGGGCGCTGCAGCTGACGAACCCAGCCTGGATCTGTGTCTTCGCGGGGCTCGCGTTGAGTCTGCTCGGGGTTTACGGGATCGACGTGGCAGAAACGGTGCGCCCGATCGCCGCCGGCGACCTCGCGGCGATCGCGTGGAAGCAAGTCGTGTTCCTGATCATCGGGATGCTCGCGGCGACGATGATCGCGTTGCCTCACTTCCGCGTTTTGGGTTGGGTCGCGTGGCCGGCGTTTTTCTTGAGCATCGGTTTGCTTGTCTTCCTGCTGGTTCCTTGGGTGCCCGAGGCGCTCGTTACCCCGAGGAACGGGGCCCGGGCGTGGATCGACCTCGGACCGATCGACGTGCAGCCGAGCGAGCCGGCGAAGGTGGCGTACGTGCTCGTGGTGGCGCACTACCTGCGATACCGCTCGACGCACCGGACGTTCAAGGGGCTGCTGTTCCCGGGGCTCATCACGCTCCCGCCGGTGGCCCTGATCACCCTCCAGCCCGACCTGGGGACGGCGAGCCTGTTCGTCCCGGCCCTCGGGGCGATGCTGATCGCGGCGGGGGCGCGGCTGAGGCATCTCGCGATCATCTGCGTCGCCGCGGCGTGCGCGGCGCCGGCGGCGTATCCCTTGCTGCAAGACCACCAGAAAGTCCGGATCGTCGGCCTTGTGAAGCAGTTCCAGGGCGACGAATCGAGCGCCGCTGACATCAACTTCCAGAGCTACACGGCTCAGAACCTGATCGGCGCCGGTCGTCTGACGGGCATGCCCAGCGAAGCGGCCCGGGCGCTGGTTCGGTACAACGCGCTGCCCGAGCGGCACAACGACACGATTTTCGCGGTGCTGTGCGCCCGGTTCGGCTTGCTGGGCGGCGCGGCGATCATCGGGCTGAACCTGATCTGGGTGCTCGGGGCGGCGCTGACCGCGGCGACGACGAGGGTGCCTCAGGGGCGCCTGATCGCCGTCGGATTGGCGGGATTCGTGGCCGCCCAGAGCACGGTGAACATCGGGATGAACCTGGGGCTCCTCCCGATCATCGGGGTGACGCTCCCGTTCGTGAGTTACGGCGGATCGAGCATCGTGACCAGTTGGCTCATGACGGGCCTGATCCTGAATGTCGGATTGCATCCGGCTCGTCCGCCGTTCCGCAAGAGCTTTGAATACGCTGACGACGATGAGCAACGGGCGCCAGGGCGGACACGGATCGAGGCGAAGCGGCAGCGTGGGGCGGTCGTCGCGAGCCGGTGACCCCTCGGGGCGGCGTGGCCCGACCGCGAAATCGTGGACCGCCCCGGTCGAGTTCCCGCGCGGGATCACTGCGTTATCACCTCCGGACGGCTGGGTTGACCGGGCCGCGGAGTTGGGCGTGGTCTTCGACGAGGGCGAGGTCGAGCGTCTGGGCGGGTATTTGGGGCTGCTCCTCGCCACTAACGCGGTGATCAATCTCACGGCGATCAAGGACGCGACCGAGGCCTGGGACCGGCACGTGCTCGACAGCCTGACGCTCTTGCCGGTGCTCGCAGAGGCGGAGACGGCCGAGGGGCGGGAGCGTTTGCGGGTTCTCGACGTCGGGAGCGGCGGGGGGCTGCCCGGTTTGGTTTTGGCGTGCGTGATGCCCGAGGCCGAATTTGTGTTGCTCGACTCGACGGAGAAAAAGTGCCGCTTCTTGTCTCACGCGGCGGCCGAGCTCGGGCTGTCGAACGTGAGCGTGGTTCACGCTCGGGCCGAGGCGGCGGGCCAGGAGCGTGGGACTCGGGTTGACGCCGGCGGGATCGCGAAGCGTGAGGGCGCGATGCGCGATGCCTTCGACGTCGTCACGGCAAGAGCGGTGGGGGCGATGGCGACGCTGGTGGAGTTGACGGTGCCTTTCGTGCGCGTCGGCGGGCTGTGCGTTCTGATCAAGGGCCAGAAGGCCGACGAAGAACTCGAAGAAGCGAAGGGCGCGCTGCACGCCTTGCACACGAGCCACGCGGGGACGGTCGACACGCCATCGGGGCGGATCGTGGTGCTCGAGAAGCGAAGGGCGACGCCGCGGATGTACCCGAGGCCGAACGGAGAGCCGAAGCGCAAGCCGCTTGGCATCACGGAGGCGGGCGGGGCGTGAGCATCGATGTCGTCGAGCACGTTCTGGGCGACGTCGGCGCCGTGGCGCGGGCGCTGGGCGCCGGGTACGAAGCGCGCGCAGAGCAGATCCGCATGGCCAGGGCTGTGCGTTCGTCGCTGGACGGGCGGGGCCGGCTCGTTGTTGAGGCTGGGACAGGCGTCGGGAAGAGCTTCGCGTATTTGGTGCCGGCGATCGAGCGAGCGGTGGCCCACAACGAGACGGTGGTCGTCAGCACCCACACGATCGCGTTGCAAGAGCAGCTCGTGAACAAGGACGTCCCGCTCTTGCAATCGACGCTCGATGAAACGGGCGAAGAACCGGGCTGGGGCGGCACGCTGAAGCCGGTGTTGGTCAAGGGACGGGGTAACTATTTGAGTTTGCGCCGGCTCAAGCTTGCGAGCGAGCGTCAGCTCAAGATCTTGCCCGATACCGCGTCGCGCCGGAGTCTGCACCAGATCGAAGACTGGGCGTACGACACCGAGGAAGGGACGCTGAGCACCTTGCCCCCGATCGAGCGACCCGGGGTGTGGGACCGGGTGCAGAGCGACTCGGGCAACTGCATGGGGCGACGGTGCGCGACATACGACCGGTGCTTCTACCAGAGCGCCCGACGCGAGATGGAAGGCGCGAACCTGCTGATTTGCAACCACGCGTTGTTCTTCAGCGATTTGGCGATGAGGTTCCGGTCTGACGGCGAGGTGGGTTTCTTGCCCCGGTACCAGCACGTCGTGCTCGACGAAGCGCACACCGTTGAGGATGTCGCGGCCGAGCACTTCGGGCTGTCCCTGACCGAGGGACGGGTGAGGCACCTGCTGAGCACGCTCTACTCGCCCAAAACGGGCAAGGGATACCTCAGTCAACTCGAACTCGTGACCGGTGACATCGATCCGGTGTCGCGCGCGGTGGCCCTGCTCTCGGCTGCTGAGGATGCGACCGGGGCGTTCTTTGACATGCTGATCGAGTTGGTGGATTCGGGCGGCGCCAAGGGCGGGCGGGTGCCCGGCCCCGAGTCGCTGACCGACGTCTTAAGCGAGCCGATGAACGAACTCGCGAGGCAACTCCGCAGACTCAAGGACGACGCACGCGACGACGCCGACAGGTTCGAGCTCAACGCGTACGCCCAGCGAGCCGCGGCGATCGCGGACGGGGCGGAAGCGTTGTGCAAGCAGACGCTTGATGGTTGTTGCTATTGGATCGAGATCGGCGGGGGCGAAGGGCGGGCGAGGGGGCGGCGCCGTGTGACGATCGCGTGCGCCCCGGTCGAGGTCGGAACGGTGCTTAAGGAGGCGCTGCACGAGGGCGAATTCTCGGTGACGCTGACGAGCGCGACGCTCGCGACGCGGACGATCACCGACGACGAACCGGCCGAACACGCCGAGGCCGCGTTCGGGCACTTTCTTGAACGGACCGGATCGAGCGGGGCGGACACGCTCCAACTCGGGAGTCCGTACGACCACGGGCGCCAGATCGAGTTCTACGTCGATACCTCGATGCCGGCGCCGGGGGCCGGCGATGGCTTCGGGGCAGGACGCGCCCGCGGGCCGGTGATGTCCGAGCGCGGCGGATACGTCAAAGAACTCGTGTCGCGGCTCTTGGAGCACGTCGAGGCAACACAGGGCGGGGCGTTTGTTCTGTTCACGAGCTTCGCGACGCTGAATAAGGCCGCGGAGGCGATGCGCGAGCCTCTGGAGGTTCTTGGGTACCCGCTGTTCGTCCAAGGGCAAGGCGCGGCTGGGGGCTCCCGGACGGCGCTGCTCGAGTCTTTCCGCGAGGCCGGCAACGGGGTTTTGCTGGGGGCCGCGAGCTTTTGGCAGGGTGTGGACGTGCAGGGCGAGGCGCTCCGCAACGTCATCATCACGCGGCTGCCCTTCGAACCGCCCGACCGCCCGTTGACCGAGGCTCGACTCGAGCGGGTGAAGGAGCGGGGCGGCGACCCGTTCCGCGAGGATCAACTCCCGAGGGCGGTGATCCGATTCAAGCAGGGCGTGGGGCGGCTGATCCGCGGTCACGGCGACCGGGGGCGGGTGGTGGTGCTCGACCCCCGGCTCGTGACGAGGGGATACGGGCGGGCCTTCTTGCGGGCGCTGCCTGAGGAGATGGAAGTCAGGGAACTGCGGGAAGACTGAGTGATTCGAGCGTCACCCCGCTCGGGACGCTTACGCGTGTTGTTCCGTTGGCATGCCAAATCTGCGGCGGCGACCGACCACGAGCCCCAAAGCTGACACGGCCAACAGCGTTCCGGGGCTCGGCAGAGGCGGCAGGTCGCCGGCGATCAGGGTCCCTCCATCGGGCAAAAAGGCGAAGCCGAAGATGGTGTCAATGTCAGCCTGGAACTCGCCACCGAGGTCGGCGACGAACGCGTAGGACCCCGTGTAAGGATCAATCGTGTAGACGGAGTAGGGGCTTCCGAGGTCGGTGTCACGCATTCCAAAGAACGTGGCGCCGCCGTAGGTTGTCCAGCCGTAGATCCGCCCCGGGGCTGCGCCGAGGGACGAGACCGCGCCGGTTATCGGATCGATGATCTGGAACTCGCCGGTGTTGTTGCTGGCGGTGATGATCTTTCCGTCGCTGCGGAGTTCCCACCCGAACCGGCTTCGGGTACCGCTTTGCATGTCGACCGATGACAGGAGTTCGCCGGTCACGACGTCGTAACGCTGTATCACCTGAGGACCGGGAGCGGCCGTTTGGCCCACGACGATCGCCGTCCGGTCATCTTGCATTGCTAGTCCGAACGCCGGGGCGACCGAGTTCATCGAAACAGAACCCGAGGTGCCCGCGTTGGTGGGATTAATCTTGACAAATCCATAGTCGCCCGGCGTGAGCGATAGGAACCCACTGCCATACAGGTTTCCCGACGCGTCGAAGTCGAGGAACCCCGAGGCGTTGCGGAGGCCGGTGTCGCCGACGAGCGACCCGTGCCGGGTTCCGAACTGACCGGAGAAGAGCTTCCCGTCGCCCTGGATGAGGTAAAACGTCGCGTTGTCGAGTTGGGCACTGGCTGTGGCTGCGAGAGCGGCGACGAGGATTGATGGAAAGTGTGCGCGCGGCATGGTTGCTCCTTGTGCCTTGCCGCTGCTCCTCTAGAAACACTGAGCGAACACTCGCTTGGTGGTCGTACTTGTTCGGGATACCGCAGATGCAGGTTGATCGGAGAATCGCCGCGTTTTTTCGTCATGATCTGATGACCTCGGGCATTCGTCGCGGATTCCCTGATTCCGGTAGCTTGTCTCGATGAAGTTTTCTCAGGTGATGGTGCTCGCGCTCGTCCTTCTCACGACGCACGCTCCGGCGCAGGACTGGATCGGGCGTCCGCGGCCTGATCGGACGACATCGACGCCAGAGGGCGATGGTCTTGCTCCGCCGATCATGAATGCCTGGCAGCGCGAGATCCTCGATCTCGACGGTGACTGGAACGTGCAGATCGATCCGTTTGACTCGGGGTCGCTGAACTACCTCAGTGAGAACCGCCGAGATGGCTGGTGGCAGGACCGGGAGCGGACACGGCCTGAGCAGTTGATCGAGTACAACTTTGATGCGACGCCGGTGCTACGCGTTCCGGGCGACTGGAACACGCAGCGCGACGACCTCTTCTTCTACGAGGGTACGGTGTGGTACCGCCGGACCTTCGAGAGTGGCACGACGCCGGAGGGCAAGCGGCGGTTTATCCGGTTCGGTGCGGCGAACCGGCACGCGACGGTGTGGCTGAACGGCAAACGGCTGGGGGCGCACCACGTCGGGTTTACGCCCTTTGCGTTTGAGGTGACCGGGAAGCTCGCCGAGGGTGAGAATTCACTCGTGGTCCGCGTCGATAACCGGCGGCGGTTTGAGGATGTCCCAGCGATTCGGACCGACTGGTGGAACTACGGCGGCATCACGCGCGAAGTTGGTCTGCTTGAGGTGCCCGAGACGTTCATCTCAAGCTGGGAACTGCGGCTCGAAGACGGCGATCTCGTTGGCTGGGCGAAGCTCGATGGGCCCGGTGCCGACGGCGGGTTTGTGCGTGTCAGCGTTGAGGAAATCGGGGCGGTGACGACCGGCTTTGGAGCGGAGCCGGAGCTCAGGATCAGGTCTTCGTCGATCGACCGCCTTGAAGTCTGGTCGCCAGAGCGGCCAAGGCTCTACGACGTTGTGATCCAGAGCGTTGAAGACGTCGTTTCGGACCGCATCGGGTTTCGCGAGATCGAGACCGAGGGACGCGGCATCGTGCTCAACGGCGAGCCGGTGTTCCTGCGGGGTATCTGCATCCACGAAGAGTCGCTCGACGGCGGCGGGCGTGCGTGGAGCGAGCGTCACGCTCGCGAGTTGCTCGGGCTCGCGAAAGAACTGGGCTGTAACTACGTTCGCCTTGCGCACTACACGCACAACGAGTGGATGACGCGGATCGCCGACGAGCTCGGCCTCATGGTCTGGGGAGAGATCCCGGTGTATTGGGAGATGCAGTTCGGGAACGAGGTCACCCAGGCGTTCGCCAAGGCGCACGTCGAGGAGATGATCGAGCGAGATCGGAACCGCGCGAGCGTGGTTATTTGGTCGGTGGGGAACGAAAACAGGGCGAGGCCGGTGCAGACCGAGTTTCGCGCGAGGTTGGCGAAGATCGCTCGTGAACTGGACTCGAGCCGTCTTATTTCGGCGGCATGCTTCGCGAGGCTGAAGCGAGATGAAGACGGCAAACTCGCGAGAGTGAGCGTCGAGGATCCCTTCGGCGAGTACGCCGACGTGCTGGCGATCAACCAGTACATCGGTTGGTACGGCAACCACTCGAGCGACGTCGCTGGGATGGTCGTCGATACGGCCTGGGAGAAGCCGTTGCTCTTCAGCGAGTTCGGCGCCGGGATAAAGCAGGGACTACGAGGCGACAGCGAAGAGGTCTGGACGGAAGAGTTCGGGGTGAGGTTCTACAGCGATCATCTCGACTGGTGCGACGAGCTCCGAGACGCCGGGGCCCTTCAGGGGATCAGCCCCTGGATCCTCAAGGACTTCCGCTCGCCGCGCCGCCCGTTGGGCGGCGTCCAGGACTGGTGGAATCGGAAGGGGCTCGTCTCCGAGGCTGGCGTCCCGAAGGACGTGTTCGGGGTTGTGGGCGAGCGGTACCGCCAGTGGGCTGAGGAGGACGCGACGCGTCCCTGACAATTCGGGCGGATCGAGGCTTTTGGCCTCGCCCGGTTTGGCTGACCGCTCTGACCGCGGATCTGTTCGAGAAACGTGTGCGTCCCGCTCGCCGCGGCGGCACAGCGTCTATCCTGGCGCTCGTCACCCGAGTCACGGAGGCCAATATGCTGGGACGGATCTTCAAGGCGTACGACATCCGGGGCACCTACCCCGACCTCCTCAACGATCAAATGGCTTGGCAGATCGGTTTTGGCTGTGCCAAATACCTGCTGGGCCAGGCCGAAGGGGCTGGTGAAACGACCCCGATGATGAAGAATCTCGTGGTTGGCCGCGACATGCGGATGTCGAGCCCAAGCCTGAGCCAGCAGTTGATCGACGGGATCACCGCCCACGGGGCCTCGGTGATCGACGTCGGCCTGGTCGATACCAGCTTCTTGTACTTCGCGATCAACTACCTGGATTGTGCCGGCGGCGTGATGGTGACCGCGAGTCATAACCCTCCGCAGTACAATGGTTTCAAGGTGTCTGCCCGGAAGGCCAAGCCGGTGGGCGAGGCCACAGGGCTCGCGGAGGTTCGCAAGCACGCCGCGATGGTGGACCGGGGCCAGAACCGCGACGAGACCCCCGGGCGGGTCGAGCACCGCGATCTTTGGGAGGCCTACACCAAGCACGTGCTCCAGTTCTGCGATCCGTCGTCGCTCGGCGAGGGCAAGAGCCTCAGAGTTGTGATCGACGCTTCGAACGGGATGGCGGGCACGATGGTGCCCAAGGTGTTCGGGAAGAAGGGGGCGAGCGTCGAGGGGCTCGAGATTGTCGAGCTCAACTTTGACAACACGAAGGGTGAGTTTGCCCACGAGCCGAACCCGCTGGTTGCGAGCAATCTCGCCCAGCTTCAGGACGCGGTGAAGGCTGAGAAAGCCGATCTCGGGGTTTGCTACGACGGCGACGCGGACCGGTGTGTCATCGTTGACGAGACCGGGGAGATCGTGGCGTGCGACCATCTCACGGCTGTCTTGGCCCCCTACTTCCTGAAGATGGCCCCGGGTATGGGCGTCGCGTATGACCTGCGTTCGACCAAGGCGGTCGCCGAAGAGGTCGAGAAGGCGGGCGGAACGGCGCACCGGGGCCGCGTGGGCCACGTGTTCATGAAGCAGGCGATGCGCGAAGAGGGGTGCATCTTCGGCGGTGAACTCAGCGGGCACTTTTACTTCCGCGACAACTTCAACGCCGACTCTGGGGCGATCGCGATGGGCACCGTCCTGACGTTCTTGGCGCAGAGCGGCAAGCCGATGAGCGAGCTGATCGCGCCGGTGAAGCGGTACTCGCAGTCTGGCGAGATCAACTTCGAGATCGAAGAGAAGGACGAAGCGCTGAGCGAGCTCCGGCGCACCTTCGCCGGTCGTGGCACGATCGACGATCTGGACGGCGTCACCGTCGATTGCTTCGAAACCGAAGGATGGTGGGCGAACATCCGGAAGAGCAACACAGAGCCCCTGCTCCGGTTGAATGCTGAGGCGAGGGATCCGGAACTACTCGCGAAGGTTGTCGAAGAAGTGAGCCCCATCCTCGGGACTCGGGTCGAGCACTAAACGTGCGGGTGCGTCGCGAAAGCTCGACCGGTCCTGCGGAGGGACGATGAACGTCAGCCATTTCTTCGATCACTGGGGTATCACCGAGAACCCGTTCCGAGGCGAGGAAGCGAGGCACGACACCGTCTTCACGCGGATGTCGTTCGCCTCAGAATCCCCTGGGGCGGGCTCGGCGGGTTCCGCGTCTGATTCTGGCGAACAGCAGGACCGTGTTGCGGCGTTGGGGAGCGTGCACTCGGACTTCGAGAAGGTACTCGGGGAACTGACGCGACCGAGTACCTCCGTGGTGTTCGGCGAAAAGGGGTCCGGCAAGACCGCGATCCGGATGCAGATTGAAGATCGCATCATGGCTCACAACACCAAGCATCCGGACTCCCGGATCTTTGCCGTGTCGTACGACGATCCGGGACCTTTCATCTCTGAGATCACTGACCGGAGGGCATCGGCAAAGGACCCGCTGACGCCGTTCCGTGCGTTCGGGCTGGTTGAGCACATGGACGCGATGCTGGCACTCGCGACCGAGCGGATCGTTGGAGCGTTGTTCAAGGAAGGGCCCGATCGCCCCGTCGCCGATCTGGGGCGCGAGCCGGTCAAATCGGTGCGCAAGCTGCCGTTGAGCCTCCGGACCGAACTGATGACGCTCGGAGCCCTCTACGATCGTTCGGACGTCGACGGTGCGAGGGCGGCGAGGCTTCGGCGCGTCCTCAAACTCGCAGCCCCCAAGGGTGATTTGCTATGGAAGGGCCTGACGTGGTTCGGGTGGGCGCCGGCCGCGGCGACCGGGTTCCTCGCGTCGGCGTCGCCCGGAGAGACGACGGCGCAGCTCCTCGTGATCATCGCAGTTGTATTGCTCGTGGCCTACCTCGGGGTGCTCGTGAAACGCTTCGCTTGGGATCGTCTGGCGTTGCGATCGCTCGCCCGGCGCGTACGTGAGTCGATGACCGCGATGCCCCGTTCGCGCGACGCGATCACGGCCTCTTTCCGATCGCTCGATCCCGGGCAGCGTCGCGGCGCCCTGGTTCCCTGGCACGAGGCTTCCGAGGAGGCGCGGTACGCATCGTTCGACGCGCTGCGGCGTCTCATGGGACGCTTCGGGTACACCGGTGTGCTGGTCCTGATCGATCGCGTGGATGAGCCGGCGCTCGTCAACGGCGATCCGGACAAGATGCGCGAGCTGATCTGGCCCCTGTTCAACAGCAAGTTCCTCCAGCAAGATCGCTTCGGCGTGAAGATGCTCCTGCCGATCGAGCTGAGGCACGCGTTGTTCAAGGAATCGAGCGCGTTCTTCCAAGAGGCCCGGCTCGACAAGCAGAGCCTCGTTGAGCGCCTCACCTGGACTGGTCCGATGCTCTACGACCTGTGCAACGCCAGGCTTCGGTCGTGTCTCGCGAAGGGGACCGAGCCGTTGAATCTGATCGACCTCTTCGCGGAAGACGTGACGCGGAACGACGTGGTCGATGCGCTGGATCAGATGCACCAGCCCCGCGATGCGTTCAAGTTCGTGTACCGCTGCTTGAACGAGCATTGCGCGAACGTGACCGCGGATCAGAACGAGTGGCGTATTCCCAAGCTGGTCCTCGACTCGGTGCGCCGGGCCGAGGCCGATCGGGTGCAGCAACTCCATCGCGGCATCAGACCGGCGTAACGCGCTCGAGCCGAGAGCGTCGTCACCGAACGTGTAGCGCCACGAATTCAGCTTTCTCGATCGGAAGCCAGCCGGATCGACTCCGGCGCGGGTCCCGCAAGCAGTGTGCGGCCGGAGGCCGCTACGGAGCGATCAAACCTGCGCTAATTCTCGATCACGACCTTACCCATCGCGCTCCCGCTCTCGAGTCGGGCGTGCGCCTCGCCGGCTTGTTCGAGCGAGAAGTTCGAGGTATCGAGGACCGGACTGAGTCCGCCTCCGTCGACGATGGTGGCCAGCTCGCGCAGAATCTCGCCGTGTACTTCGCGCCTGATGTCGTGCAGCATCGGGATGAGCATGAAGACGACGTGGAGAGACAGTCCCTTGAAGTGTGCAACGGAGAGGTCGAGCTCGCAGAGCGAGACGGTCGACGCGACGTGACCGTTCAAGGCGGCGGCGTTGAACGAGTTGAGCATGTTCAGGCCGCCGACCGAGTCGAACACGATGTCGAAGCCGGCGCCCGCGGTGTGCGCATCAACGTAGTCCTCTACCGACTCAGTCTTGTAGTTGATCGCGGTCGCCCCGAGCCGTTCGATCAGTTCAAGCTGGGGCGTGCCGCCGCCGGTCGAGTAGACCTTTGCACCGAAGTGCTTTGCGAGTTGCAAGGCGACGTGACCCACGCCGCCGGAGCCGCCGTGAACGAGGACCTTCTGGCCCGCCTTGATGCCGGCGCGCTTGAGCCCTTCGAACGCGGTGATGCCCACGAGCGGGAGGGCGGCGGCCTCGCGCATCGTGAGACGCTTCGGTTTGTGAGCGATGAGGCGAGCATCGGCGACCATCGCATCCGCGAGGGTGCCCTGGAGATCGGCGAGACCGCCGGCGCAGCCGTAGACCTCGTCGCCGATGGCGTACCCCTCGACATTTTCACCGATCGCGTCGATCGTTCCGGCAAAATCCATCCCAAGCACCGCCGGTGTATCCGGCGAAAGGGGGAGGTCCTTGCCCATTTTGCGGATCATGGTGTCGACGGTGTTCACACTCGACGCGGCGATCTTGATCCGGACCTGCCCGTTGCCGGGCTGTGGTGTGTCGAGCTGTTCGCTAGTGAACGAGGCGTCGGGGCCGTACGCGTTGATGATCATGGCTCGCATGTCGTTGGTTCCTGCTCCAGGCGTCATTGGATTTCCTGAACATCCATGACGAGGGTTTCCCAGTTCCGTTGGTTGTCGAGGCCGTTCTGCATCCCTTGCTGATCAGCCGCGGTGAAGCGCTTGATTGCGGGCGTTTGGCTTGTCGCTTGATAGAGCCAGAACGCTTCTTCCCGCAGAGCGTCGCCGATAGGGAGGTCGACGGAGGCGTACACGGCTCTCTTGCAAGCTTCGATCGAAGCCGCGGGGAATCGGGCGATGCGTTTGGCGAGTGTGTCGACGTAGGGCCCGATTTCATCAGGGTTCAGCGCCTTGTTGATCGTGCCCAACGACTCGGCTTCGTCGGCGTCGAAGTCGCGAGCACCGAGGATGATCTCGAGCGCACGACCGAGTCCGGTTTGGCGGGCCATACGAGAAGCGCCGCCTCCGCAGGGCAAGATGCCCATGCCGACTTCCATTTGCATGAACTTCGCCTTGCCCCTCGCGGCGAATCGCATGTCGCAGGCGAGCGCAAACTCGTGCCCTCCTCCTCGCGCGAATCCCTCGATCTTTGCGATCGTCGCCTGCGGGAGCTTGCTGATCCGTTCGAGCGTGGACTGGAGATTAAGGAGCTCGACATCGTCGCGATCGGTTGGTTCCGTGGACATGTCCTTGAGGAAGTTCGTGTCGGCGTGGGCAACCCAGATCTCCGGGTGTGCCGATTGGAAGACGACGACTCGGATGCCCCGCGTGTTCTCGAGCTCGTCCGCAAGGCGGTTGAGATCGTCGAGCATCGGGATGCCTTGAACGTTGACGGGCGGGAAATCAAACGTGACCGTCATCACCGCTTCGTCGGTGGCGGTCCTGAACGTGGCATACTCGGGCATTGCTGGGTCCTCGGCAGCTGTGGCGTGTCGATGGGAGGCAGTTTGGAGACAGTCGCAGAATTTACGCCTATGCTGAGGTCTCAACAAGTACCCACAAAAATGTAAGTATTGAGATTTTTCAGATCGAGGCCCGCGATGGCACGGAAGTACAACTGGAAGACTGGCTGCGATGTCGAAGCGACGCTGAGTGTCATCGGCGGTCGTTGGAAGCCGATCCTGGTGTGTCATCTGCTCGAAGGAGCGAAGCGGTTTGGGGAACTCAAGCGGCTGACGCCCAACGCGACCGAGCGGATGATTTCGCTGCAGCTCCGCGAGCTTGAGGCCGACGGGGTGCTCACGCGGCACGTGTTCGCGGAGGTGCCCCCGCGCGTCGAGTACGAGCTGACCGCGTTCGGACGCACGCTCGAGCCGATCCTTGTTTCGATGCAGGAGTGGGGGCGGGGCTTCAAGGCACGCCGGCTTTCAGATGGGGTGGAAGAAGCGTGTGCGGTGACCGGTTAGTCATTTGAGTCAGTGCTGGTGTGCCTCCCTTGTGAGAGCACCGGCGTACCTTTGCACCGATGGCTTCACGACCTCGCAACTCGATCGCACGCCCGGCGGCCAAGAAGGTCATGCGTGCGCTCGGTCGGCGCATCGCGCCCATGGAGTCTCCGGACTTCAACGAGCTGTACGCCAGGGCTGCGATGCAGTCCGCGGCGGAGCGCAACCCGGTGATCGTGATCCCCGGGATTCTCGGGTCGCGTTTGATCGACAAGGCGTCGGGCACGCCGATCTGGGGCGCGTTCGAGGGCAACTTCGCCGACCCGGCGACGGCCGAGGGCGCCCGGATGACGGCGATCACGATGCAGCCCGGGGTTCCCTTGCCCATGCTCGAGGAGCACGCCGATGCGGACGGTGCGCTCGAGAAAATCAGGGGCAAGGTGCTCGGGCTGCCGGTCGAGCTGAGCGCGTACAACGAGATCATCCTCACGCTCGGGGCCGGCGGATACACCGGGGAGCTGATCGGATCGAACAAGATCATCGACTACGGCGTCAACGCTCTGAGCACGTGCTTTCAGTTTCCCTACGACTGGCGTCGGAGCATCCCAGAGAACGCGAAGAAGCTCGACGAGTTCATCGGGGCGGTGCTCCGCTACGCGCAGCGCGAAGCGGGGTGCGACCACAACGTCAAGATCGACATCGTGGCCCACTCGATGGGCGGGATTCTCGCGCGGTACTACATGCGCTACGGTGGCGATCCGGCGCCGGCCGCCGCGGCGAGCCCGGTGTTCATGGGGTCGCGCCACGTCGAGCACCTCGTGATCGTGGGTACTCCGAACGCTGGCTCGCTGGAGTCGCTCCGCAAGCTCAAGATCGGGATGCCCAAGACGCCTCTGACGCCTTGGTACTCGCCTCAGATTCTGGGCAGCTTCCCGTCGATGTACCAGATTCTCCCGAGGGGTAGGCACGGTCACGTCTGGGTAAAGGAAAACAACCAGACGCGGCGTGTTGATGACGTACTTGACTTTGAACTCTGGGAGCGGATGGGCTGGGGTCTCGCCGATCCGTCGGCGGACGATGAACTGGTCAAGTTGCTCCCCGGCGAAGACACGATGGCAAAGCGTCGCGCTGTCGCGATGGACCACCTCGTGAAGTGTCTCATCGAGGCAAAGCTCGTTCAGAGGGCGCTCGACATGCCGGCGCCGGCGCCGCCCGGGCTCAAGACGATCCTGTTCGCTGGTGACGCGAAACCGACGCCCAGCAAGGGACTCGTCGGGATCGGCTCAGAAGATGTCGAGTACGTCGAGCACGCCCCGGGCGATGGGACGGTGCTCCGGACGAGCGCGCTGCTCGACGAGCGGACGGGGCAGAAGTGGTCGCCGCGTGTTCAGACGCCGATCGATTGGTCGCAGGTGACCTTTTTGCACACTGACCACATGGGACTGACCCGGAGCCCGACGTTCACGGACAACCTGCTCTACCTGCTGCTCGAGCGGCCGCGCGGGGCGTGTGTCGTTGATTTCGCCGACGAGCGCAAGCTCTGACTCAGCGCCTTTCGCACTTGAACTCCCGTCCGCCTTGGAAGAGCGTCAGTGCCTTGGCTGGTCCATTGCCTTCGACCTCAAACGTGACCCTGGCGTCGACCTCGCGGTAATGGAACTCGGTGGGCGAGTCGGGCCACAACCGCAGCGGGCCTTGGCCTTCGACTCGGGCCATCAGGATGCCGGCCTGCCTGGTGATATGGAAGACGATCCCGACCGGAGACGCGTAGACACCAACGAGCCGCTCAAGCTCTTCCTCGGTGACGTTGTCGGACGAAAGCACGATGGGTTCGGGATCCACGCCGGCGAGTGTCTGTACGAGTTTCTCGGCTACGGCCGACGCGGTCCCATCGGCGGCGTTGGTGAGCAGGACCACCGCGGCATCGAGCGGGCGTGAGACGAATAGGGCCGCGTGATAACCGCCGGTCTGGCCGCCGTGCCAGAGGGTGCTCCCGTCGCCCGCAACGTGCCAGCCGATGGCGTAGAAGTACGGGGCATCGCCTGCGTTGGCGATGGGCTTGATCGTTGATTCGATTGCTTCATCAAGGGCCTCGCCCTTTGGGTGCAGGACACGTTCGGCGAACTTCATCATGTCGCGTGCCGAGGCCCGGATGGCCCCGGCGCCGGCGAGGGCCTGGAAGTCCCAGTTGTGATCGGGCTTGCCTCCGGCCAGATGCGGAGGGGCAAGGCGGGCCTCCTCGACGGGGTCGAGCGTGACAGTGGCGGTGGCCATGCCGACGGGGCGGAAGATCCGTTTCTCGAGAAGTCTCTCGTACGAGGAACGCGAGACGTTTGCGACGATCGTCCCGAGCAAACCGGTGGCGTAGTTGGAATAGGCGTAGGTCTCGCCTGGGGTCGTGAGCAGCGTGGTGGACTCGATGCCCTCCCAGAGGTCGTCCTCGGAATACGCGGCGTACGGGTTGGTCATGTCGGACAGATCGATGTTGGGTGGGAGGCGGGGGAAACCGGAAGTGTGCGTCGCGAGGTGCTTGAGCGTGACTTCGACTCCGTCCCGGGTCGGCGCCTCGACCCCTTCGGGCAGGAACTTCGAGATAGGGTCGTCGAACCCAGCTTCACCTCGTCGGTTGGCCTCGGCGAGCAGGGTCGCGGTGAAGACCTTCGTGATCGATCCGATCTCGTAGAGCGTGTCGGCGGTGGGGGCCTTGTCCCCGTCGGGGGTCAGCGTGCCGAGGGCGTAGAACCCGGTCTCCCCGTCCTTGTACATGCCGATGACGAGCCCGGGTACCAAGCCCGACTCGACGAGCGGCGTCGCGTGCCGGTCAACGGTCACCTGCCATTCTTCGGGAGCGGCAAAGGCAGCCGGGACGACGAAGGCCGCGCACGCGGCCAGGGTGAGACGTCTTGAGATAGACATGTGGGTTTCCTCGGGGACCGGAGTGTTGCGTTTCAGACTGCCTCGGCGTTCGCCTTGTTTACCTCGATGAAGTCGAGCATCTCGGCGACCCGCTTCCGATCCCCGTCGGATCGGGTGGTCGCGAGCCATCTCTCCCGTAGGCTTCGCCATGCCTCGTCAAGAGTGGTCGTTGGTGCGACCTCGGCGTCATCGTCGAAGCCGAACTCTGTGTTGCATGTTGCACAGTAGAAGAACGACGGGCAGCCATCGTCCCAAGGTGGAGGGCCATCCTGGAGTCGGGTCGCGCACACCGGACAGAGGTGGGCTTCGTCGCCGAGGGCTACAACGTACCCGCTCGGTATGTCGTACTTCTTCACTCGGATCACTCTTCGGCTGTCCATCAGGATCCCAAGCGAGTGAGCCTTGCGTACTCGAGGATAAGGGTCTTGGTTCCGAGTCCTTTGAACTTCACGACGACCTTCGCGTTCGAGCCCCGGCCCGAGGCGTCTTCGATCACGCCCTCTCCGAACTGAGGGTGACGCACCCGGAGGCCCGGGGGGAAGGTATCGGACGCAGAAGGCCCGGATGGGGCTCTCCGGGCAGGCTTGGCTTCGACTTGTGATACGTCGTCGTAGTCATCGTCTGCGTAGCTCCCGAACGCGTCGGACTGGTCTGACATCACGATGTGGTTACTGGTGAGCTCTTCGATGAAACGCGATGGGATCGTGCGTTCGGTCGCGCCGCGGACGGTGCGGTAGCGGGCGGACGTCAGCACGAGGCGCTGCATAGCGCGGGTGATCCCGACAAAGGCGAGGCGTCGTTCTTCTTCGAGCGCCGCCTCGGAGTCGAACGCCCGGGCGTGGGGGAGCGCGCCTTCTTCAAGACCGATCACCGCGACCGCTGGGAACTCGAGGCCCTTCGCGGCGTGGAGGGTCATGAGCGTGACCGAGCCCTGGGCGGGGTCGACGGCGTCGGCGTCTGCGACGAGCGAGACCCGTTCGAGGTAGGCCCTGAGCAGCGCGAGCAGAGGTGGGACCTCGGCTTCGCCATCGGCCGCCAGGACGTCGTTGCCCGGGAACTGGACCGGGTCGGCGGCGGGGTCGTAGCTCTCTTCGAACTCGGCGGCCGATGAGACGAGTTCGGCGAGGTTGTCGACGCGTTCGGCGTCCGATTCTGACTGGCTGGTCTTGGCCTGCTTGGTGTAGTGGGCCTCAAGAGTCGATTCTTTGACGACGCGGTCGGTGAGGTCTTTGAGCGATTCCGAGACGTCGGCACCCATGAACGAGCCGGCGCCGGTCCAGCCGTCGATGAGTTCGACGAATCGTCCTACAGCGTTCATCGCAGCGGGCTTGAGATCCTGGACCTCATTGATGCGCCGGAGCGAGTCGAAGAGCGGGATGTTGTTCCAGTCGGCAAAGTCTCGGGCTTTGTCGAGCGTCGCCTTGCCGATGCCTCGTGTCGGCGTGTTCACGATGCGATCGAGTGAAACGTCGTCGGCGGGGTTGGCGACGACGCGGAGGTAGGCGATCGCGTTCTTCACCTCTTCGCGTTGGTAGAACGCGGTACCCCGAGCGACGGTGTAGGGGATGCCTTGCGTGCGCAGCGCGTCTTCGATCACGCGTGACAACGCGTTGGTGCGATAGAACACGGCCATGTCGCGCCAGGCGATCTTCTCGGGCGGTTCGGTCGAGTTGACGAGCGGGTCGGCCTGAGCCTCGTTGAGCGAGCGGAACCAGTCGGCGACGAGTTCGCTCTCGTGCCTCTCGTCTCGGCACAGAACCGCGGTCGCCTTCGCCCCGCCCGGCCGCGAGGTGAAGAGCGGCTTGTCTTTGCGTTTGACGTTGTGCTTGATGAGTTGGTCGGCGAGGGCCAAGATCGGCGCGGTCGAGCGGAAGTTCTCACCCAGCGTGATGGTCGCGGCGGAGGGGAAGTGCTCTTCGAAGTCGAGGATGTTCGAGATGTCGGCGCCGCGCCAGCCGTAGATCGCTTGGTCGGGATCGCCGACGACGCAGATATTCGGGGGAGTGGCGTTCTCCGAGGGCTGCGGGTCTTGGGCGAGCAGGCGCGCGATCTCGAACTGCGCCTTGTTGGTGTCCTGGTACTCGTCGATCATCGAGTACCGCCAGCGATCGCGGCACTCGCCGGCGGCGACCGGGTCCTTCTTGAGCAGTTTGGCGGTCAGTAGCAGGAGGTCGTCGAAATCGATCGCCCCCGCCTTGCGCATCGCGGCGCTGTACGACGTATAGATCTTGGCGAGTTGTTTGGAGTAGAAGTCTCCGGCCTGATTTTGGAACGCTTCGGCGTCGAGGAGTTCGTTCTTGGCGTTGGAGATAGCGCCGAGCACCGAGCGTGGTGGCCAGTTCGACGTCGAGAGGTTGAGGGCTGTGAGCGTGCGCTTCATGAGCGCCGCTTGGTCGGCGGTGTCGTAGATCGTGAAGTCGGCCTTGAGCCCCGGGAGGGCCGGGGAGTCGGCGTACTTGCGGAGAAGTCTTGCGCAGAGCGAGTGGAAGGTTGTGATCGTGAGGCCGCGGAGGTGGCGGGGCAGGGCGGCGTCTTCCGGGGCGTCCGGATCGAGGATCGCGTGGACGCGCTCGCGCATCTCCCCTGCGGCCTTGTTGGTGAAGGTCAACGCGAGGATTTGCCAGGCGGGCACGCCGATCGCGAGCAGGTAAGCGACGCGGCGGGTGATGACGCGGGTCTTCCCCGAGCCTGCGGCCGCGAGGATGAGCAGCGGGCCCTCGGTGTGCTGGACCGCTTGTCGCTGGGCGTCGGTGAGACCTTCGAGCAGGGCTTCGGTTTCGGGCAGGATCATCACCCCGACGGTATCGCGCCGCGCGACGTTTCGCCTGGGGCGTCACTTATCCACGGCGTACTCGCCCGATTCATCGACGAAGATGTCGGTGCCGGTCGAGCTGGGGCGGTCTTCGGGGGCCGCGTGCTTGGCTCGCTCTTCTTCGACGATCGCGATGACGTTCGAAGGGGCCATGTTGTAGCCCTGGGCCTTGGGGCCATGCCAGTTGACGCCGACGAGGATGCCCTCGGCCTCGAGCTCGGGAACGAGACCTTCGACGAAGCCGTGCCAGGTGTACGCGGCGATGCGGAGCCTCTTGCGGGCGAGCGGGCCGTCGAGCATCTCCTTGACGCGCGTGTAGCTTGACCAGAAGGGCCTGGACTTTCGACCCTCTGCGAGCGGCCAGAGAGGCAAGCCCTCACCGTCATCGAACTCGAGGCCGTAAACCTCTTCGGAGACAGCAACTTCGATGTAGAACGCTTTGGCTTGTTCGGCTGATGGCACTGGGAACACCTCGGCTCGTTGAACGTCGGGAGCGTAGCGTGCTCACTCGTTGGGTGGCGCTTTCATCGATTGTCGGTCATCGGGTCCTGTTGGCATCACCAGCCTGGAAACATGGGGGGTGTCGGCGGAGCGGGTGATGAGGACTGTGTCGTCGGGGAGTGCGTTGGCGACCTGCGATACGACGTCGCCCTCAAGACGTCTGCTAAACAGGCTCCTGCGGCTCTTGCCCAGGATCAATGTGTCGCAGTTGAAGGTGACGGTGTAATCAAGGATCTCGCCAGCGATATCGGGGCTTGACACGTAAATCGGTACGAATCGGACCCCGTTCGCCTTTGCGAGCACGCCAGCCGACCCCAGTGCTTCCTGGGCATCCGCGTCCGTGTCGATGATGGGGGCTTGCCCTGGGCGGAGGTCCAGAACACGGATCGGACGAACAAAAATTGCGAAGAGCGTGGCGCCGCGTTTCCGGGCCGTGTCGACCGCGAATTCTGCCTGGCTCCGGCCCCGAGCCGCGAGCATGATCCGGGGCCTCGCGGGGTCGATGTCGAAGTCGTCTTCCTGCGAACGCACTTCCGCGAGCCAGCCGGTCATGGGCTCGGGGATCTGTTCGTTCGCCCGCTTGCTCAAAATAGCTCGCGTGGTGAGGGCGACGGCGACCAAAGCACCGCTAAACGCGGTCGAAACAAGCTGTGTGAAGGCGATCGTAACGGTGACCGACGCCAGGAACCCCGCGAGGGCGAACATCCCGGCCCGCGAGACCGGCCCGATATCGAGCTTTCGGTTGAGCGCCGAGCTGCCGACGGTCACAGTGATCGCGCCGCACACACCGAGGACGTACAGCTTGGCGAGCGTGGTGACGTCTTGCTCTGCGATGATCACCCCGATCGGGACGAGCACGGCGACAATGAGCCCGACCCAGGGCACGCCAGAGAAGTTGAGCTTGGTGAGCGAACGGGGGAGTTCGCGATCTTGGCCCATCGCGAAGAGCACCGAGACGGTGGCCATGATCGCGGTGTTCGTGGCACTGAGAAGGAGCAGGCCGAAGGTGACGCCGGCGATCTTCCCGAAGACGAAGCCGGCTTGCTCGCCGAAAAAGTGCGAGCCCGACTGCTCTGCGATGACCTTCATCGAGGCGTTGGTGTAGCGTTCGACCTGCTCGACGCCTTCGGTGGAGAGTTCGCCGGCGTCGATCAGCGCTTCGTGAGGGCCGTGCTGTTGGGCGAGCGTGACCCCATCAACCTCGAAATTTAGGCCAGCGAGCGCGAGCCCGAACACCATGTTGAGCACGACGACCTCGATGGTCACCGGCCAGATGGTGCGTTTGGCGGTCTTGCCGACTGGCTTGGACATCAGGCCGGTCATGTTGGCAACGGCTTCGACCCCCGCAAGGGCGAGGCAGACTTTCGTGAACTTCACCCAAGCTTCACCCGGGGTTGAGTGAAGCGTGAAGTAGTCGAAGTTGATGGTCTTGACGCCCTCGACAAAGAACGGCAGACACGCAAGAGCCATTACACCAGAGACCGCCAGTGCCCCGATGGCAACGACGAAGGCGAATCGTCCGGCGGACTTGGCGCCCAGGTAGTTCACGCCTCCGAGAAGGATGATCGCGAGGACCGCGAGCGGGAGGGTGAGCGTGCTGGGGACGCCGAAGTAATGGAACGCCTCGATGACACTGATCGCGGCGGTCATGATGTAGCCCGAGAGCAGAAGCGTCGAGCCGACGACGGCGGCGGTGGGGGAGAGTTGCTTCGCGGCGGTGTACACGCCTCCGCCGTCCGGGAAACAGCGGCAGATGACGGTGTAGGCCCATGAGACGGCGATCATGAGCAGGCCGATGGCCGCGAGGTAGAGAACACTGGCGTGGGCGGTGAAGAGGAAGGCGAGCCCGAGGACGTAGAGCCTCGAGGTCCCCCAGTCTCCGTAAAGCAACGGCCCGGCGTGCAGCCACGTCAGCGTGCGAGGGCGGCTCTCGGCGATCAGCATGGTTCTCGGTCCGTGACGGTCGAGCGTGGGCCGATAGAGCGTGCGAAGACGACACCTGCGTCCTGCAGAGCCCCAGTGTAGATGGCCCGGGAACGAAACGGGGGGGGCGCCGGCGCTTGGGAAGTCAGATCGGATTGTGCCGCCTGGGGTTTGGTGCTTCGCACTCGGATGACGTCTTGATACGATCCGTACGTGACCTACTGACGTATCGGAAGGGGTCTTGCGCTCGGAGGGGTTCGTCAGACGCACCCGGTGAAGGCCGCTCCTCCGGTAGGCCGCGTGGACAGGAACGGTGCTTCCTTTGTACCGTGCCCGTTTGTTGCTTGGTGAGATACCCCGCGGTTGATGTGATGACCCAGCCAACGCCTCCACAACCCAGCACCGGCACCCGACCCGAGAGTCGGCCTGCGCGCAGCCCGGACGACACCGACACGCTCGATCCCGAATTCGTCGCTTCCAAGGTTGGTTCCAGCAACGGCAACGATCAACTGAACGAATCGGAAGGTGAAAGTTCGGTATCGGAATCGAAGGGCGGCACCAAGGGCGGCACGAGCTTTGACACGCTCGTCGGCCAGCTCGCGATCGAGCGCGGATTTGCGACGCCGGACGAGGTCAAGCATTGCCGCACACTCGCGGCGGCGAGCGAGGATCTGGCGGGCCGTTCGCTGAGCCACCTGCTCGTGCAGAACGAGTACATGACGTCTCGACAGATCGAGCGTCTCCGCCAGGTGATCGAAGAGGAGCGTTCCGGGCAGCAGATCCCTGGGTACAAAGTCGAGGGCAAGCTGGGCGCCGGCGCGATGGCGAGGGTGTTCCTGGCCAAACAGGTGAGCCTGGACCGGATGGTCGCCATCAAGGTCCTGCCCAAAAAGTTCAGCACGAATCCTCAGTTCATCGAGCGGTTTTACAACGAAGGGCGTGCCGCGGCCCAGTTGAACCACCCCAACATCGTTCAGGCGTTCGACGTCGGTCGAGCCGGCGACCTGTACTTCTTTGTGATGGAGTACGTCGAGGGCCGCACGGTCCACGACGACATCGTCGAGAAGAAGCGTTTCGACGAGCGGACGGCGATCGAGATCGCGATTCAGGTGACCGAGGCCCTGCAGCACGCTCACGAGCGGGGGCTTATCCACCGGGACGTGAAGCCCAAGAACATCATGCTCGCCAAGAACGGCGTCGTGAAGCTCGCCGACATGGGTCTGGCGAGGGCGATCACGGACAAAGAAGCCGCTGAAGCGGAGGCGGGCAAGGCGTTCGGCACGCCTTACTACATCAGCCCGGAACAGATCCGCGGCGAGAAGGACATCGGAGCCCCGGCTGATATCTACTCGCTAGGCGCGACGCTGTACCACATGGTCACCGGCCAGGTGCCTTTCGAGGGCAAGAACCCCTCGAGCGTGATGAGCAAGCACCTCAAGGCGGCGTTGGTCCCGCCGGACCACGTCAACCCCAAGCTGAGCAACGGGATCGGCGAGGTCATCGAGATGATGATGGCCAAGAAGGTCCGCGACCGGTACCGGTCGTGCCAAGACATGCTGCTCGACCTCAAGGCGGTCCTCAAGGGCGAGGCGCCGCCTCTGGCCCACCGCGAGTTCGCGGGCGAGGCGGATCTGGCCGACATCGCGTCGGTCGAGCAGAGCGTGGACGTCTCCATCGTTGAAGACACGTCGACCCCCAAAGGGCTGACGCTGGGTGAGCAGGTCACGGCCCCCACGTTCGTGTTTCTCGCGGTGCTCTTCGCGATGAGCCTCATCGGCAACGTTGTGCTGTTGGTGGTCCGCTGAGCGACGTGAGACGGGGTGATCGGCGGGTCGCTGGATGGAGAATCGGGGGGCTGAATCCCCCGGAGCGGTGGGGCCACCGGGGCCGGGGCCCGTGGACGACCGGGGGAGTCCCGCCTCAGCCGCTTGTTTCAGGCCGGTCAGACGTATAAATTCGGGGTATCAAAGCGATCGGCCGCGCGGCCGTCGCGTCTGTGATTTGCTGAAGGAGAACTCACATCGCTCGACGCTTCATGAGACTGCAGGGCCCTGTCCAGCGGACCCGCATCAACCACATGATCCGGATCACCCCAATCCGCGTCATCGGCCCTGACAACGAGCAGATCGGCGTCCTCGAAACCCACGAGGCTCTTCGCATGGCCGAAGAACGTGGGCTCGACCTCGTCGAAATCTCGCCCGACGTGCGTCCCCCGGTCTGCAAGATCATGGACCACGGCAAGTACAAGTACGAGCTCTCCAAGCGTCCGAAGGCGAGTGCGAACAAGCAGCCCGAGCTCAAGGAAATCCGGCTCGGGCGGTCGATCAAAATCGACCCGCACGACGTGCAGATCCGTGTCGATCAGGCACGCAAGTTCTTGATGGCGGGCCACAAGGTCCAGATCACCCAGCGTTTCCGCGGCCGCGAGATGATGCACAAGGAGCTCGGCCTCGAGCGCCTTCGCGGCATCTGCGACGACCTGGGCGACATCGCCAAGATTGAAATGGCGCCCCGCTGGGTCGGCCGACAGACGAGCATCGTCCTCGCGCCCGACAAGAACCGTATCGACGCCATCAAGCGGCAGATGAGCAAGGAACAGCTCGAGGCCGAAGAGCGGGCGCTCGAGGAAGCCGAGAAGGCACGCGTCGCGGCACTCGAAGCAGACAACGCCGACGGCGAGGACGGCGACGAGGGCGAAGACGGCGACAAGCCCACCGGCAAGGGCACCAAGCGAGGCAAGGGCCCGGCCGACGGGCGAGCCTCGAACCCGGTCGACGACGAGATCGCGGACCTGCTCGGGTGAGCGAATCAACTGGCCAGGGCCCGGGCCCGAACCCGGACCGCGAGGATTGGGGGCTCATCGAGCCCAAGCCCGTTCCTCGTCCTTTCGATCAGCACGGTGAACCACCCGGCGGCCCAACCGGCGGCCCACTCGGCGATGGACGCGATCGACCTGTCCGCGTGTCCAGCGAATCCGAGACGATGTATGGCTGGGCGTACGAGGTACGCATCACCCGGCGAGATGGCGGCGAGAGCCTGCACGCGGTCACGCTGACGTGGTCGGACCAAGACGATCTGAGCGGAGGCTCTGCGAGCCCGTCGACCCTCGTCGAAGCGGTGGTGGGGGCACTGATCGAGTCGGACCCGGATCGAGCGTTGCCCGAGCGGTTCGACGTTTCGACAGTGAGGCGTTGGGTGCCAGACCTCGCGGAGCGTTTGCGGCTGCCCGGGCTCGGGTGATTCGGGTCTGGCAGACCGAGCCGACTCACGGCCCGTCGTCGTCCTCATCCTTATCCGGCTTCCCGAAGAGCGAGCTGATTCCCTTCTTGGCCTTGTCGGCGAGGTCGTCCGGGACGTCGATGCCCACCTTCGCCGCGGCGTCGTTAAGGCGTTTCTCGGCTTCTGCGGTCAGCTTGGCCGCGGCTTCGGATTTGCCGGCTTCCTTGAGCGCTTCGATGATCTCGCCTCGCTCGACGCGGATGCTCGGGTTGTCGATCGGTCCGCTGAGGTGCACCGGCAACTGGATCTTCCCGATGCTCTGAGGGCCAAGATCGAGCACGTTCAGGGTGGTGTTGTGAAGCGTCGCGACAATGGGCGCGTCGATCATGGCCGAGGGCAGTTCCGCGTTGAGCGCGATGTCGACGGTGCCCCCGAGGAACGGCGGTTCGTCGCCGGTCTGCAGTTCGGCCGCGAGATCATCGGCGGGCAGATCGGTCAGCGTCGCGGCGAGGGTCGGGACGCCGCCCTGAGAGCCCGGGACGCTGAGCGTGACGTCGACGACATCGTCGCGCGACGTGACGTGGATGACGCCCGGCTCCTCGACCTTCGAAGGATCGGTCGACACGTTCGTGCCCACGAGGTCGTACACCCGGGGGTCGGTCTCCGATTCGATGCCCTCGACCCGCAACTCGCGGATCAGGGCTCTTGGATGGTCGTCGACGAGGTGGTCAGCGGTGACCGATGCGTAGCCCGATTCGCGTGCGAGGCGGCGTAGGCGGTCTTTGAGCGATTCCTGCGGGGCCGTGGGATCGGCTGGTGAGCCATCGGGGTTCGTGCCAGGGTCGCTGCCCGACCCGTCGCTGTCCTCGTCCGAGCTTCTCGTCTGCTGCTCGAGCCAGTCTTTGATCTGATCGAGTCGTTCTTTCCACTCCTCGGCCTTCTCGATGTAGTCCTCAAGCGGGCCGCTGTCTTCGTCTGACGGGGGTGTGTCGGAGCGATCCGGGTCGCCGATCAGTTCGGCTCGTGTCGCGCGCGTCGTGTCGCGTTTGACCTCGCTGGCAACGACCTGGTCGAAGGTGTATCGCTTGCGGAGCAGATCACCAGTGCTGAAGTCGGCGTCGATGGCTTGGGCCTGAACCAGGTTCCGATCGAGGTTGGCCCTGTCGGCGATCTGAAGCCCGACGAGCGTCGCCTTCCCAGTCTGCAAGTCAACGGATGCCGATTCGAGATCGACCGTCGCCCCGTTCGCCTTGCCCAGTTCGGACCTGACCACCGAAGTCACTACACCATCGGTGAGCACGAAAGGCAGGGCCGCGACAACGCCGACGAGCAACGTCGCGACGATGACACCCGGGATGCGGATCGGCAGGCCCTTGTTCTCGACGAGTTCTTCGTAGCTCTTCTTACCCTTGTTTCCTCCGATGAGCAGCCAAGAGAGCAGCTTGACCCAGCCCTGGCTCGACCATTTCTTGTACCGATCTGAGTTCTCTTCGAGATCGGCCATCTTCTTGCGGAAGCCGGCGATGGTCTTCACCAGCGCGACCGCCGCGACGATGCCGATCACGGCGCCCACCGCGAGCCCGCCCACGGCGACGTAATTGTCAACCCCGAACCACGCGAGCACCGGCGCGTTGATCGCGGCCTTCGCGAGCGGTTGGAGCGGCCCGTCGATCAGGATCATCCCGATCTCGAATTGGACCGCGATCAGCGCCAGGCTCGCCAGCTTGGTCACGCCGGCAACCAGCCCAGCGAAGAAAAGGTTCGCGTTGAGGATCAGCAGGCACGCGCCCAGCAGCGTCACGATGCCCGGTGCTTCCATGAAGCCCGGCTGGGCGCCGATGAGCCCGCCAAGGACGCACGCGGAACCGATCTGGAATGTCGTCGCCTTGCCGCGCAGCAGCTTGCCGAGGAGTCGGGTCTGGATCATGCAGTCAGCCTATATGAACGCCCTGGGGCATGAAACGATCAGCCCAGAAGCGCCGCCAATTCTTGGGCGATGGACCGGTGGATTTCGGCCTCCGGGCCGGCCGCGTTGGCCTTTGGCGCCGAGCCAAAGTCGTACGCCTCGAACGGGTCTTTCAGGCGGAGCTTGGGGTCCTCGTTCGCGAACCTGGGCACAACATGAGCGTGCAGCCAGGGCACCTGGTTGCACAAGATGAGGTAGTTGAGGCGCTGAGCGCCCGTCGCGATTCGCACGGCCTCGCCGAGTAGGGCGAAATCTGCAAGGAACTGTGCTTGGGCTTTCGGGGACAAGTCGCCCAGGTGCGAAGGCCCGCCGGCGGGTCCGCCGTGCGGGTCGGGGGTTGGCAGGAGCATGCACCCGCCCCGCACCTCGGGCGGCTGTTGGTTCGCCAGGATGGCGTAGCCCGAGGGCATGCGTGCGAGGAACTGGGGGTCGTTGCCGGCTTCGATCCGCGCGATCCGATTGGCGATCGGGTTGAGGGTGGTCATCGGAGCACCGTACCGCGATCGGGAGGTACGATCCGGGAATGACTGAACGCTCTCGCCTGACGTTGGTGCCGGTTCTCTTGCTCGCCTTTGTTCTCGCAGGCTGTGCGAACACACATAAAGACAGGCACAGGGCTGCGAAGCCGTCGTACACGTTCGTCTTCATCAAGACCGGCCCGGCGACCGACCTCACCGAAGAGCAGCAACAAGAGGCGTTCGCTGGGCACTTCTCCAACATGTCGCGGATGGCCCAGGCGGGGCAATTGCTCATCGCCGGTCCGTTTGCCGACCCCAAGGCCGATGAGAACCACCGGGGCCTTTGGGTCTTCGACACGCCCGACACCGACACCGCCCTCGAATACGGAGCGACCGATCCCGCTGTCGACGTGGGCATCTTCGTTCTCGAAGCCCATCGTTTATCGACAAAGGCTCCACTACGTGACCTCGTTCAGATGAACAAGGACGACCAGGCCCGCCGCGAGCGTGAACCCGAAGGGCAGACCCCGCCGGTGCGTGCGTACATGCTCGCGACGCGTGCTTGGGCCGAACCCTTCGCGATCCGCGCTCGCGAAGCAGACGGGGTGATCTTCCAGGCCCGCCTCCACGGCTCAAGCCCGGACGGCGGCGACGAGATCATCGTGTGGCTCGACGTGGAGGGCCCGGACGAGGCCGATGCGATCCTTCCCGAACCCGAGAGCTGGACGCTGCACGGGTGGTGGGGGTCGCAGGTGGTAGCGGAGCTACCGTAGCTCGAATCGGGTTACGAATCCGAACTCGCCGGCTCCAGAGTCTCGGCGCCCAGGGCGTGCTCAAGCGACGCTCTCAGAGCTTCGGCGTGATGGAATATCTCGTCGACGCTGCCGATCGGGATCCGCGTCTCCGCCTTGGTTTCGTTGAACACGCCCAGATACTTCTGAGAGCGGTTGAACCAAAGTCGGCAGATCGGCTTGCGGTTGTTGTCGTCGAGCAGCACGCCGAAGTAGCTGCGGACATCGCGTGAGGCGATCCGCTGCGGCGCAACCAGATCGCGGAGTATCGCCTTGACGACGAAGAATGCCTCAAGCTCTTCGAGGGTGGTCTCGACACCGTCGTCTTCCTGAGCCGGGGCGTCGTCGTCGGGTGAAGCCGCATCAGCCGGAAGCGGCTCGGGCGATGTTGCAACCGCCATCGGTGCGCTGCCCAATGCGCTCTGAAGGCGTCGTTCGACCGCTGAGTTGACGTAGTCGCCCAATGCTGCCTTCACCATTAGGCGGTAGCGGTCTAAGACGCCCTGGGTCATCCGGCCCTCGTGGAGCGCATCGGCAAAGTGACGCACGAACGCGTCCGACGGGTCAGCGAGCTCTCGGGCAAAATGGCCCCGAATTGCTGCGCGACACTTCAGACTTTCCGCTTCGATGAGGAGTTCGTCGAGGTTGAACTGGGGCTTCGCGAACTGTTCGATCCGCACGGCGTCGTCCTTGCGGAGCCTCTCAAGCGAGAACGAGAAGAAGGGCGACTCGTCGAGCTTGTTGGTCTCGTGCAGATCGGAGTAGAAGTGATATCGAAGACCATCGGTTAGCACAGCGATCCGCGCGTGGGTCGTGCTGAAGTACCGGTAGAGCTGTGAGCTGTACGTCGCGAGCTTCGACCCCACAGGCTTGCATTCGATCAGGATGATCGGATTCCCATCGCGGAAGATCGCGTAGTCAACTTTCTCGCCGCGCTTGATCCCGACATCGGCCGTGTATTCCGGAACCACTTCGGCCGGATTGAACACGTCGTAACCAAGCTCTCGGATGAACGGAAGCACGAGCGCCGTCTTGGTCGCCTCCTCCGATCCAACCTGATCGCTGACTTGTTCAGCACGTTCGGCGAGCGCCGCGAGCTTGTCGTAGATGGAATTCTCCTGAGATCAAACATAGTGCGGGTTGGTCGTGGAGGATGGCAAGTACTAGAAAAGACAATGCTTTGCCGGGCACATCCACAATCATGTGTGCGCGTCGCTCATTGTTGTGATGTTGTGTTTCAGGCCCACCGCGGTAGCCTCGGCAGTTCAGCCGCGATGGTGCGGCGTGTTGAGCTACGAAGGAGTGCGTCATGAACACCAACATGAAGTGGGCGATGGGTGGGTTCGGTCTCGCGGCGATGCTTGCGGCAGGGCTGGCGATGGGACCGTTGACTCCGCCGGCGGGGCCGGTGGCGGATACGGAGCCGAGCTTGGCGGATTTGGAGGCGAAGATTGATGGTATTGTGGGCGCGAGCGGAGATGTAGGCGACTGGCAGATCGCGTTCATCGCGGATCGCGATGATCTTGATCAATTCAACGCAGTTCGTCTCGCACCAGGCCGAGTCGAAGTGCGTTCGACGACGGCATATCAAGGGGCGTTGGCGTTGTTCGATGGTCCAGGGGGCACCATCGATGGAACAGGGATCCCGTTGAATCCCGCAAATGCGATCCACTTCAACTATAGCTTCTGGGAATCGGGGGCTCGGCGTGCTCCGTCGCAGTTGCAGGTGTCATCCGTTGTCGATAACGGATTGTACATTGGCTACGTGACGTTCAGACCAGACTCGGTTATGCAGGTTGAGTACCGTGTTCTAGATTGATACCGAGAGCCGTGGTTTGAGCTTCTGGAAGTCCATGAACGGACGGTGGTTCACGTCGTTCGCAGTTTGGCGCTGGCGTTCGTGGGTGGAGCTTCGCTACAGCTATAGCACCGTACGCCGATTTACTCACGTCTCCCGCCCTCGGCGTGCCAAACACCGATGTCCGATCCCCAGTCCCCTCAGCGCATCTCCTTGAGATAACGCCCTGTATGACTCCCGTCGGTCGTCGCGACCGTCTCCGGAGTCCCGCTCGCAACGATCGTCCCTCACCCGTCGCCGCCCTCCGGACCGAGGTCCACGAGCCAGTCCGCCGTTTTGATCACGTCGAGGTTGTGCTCGATGACGACCAGCGTGTTCCCGCCGGCGGAGAGGCAGTCGAGCACGGCGACGAGCTTTCGGATGTCATCAAAGTACAGGCCGGTCGTCGGTCCGTCGAGAACGTAGAGCGTGTGCTCGTCGCCGGGCGGAGGGTGCCAGGTGCCACCGCTTCGGCGTTTCAGGGGGCGGGCGTCGGGAGTGACTGATCGGGGGCCTCGGGCTTCGCCGCTCACCCTTCGGGTCGACCCGCGTCATCCACAGGGGCGATCCTCCCGCGGCTCATCAGCCCTCTGCACCAGAGCCCGCATTGGGAAGCGGCGCCCGGTTCAACTGGTTGTAAGCGAACTCTGGCGCCACGCGGTTCATGAGGCGCAATCGCGATGTCATCCCGGGAAGGATCAGCTCGCGATTTCGATCGAGCCCCCGGAAGACCTCGTCCGCGAATTCCGCGGGATCCATCGCCTTGATCCCATCCATCTCAACCGATTCGATCATGGGCGTCGCGACGACGGGAGGGAGCACTTCGACGACCCTTACGGACGTCTCTCTGAGTTGGGTCCGCAGGCATCGGGTGTACGCGTGCAAGAACGCTTTCGTCCCCGAATACACCGGCGCCGCCGCCAACGGGATAAACGCCAGGCCCGAGCTGATGTTCACGATCATTGAGTCGCGATCGAGCATATCGGGCAAAAAGCGCTGGATCATCGTGATCGGGCCCATGATGTTGGTGTCGACTTCTTGCTGTTGTTCTTCAAGCGGGTGTAGGGTGGTGATGTCAAAGAAGCGGGCGATGCCGGCGTTATTCACCAGCACGTCCACACCGCCGGTTGCGGCGAGCTCGTTCCGGAGGGCCGTGACGGCCGAGTCGTCCGTGACGTCGCAGACCCGCCCCTCGATGCGATCGTCACCCGCTGCCGCTCGGTCGAGTTTGTCGACGTTGCGCCCCGTGATCACGACGGACGCGCCGCGGTGCGAGGCTGCTTTCGCGAGGGCGAGGCCGATGCCCGAGCCGCCACCTGTGATCAGAACGCGCTTGCCCTTCATTTGCACGGCGTTACTCCCAGGTAGTGCGCCACGACGTCTCGGCGAAACAAAAGCCCTAAGCCCATGAGCTGCAGAGTGAGCGTAAAGCAGATCGATCCGACAACAACGGACGGCGCCGCGATCGAGGCAGGGAGTGGATGGAGCCATTGCGTGACGAGCCCGTTGGCGTAGTCGAAGGCGCCGAGGGTGTTGTAGACGAGCAGTCCACCCCACACCCATGCCCCGCGGAGCTTGTGCACAGCAATAATGACGACAGGAATCATGACCCCAAGAGCCGCGTCGGTGATCCAAGGGGAGAGCCACGCGTCCGGGGCAGCCCCTCCGAACATCGAGAGTTTCGGGACGAACGCCAGCGCAAACGAGCGCGTGACGGTCAGTCCGATCAGGACGCTGATCACGACAAGAACGCGGGGTGATCTTGCAGGGCTGTCATCGTGGGTGCTGTCGGCGTTCACTTCGACAGCGTAGCGGCTTTTTGGGAATTCGTCAATAGACGTTGACGATACTCAGTCGATCGACTCGAACGCTCTGAGAGCGATGTCTCGGAGCACCGACTTTGATTCGCCGGCTCTCACGAGCACCATAAGTGACACGTGGACGCCGTAGAAGAGTCGGGCGGTGCGGCGGATCTCGGTGTCGCTCATATCGAGATCACCGGCGGCGACCGAGTTCCGGAGCGCTGAAGCAAATGCCCCCTCGAGTCGTCGCCAGTGCTTCTGGATCAGGGCCTGAACGTCTGGGTCGTCCGTCGCAATAGGCTCTCGGCACGTATTGGATACGAGGCACCCGAGCCGGCCTTCTTCGGACCCGTGGAGCTTTGACGGGATGAGCAGGAGACTGCGGATGTCGTCGAGGCGTCCAGCGTCGGCGAGCGGTTCGAGGTAGGTAGAGATTCCGATATCGATGAAGCGGTCGAGCGCCGAGAGAAACAGAGTCCGTTTATCGCCGTAGAGGCGAGAGAGCTGTGCGCGGTCAAGGCCGGTTGCGGCCTCAAGGTCTGAGAACGAGGTGCCTTCGTAGCCGCCCTCGCGGAACGCGGACACCAATCCGAGGAGGACGTGATCGGGATCATGTTCTCGCTTTCGAGGCATGCTTCACCATTCTGCAGACACACCGATGTGCGCAAGCTCTAGCCGAGCATCTGTTCGAGGTATCGGCCTGTGTGACTCCCCTTAGTCTTCGCGACCGCCTCGGGCGTCCCGCTTGCGACGATCGTTCCGCCCCCGTCGCCGCCCTCCGGACCGAGGTCCACGAGCCAGTCCGCTGTTTTGATCACGTCGAGGTTATGCTCGATCACCACCAACGTATTCCCGCCCGCGGCCAGGCGGTCCAAGACCGTCACCAGCTTGCGGATGTCCTCGAAGTGCAGGCCCGTCGTCGGCTCGTCGAGGATGTAGAGCGTGTGCTCGTCGCTGGGTGTCCCGTCGTAGCGCGTGCCTTTGCCCAACTCGGTCGCGAGCTTCACACGCTGGGCTTCACCGCCCGAGAGTGTCGTCGAGGGCTGGCCTAGTTTGATGTAGTCGAGCCCGACGTCACGCAGGCACTCGGCGAACCGCAGAATCTTCGGGTGGTTCTCGAAGAACCCGCACGCTTCCTCGATGGTCATGTCGAGCACGTCGGCGATGTTCTTGCCCCGATACGTGACCTCCAGCGTCTCGCGGTTGTAGCGCTTGCCGTTGCAGACCTCGCACTCGACGAAGACGTCGGGCAGGAAGTGCATCTCGATCCGCTTCACGCCCTGGCCCTGGCACGCCTCGCAACGGCCCCCGCCCGACTTGGCCGCGACATTGAAGCTGAACCGCCCGGGCTTGTAGCCGCGGATTTTCGACTCTTTGGCCTGCGTGAAGACCTTGCGGATGTCGTCGAAGATGCCGGTGTAGGTCGCAGGGTTGGATCGGGGCGTGCGACCGATCGGGCTCTGGTCGACCTCGATGATGCGGTCGACGTGCTGGAGCCCGTTGATGCGTGAGTGCTCGCCCGGGCGATCGCGTCCGCCCGGGCCGGTGCTGCCGCCTCGCAGGTGCTGCTTCACGCCCTTGAGCAGGATCTCGTTGACGAGTGTTGACTTGCCCGAGCCCGACACGCCTGTCACGCAGACCACGCCGCCCAGCGGGAAGACCGCGTCGACTTTCTTGAGGTTGTTGGCCTTCGCGCCCTTGATCGTGACCGCCTTCTTCGCGTTCACCGGACGCCGCTTCTCGGGCACCTCGATCGTCTTTCGCCCCGAGAGGTAGTCACCGGTGAGGCTCGTTTCGACAGCGCAGAGCTCATCAACCGTTCCCTGGGCCACGACGGTTCCGCCGTGGACACCGGGACCGGGACCGATGTCGACGACGTGGTCGGCCGAGCGGATCATGTCCTCGTCGTGCTCGACGACGAGAACGGTGTTCCCGATGTCCGCGAGATGCCTGAGTGTTCGGATGAGCCGGTCGTTGTCGCGCTGGTGGAGGCCGATCGTCGGCTCGTCGAGCACGTAGCACGCGCCGACAAGGCCAGACCCGACCTGCGTCGCGAGTCTGATCCGCTGGGCCTCGCCGCCTGAGAGCGTCGCGGTGCGGCGGTCGAGCGAGAGGTACTCAAGGCCCACGCTCGCGAGGAAGCGAAGCCGGTTCAGCACCTCGCGCACGATCGGTTCAGCGATCTGCGTCTGCTCGCTACTGAGCTTTAGACCCTCGACAAACTTCACCGCGTCGTTGATGTTGAGCTTCGCCAACTCCGAGACATTCAGCATCGTCCCATCGTTTTTGGGGCGCCCGATCACGCTCTCGCTGAAAGCCCGGTCTTTCTCCGCCGCGTGCGTGCTCTCAACGAGGACATGCAGGGCCTCGATCCGGAGCCGGTCACCGTGGCAGGTCGGGCAGACGCTCTCGGCCTGGAACGTGTGCAGGTGGTCTTTGACCCAGGTCGATTCGGTCTTCTCCCACCAGCTCTGGAGCATGGGCAAGATGCCGGCCCACTTGACGCCCCATTCCTCCGAGTGTTCGCCGGTGCCGTGGAGGAGCATGTGCTGGGTGTCTTCGTCGAGTTCGCCGAAGCCCTCGTTGCCGCTGAGGCCAACGATTTTGCAAAGCCGGCGGAGCAGACGGGGGTAGATCATGCCCCCGGGCCCGTTCTTCTTCCAGGGGGCGATCCCGCCCTTGAGCATCGCACGCTCGGGATCGGGGATGACGAGTTCGGGGTCGAACTCGAGGATCGAGCCCAAGCCGTGGCACGTCGGGCAGGCGCCGAAGGGTGAGTTGAAGCTGAAGAGCCGGGGCGAGAGCTCTTCGAGCGCGATCTCGGGATGATCCGGGTCAGCGAACTTCTCGCTGAAGGCATGGTCCTTCCAGCCGTCGCCGTCTTCGACGGTGATCACGACGGCGCCGTCCGCGAGCCGCAGGGCCGCCTCGACGCTTTCCGCGAGCCGCTGTCTCGCGTCGGGCTTGAGGACGAGCCGGTCGATGACCGCGTCGATGGTGTGCTTCTTGTAGCGGTGCAGGTTGAGCGGGTTCTCTCCGCCCTCCTTGAGCGCGTCCCGCAGATCAACAATCGCGCCGTTCGCGCGGGCGCGTTGCCACCCGGCCGCGAAGAGTTCGTCGAGCGTTTCCTTGTGATGGCCTTTCTTGCCCCGGACGACCGGCGCGAGCACCATCATCTTCGGCCCGCGGTCGCTCCCAGCGAATGGGCCGCCGGCATCGAGCCACCTCATCACCGCGTCGACGATCTGCGTCGCGCTGCTCGCCTCGATGAGCGCCCCCGACCGCGCCTGCACCACCCCGTCCTTTTTGCTCTTGGTGACCGCCCAACTGCGAGGCGTTCCGCACCGGGCAAAGAGCAGGCGCAGGTAGTCGTAGATCTCGGTCGTCGTCGCGACCGTCGATCGAGGGTTGTGGCTCGAACCGCGCTGCTCTATGGCGATGGTGGGGGGGATGCCCTCGACTTCTTCGACGTCGGGCTTCTTGAGCTGGTCGAGGAACTGCCTCGCGTACGCCGAGAGGCTCTCCATGTACTTGCGCTGGCCCTCGGCAAAGATCGTGTCGAACGCGAGCGAGCTCTTGCCCGAGCCGCTGAGTCCGGTCATCACCACGAGCCGGTCTCGGGGGATGTCGAGGTCGATGTTCTTGAGGTTGTGCTCTTTGGCGCCGCGGACCCGGATGCAAGGACCGCTTCGCCAGTCGGCGTCCAGGGCGGGCTGGGGGCTGGTCTTCGGCGTCGGGGTTGGGGCGGGCACGTTGATCGGGGAGGCTGGCGCGAGCGATGTGGGCATGGATGCGAAGAATAGAGCCGCTCTTACCCCGACGGAAGGAGGGGAAGCCCCGCTCTTTCCGCTCAATAGGCCCCCTCCCAAGAGCCGATACCACCCGCATGACCAGCACCACCGATGCTCGTACAGACACCGATCACCCGATCGCCACCGCCGACGAGAACATCGCCGCTTGGCGCGAACTCCACAAGGGCAGCGCCTACTTCAACGGGCACCGCCGCTACCAGGAGCGGTTCCACGACCTGGGAATCGCGGAGATCACCCGGTACGTCAACCCGGGCCCCAGCGACACGCTCCTCGAGGTCGGGTGCGGCTACGGCCGCCTGCTCTGGCACTTCCGAGACCGCGTCGAGCGCCTCATCGGCGTCGACCTGGCGGCCGAACCCGTTGAAGAAGCCAGGGCCATTCTCGAGGGCCACGACGCGACCCTCCACGTCGGCGACGGGATGACCCTCGCCCCGGTCGCGGATGAGACGGCCGACGTCGTGGTCGCGTTCACCGTCTTTCAGCACATGGCCCGCGAGGTGGTCCGCTCGAACATCGACGACATTGCCCGCGTGCTCGCACCAGGCGGCCGGTTCGTCGCCCAGTTCAAGGGCGGTGATGGCGAGGACAATATCTCGCCACAGGTCAGGGAGCAGGCCGCGTCCTATCGCGTGTCGCAAGTCGCCGGGCTCGCCGAAGCGGCCGGTCTTCAGGTGATGGCGATCGAGCGGGAGCGGCTCGACAAGACCTACCCGAACCACAACATCAGCTGGCTCTGGCTCGTCGCCCACAAGCTTCAGGGCTGAACCGGCTCGCTCTCGGCCGGGGGAACGGATTCGGTGCCCGGAGAGCCCGTCTCGGGCGTATCCGAACCAGCGCCTTCCGCCTGGGCGGCCTCTGCACGTTCTTGCTGCTGCTGGGTGACCGCCTTTTTGCGTTGGCTTTGGTAGTACCCCGCGATCGGGATGCCGATGGCGATCCCGATCGCAAGGTACCCGAGCCTGCGCAGCAAGCCGTTCGACGCGTTCGGGGACTGGCGTTCCATCGTCATGGACGACGTTAGCCCGGTTCACCCACTCTCGTCGAAGCGGCTCGCGTCATGTTCGCCTGCGGCGGATCACGACCGCGCCGACCGTCGCCGTCGCGGCGACGCCGGCCCCGGTGTCCACGATCGTCTCGACCGCCGGGAGCACTTGGCTCGTCTGAAACACGTCACAGGTGCCCACGGTTGACCGGGATGCTTCGATCCGCTCGGGCGGGTAGGCCTCGGACGTATCGACGGGGATGACGCCAAAGCAGTTCGCGGCAACGGACGCGGCGATACCGATCGCGATGCAGGACATCGTGTGTCTCCTTTGCTGGCGTTTGAGAGTCTGCCCCGGTCGAGCGTTGGTACGCGACCCGGGCGCCGGCGCATTCGCGTGGGCGTCCGGCATCAGGGGTGTACCCCTGCAGCGTGCCGTGGTTGAGGATTCAGAGAAAAATGCTGATCATCTTCCGCGCCGCCCGCTCTTGGTCCCGGGCGCACCGGGCTTCCCGCTCCGCTTCTTTCGCTTGGGCTTCTTGCCGCCCATTGCTGCTTCAAGCTCCGATCGTCTGATCATCAGCGGGGTCTCTGGCCCATCGGTCAGATCCTGAACCGTTGCTTCCGCCTCGATGAACTCGCGCAGCTTGTTCTTCTGGTCGCGCAGCGCCGCCGCTTTCTCGAATTGCAAGTCCTGGGCCGCCTCGAGCATCTCCGCTTCGATCGCCCGCTCGAGCTCGAACGCGTCGACCGCCGGCTCGTTGCTCTCCGCTGCTGAGCGGGCCTTGCGGCGTGCTTTGAGCTCGGACTCAATCCCCCTGCGAATGTCCTTCCGGATGGTCGTCGGGGTGATTCCGTTCGCTTCGTTGAACGCGATCTGCTTCGCACGCCTCCGCTCGGTTTCTTCGATGGCGGCCCGCATCGCGTCGGTCATTGTGTCGGCGTACAGAATGACCTTGGCACGCTCGTTCCTCGCCGCGCGTCCCATCTGCTGGATCAGGCTCGTCGCCGATCGCAGGTAGCCCTCTTTGTCGGCGTCAAGGATGCACACCATGCTGACCTCTGGCATGTCGAGGCCCTCGCGGAGCAGGTTGACGCCCACGAGCACGTCGAAAACGCCCGCCCGCAGGTCGGTGATGATCTCGACGCGTTCGAGCGTTTCGACCTCGCTGTGCAGATACCGCACTCGGAGACCCTGCTGATCGAGGTAGTTCGTCAGGTCTTCGCAGAGCCGCTTGGTCAGCGCGGTAACGAGAACCCGGTCCCCCTCTTCGACGCGCTGGCGGCACGCATCGATCAAGTCCATGATCTGACCGTTCGCCGGACGGATCTCGACGATCGGGTCGAGCAACCCGGTGGGTCGGATGACCTGTTCCGCAACCTCGCCGCCTGTCTTCTCGAGCTCGTACTTGCCAGGTGTTGCGCTCACGAAGACCGTTCTGGGGACCATCGCTTCGAATTCTTCGAACCGAAGCGGGCGGTTATCGAGCGCCGAGGGCAGCCGGAAGCCGTGCTCGACGAGGACGTCCTTGCGAGCCTTATCGCCGTTGAACATCGCCTGCACCTGGGGAAGCGTGACGTGGCTCTCGTCGATGATCAGGAGCCAGTCGCCCGCGTTCTCGCGCGCGACCCCATACCGACGTTCATCCTCTTCGATATCACGCCCGATCCCCTCGCGGCTCGGCGCATCCTCGCTTCCGCTTCGACCCGAGGCCGGCGGCGCGTAATCGAAGTAGTCGAGCAGAGTGAAGGGACGCTCACCCGGCGCCCGCCCGTCCATATAGCGGCTGTAGTTCTCGATCCCATTGCAAAAGCCGACCTCTTCGATCATCTCTAAGTCGTACTTTGTCCGAGCCAGCAGCCTCTGAGCCTCGAGCAGTTTGCCCTGGCTCCGCAGCTCGAGCACCCTCCCGTCAAGCTCGGCGCGGATCCCGTCCACCGCCGCTTGCAACTGATCCTCAGGCATGACGTAGTGCACGGCCGGGAACAAGAAGAACTGGCGTTCCTCTGCGAGCAGCTCTCCGGTCAGTGGGTTGATCAGCTCGACGCGGTCGATCTCGTCTCCGAAAAGCTCGATACGCACGGCGAACTTCTCATAGGCGGGCCACACCTCGATCGCGTCGCCCCTCGCACGGAACGTGCCCCGCTTGAAGTCGATGTCGCTCCGCTGGTATTGCATCGCGCTGATCGCGAGGAAGAAGTCACGCCTTGCGATCGTCGACCCCTTCGTGATCGTCAGCACCTTCTCCGAGTACGCACTGGGCGATCCGAGGCCGAAGATGCACGACACGCTGGCGACGACGATCGTGTCACGCCGGCTGAGCAGGTTGCTCGTCGAAGCAAGGCGGAGCTGGTCGAGGTCGTCGTTCCGGCTCGCGTCCTTCTCGATGTAGATGTCGCGCCCGGGGATGTACGCTTCGGGCTGGTAGTAGTCATAGTAGCTGACGAAGTAGTTGACAGAGTTGTGCGGAAAGAACGCCCTGAGCTCCTCAAAGAGCTGGGCCGCGAGCGTCTTGTTGTGGCTCACGATCAGCGTGGGCTTCTGCACCTTCTGGATGACGTTCGCCATCGTGAACGTCTTGCCGGTGCCGGTCGCGCCCAGCAATACTTGGTGCTTCGCGCCGTCCTCGATGCCCTTCGAAAGCGCCGCGATCGCCGCCGGCTGATCGCCTGTCGGTTGGAACGAACTCACGACCTCAAACGGGCGTTCACCCGATGCCGACGCACCCGAAACGACAAGATCTCCGCCCATGCCCGGAGCGTACGCCGGCGGGCGATCAGTCGGACAGCGCCGTGCCCGATTGGTCGGGAACCAGAGCCTTGTACTTGTCGATTCGCTTGTACCAGCCCTCATGATGAACCGGGAGCACGCTGTTCGCTTCGGCCCACGCGTTCCACTCCGAGGTCAGGGAGGCGAGCCGCTCGGATTCGGTCGTGGCGAGATCGATCTGCTCGAATGGGTCCGTCGCGAGGTCGTACAGCGCCCACGCCCCCGGGACGCCGGTCGCGACCGCCTTCCAGCGGTCGTCTCGAACGGCGCGGTTGCCCTCGTGTTCCCAGAAAGTAAGGCTACGCGTTGAAACGCAATCGAGCCCTGTGAACTCGCACGCGATGTTCCGGCCGTCGAACTCACCGCCGTCCAACACGCCAGCGTACCCCAGGATCATGGGCGTCAGGTCGACGACGTGAGAAGGAACGTGAAAGAGTGACCCCGGTAGCATGGTCGACGGCAATCGAGTGACCGCATCCCCCGAGACGATCAGCGGGGATCGGACCCCGCCGGCCTTCGTCCGCTTCTTGTAGAGCATGTAGGGCGTGTTCGACAGATCCGCCGCGAGCCGGCTCACCGGGCCGCCCTCATCAGTCGCGCCGTTGTCGCTCAGGAACACGAAGATCGTGTTCTCGAGTTCGCCTTTGGCATCGATCGCGTCGACGATTTCCCCGATCCCATCGTCCATGATCTCGATCATCGCCGCGTAGGTCGCCATCTCTCGGACCCATTTCGTCTGACGCTGCTCGGGCCACTCGTCCCAAGCCCGCGGGGCATTCACCGCCGGCGGCAACTCGTGGCCCTCCGGAACGATGCCCATCGAAACCATCCGGTCGAACCGTGCCTGACGGAGGGCGTCGTACCCAGGCTCGTAACGCTCAAGCAGCGGTTCGACGCGTTCCTCGGGCGCCTGCAGAGGCCGGTGCGGCGCGTAGTACGCAACGTACAAGAACAGCGGGTCGTCACCCATCAACTCATCAATGAAGTCGACGGCCGCGTCCGTCGTCGCGTGTGTGTAGTAGTAGCCATCCGGCAGGTCTTCAGCGAGCACCCTGGTCTCCTGGTCCACGATCGACGTCGGCCGATAGAACCCGCCCCCACCCGAGAGCCCTCCGTAATACCTGTCGAATCCCCGCTCGGTGGGCCACGATCCATTCGGTCGGGCCGCGGCTCCGAGGCCCTGATACGACCCGTCAACCGTGAGGTGCCACTTCCCCGACATCGCGGTGGCGTAGCCGGCTTCGCCCAGGATCTCTGCGACCGTCGGAACATCGGAGGCGATCTGCCCCCGGTATCCCTCGATCCCCTCGTCGACCGCGGTCATCCAGCCCATCCCCACCGCGTGCGGGTACCGCCCGGTCAGCAGCGACGCGCGCGATGGGCAGCAGCGACCGGCATTCGCGAACTGTGTAAACCGGACGCCCTTCGCGGCCAGCGCATCGATGTTCGGCGTGTTGACTTCGCCCCCGTAACACCCGATGTCGCTAAAGCCCATGTCATCGGCCATGATCAGCACGATATTGGGCGGGCTCCATTCACGCGCCGACGTCCCGGACGGTCCCTCAGTGGTGGAAGTGCACGAGAAACACGCCATCGCCGTGAGGCACGCGAACAGAGCGAGAGCTTTCATGCGCCGAGCGTATCAAAGTCGGTGCACGACCAGGCTCAAGGTTCGAGCTGGTGGTGCGTCTTCCGCATGTTTGCCCGAAGGAAGGCGACGTTCTCAGCGACAGCCTTGTAGACCTCGTCGGCCATGTCGTGATCCACGCGAAGGTGCAACGCGCCGGCCCGCTCTGCTCTCTTGTCGAGCTGCGCCCATTTCTTCAAGAGACGTTCCGCCGACGTCCAGTGTCCGAGCGCCACCTGGGCCTTCTGCGCCCAGAGACGCTGAGAAGCCGGCGTGAGCTGCATCGTGTCGCGGTCATAGTAGATGTCAGCGCCCCTCGGATCGGTCTGGCGGGCCTGCTCGACGTGCCAGGTCAGTTCCTCGTTGAGGCCTCCGATCTGGTCGCTGAGCTTCTCCCGCTCCCGCGCCGCTGAGTTCATGACCGTGGCCCCGTACCGTCCCGCCGTCCGGACGTCACCCCACTCCAGAAGCGTCGCGACTTTCTCAAGATCCGACTCATCGATCGCCTTGGCAAGGCCAAGCTCGACCAACTCGCTCGCGTTCAGCGCGAGGACGGTCTCAGCGGTGTCGATCCGCTTGACCTCCGGTTTGTCCTCGGGCCACGTCCGGCTGAACGTCGCTCGCTCGGTCGCGCCGTCTTCGAAGGCGGCATAAAGCGTGACGCCCCGCTCAACCATGGCTCGGAAGAGATCGCCGGGCCACCCGCTCTGCTCAGCAAGTCCCGCGAGCGACGACGACCAGGCCGCGTTGAATTTCGCATCGACATCGACGTTCCCCGTCGAGTCATCTTGCGAGTACGACACCGCGGCACCGATTGTTGCTCCGGGGGTGACAAGCCACGCGTCCGCGCCCGCGAGGAAGACCGTCGCGGCGCTGAGCGCCCGCCCCTCGACCAAGGCCACCATCTCAAAGGTCTCCGCGTGCTCGCGGAGCACGTCCATGATCGCAGAGGCTTCGTAGACGAAGCCACCTTCACTATCAATCTCGAAGATCACACGTTCGATTTTCTGACGCTTCGCTCTTGAGAGTGCGTCGCCGACGCCCTTGGCCGTGATCTGCACACCCACCGTGCCCTTGCAAGGGATCGTCAGGACCCTCGGCGCCGTCGAAGGCTGTGCCCGCACGAGCGGAGTGGCGAGCGCGACCAATACCAACGCTAATACGACCGAGACGCTTCTCAATGACATCAGACGACCTCCAGAGAAGATCCTACCGAAGTCCGATCGAAGAGTCGAGGGGGTCAACCCCCCGGGCCGCTCAGAAGTTCGCGGGTCTTGCGCCGATTGAGCCGCCACATCGCCGGTGCCGCGGCGCCCACGCTGAAGAACATCACGACGCCCCACCCAAGCACGACGGTGTCGACCGGGACTTTCACCGTGAGTAGCAAGCCGAGAAGCAACTCATAGATCCGTGCCCCGGCCCACGCGCCCTGGATCCCCATCAGCGTGCCGACGACCCCCGCCGTGAGCGCGACAATCACCGCTTCACCCAAGACGAGCTTGACCAACTGCCCACGCTCTGCGCCCACAGCTCGGAGCACGCCAAACTCAAAGCGCCGGCTCTCGATGCCGGCCACGATCAGGTTGGCCACGCCGAAGCAGGCCACCAGCATGCTCACGACCGCGACCGCGCTGAACACGACCAAGGAGCCGCCGACAAACCCGATGATCTCTCGCTTGATCCGTCGGCCGCTCCCCGCGTCGAGCACCCCCAAGCCGAAGAGGCGTTCGCGCATCTGCTCGATCGCCCACTGATCCGTGCCGGGTGCGTCGATTCCATCGATCGCCGCGGCGGCCTCCGCCTTCTCCCAGTCGATATCGACCTGCAAGAGCTGGATGTTGTCGCTCCCGAACCGTTCTTTCATATCGCCGCGCGAGCCGAAGACTGCGTGTACCGACTGGTCGATGTACTCCTCGCCGATATTGAAGAACTTGCTCGCAAGGCTCAACCCCGGGCTGGTCACGACACCGACGATCTCGAAGTCATACCGCTCGTCGCCCTCGACGACCGTGAACACGTCCCCGACGCCCACGCCCTGGGCCACTTGGAACTCGCGGGCCACGATGATCGCGCCGCCCGCTTCCAGTCGTGCGAGTGCCGTTTCCGCATCGCCTTCGAAGAACGTCAGCGACGTCATCTCGAAGAACTCGGTCGGCTCGAACGCGACAAAGCTCGTCGTGTAGCTCTGCAACGCGGCGACCCCGAACGCATCGGTCTTCACCGGGTGGATGGTGATGGCGCACGTCTCATCGACCCAATCGATCGCCTCGAGCTGGTCCTGGGCCTCGGGTGGGAGCCTCAGACCGTTCACGAACGCGTCGGGGAACTCGATCCGCCCCAGCCAATCGCGGAGCACGCTGCCCCCGTTGGTCCAGATCGAAATCATGAGCGCGAGCCCCGCCATCATCGCGCCGGCGGTAAACCCATGCCGAAAGGGCGTCGCCCCGACCGCACGCCCGAGCATCGGGCCGGGCAGCCCCAGCAAACGCGAGAGCGGACCCGACACCAAGCGGGACACCACGACCACCACCGGCACGCTCAGCAGGAAGTACCCGACGAACATCGCCGGCAAACCCACCGTCGCGTAACCCCAAAACAGTGTGTCCTTGTCCGTCGGCAGTCCGACGGTAATCGCTTGGATCGTGATCCCGAGTAGCGCGAAGCCCAGAACCCGCCAGATCTGCACCGGACGTGCCGCGTGTGCTCGACCCGAGAGCCCCTTGAGCGGGCTCGTCCGGGCCACCTGCCACGCCGGCCAAGCGGCCCCCAGCACGCCGGCGAGCACCGCACCGAGCCCGCTCAGCGTGACCATGTCGAGCGGGACCGCGAGCCCGCTTGGCACAAAGTCGCTGTACCACCAGATCATGATCGCCGCGAAGCCGACGCCCATCGGAGTACCGATGAGCGAACCAACGAGGCCGATCCCCAAGCCGGTGAAGAGCTGCCCGAGCGCCATCTGCCCACGCGTCGCCCCGATGCAACGCAAGATCGCGAGCGAACGCTGCTGTTCCGCGACCGCCGTCGTCATCCCGGTCATAATGATGAACGCGGCGGAAAGCATCGCCAGCATGCTCGCGAGGATGAAGCCGATCTGGTTGCTCGCGAGGTTCTGCTCAAGACCGCTTGTGACCTTCTCCGTCGTCTGCAGAACCAACCCCTCGCCGACGTCGGGGAGATACCTTGCGACGAAGGCCTCCGGATCGACGCCATCGGCGAGATCCAGCTCGATCAGATCGAGCTGGTCCGAATCGCCGGTGATCGAGGCCAGCGAGTCGAGGCTCATCATCGCCTGTGGCAGCCCACCGAGCGGCGGGGGGGCGCTGATGCCGACGACCTCAAGCGGAACGGTTCGGCTGAAGAGCTGAGCCAGACCCATCTGGAGCTCTTGGCTCACGCCCACGCGATCAAGCGAAACAGGTGTGCGAAACTGCTGCACCGCTTCGGCCGCATCGCCCGGTCGCACACCCACAGCCTCGTTAAGCGCGAGCGCCGCCTCGGGACTGCTCGCGCCGCCGGCGATGTCGGGGACCGGCAGATCGAGGTACTCAATTTCTGTGCCGGGCGTGCTGTAGCCTGAGCCCTCACCAACGTCACGCCGCCGTTCGACGAACGCGAAGCTCAGTTTCTCCGCGAACAAGGCATCAATCATCACCTCGCCGTCGCGCTCCGGCACGCGTCCGGTGATGATCTCCGGAGGGCGCACGTCGAACTCGACCGAGAGGTCGACCCCGTTTGCGTACCCGGTCGCGGCATACGGACGCTCGATAGCCGAGTAGCCCTCACCCGATGCGTCAAGAACGGTGAGTGTTGTCCGGAGTGATAGCGGGTTCCGCTTTCGCGGCACGGTCCGCTCCACGCCGTCCCAGGCCTTCACCGTCTCAAGCCACTCCGCATCGAAGGTCGAACCGGCGCCCTCTCCGGTAAGGCGAACCTCCGCCGACCCGAGCTGGCGTTCCATCTGCAACTCGATCGCGCCGTTCGCAGACGCGAACCCACACGCGACAGCCGAGATCAACGCGGCCGACAACGCGACCGCCGCCACCAGCAACGACGCGCGGCTAGGCCGCGCCGAGACACTGCTGATAGCGAGCCGCCACGCCGCCCGCATCGAGTCCCTCCGTTTGAATCTCGCCGTGCATCACGCCGTCGCGAACGACGTGGATCGCTCTGCAATGAGCCGCCGCCGCCGGTTCGTGGGTCACCATGACGACCGTCATAGACCGTTCCGAGGCGATCTCTGCGAGCAAGCCCCAGAGCTTCTCGCTCGTTTCCGAGTCGAGGTTGCCGGTCGGCTCGTCCGCGAACAAAACCGGTGGTTCGTAGAGCAGAGCCCTCGCGATCGCCACGCGCTGCTGCTCCCCGCCGCTCAGCGCTTCGGGACGGTGGCTGGTCCGACCAGAGAGCCCGAGGCGATCGAGAAGCTCGGAACTGCGCGATCGGAGCTTGGACGAACCATCCCCCGCAAGCAGGCCCGGGAGCTCGACGTTTTCACGCGCCGTGAGCGTTGGGATGAGATTGAACTGCTGGAAAACAATCCCGATTTCGCGCCGGCGGTACGTCACCGCGTCGGCTTCGTTGAGCCGCCCAACGTCACGCCCGGCGACCTCGATGGTCCCACTATCGGGTGTGTCGAGCGCCGCGAGCAGGTGTAAGAGCGTGCTCTTCCCGCTCCCTGACTGGCCCATCACCGCGTAGAAGCCCGGATCGTCGATCTTGAGATCGAGACCCCGGAGCGCGCGAACCGACTCGTCGCCGAGGTGATACGCCTTTTCTACACCCTCACACCGGATCATCAAGGCACCTCATCGAACCCGATCCGTCGCCAACGCGGCAGAAGGCCCGCCGGAGCGGGTCGGAGGGGGTCTTCGCTTCCTTCGCCGTTCTGCAACGCTGGTTTCGCGTTCACCCGAATCGAATCGGCGCCGGCGGAGGGTCACCCCGCGTGGGCTTCGTACGCCTCGGCGTCCATGAGGTTCTCCAACCCCGACGCATCGCTGACTCTGATCTTCACGAGCCACCCCTTCTCGAAGGGATCCTCGTTGATCACGCCCGGATTGGCCTCCAATTCGGGGTTGACCTCTACGATCTCGCCAGCGACGGAACTGTAGATATCGCTCGTGGTCTTCACGCTCTCCACTTCGCCCACCGTCTCGCCGGCAGCGATCGACGTCCCGGACCCCTTCATCTCCGCAAACGTCACGTCCGTGAGTTGGTCGGCCGCGAAGGCGGTGATCCCAAGGGTGACCACGTCCCCATCCACTTTATGCCATTCATGGCTCTCGCTGTACTTCCGGTCGGTCGGAACACCCATAGCCGCCTCCAGCCAATCTGTCGGGCCCCATCGCCCGTGCCGCGCATGCTACCCAAACCGCCGCTCCTGCTCGAAGAGATCGCCCCGGGCCTGGCGGGGACCCACCCAACCGGGCTACGCTCGCTCGATGCTGCTGACCTGTTGCGTGAGCTCGATCGCCGACCTCCTCGTCGCCAAACCCGGACGCGATCCCAAACTCGCGCTCGACGACATGCCGACGTACGTCAAAAACGAGTTGGGCCTTCACGGCGTCAACCTCACGACGGATCTGCTGGCCGGAGCCGGGAGGCAACGGATCGAGCGGCTCCGCGAGAGGGCCGACAAGGCCGGGTGCGCCTGCTTGCTGCTCATCGAGCAGGAGGCCCTCCCGTTCGGTGCCGAAGACCCCGATAAGGCCCAGGCGGCCGGCGACCGCGGCCGACGGGTCCTCCAGGCCGCCTCGCTCCTCGGGTGCAACGCCGCGGCGGTCTCCATCGACGCCCCGTTTGCCAACAACGCTGCGACCGATGAGGAGACGACCGACCGGGTCGTCGATCACGTCCGCATGGTCCTCGAGCGTGCCGACAAGCTCGAAATCAACCTCCTGGTCTCGCCTCGGCCGGGTCTGACCGAAGACCCGCAACGGGTGACCGACCTGCTCAAGAAAATCGGCGGGTTCCGGGTCGGCACCCTTCCCGACTTCAAATCAGCCTCGGAAGCCGAAGACCCCGCCGCCTACATGCGCCGCCTGACGCCCTACGCTTCGGTCGTCCTTGCAACGACATATGAATTCGAAGAGCCTTCTGAGGACGAACAAGAAGCCGGCGATAAGCCGGGCTCACTCGAAGACCTCGCCGACATGCTCATGGCCGCCGAGCCCGCCAAGCACTCGACTTATGACCTCGAGCCGCTCCTCGAGGCCATCGGCTCGGTCGGTTTCGATGGCACGCTGGCCATCGATTACCGCGGCGGAGGTGACGGTACACTCGGGTCGCTCCAGAGCCGCGACGCTATCGAGGCGGCCCTCGAAGCGTTGGCGGAGTAGCAAAGCGAGGGAGGAAGACGCGTGCCTTTGACGCGTGGACCGCACGCCCCGATCGAGATATTCACCGAGGCACCGGTGCCGGCCAACACTCCGCTCATCGTGACCATCGATGGCCCCGCCGGTACCGGGAAGTCCACGGTCGCCCGTGCCCTCGCACTCCGGCTTGGCCTCGATTTCCTTGACACCGGAGCCATGTACCGCGCCGCCGCGGCCGTCGCCATCGATCAAAGGCTCGTTGATGCCCTCGAGGCAGGCGAAACCGCCGATCTGCTGGAGAGGATCATCGACGCCGACCTTCACTTTGATTGGCGGACCGATCCGCCGGCGATCCTCGCCTGGGATGCACCCCTCGACAGCCGAATCCGCGAGCCCGACGTGACCGCAGTGGTCTCAAAGGTGGCCAAGGTGCGCACCATCCGCAAGCACATGGTCCAGAAACAGCGGATCATCGGGCATCAGCACCCAAGACTGGTCACCGAGGGCCGCGACCAGGGCAGCGTCGTCTTCCCGGATGCCGCAGTGAAGTTCTATCTTGATGCCAAGCCCGAAGTCCGGGCCTCGCGCCGCGCCGCACAGATGCGCGACGCCGGCAAGCCAGTCGAGGTCGCTCAGCTTCTCGCCCAAATCGTCGAGCGCGACAAGATCGACTCGACGCGTGAGGACGGCCCGCTGGTGTGCCCGTCGGGAGCTGAGATTGTCGATACCTCCGCATTATCTCTCGATGAGGTCATCGTGATTCTCGAATCCATCACACGCGCACGCGTCGCCGAACACCTCGCATCACGTCCCGACGAGCCGACAGACGGATGACGACGAAACCACCGCGCCGGCGATTCCGCGACCGTCATCCGGGCTCCAGCCTTGGCCACCTCGTCACCTACGAGTTCTGTCGCCAGTTCGCGTATTGGTTCATGCGCACGACCATGCGCCTCGAAGCGCTCCACACCGAGCGTGTCCCGTTGGACGGCTCGCTTCTGCTCGTCGCGAATCACCAGTCGTTCGTCGATCCGCCCGCGTTGGGCGGGCCTGTTTTCGAGCGCCACTTCGAGTTCTTGGCCCGCGCGACGCTCTGGAAGTTCGGGCCGTTCGGCAAGCTCATCGCCTCGCTCAACTCGATCCCGATCACCGAGGGTGGCGACGCCGCCGCGATGAAAGAAGCCCTCGCCCGGCTCCACGCCGGCCGGGCGGTCGTGGTCTTCCCAGAAGGATCACGGACCTTCGACGGGAAGACCCAAGAGTTCAAACGCGGCGCCGCGGTGTTGGTCAAACGGGCCAAGTGCCCGGTCATCCCCGCCGCGATCGAGGGCGCGTTCGACGCCTGGCCCCGGACCAGTAAACGCCCCAAGCTCTTCGGTCCGCCCATCGCGGTCGCGTACGGGCATCCGATCGACCACGCCGAATTGATGGCCGATGGTCCCGACGCGGCACTGCAGCGACTCAGCAAAGAGGTCGAGTCGCTCCGCGGCGAGCTGCACGCCCACCTGAGATCGAAGACCAAGGGCAAGTACCCGACATCTGACGCACCAACGCCCTGAATCTTGCCGCCGTGCCGAAGTGCGCGAACTTTTCGAGGGCCCCAAGCAAGAGACGTCGTCGTCTACGCCGCCGTCAGCTTCTATGCCGCCATCAGCTTCGCGACCCGCTTCTGGACCGGCGGGTGCGTGGCGAACAGGTTCGTCAGGCCCTTCGACCCCATCAGCGGCTCGACGATGAAAAGGTTGTTCTGCGCCGGATTCGGCTGTTGCATAGGGATGCGCCGGCTCACCGAGTCGAGCTTCTGCAACGCGCTCACGAGCCCCATCGGATTGCCCGCGATCGCGGCGCCGTCGGCGTCGGCCGCATACTCGCGGCTCCGCGAGATCATCGCCCTGACGACCGCTGCCCCAACCGCTGCCAAGATGATCCCGATGAACGCAACGAACGGGTTGCTCCGTTGGCCGGCGGCTCCGAATAGCAAACCCCACTGCGCGATAAACGCAAGTACACCCGCGACGGTCGCCGCGATGGTGCTCGTCAGCGTGTCGCGGTTCTTGACGTGCGCAAGCTCGTGCGCCATCACACCCTCGAGCTCGTGGTAGTCGAGAAGACGAAGCGCACCCTCGGTGACAGTAACCGCCGAGTGCTCCGGGTCGCGCCCGGTCGCGAACGCGTTCGGGGCGTCCTGAGGGCAGATGTAGACCTTCGGCATGGGCAAGTCCGCACGCCGTCTGAGGTCATCGACCATCCGGTACAAGTCACCGCCGTTCTCCGCGTCAACGGCACGACCACGCATCGCCTTGATCGCGATGGTGTCGCTGAAAAAGTACGCGAAGACGTTCATAACGCCGCCGATCAACAACGCCGGAAGAAGGAACGCCTGGTTGATCATTCCAGCGACGCCGATGAACAGACCCAGAAGGACCGCCAGCAGGACCGCCGTTTTCACGTTGTTCACGAAAGCCGTTGTCATCGGACCGATGTCTCCTGATTCGGGGCACCTCCAGCGCCCCGAAGTGGTTTCGGAATTCACCGGTCCCGGTTGCAACAACGAGGCCAGGCGGAGCTACCACCAGCCCGCCGCGCGGCCCCCGCCCAATGCCAAGATGACAGAGATCACGACCCGCAGAGCAGGTAGCTTCAGGCGGTGCGTCATCCACGCGCCGAGGGGTGCCCCAGCGACCGCGCCCACCGCCATCGCCCCAGCAATGCTCAGCGCCGCAACGCGGCTTTGGCTGTGCTCGGGCAGCGTCCAGACTTTCATCGCAGCCCCAAGTCCGGCGCTGACCCACATCACCGCCGCGCTCGTCGCGATCGCCCGGCGAAGCTGCATCCGGCAGATCACCTGCATCAGCGGGACCATTACGATCCCGCCGCCGATGCCAAGCAGGCCGGCGAGAACCCCTGTCCCTGCGCCGATCGGCCCGATCCGCTTCCATGAGGTTCGAGCGTCGTCCAGCGAGCGTTCCGGCAACCCTCGAACCGTTTGGAACAGCGTCCAGGCGACAAAGCCGAAAAGGAACAGCGCCATGAGCTGTTTGAGCGGGCGCCCATCGAGCTGATTCGACAACCAAACCCCACCGACGATCCCGACCAGCATCCCCGGGATCAGCCGGTTCCGCACCGTGGTGTCGAGGGCGCCCTCATCTTTGTGCTTCCGACTGGAAGCGAGCGCGACGACCACGTTCACACACATAGCCGCGGCCGCGTAGAGGTGTTGTTCCGGGGCCTGGTTGTCGCTTGCGTAGGTGTACCCAAACACAAGCCCGAGCGCGGGGATCATCACGATCGACCCGCCGATCCCGGCAAGCCCGCCGACGACGCCCGCCACAAGCCCGATCAGAAGTGCAATGCCCGAATCTGCCAGGTCCATCCGTGGCTCCAGAGCTCTGAAATCAAGGGTAAATCCCGGTGCGTCCGAGAGTTTTCCCTCATCTGGGTGTTCAGGCGACCCAAGCCGAACAATCCGACCTCGGATCGTCACGAGGGTGAAAGAAAGGGCGACCCACGCCGATTCTCACCCTACCGTTGCGGTTGCCACCGCGTCCGGCCGGTGCTCCGGGACGCGTGGCACCACACCTGAGGTTCAGGCGAGCAGCCTGTTCCAGAAGCGAGCTCCGGCGTTGGAACCGCCGGTCACAATAGCTTTTAGACCAGATTTACTCATGGCGCATAACGACGACCCCATCGCGATGTCCGTGGTCAGGCGCCGCCTGGCTTTGGAAATGACGGTGTTCTTTACCGCCGCAGCTATCGTCGCCTGGTCGGCCGTTCTGGTGAAGGAAGCCCAGCACGCCACCCCCCTGATGTCGGTCGAGCTCAGCCCGAGCCAAGCCGCGTCTGCGGAGATCGTTCCGGCGACCCAGGTGATCGTTGCGACCCCTGAGGTTGCCCCGAGGTCGGAACTCGCGGCGGCACCGGACGCGGTCCGTTGGTTCAACGGCCGCCCGATTCGCCCCTCGCGCACGCTCTGGATGACGGTCACCGCCTACAGCCCCGACCACCGCTCGTGCGGGATCTTCGCCGACGGCAAGACGTCGACGCTTCACTCTGTTTGGACCAATGGCATGAAGCTGGTCGCTGCTGATACGCGCGTTCTGCCCTTCGGCAGCATGATCACTGTGCCGGGCTACGCCGGCGGCGATGTCGTCCCGGTGCTCGATCGCGGCGGCAAGATCAAGGGGCATCGTTTAGACGTCTTGTTCCCAACGCACCGCTCCGCACGACAGTGGGGTGTTCGCAAACTGCCGGTGGTTGTGTGGGAATACGCCGACGGGCTCCCGGCCCCCGATCCGCGTCGCGAGCGTCAATAGAACCCGCTCGATCGCGGAAACCTCTTTCGGTTCTGTCCGAACGAGGTGGTATGGACCCTCGCGTCGAAACCCATGCGTCGGCCGCCGAGTCGCTCGATCGGTCGACGGTCTCCGGTGCGGCGATGCTCCGGCTCGCAATGCTCGCTGGCGTCGCCGTGGGATTGGGCGTCCTGCTCCCCAGGACCTCCTCGCCTCAGCCGCCGTCAGGCCAGCCGCCGATGAACACCGATGTCGGGCAGCACAACGTTTCGGTTGTCGACCCGGTTATCAACGAGCCGCCCGCCCGCTGAGCGGGACCGGCGTCTTCCGTCGCCCCTTCGATCTGCGGGAGGCTCCGGAGCACTACGCTGCTTTGACATGCTCTCTGGATCTCGCAACCCGCCGCCTTCGACGACCGAGGAACTCCTGGGCACCGATCTGTCTCGAAGGCTCGACCGGCTCGACGTGATTTCACGCAAGGTGTTCGCCGGCAAGCTCCCCGGTGAACGCCGTTCCAAGCGACGGGGGCAGTCTGTCGAGTTCGATGACTACCGCCAGTACGCCCCGGGCGACGACCTGCGGCACCTCGACTGGAACGTCTTCGCCCGCCTCGACCGGTTCTTCATCAAACTCTTCCGCGAGGAAGAAGACCTCGCGTTGCATGTCGTGATCGACGCATCCGAGTCCATGGACGCCGGGGAGCGTGATGCATCTGGCGGTCACGCGGCGGTGCCTTCGAAGCTCGTCTTCGCTCACCAAATCGCGATGGCCTTGGGCTATGTCGGCCTCGTTGGGCAGAACCGGGTCGGCGTGAGCGTCTTCGGGAGGCCCGGCGAGGGCCTCCGCCGCGTCTCCGGGCTTCGGGGCCGGCGGGCGGTCGAACGCCTCAGCGCGTTCTTGCTCGAGAGCCTACGGCCGGTGCCGCACGACGCGGAGGCCGACCCGCCGCTCGACTTCGCCTCCGGCCTCCGCCGGGTCGCGCTCGACCGAGGAGGGAAGGGTGTGCTCGTCCTCCTCAGCGATCTCCTAGTGCGCGACGGGCTGAACCGTGGACTCACCGACATCGGCATCGCGGCCTCCAAAGGGAGCCTCGACGCGTTTTGCTTGCAACTCTTGAGCCCGGGTGAACTCGACCCAGCCAGCGAACGCGACCGAGGCCTCGTCGGAGACCTCCGTCTCACCGACGCAGAGTCTGGGGCGCCCGCCGAAGTGACCCTTTCGAAGGACCTGCTGGAGCGGTACGAGAGACGGCTTCGACTGCACGTCGATGACGTCGCAACGCTCTGTGCGTCGAGATCGATCGATCACCTTGTCGTGTCGACCGACACACCGGTCGATCGCCTGGTCTTGCAGAACCTTCGCCGTCGAGGCGTCGTCGGCTGAATCCGAAAACAACAACGCCCGGGTGTCCCCGGGCGTCGTTTGATCGGTGTGACTCGGCGATCAGCGACGGCGACGCATCGCGACGAGCCCACCCAGGCCGAAGAGGGCCGCGGCGCCCGGGGCTGGCACGATCTCGTAGGTGTAGATCACCTCGACCGAGATGGTGATGTCGACCGGCGTGCCGGCGAACGACACGCCTCCAACGCCACCGGCGTTGAAGATCGACAGCGCGGTGAAGTCAATGTCGAACTGACCAGCGCCCTCGAACAGCGAGGCGAGCGGCTGCGTGAAGAACTCGCTGTTCGTGTCGCTCACGTTGACACCGAGCAGCTCGCCGAAGTCGGGGTCGCCCGGCTCGTTGTTAAAGTTCGAGTCATCGTCGCCGTTGTTCGCGGCCAGGTTGAAGCTGGTCGTGGTCACCGGGGCGACGTCCGGCAGGGCGACCGCGAGGGCGTCCGATGAAAGGACAACCGACGCGCCGAGTTCGGCCAAGTTGATGACGGCGGGGTCGAGACCATCGTTGTCGACCTGGAGAAGGCCGTTTTCGATTTCAGCGGTCGCGACAATCTCTGCCGAGATCAGGTTGACAAAGGCAGGATCGCCGAAGTCAGCCGCGTTGAAGTAGTCGAAAAGGAACGAATCGACACCGGCGGTCACGTCCGAGGTGAAGTTCGGGACACCCGAGAACGAGGCCAACTGGGTCGACGTGAGCTGGGCCGAAGCGAGACCGGTGGTCGCGACGAGCACCGCCGCAGCAAAGGAACGATTCATCAGATTCTCCTCTCGCGATATCTCGAGCGGAGATCCCCCCCCGCGCGAGCGCAATGACACAAGAACAGTGCCTTGGCTCGTCTCCGCACGGAGGATACCAGAAAAACTAGGGTGAACCACCAATCCGCGAATCAACGGCGCAGATTCACGTGAATCCGGCCACCCGCCCAAATCAGACCTGATCCGAGAGCTTGCCCTGGAACTGTTCGAGGTCACCCTGCCGTCCGAGGATCTGATCGATCACGCCTCGATATTCGGGGGATGGTTGAGGCGGCGCAGCCCCTCCGAGCAACTCCGCGTACACCTCGTCGGTGAGCCCGAGATACATCCGCATCGCGTAGTCGTACACCGCGTCGTCCTCATCGCGGCTCAAGTCCAGCTTGAGCTCGTTGATGATCTTCGTGCCCAGCGCGATGAACGCGTCGAACGTCTCCTGCGATGCTCGCCCCTGAATCCACGCGCCGATCGGGCCGCGGAACGGAGGCTTGGCCATCTCGGTCCCGGGCTTCTTGGTCACCTGGCACATGAACGAGCCCGAGGTCGCCGTCGCAGCCGTTGGCTTGGTCGCGATTTCAGGGATCGGCCGCCCGAGTTTCTCGAGCAGGTCGCCCATCGCGTTCCGGGGCATCAGGTCACCACGCTCGGCCGCGACGCGATAACCCCGGTCGAGCATCTCGGCGGCATCATCTGCCCGCTGGTCGGCCATCAGGGCCGCGCCGGCGAGCTGATACGCCTTGCTGAGATTCGGATTGACGTCGATGGCCTTCTGGTAGGTCGCGGCGGCGTCGGCGTACCGACCCACTTTGTTGTACTCGCCGGCGAGGCTGAAAATCGCGATATCGTTGTCGGGTTCCTCCGCGACGAGCGCCTCGAACCGCCGAATCCGTTCATCCTGATCCATACTGGCTCCTTACCCCGGGTCGGGGCTCGGTACGCTACGCCCGTGTAAGGAGCGCCGCGTGAAGCCAAGCCGTATGCCAGCACAATCCGCCGCGAATGACGATCGATTCGGGCCTCCGGCGGTCTGGGTAGCGTTCTCGATTGTCATCGTGGTGGCGCTCGCCGCGGTGCAGCACATCGGGATCGCCCAGTCGTCAGCCAAGGCGTCTGACGCGACGGCTCAGCGGGCTTTCAACGAGTCGTTCGCACCGCCGGCCCTCGACGAGTTCTCGCTCCTGTGTCGCTCAACGCTCAAGTACAGCGGGCTCGACGTGTTCTCGACCAAGTCCGAGTCGGAGGCGGAGGTCGAGTCGCTCCGCGAGTTCGCACGCACCGCGGCCGAGCGGATCCGGCTCGCCCCGGTTGCCGCCGAGATGCTCGACACCGACGCGGCGCTCGCTGAACTCGAACGACTCGAAGAAGAGATCAACCCGAACGCGGAGCTTGTCCGCGATCTCGCATGGTTTGTCACGCTCTACGAAGATGGCCCCGAGGCTCTGCGCGAAGCCGACACTCAGGCGTACCTCAAGCGCCACGGCTGGTTCGCAGAGCTCGCGCTCGCCCAAGTGTCCGGCGAATCGACCGCGCGGTTCACAACCGGCGGAGCCCGTCTGACAAAGTTCTCGTTCTGGATGTTCGCGTTCCGCGTCGTTCTGTTCCTCGTCGGGATCGTCGCGCTGCTCTACACGCTGACCCAGCTCCGGGGTCTCTCGGCGTCGGTTTCGAGTGTGCCGGTCGGAACGCCCTTTCTGCTGTCCTTCGCCGCCTTCGCGGGAATGGGCGTGTTCTTCATCGGGTTCGACATCCTTGCGCTTGTCATGGGATCGACCGCGTCCGGAGGCGTGTTCTTCGTCTTGGCCCAGATCACGAGCTGGGCCGCCCTCCTGACGGTGTTTCTCCCTCGCCTGATGGGCGTCTCCGATGGCATCTTCCGGGCCGCGATCGGACTCGATACCGGGAACGGGGCGTTGAACGAAACCGGGATCGGATTCCGGGGGTACGTCGTCGACGTCGGCTTCGCGTTCGTGGTCGGGATCGTGCTGGGCATCGTTATGAGCTTTTTCCCGTCGGACGACGCCCCTTCGGTGGTCGGGGAGCTCCCGATCTTCGAGCATCCGCTCCCACCGACGTGGGGCGCCATCATCCTCTCCACCATCGGCGCTGTCGTGTGGGCTCCGATCGTCGAGGAGCTCGTTTTCCGGGGCGTTCTCTTCGCCTGGCTCCGTCCCCGGGTAGGCGCCGTTTGGACCATCGTGATCACCGCCGTCGCGTTCGGCGCCATCCACCCCTACGGGATCCAGGGCATCGTCCAAGTCACCGCCGGCGGGATCGTCTACGGCATCCTCCGCGAATGGCGGGGCTCGCTCATCGCGCCCATGGTCGCGCATTTCCTCAACAACGCCATCATCTCGTTCGAGCAGATCGGCTCGGTCTACCTCGTGATGAGCCCGGCGGGGTAAGGCCCGCTATCGTGCCGCGTCGTGGACGCGCTCTCCGTCGATCTCGCAGGTCTGAAGCTCTCGGCCCCGGTGCTGCTCGCGGCAGGAACCGCCGGGACGATCGATGAGTTCGAGGGCGTCGTCGATCTCAGCAAGGTCGGGGCGCTCGTCACCAAATCCATCACGCCGGAGCCGCGCGAGGGCAACGCGCCCTGGCGCGTCGCCCCGCTCAAGGCGGGCATGCTCAACGCGATCGGCCTCGCCAACCCGGGCATCGAGCGCTTCTGTTCCGAGCACGCGCCCCGCATCGCCCAGATGCCCTGCCCCGTCGTTGTCTCCGTCGCCGGATTCAGCGTCGAGGACTACGTCCACGCCGCAGGGGCGGTTGACCAGTTGGGCGTCGCCGCCGCGATCGAACTCAATGTCAGCTGCCCCAACGTTCACGGCACCGAGTTCGGAGCCGACCCGGCGCTCCTCAGCGAGGTCGTTAAAGCCGTCCGCGAAGCGACACCCAACACCAGGATTTTCGCGAAGCTCCCCCCGGTAGTCGTTGCGACGCCGAACTCGATCGTCGACCTGGCCAGATCCGCGATCGAACCGGCGGGCTCCGCCCCCTCCGGACCGAACCAACGCCCGGGTGTCGACGGGCTCACGCTCTGCAACACCACGCCCGGGATGGCCATCGACGTTCGGACACGCAAACCCAAGATCGGCAACGTGACCGGCGGGCTTTCCGGCCCCTCGGTGCACAACGCGGTCGTTCGCCTTGTTCACCTCGCCTACACAGGCGTCGCCCGCGATTCGGGCACACCCATCATCGGGCTCGGGGGCGTTCTGGCCTGGGACGACGCGGCTGAGTTGATCCTCGCGGGCGCAAGCGCCGTGCAGATCGGAACCGCGCTGTTCGTCGACGTCCGGACACCGGCCAAGGTCACCAAGGGCCTCGAACGGTGGGTGCGCGACCAGCGTGCCGATCGCGTGTCCGCCCTCGTCGGGGCGATGCACACGGAGTAGCGTCGATCACCCGTCGGCAGAAACCTCGACCGGCCCTTCGCCCTTCCGCATCCGCCCGAGGGTTTTGCGCAATGCCGCGCTCGGGAGTTCCTGCTTCTTCGGTTCCGGTTCGGGAGGCGGCGACTTGAGCGCTTCGGCGGACACCGAGCCGTCCTTGCCGACCTGATCGAACTTCACGCTCACGCGGCTCGAGACGCCTCGTTCGCGCTGGGTTACGCCGTACATGTGGTCGCAGATCTGCATCGTCCGCTTATTGTGCGTGATGACGATGAAGCGGCTGAAGCTCGTAAATTCGCGGATGACGCCGCCGAACCGCGCGACGTTGGCTTCGTCCAAAGCCGCGTCGACTTCGTCGAGCACACAGAAGCAGCTCGGCTTGCTCCGGAAGATGCTCATAAGCAACGCGACCGCCGTGAGTGTCTTCTCGCCGCCCGACAACTGGCTGATGCTCCGCGGCTCCTTACCCGGGGGCTTGGCGATGACCTCGATCCCGCTCTCGAGCAGGTCGACCTCGTCGGTCTGTACCTTCTGCCCGTCGACTTCCTTGATGAGGGGCATGAGCCTGACTTCGGCACGCCCGCCACCGAAGAGCTTGCGGAACATCCCGTCTTGCCCGCCGAAGTGGCCCTGGATCCTGGCGAAGACCTCGCCAAACCGGGCCTTGCTCGCCTCGTTGAGCGTCTCGATCAGCTCGACGAGGCGTGCCCTCGCCTCGTCGATATCCGCGAGCTGGGCGACAAGTTCTTCGTTCTTCTCCGCGAGCGTATCTTCCTCTGCGATCGCGTCGATGTTCACGTTGCCGAGCTTCTTGATCTCGCTTTTGAGGACGTTGATCCGGGCCTGGGAGTCGGGCACGTCCACTGGCGCGACATCGCCCGGGGCGACCACAACGCGGTAGTCGACGTACTCACCCGCGAGATCGATACCGATGTCTTCGTGCGCACGTTCCTCGAGGTGCTCACGCCGCACCTCTTGCTCCCGGCGCGTGCCCTCGATCCCGTTCCAGTCGCGCTCGACCAACCTTGCGCGGTCGCGTGCCTTGCCAAGCTCGGACCCGATCGCCTCAACCCGTTCGCTCGCCGCCTTGACGGTGTCCCCGAGCCCCGACGCCGCCTCCGCCATCTGCGCGGCCTGTACGCGGCTCGACTCGCGCTCCGCCTCCGCGGCGTTCACCGTCTCGGAGTGCCGATCGCGGCGCTCCGTGGCTTCGGCGACGTGACGCTCGTGCTCGGAGGCGCGACGCTTTGCGGTCTCCACCTCGGTTTCGAGCCTCCGGGCCTCCCGCCGACTCGCCGACGTCTGCTCGCCCAGCCGGCCGACCTCGACCCTCGCCTTGGCGAGCGCATCGCCCGCACGCTCCGCGTCCGCCTCCGCTTCGCTGGCGGTCGCTTCGTGGGTGGCGACCGCCTGGCGATGCTCGCCGGCGAGCCCGTCAAATTTCCGGGCTCGATCGGTCAACTCGGTCAGCTGGGCCCCGATCGTCTCGCCCTGCGCCGAGAGCTCATCGGTTTCCTCACGAACGCTCTTCAGGTCGCGCTCGTTCCGGGCCAGCTCGGCCCGTTCGCGTTCGAGCGTCGACGCCAGCTTGGCCGCGACGCTCTTCGCGTCGGCGAGCTCGCGTTCCGCAGCTCCACGCTCGCCCTGAACCGCCGCGAGACGTGCGTCCGTCGCCGCGAGGCGTGACCGTTCCGATTCAACGTGGGTGGTCAGCGCGTCGACCCGGGTCTCGAGCTCTTGCAACGCCGCGGCTCGGGCCAAGACACCCGTTTCGCCCGAGACGGACCTCGGACCCACGGTCATCGTTCCGTCGGTATCGAGCGTTTCGCCCGACGACGTAACGAACCTTGCCCTCGTCAGCCCGCTCGCGCGGAGCATGTGGGCCGCATCGAGGTCGCCCACCGCAAGGCACGAACCAAGCACACGATCGAGCAGCTCGGCCAGACCTGCCGGCGCGTCGGCTTTGGTTCGCACGATCGATCGCACGCGATGCACCCTCGCGGAGAGCAGCACGGCGTCGGCGTCGGCCATCCCCTCATCGCCCGAGCCGGTTTCCGCGAGCACCGCGAGGCGCACCCGACCGGGCAGGGCGTCCAGCTCCTCTCGCGTCGGCATCTCCCCCGGCGTGCGCACGATCAACGCGTCGAGCAGATCGCCCAACGCCGCCTCGACGAGCGAAGCGTGCTCCGTGTCGGCCTCGATCAACTCCGCGAGCGGCGCGACGACGCCGGCGAACCCTTCACCGGCATCGCGGCGCTCGAGCGCCGCCTTGGCCGCCTCGCCCAGGCCGGCGCGGGTGCGCACCAACTCGTCCAGGGTCGCCCGCTTGGCGTCTGCCGCGGCAAGCTCGCGTTCGAGCCCATTGAGCGCCTCGACCTGCTCCGAGCGGTCATCGGCGAGTGTTCCCGCACGCTCGGCCAGTTCGCTCGCCGAACGCTCGGCGCCCGTGATCCGCTGGCCCGCCGCCGCCGACAGCCGCTCGGTGTCCGAGATCCGCTGACCCACGGCCTTGAGTGTGGTTTCCAACTCGTCCCGACGCGAAGCCAGCTTGGCCTCTCGCCCGGAAAGCTGTTCCCGCTCGCGACGTCTCGCTTCGGCCTGGGCTTCAACGCGTGCGCGGTCGCGTTCGATTTTCTCCAGCGTCGTCCGGGCCTCGGCCAGATCACGCCTTGCCGAAGCAGCGCGCTGAGACGCCGACGATCGTTGGGCGTTGAGGGTCTCGAGCGAACGCTCCGCGTCCGCGAGCTTTTCGGACAGCGCCGCGAGTTGCTCAGCCGCGTCCGAAGCGTCGGAAGCGAGATCGCTCACCACCTTCTGCGCTTCGGCGTGCCGCGCCGTTTCGGTCTCGATGGCCTTGTTGGCCTCTTCGATCGACCTCGCGGCCATCGTCGCCCGCTGCTCGGCCTGCTCCGACCGGTGCCTTGCTTCAGCCGCGGCCCTTTCGAGCCGGCGAAGTTCGCCCTCCGATTCGGCCCTCGCGGCGTCGGCCTCGCGCTTGTCCGATTCCAGCTCGGTCACAGCGCGCTGCGTCGCGTCGCGTTCGCCGGCGAGCATCTGCAGTTGGCTCGTCAGCCCTTCGAGCTTGAGGCGGACCTCGTCGTACTGCTGGAACGCGACCGCGAGCTTGAGCGCCCGCGATTCGTCGTCGAGTTCTTGGAATCGCCTCGCCTTCGCCGCTTGCGTACGCACCGTCTTGAGGCGACGCTCGGTCGACTCGAGCTGGTCACGCGTGCGAACCAGGTTGGTCTCTGCTCGCTCGAGCTTCCGCGAGGCCTCGATCCGGCGGACCTTGTACTTGGCGACGCCGGCCGCCTCTTCAAAGATGGTGCGCCGCTCTTGGGGGCTCGCGAGCAGCATCGCGTCGACCTTGCCTTGCTCGATGATCGAGTAGGCGTCGGCGCCGATGCCGGTGTCCATAAACAGCTCGCGGATGTCCCGGAGCCTTGCACGCTTCCCGTTGATCAGGTACCGGCTCGTCCCGTCGCGGTACAACTGCCGCTCGACCGCGACCTCTTCGGCGTCGATCGGCAGAGGCCGGCGGACCCGCCGACGGTCGAGCATCACCTCGCCGATGTTCTCGTCGCCCTCCGCGACCGCTTCGACGTCTTCCGCCTCGATCTCGACCGGGCCAGTGTTTGGGCTCGCTTCGTGGGTGGGCGTCGCTTCAGTGTTGGGGGCCTGCGTGTTCTCGGGGTTCGAGAATGTCAGCGTCACCGACGCCATCCCGCCCGGCTTGCGACCGGCCGAACCGGCGAAGATGACGTCGATCATCTCCTTGCCGCGCAGGCTCTTGCTCGAGCGTTCGCCCAGAACCCACTTAATCGCGTCAACGAGGTTCGACTTGCCGCACCCGTTGGGGCCTACGACGCCGGTGATCGGATCGTCGAACGTGAAGCTGGTCTTGTCGGCGAAGCTCTTGAAGCCGTGCAATGTCAGGCTGACGAGCCGGAGCCCGCCGGTCGGAGAGACCGAAGCCGCGGTGCCGGCCGCATCCACAAGGGTCTCTGCGATCAAACCGACCGCAACGGCGCTCGACGCCTCGGCCGAGCCTTGGTCCGCGTTGGAAGTGGGGGATGCCTTCGCCGGGGCGACCGTCATGCTCGCGGACCTCCGTGTCCTTCCCTGTGAGCACGCAAACGTGCGCAGGGCGTGTCGCGGCCGGCCTCCGTGCCGGCGGATAGAGCACTATATCGAGGCAGCGCACGCACCGCCGACATGATTACGGCGCTCCGCCGGGCCCGGGCAGCGGAACAACAAGCGACGGGCGGCTCTCGTCGGTCGGCGAGGCCTCGTTCGTCGGCACGTCGCCCGGTTCGGGCGCCACCAGAACGTCGCGAACCTCGTCGTCCGGGCCTTCCGGCCTGATCCGGATCCGCGCATCGTCATCGGCGGACAGCAGTTCGGCAAGGAGGCGGTCACGCTCGGTGCTGAACGCAGCCATGATTGCCCCCGCCCTCTGGATCTCATAGAGGATGCCCACGATCTCGGTATAGGTCATGCCCAGCCCGGGCTGTGGGTCCTCGGGTGTGGGCGAGTGGGCCAAGAAGTCGATCAGAGCCGGGAGTGATCTCGGCGCCGTCTCGATGCTGACCCTCGCCGACCTCGCGGTCGAGGGCAGGTCCGGGGGCTCCGGCTCGCGGTAGAACAGTCGGATCGGGTCGGAGTCCGAGTCGGACGCCATCATGAAACGGTCGGACCAGGCCGAGACGAACATGGGCTTCTCAAGCTCAAGCTTCTCCCCGAACAGCGCGATACGCGGCGTACCTTGCTGGGTCACGTAGATCAGTGGCTCTCCGTATGGGATGCGGTCAAGCACGAACTTCCCTGCAATCGGGAGGCGACCCACACCCTGCAGGGAACCGGCCGGGAGCACCATCTTTGCGATCGCGTCGATGCGGCTCGGGTCCAGCCGGAGCGGGTCGGTCGGCGACGTGTACTGAGCCTCGATCGCCAGACGCCGGGCCTGAGCCCGCTCGGCCCGCTCTGCCAAAGCTTCGTACGCCGCGATGCGCACCGTGAGCTCGTTCTCGGCCAAGAGCTGCTTGAGCGCCTCGTCCACCGTTGGGCCGCCGTCGACGCGACCCAGCAGGGCGATCGCGTCCGGACGCATGTTCGGTTCGCCGGTGCGACCGATGTCGAGCAGGTGCGGCGCCGCCCGGGGGTCGCCCAACTGAGCGCCGGCACGCAGGGCCGCGAGGCGGGGGACTTGGTCGCCGTGGTCGTAGAGGTCGCGCAGGAAGGGCAGCGCCGGCTCGCCCAGCGCCTGCAGGGCCCAGGCCATCTCGTTCCCGAGATAGGGCTCGCTGATCAGCGTTTCGGAGTACCGCCTGGCGTACGCCTGGGGCAACGACTGATCGATCGGGACGTGCTTGACCAGCTCGATGAACTCGCCCGGGCGATCGGTGTAATCGCGTGGGATCGTCAGCGCGACCGCTTCGTCGTTGCGTCCTCGCGCCGGCGCCGCTTCGCCCGACTTGCGGGGGAAGCGTCCGTTGATCGCCGCGGTGATCAGGCGGGCCCTGGCGTGCGAGGGGTTGTCGAGACGGATGTCGATCTCGAGCGGGTCGAGCACCACGCCCCCGTCGAGCACCCGCCCGACGTTGCGCGTGACGCCGGCGAGTTCTTTCCCGGGCTCGGCAAACGGGTTGACGAACACCTCGCCCCGGGCCTCGGCCACCCGCGCTCGCTGGTCGCCCCCGAACGTGTTCGCACGCCCGAAGCGCAGCTCGGTCGTCCAGAGCCGCCCACCTTCGAGGCTCGTCGCGTTCAGCGCCCGCACGTACACGTCGAAGCTCGAACCCTCGGGCGCCCCGGGGGGGATCGCGGCCTCGACGATGACGACCGCCGTGTTCCGGTCGTTGAGCAACTCGCGGGGCGTCTTGCCTTCCAGGATGGTCCCATCGAACGCGCCGGCCTGGCCAACGCCCTGGATCGCCATCTCGCGTTCCATGGTCGCCGCGACCGACTCGCTCAGGATCCCACCGCCGGTGCCGTTGAGCCCGACCACGAACCCGAGACCCGAGACCAGTGTCTCGTCGACCCCGTTGAAACGCACCTGACTGCCGATCGTGCCGCGGAGCGACGCCGGGATATCGCGAGGCGGCAACTCCGGGCGCTGCACCCGGGGACCCTGCGGCTCTGAAGCGCACCCGGCCAGTCCAGCCAGACCGATCAGGGACAACCCAGTGGTGCACGCGAATACAGCATGAAGAAGACGGCGTCGCATCGTCCTCGATTCGGTATGGGTTTCAACGCGTCGGCCCACCCGCTGGCCAGTCCGTTGGGCGGGCGGCGGCTTTTTTGACCCCCGCACCGGCGGAGTAGCCGCGGCTCTCGCTGCCCTAAGTGTACGTCTGGCGTCGGCGTGCGCCGCGTTGTACACGGCCGGTCCGCATGTTTGTCCACAAGAAGCTTGCCGGAAACCTATCAAAATACTATTCTGATGTTGACGTCACGTGAACATCGATTCTGGCGTCGCCGGCGCTGCCCAAAACTGGGTATCGGGGTCATACCACGACGGGTCGTGGTCCTAGGGTATTCGACTCAGATATCTCGTAGGCGTCACGGCCGGTTGCACTGGCTCGAGAAATCTTCGATGGCGCAACCCGGTGTTGGACCTTGGGTTCGGCGCGATCGCCGGGTTTTCCGCGAGTTATCCCCATGAATTGCCCAATTGTTTGTGGCCCTTCGCACTGGACACCACCAGTGGTAGTAGTACACTCGAGGCCCGGCTCAGCTCTTCGTTCGAGTCAGGGTCCGGGAAGCTCGAAGAACACCCTGTTCGGGTCTGCTCGGGAGTGCAAGGAGGACAAGCCGACGAGGTGTAGGCCCAGCCGGGATGGCTGGTGGTGTCTCGTTGGCCGTGGGCTGCGGAGCACAAGGACGGCGCCCACGCACGTGAAGAATTGGTCGACCGGGCCCGGGGGGGCCACGAGCCGGATGGCTCAGGCAGGTCGGTGGGACAGAACACGGGGCGAGCGGGACTGGATGTCTCGACGAACCCCACCTCTTCGGCGCTGAGGAGCGGCGTTGCGGAGGGGCCCGGTCGGCGGTCGAGGAGACGGCCAGCCGGGCAGACACAAGAGCCCCATGGGGGCGTCTCGGTGGATGGCCCAGGAAGGGCCAGAGCTGGGCGCCCGGGGCCAGGACGTTTTGGGGGCGTCGATCACCGGCGACCCCTTAGTGGCGCTCGCGAGGGAGGCGGGCTGGCCGGTGCTGGGGCATCGACCAACAGACGTTTGGGAGGCATCGCAATGGCGGTGTTGTGCGACACGCAGATCCGCGAGCTGATCGGCATCGAGCCGTTCCAGGAAGCGGAGAAACGCTCCGGGCAGATCAGCTACGGAGTCAGTAGTTACGGGTACGACTGCCGGGTCGGCACACGCTTCAAGATCTTCACGCCGACGGTGCGTGGGGGCGGGATGGCGGTGGTGGACCCCAAGCGGTTCGACGACCGGTTCATGGTCGAGGTCGATACCGCTGAAGAAGGCGCCGATCACGTCATTATCCCGTCGAACTCGTTCGCGTTGTGCGAAACGGTCGAGGTGTTCGACATCCCGAGGGATGTCCTTGTGCTCTGTGTCGGAAAGAGCACGTACGCCCGGTGCGGGTTGATCGTGAACGTGACGCCGCTCGAGCCCGAGTGGCGGGGGAAGGTCACCCTGGAAATCTCGAACACCACGCCTCTTCCGGCGAAGGTGTACGCGAATGAAGGCGTGGCGCAGTTTGTGTTCCTGAAAGCTGACCGCGTGTGTGCGGTGAGCTACGCGGACAAGGCCGGGAAGTATCAGGATCAGGGCGGCTTGACGCTGCCGCGCGTGGACTAAACGTTGGACAAGCTCCCGAAGCAGTTCGAGTTTGCTGATCTCCTCCTCCACGTCTTGCTGGGCGTCTTGGTGCTCGCGTTATTCGCCTGGGTGTTTTCTTCGGTTCGAGCGCCGCTCGAGGCGCTTCTGTTGCCGAACACGAGCGGCGAGTCGCCGAAGATCGGCGTTGGTCTCGTGTTCCTCCTGCTTGTCATCGTCTACCTCCTCGGCTTCCTTTGGTCGATGACGACCGAGCTTTTGGTCGCAGTCTTCCGAAAGAGAGACTCTTCTTTACCGGATTGGCTGCAGAAAATCTCGGACGGGTGCACGCTCGCGTTTCTACCGGAGTCAAAGGCGTGGGATTATGGAACCGTCTCGAATGACTTGTACAAGTTGGTTGAGGATGAGCTGGCCGACGACGGCCTCGATGGCGAGACGCTTTGGAGCATCACCGGCTTCCTCGGGTACGAGAGTTCGCGTTCGACGTACCTGATGCGCCTTTTCGAGCTCCGGAAATTCTCGCTCTCGCTTGGGTTTCTCGGGTTGTTCGCGGCGGTCGTTGTCGGCTTCGCGTTCAATCCATGGTCCGTAGCCGTGCTGTTCGCATCGTGGCTCTCATTTGTGGCGGCCGGTCGGATTACGCGCCGGATGAACTACGAGGCGTTTGTTTATGGCATTATGACTGTCCGGAGACAGCGACTCGGTATCGCATGAATCACTCTTCGGTGCGATCGCGCAGGACGCCGGCGATCCCGCATCGGCATTGCATCAAGTTCGGAACATGGGCGTTTCGGAATCAGACAAATGAAGATCACACGTAAATTCACAAAGGCTGGCCAGGACCCATTCTCTACCGTGGAATGGACGACGCGGTCGAGCAGGATCTCGAACCCCGATGGATCGGTCGTGTTCGAGATGCCGGATGCTGAGGTTCCCAAGCCTTGGAGTCAGCTCGCCACCGACATCATGGTGAGCAAGTACTTCCGCAAGGCGGGTGTTCCGCAGGACGGCGGCCCGAACGGGATCGCCTCGCCTGCGGGCAAGGGCCGTAAGAAGCCCAAGAAGGGTGAGACCGGTCCTGAGAAGTCGGCCCGCCAGGTCATCCACCGTCTTGCCGGGTGCTGGCGGCACTGGGGCGAGACCCACGGCTACTTCGACTCGAAGGACGACGCGCAGGCGTTCTACGACGAGCTTGCGTACATGCTCGTCCACCAGGTCGCGGCCCCCAACTCGCCCCAGTGGTTTAACACCGGGCTCGAGTGGGCCTACGGGATCAACGGTCCGGCACAGGGCCACTGGATCGCCGATCACGAGTCGGGTGAGCTCAAGCTCGCCGAAGACGCGTACACCCACCCCCAGCCGCACGCGTGCTTCATCCAGAGCGTGTCGGACGATCTCGTCAACGAAGGCGGGATCATGGAACTGTGGACCCGCGAGGCCCGCCTCTTTAAGTATGGCTCGGGCACCGGGACCAACTTCAGCCACCTCCGCGCCGAGGGCGAGTCGCTCAGCGGAGGCGGCAAGTCGTCGGGCCTGATGAGCTGGCTCAAGATCGGAGACCGGGCCGCGTCGGCGATCAAGTCGGGCGGCACCACCCGCCGCGCGGCGAAGATGGTCTGCCTCGACATGGACCATCCGGACATCCACTCGTTCATCAACTGGAAGGTGCGCGAGGAGATCAAGGTCGCGGCTCTCGTCGAGGGCATGAAGGCGATCGCGGGCGAGAAGGCGAGCGACCTCGACTCGGAGACGATCGGCGAGACGGCGGCGCGTCTCGGGCTCACGCTCGACTACGACTTCAACGGCGAGGCCTACGTCACCGTAAGCGGGCAGAACTCGAACAACTCGGTCCGAATCCCGGACAGCTTCTTCGACGCGGTCGACGCCGGAGGGAACTGGGAGACCACGTTCCGCACGAACGGCGAGGTCGCCAAGACGTTCGACGCCCGCGAGCTGTGGGGCGATATCGCGTACGCCGCGTGGCGTTGCGCCGACCCGGGCGTGCAGTTCGATACGACCATCAACGCGTGGCACACCTGCCCCGCCGGCGGTCGGATCAACGCTTCGAACCCCTGCTCGGAGTACATGTTCCTCGACAACACGGCGTGCAACCTCGCGTCGCTGAACGTGATGAAGTTCTACGACACGAAGAGGCGCATCTTCGATGTCGAGCGGTACGAGCACGCGGTCGACCTGTGGACGATGGTGCTCGAGATCAGCGTGCTGATGGCCGCGTTCCCGAGCAAGGAGATCGCGGAGCTGAGCTGGACGTACCGCACCCTGGGTCTTGGGTATGCCAACCTCGGCGCGATGCTGATGCAGGCGGGGATCCCGTACGACTCGGACGAGGGGCGTGCGATCTCGGGCTGTCTGACCGCGATCTTGACCGGTCGGAGCTACAAGCGGTCGGCCGAACTCGCGGCAGAGCACGGCCCGTTCGCCGGCTACGCGGAGAACCAGGAGACGATGCTCCGGGTCATCCGCAACCACCGCCTCGCGGCCCACGGCACCGAGCGTGACTCGGACCGCTACGAGAACCTGCGGATCAGCCCCGTTCCGATCGAGCACGAGCTGATCGAGTCGGGCCGCGTGCCGGTTAAGAACGCCCTGGCCCTTCTCCGTCACGCCACCAAGGCGTGGGACGACGCGTACACGCTGGGCTCGAAGCACGGCTACCGCAACGCCCAGGTCAGCGTGATCGCCCCGACCGGGACGATCGGGCTGCTGATGGACTGCGACACGACGGGCGTCGAGCCGGACTTCGCGCTGGTGAAGTTCAAGAAGCTCGCCGGCGGCGGGTACTTCAAGATCGCGAACGCATCGGTCAAGCCGGCGCTCGAGGCGCTTGGCTACACCGGGGAGCAGGTCCGCGAGATGCTGACGTACCTCCTGGGCACGCTCGACCTCGAGGTTCCGATGCCCTGCGACGAGCAGAGCAAGAAGCTCGGCGTGCAGCCCGGCATGACGCTCGGTCAGTGGCTCCGGACCAAGGGCCTGGACGACGACGATCTGAGCAAGATCAAGGACGCGCTCCCGGGCGTGTTCGAGCTGGGCTTCGCGTTCAGCGCGTGGGGCCTGGGCGACGACGCCTTGAACCGCTTGGGCCTCGATGCTGAAGAGGCCAAGGGCGACATGAGCTTCAACGCGCTCAAGGCCCTGGGTCTCAAGGCGATGCATATCGAGACGCTCAACGAGATGGTCTGCGGGACGCAGATGCTCGAGGGTGCCCCGCACCTCAAGGACGAGCACCTGCCCGTCTTCGACTGCGCGAACACCTGCGGCAAGAGCGGCAAGCGGTTCATCGCCCCCGAGGGTCACATCCGCATGATGGGGGCGGCCCAACCGTTCATCAGCGGCGCGATCAGCAAGACGATCAACCTGCCTCACGACGCGAGCGTCTCGGACATCAAGGCGTGCTACCGGATGAGCTGGGAGCTGGGCATCAAGGCGAACGCTCTCTACCGCGACGGTTGCAAGCTGAGCCAGCCGCTCAACATCAAGTCGGACGTCGATATCGAAGAGGACGAGGACCAGCTCGAGCTCGACGCGGCCCTCGAAGAGGTCGTCGCGCAGACCGACGAGCTCGCCAAGGCGGTCGAAGCGGGCGATGCGGAGAAGGCCGAGCAGGAAGCGGTCAAGATCCTGCACCGCCCGATGCGTCGTCGTCTGAGCGACACGCGTCGTTCGCTGACGCACAAGTTCAACATCGCCGGCCACGAGGGCTATCTCACGGTTGGCTGCTACGACGACGGCTCGCCCGGTGAGCTGTTCATCACGATGGCGAAGGAGGGCTCGACCATCGGCGGGCTCATGGACTCCTTGGGCACGGCGACGAGCGTCTCGCTGCAGTACGGGGTGCCCCTCGAGAGCTTGGTCCGCAAGTTCACCCACCAGCGCTTCGAGCCGGCGGGGATGACGACCAACCGCGACATCCCGTTCGCCAAGAGCCTGGTCGATTACATCTTCCGCTGGATGGGCATCCAGTTCATCCCGGGGTACCGCGAGGCGAACGCGCCGAAGCGGCCCGGGGCGGACACGCCTGTCGACGCGACAACTGGCCACGCAGCGACGGGCAAGGTGGGACGCCTTGCCGGGACCTCAACCGAAGGAGAGCGTGCATGGAACGCGGCTTCCCAAGACTCGGAGAGCGATCACGAGCAGGACGAAGGGCCGAAGGTCCACGCCGGCGTGATCGCCGAAGCGAAGGCCTCGCCACCGACCGATTCGGACGACGAGATGTTCGCGCCGGTGGTCAAGCCCGCGCTCAAGGGCTCGGCCCTCTCGGACGCCCTGAGCGACGCAATGGGCGACGCCCCGCCCTGCGAGGTGTGCGGAACGATCACGGTTCGCAACGGGACGTGCTACCGCTGCATGAACTGCGGTCACAGCATGGGCTGTAGTTAATCCTGAACGCTCCGTAAGGCAGCGATTGTCGGCCCGAAGGGCTGAACGGAGCACTCAAATCAATCCGGGCCGTCGGGGCTCCCTCCCTCCTCCCTCCCTCTCCGGCGGTCCACTCCCTTGCCCCCGAGCGGTGACGCTCGGGGGTTTGTTGTTTGGAGCGGGCAAACGAGTTCGCTTTGGGCCGATCACTCGAAGACAGCACGCGTTGATCGAGCGCGGGAACTGGATCTGAAGCGTTGCTGCGCTCAGCGTCGGTGTCGCTCGAAGTGTGGTAGCGATGCAGTTGGAGGCCGCTACGGAGCGATCAGACCTGTTCTAACCGTCGAGGGCGGCTCGTCCTCGAGGCAGATCAAACCGATCGATCGTCCGCACGTAAGCCGCTCCGCCCATGCGTCCTATCGCGGCGAGCTTCTCGGGGTCAACATGGCCGCGTTCGTTGACCGTGCCCTCGGCGGCCCACACGTGCACGACGCGACCAATCACGAGGTTGGCTCCGCCCGGCGCGTCGTTGGTGAAGCGGATGACGCGTTCGGTTTCGCACTCGAACCCGAAAGGCGACTCGGCGAGGCGTGGAGCGGCGATCTTCTGGCACGGCGCCGGCGTGAGGCCGGTGAGATCGAACTCGCTCTCGCCGTACTGCAGGGCCTCGCCCGCCGCGGCGACCTCGCGTTCGTAGGTGGCGCTCGCGATATTGACCGCGAAGCAGCCGGTGCCGCCTTCTTCGGGCGGGAGGGCGTTGATCATCGAGTCCTTGATCTCTCCGGCACGACCGTTGGCTGGGCAAAACATGACGAGCATGGGCTCGGCGCCGACCCCGTTGAAGAACGAGTAGGGGGCAAGGTTGTGCTTGCCATCGGGCGAGACCGAGGACACGAACGCGATGGGCCTGGGGACGATGGCCCCGATCATGAGCTTGTAGCGGTCCATCGGATGAAGACCGTCGACATCGATTTCGCGTGTAGACATTGGGCGGAGTCTAGAAGGCAATCGCGCTGAAGTTGACCGATGAAAGAGCCGGCAAGCTTCATGCTAGCCGGCCCTGGGGCATCCCCGACGATCAACGCTGGGCCCGTGCTGGGGGTGAGTCGGTCGATGTGTCTCGAGGAGAACGACACCGACCGGCGGGCCAAGCGTGCTGGGGGCGATCGCCGGGGGGTGGTGAGCGTGTTGTCGGTCGGTCGGGGCTCCCGTGATTGCCCTTCCGACCTCGGTTGAACGGGTCTGGAAGAATCCGGTCACGGGATCGCGGTGGAATTCCGACGTTTTTTTCCGGGCCCGGCTCGAGGAGCCTCGCAGAGGCTTGACCCAGGGGAACAATGCACGATGGACGATCGTGTGATGACGTGGTCGGCGCTGCTGGGCAAGTGGACCGAGTTCGCGAAAGCGGGCCTCGCTCTCCCGACAGACGGCGCTGGTGGGCGATGGCGGCGGGTGATCGCCCCGGTTATTGGCCTGCAAGCGGTGACGCACGCCCTCTCTGAGTTAGACCAAATCGAAGACCCCGGCGAACGGGCCGCCGGGCTCGATCGAGCCGAGATGATCGTAAAGACCCACGCCTCGGAGGTTCACGGGGTGTGGTCTGGCGAGCCGCTGCCAATGGAACTCCAGGCGTTGATTGAAGATGCACGCCTCGCGGTTCGCGCCTCGGAGCGGATGGGGTTCGAGTGGCTCGTTGAGTCGGAGACCGTTGCGTTCGATCACCCAGGGGTGATCGCCGAAGCGTTGGTGACGAACGGTTTCGTGGGTGATTTGTACCTGCCGACTCCGGGTGTCCCGTTATTCCGAGGCTCGGCGGTCGCGTTTATTGGCGGGGTCCGAGGCGGCGCGGTCGACCCTGACGTGTTGGCGTTGGTGGGGGGGTTCGTCGGCGCTGATGATGGAGAGTCGTCGGGTCCCTCGCGCCGTAGCGGTGCGAGGCAGGTGTACCGGCAGTTCGACTTCGCCTCGGGCGGCCCTGTCCGCGACGTGATCGCGCCGCTCGATGGCGAGCCGCTTCCGGGCCAGCCCTTGTTGATCGCGGCCGTGCTCGGCGGTGAGACCCAGCCGGTGCCCCTCCCGCCTCGGATGCTTCACGACCTCGACATCTTGCCGGTCGAGGAACATCAACCGGACGCTTAGACCGTCTTCACTGAACTTGTAGCTCGACGAGTTTCGTTTTCTCGACCGGAATCCCGCCGGATTGACTCCGGCGCAGGTTCCGCAAGCGAGTGCGTGGCCGGAGGCCGCTACGAAGCGATCAAACCTGCTCTGGCGGTCAGGCCAGGGCAGCGCGGAGCCGCCGGTCGGCTTCTTCGAGCGTTGACTCCGACTTGCAGAAGGCGAATCGGAGCAGCGAACGGCCTTGTTCGCGGTTCGCGTAGAACACCGACGGGGGAATCGTCGCGACGCCGGCGTGCTCGATGAGCCAGTGGCAGAGTTCGATGTCGTCGGCGAGGCCGAGCCTGGCACTCACCGGGCGGTGATCGGCGAGGATGAAGTATCCACCTTCCGGCGGGGTGAACAAGAATCCGAGATCGAGCAGTGTTCGACTCATGGTGTCGCGTCGGGCTTGGAACGATGACGCGAAGTCGGCGAGGTAGCCATCGGAGTTGGCCAGCGTTTCGGCGGCGGCATATTGGAGCGGGGTCGCGACGGCGAAGTTGATGAATTGGTGGGCGGCGCGGATCCCTGCGGTGAGGTGGGGCGGCGCGATCGCCCAACCGATCTTCCATCCGGTCATGCTGAAGGTCTTGCCGAACGATCCGAGCGTCACCGTTCGCTCGGCCATCCCGGGGAGCGACGCGATCGAGACATGCTGAGCGACGTCGAAGACCAGCCGGTCGTAGACCTCGTCGGCGATGACAACCAGATCATGCTCGGCGCAGAGCGATGCAATGAGCGAGAGTTCGCCTTCGGTGAACACTTTGCCCGTTGGGTTGTGGGGGGTGTTGAAGACAAACCCCCTCGTGCGGGGTGTGATGGCCGATCGGAGATCTTCGGGATCGAACGCGAAACCATCGGGGCCCGGTCTGAGGGCAACAGCGATCATCTTCGCGCCCGCGAGAGCCGCGTCGGCGGGGTATGCGTCGTAGTACGGCTCGAAGGTGATGATCTCATCGCCCGGGTTGAACATCCCGAGATGGCACGCGGCGAGGGCCCCGGTGCATCCGGCGGTCACGGTGATTTCTGCGTCGGGGTCGACGGCGATCTCGGTCGCTTCGGTGTGCCTTGCCGCGATGGCGCGGCGGAGTTCTGGAACCCCGGGCATCGGAGCGTACTGATTGAGATGCTCGTTCATCGCGCGCGATGCGGCGTCTTTGATTTGGATGGGGCCATCGAAGTCGGGCATGCCTTGGCCAAGGTTGATGGCGTTGGCCTTCATGGCTCTCGAGGTGATGTCCGCGAAAATCGTCGTTCCGAACGGCAGGAGGCGTTGAGCGATGGGCATCTGAAGAGTGTGCCCGATCTCGGGGTGCCTTGTGAGTCCGGGGGCCTCCGGGCTTCGGGGCTGGTAGACACCCCATCACGCGGGAAAGGCTGATCTGACGCGCTCGAATTACGAGTCCCTCGATCCGATGGAGGTTTCGAAGACCCCCTTTGGGATCAGCAGGGAGCGATCGGTGCGAGGCATCTTTGAACGGTTACGACGTGTCACACCCGGTCCGACGGGCTAACTTGTCGCTCTCGCGCTGGCGGTGGGCGGCGCCTGGGCGGCGTTCATCACGCTCGTCGTCCCGGGCGAGACCACGTTGGTCGTCGGGGCTTCCGGCGCGGTTGGCCAAGCGTTGGTCGCGTTCGGTTCTTTGTTCATCTTCCGGCGCGGTGTGATCAGACCTGTCAAGGCATTTCAGTCGGAGGTCCGATCGCGGCGATCCGCGACGACACAAGGAACGCCCTCGATCGCATCGGCGTGGGTTCCGAAAGGGTGCAGAGCGGCTCGGTCAGGGTCTTTCAGATGGGCGAGTCATTGAACTCGACCCCCGACCGTACCAACCAACTCAACGGCGAGATCGAGCGCATCGCCGCGGCGACGGCGGAACAGGCATCGACGTGCGAGTCGTTCATGCAGACGTGCACGGGTATCAGCGGGACGCTGGCGGCGATCAGCGGTGCATCGCAGATGATCGGGTTCAGTATCAACGACTTGCACGGCAAAGTCGCTCAACTCCGTGACCTGATCAAGACGACCGGGTTCGAGGTTGTGGATCCGCGCACGCTGGAAGGCGAGGTGCCGAACGACATCGCAGAACAGCGCGCGGATCCGAGGGCGAGCGCCGAGAGTGCGAAGGGAACGATGCACGACACGGTCGGTGAAAACTCAGGCGCCCCGGACTATCACCGAGCGGCGTAAGCGCACGAAAAACGCCCGCTTTCGCGGGCGTTGGCGTGTGTGCCAGTTGTCGAGTCTGCTCGGTGCCGTGTCGGGTTTAGCGACGACGACGGGCGGCGGCCAGACCGGCGAGGCCCAAGAGGGCGGCGCCGCCCGGAGCCGGGATGATGGCGAAGGCAACGGTCAGCGGGGGCTGGGTGATCCCGAAGGTGTCGAGGGTGAAGACGGAGGTGAGGGCACCGGTCGAGGTATCGATCGTGCCGACCTCGTAGTTGCCGGTGCTGTTGTTTTGGTACGAAGCCCAGAGCTGGCCGCCGAAGAAGGTGGCGCCGGCGTTCTGGATGTCGGTGCCGAGGCCGCCGACGTTGGTGAGGTTGCCGGTCGCGACGTCGACGACGAAGAGGGCGTCGTTGTTGCGGTCGACCATGTAGAGCGTGTCGCTGGCGACGTCGTAGCCGAGACCGTTGCCGCCGACGCCCTGCTGCTGCGGGGCGATCTGGGCGATCAGGGCCAGGGTGTTGGGATCGTACTCGTTGAAGTTGCCCTGACTGTCGAAGCCGTAGGCGCGACCGTTGATGAACTCGACCGACGAGGGCGACGGGTCCTGCGAGCCCGAGCCGAGAGCGGTCAGGGTTGGGTTGGCGCCGAAGGCGTTGTCGACGCGGAACGACTCCGGGGTGCCCGGGGCGAACGGGCTGCTGTGGGCGAGCAACTCGCCGGCGCCGTTGAACTCCGCGGCGATGATGTCATCGCTTAGCGTGAAGCTCGACGCGGTCCCGGTGCCGAGATCGCCCCGGTACAGCGTGTCGCCCTGGAACGCAAAGAAGGTGCCGGTCTGGGCCGCCGCCGCACCGGCGAGAACGGCGACGGTGATCGCGCTGGTCTTCATGGATCAAACTCCCTCAAACGGTTTGCGTGCTTAGCCGCGCCACGCGGCCCGCACAGAGATAGAATACACTTGGAGGCGCCCGCCGCGAGTGCAGTTTTTAAGATTTACCGGGCGCACACACAGCGGCGCGCGGTGCTTCCAGGAATGATCGGGCTGTGAACGCAGGAAACCCCCTGTATTCCATTCCGACACAGAGGAGAACACCTATGCCGAAGAGAGCCAAGATCAGCATCATCGGAGCCGGAAACGTCGGAGCGACCTGTGCGCACTGGGCGGCGCAGAAGGAACTCGGCGACATCGTCGTGCTCGACATCCCCGACAAGGAAGGCGTCGCGAAGGGCAAGATGATTGACCTCGCGTGCTGCGGTCCCATCGAACGCTTCGATTCGGGCATCGTTGGGACGTCGGACTACAAGGACATCGCCCACTCGGACGTTGTGGTCATCACCGCCGGGCTTCCCCGCAAGCCCGGGATGAGCCGCGATGACCTCATCGAGACCAACGTCAAGATCGTCAAGAGCGTGAGCGAGAACGTCCGCGAGTACGCGCCCGATTCATGCGTCATCGTGGTCAGCAACCCGCTCGACGCGATGGTGTACACCGCTTGGAAGGCGACCGGATTCCCGACGAGCCGGATCATGGGACAGGCCGGTGCGCTCGACGTCGCTCGCTACCGCACGTTCCTCGCCTGGGAGATCGGCTGCTCGGTCGAAGACGTGCAGGCGCTCCTCCTCGGGGGGCACGGCGACGACATGGTCCCGCTGCCTCGTCTCACCAGCGTGCACGGCATCCCCGTCACCGACCTGCTGCCAGAAGACAAAATCACGGCGTGTGTTGACCGCGCCAAGGTCGGCGGCGGCGAGATCGTCAAGCTTATGGGCACGAGCGCGTACTACGCCCCGGCAAGCGGGACGGTCCAGATGGTCGAGGCCATCGTCAAGGACAAGAAGCGGATCATCCCCAGCGCCGCGTATTTGGACGGGCAGTTCGGCAAGACCGGGCTTTTCGTCGGTGTCCCGGCACTGCTTGGAGCCGGCGGTGTTGAGAAGGTCGTCGACTTCAAGCTGACCGACGATGAGCAGAAGCTCTTTGACGAATCAGCAAGCCATGTAGAAGAACTCGTGGACGTCGTGAAGAAGATGTTCCCCGAATTGGCCTGATGGGTGTCGGACCCCGGATTCGGGCCCTTCGCGGCACGGAAACCGGAAGCCGAAGCCAGATCCGAAACCAGAGCGGAAGACAGGAGCCGCCCGACCGGGGCGAGTCAACCTTCGCGGGCGGTGGCCTGCTGCGCCTCGAGCTTGGCGATCTTGTTGCGAATCTTGGCTTCCTTCTTCTGCACGTGCTGTTCGAGCACGTCCTCGGCGTCCTCGCGTTCGCCGAGGCTGCTGAGAAGGCGGTAGAGATACGGCGCTCGCCCGAGCCACTTGCGCCAGCGGAGGATGAACCAAATGAACGCCGGCGGTGCGATGACGATGGCCGCGATGATGTACGGCCTCGACTGCATAAACACTGCGAAGATCACGCTTGTGAGACCGGCGAGCGCCGCGATGGCGCCGAGGATAAACAGGCCGCTCTCGTTGAGAACGGCGCCGCTGATCGAGGTCTTGTTGGCGATTGAGCCGCGACCCGCTTCTGGGTCAAACCCCGGATCGTCTTCGTCGTACGCGACATGCCTGGGGTCTTCGTCTTCCAGGGCGTCGGCGTCCGCTCCGGTGAGCGCTTCATCGACGTCGACATCGGCGACCGTGTCGTCGAGTGCCGGATCTGTGCCGCCCAAACTTGAGCCGAGTTTGCTCGCGTCGAGATCGGGATCGGATTGGAGTCTTGATCGCTTCATTCCTGATTCCTCGCTCTTATAGTAGCAAAATGGCAGGTGGTTTCACGCCTTACGGATAAACTTGACTGTTTCTTTGGAATGCCTGTTTCTGAGTTGCTGCGTTCGATCTGGGAATCTGAACTGTCTATCGCTCGCCCGGGGTTTCTACTGCCGATCGTGCCGCCGCGGCGCAAGGTTTTTCGCCGCTATACTCCGCCGCCGTACGCCTGGAGACGCCGTCGAAGATGAGCGATCCGGGAATCAACCGCAGACTTGCCGAGAGGACGCTCACGATGCTCGAGAAGCTCCCCCGCTCTATCCGACTCGCCGCGCCTGGCGCCGCAGTCATGGCCCTCCTGACCGCGGCGCCGACGCTGCAGGCTCAGGACACGTCGATGTCACCGGCCGACGCGCCGGCCGCTGCTCAGCCTTGGGAGCCCGTTTGGGCGACCGATGAGATTCGCACGATCGCCGAGGGCCTCAGCGGCGCTTGGCGGACGACCGCCCCGATCGAGAGCACCGGTGGTTCCGAGTCAGACGAGACACACGTGCTGATGCTCATCCACCCGGTTCCGGTTGAGGGGATGACCGACACCGTCTACATCGAGGCGTTCCGGACCGACGATCTCATTACCCCGTTCCGTCAGGCGATCGGGCAGTTCTACACCCGCCGTGGCGACCCCCGTCTGCGGACGTTCGAGGTCACCGTTCCCGACTCCAACACCGGCTCGATGGCCCACCTCGGCGCTCACCCCGAGATCTTCCCCGAACTCAGTGCCGATGATCTGATCGCGACGCTCGACATCTCGCTCTACCCGACGTCAACCGGGTTCACCGGTCGCACGCCGTACCCGTATCCGACCGCCAACGGCGGCGCGGTGGAGATGACCAGCAGCCTCGAAGTCAACGGCGATCGTCTGGTGACGGTCGAGCGCGGCTACGACGCCGACGGCGACATCGTGTGGGGCGCCGGCGAGGACGGGAAGTACGAGTTCACCCGGATTCCTCACCCGTTCGCGGTCGACAAGCGCGACAACGGCCTCGTCGTCATCGACGTCGTGCGGCCCGAAGGCGATGAGGTCGCCGACGGCGATCAACTCCACGTCCACTACGGAGGCTGGTTGAAGGACACCTACCAATTTGACACCTCGCGTCAGGAAGGACGCGACGTCTTCCGCTTCGGGTACCCGCCTCGTCTGATCCAGGGCTGGAACGAAGGCCTGAACGGCGTCACCACCGGCACCGTCCGCAAGCTGGTCATCCCGGGCGATTTGGGCTACGGGCCGCGCGGGCAGCCGCGGGCGAACATCCCGCCGGATGCAACGCTTTACTTCACGCTCGAGATCCTGCTCGTCGAGAAGCCGTCGGCTGAAGAGCCGGCCCCGGCTCCGACCGAGGAGTGAGTCAACGGATCTTGGTTTTGCCTGCGGGGCGGCTCAACGAGCCGCCCCGTTTTCAATTCAAGGCGGAGTACAGTTCTGGAGATGGTTGAACGCGACTTTTACGAGGTGCTCGGGGTACCCAGAAACGCGGACGCGGAAGCGATCCGCGCGGCCTACCGCACGCTCGCGCGCCGCTACCACCCCGACGTCAACAAGGACGAAGGCGCGCAGGCCAAGTTCACAGAGGTCCAAGAGGCGTACGACGTGCTCTCCGACCCTGAGAAACGTGGCTTGTACGACAGGGTCGGTCGTTCGGGATACCGCGCCGCGGCGGGCGCTGGTGGCGGGGCGACCTACTCGTGGAGCAACGTCGCGGGGCAGGGCGGCAACGTCGACTTTGACGCGGACGACCTTCAGTCGATGTTCGACGTGTTCTTCGGCGGTCGAGGGGCTTCGGAGCGTTCTCCGTTTGGGCGGGGCGCGCGGCGTGCGCAGCGATCTGGTTCGCCAGCGAGAGGGCGCGACCGCTCGGCGGAGATCACCATCCCGTTCGACGTCGCGATCAAGGGAGGGAAGCGGTCGATCCGCACCGGCGGTGCTCAGGGGCGCGAGATCGATGTCGCGATCCCTGCTGGGATAGGGCAGGGTGCCAAGCTTCGGGTCCGGGGCGAAGGAGAACCCAGCCACGCCGGCCCGGGGGATCTCATTCTGACGGTTCGATTTGCCAAACACCCGGTCTGGGAGCGGGGGCGTCCTGACGGGCGTGGGCGGGACGGTTCGGGTCCAGAGGGGTTGGATATCACGCTCGAACTTCCGCTGACCGTGGGCGAGGCGATCCTCGGAACCGGTGTGGAGGTTCCGACGCCGTCCGGAACGGTCACCCTGGCGGTTCCGCCAGGAACCGGCTCGCACGCGAGGCTCCGGCTTCGCGGTCGTGGCGTTGCGGCCAATGGCCAGACCGGTGATCTCTACGCCGTCGTCAAGATCGTCGTTCCCGATGCCCTCACGGACGAGCAGCGGGCGGCGGTCGAGGTGCTCGCGAACTCGGTGGCGTCTCCGCGGACCGGGAATCTTTGGCCGGCTTGAGCAGGGGCGTTTTTCGGCCCAGGCGTTACGCACGGGACGCGTCGATCACGCTCTTGAGTTTGTAGAAACTGGTCACACCACGGCCGAAGTCGGTAGACTTGCAGATTCTCGCGTCGCCCACGGACGGGCCGGCGCGGCTGCGCGCCTTAGAGGGTTCCCCCCTTGCTCAAGCAGCAACATCAAGCATTTGCATTGCTTCTGGCCTTCGCTGACGGGCTTGTGATCTCGGCAGCGTCGTATGCCGCTTGGTTTATGCGTTTAACTGCGCGGGGTGAGCCGGTCCCAGAGGCGTGGGAGAGCTGGTTCAAGCACCCGCTCATCCTCTTCACGATCCCGATCATGCTGTTCGCGATGTCGATGTGTGGCCTTTACAAGCCGCGCCGCGACAAGAGCCTGCTCGGTGAGTGTGGTCATATCGCCAGGGCTTCGTTCTTCGGGACGGCCGCGTTGGTGGTCGCGCTGTGGGCGTTGGGGAACGATCTCATTGACAAGCCGGTTCCTCCTACGTGGTGGGACCCAGCGGCGATGGGGGCGTGGGCGCCCGATGTTGCGCCGGCAAGGGTGCAGATCCCGTTGTTCGGCATCTTTGTTTGTGTCCTGCTTTGTGCCTTCCGGGCCACCTTTCGATTGACGCTTCGCCGGCTCCGCTCTCGTGGGTGGAACTTGCGACACGTCGCGGTGGTGGGGGTCGGACGTCTCGGGCAGATCACAGCCCGAACGTTATCGAGAAACAGTTGGGCGGGGCTCAGCGTGTCCTATTTCGTGAGCCATCACGATCGGAACACCCGGGTGAGTTGTCTGGGGCGGCCGGTCCGGGGTGGGCTCAGCGACCTTGAGCACCTGCTCGAAACGCGCCCGGTCGATGCGGTCTACCTCGCTTTGCCTCAGCGTCACGCTGGGCGAGTGCCGGACGTTTTGCGTCTCTTGGAGCGGTTCGCGGTCGACGTTCGCCTCGTCCCGGACGTGGCGCCTCGGTATCTGCCGAGCGTGATGTCCGTGAGCGAGATGGAAGGCATGCCGGTCCTCAGCTACCGCGAGTGCCCGACGCTCGGATTGGGGGGGATCACGAAGCGTGGCGTCGATGTCCTTGGAGCCGCGTTTGGACTTGTGCTCTTCGCGCCGCTCATGGCCGTGATCGCGGTGCTCGTCCGGATGAGCGGGCCCGGAAAGGTCATCTTCAAACAGAGACGCGTGGGCCTGAACGGCGAGACATTCAAGATCTACAAGTTCCGGACGATGACATCCGTTCAGCTCGAAGCGGAGCCACGGTGGACGTCGCGGGACGACGCCCGGATCACGCCGGTGGGGCGCGTTCTTCGGCGAACGAGCCTGGACGAACTGCCCCAGTTGTTTAACGTGTTGCAGGGGCGGATGAGCCTGGTTGGGCCGCGTCCGGAACGACCGGAACTTGTGGCCCGGTTCCGGGATGACTGGCGGGGCTACATGCTGCGCCAGCACGTGAAGGCCGGGATGACCGGCTGGGCTCAGGTCAACGGGCTTCGCGGCGACACGAGTCTCAAGAAGCGCCTGCAGTACGACCTGTTCTACATTCGTCACTGGTCGGTCTGGTTTGATATTCGTATTTTGTTTATGACGGTGTTTCGCGGGTTTGTGCACCGGAACGCGCACTGATCACCGTTTGCGGACTCATCTCGTATCTGGACGAAATTCTTGCGGAACCGTGCTGGTTCACGCGGCGAACTCAATGTGAAGTCGGGCCCCCGGAAACGGAGGTCCATGGCCAATTTACGACCTGCCGAGCACACGTCGGCCTCTTACGGATTCGCCCGTTGCGGTGTATTGAACAAGTCGGTAGAGTTTGCCGACGAGATTGCATCGTGCGTGTCCCCCCCGAACGAGACGGTGGGAGCGTTCGAGAGCTCGACCCCGCAGAGCGTTGGAAGCGGCTGGTGAACTGGCGTCCAAAGAGGAACGGCCCCGGTTCGCAACGTAGACCGCTCCGAACCCTGTCGCAGAAAGGGATACAAACAATGAAGCGTCGTTCGGGCTTTACCCTGATTGAGTTGCTGGTTGTCATCGCGATTATCGCGTTGTTGATTGGCATTCTCCTCCCCGCTCTCGGCAAGGCGCGCGATTCTGCCCGCAACGGTGTGAGCCAGAGCAACCTGAAGCAGCTTGGTGTTGCGACCAACACGTACGGCGCTGACTTCGGCGATCGCATCTTCAACTACACGTGGCAACTTGGCGTGCTTTACACGCTCCCGAACGGCCGCTCGGTCTTCTCGAACAGTGACCAAGTCAAGTTGCACCAATGGCAGCAGGCTGACATCCTCCAGCGTGCCACCGGCCGCTTTGCAGGTGAGGACGAACTGGCGATCAACGAGACGACCCTCCCGCACCGGCGGTTCCAGCACCTCACTCTCGTTGACTACCTGAGCGGCAAGCTTCCAGAGCCGGTCGTCGCGAGCCCGCACGACACCAACCTCTCTCGTTGGCAGGCCGATCCGACGAACGCGGTAGAAGGTGTCGTCCCGACCCAGGCGCCTCCTGGCGCGAACCAGAACAGCTTTACCCGTCCGGAGGTGTACGAGTTGTGGCCGTACGCGTCGAGCTACCGGACCTCAATCTACTCGTGGTCGCGTGAAAAGGGCGCTCGCATCATCCCGTCGGATGACGACCCGATCTTGGTCCAGGTGACCGCTGGCTCGATCGAGCAACGCAAGCTCGACCAGGTGGCGTTCACGGCGAGCAAGGTTCAGATGTTTGAAGAGTTTGATTGGTCCAAGGATCAGTACTGGGCTTACGACGACTCGACCGTTCCGCAGCTCTTCTTCGATGCTTCGGTCCGTGCGAACCGCACGAGCGACGCGAACCGCGGCTGGGACCCGGACAACATCACCGACATGAACGCGTTCTACCAGATCAACTACTACCCGATCGATCCGGACTTCTTCCCGCCGGCGAAGTTCGACTCCGACGGCGACGGCGTTGACGACAACGTCGAGATCCCCGGGGCGTTTGCCTGGACCCGTGGCGGCCTGCAGGGCGTCGACTACGGCGGACGCGAGATCAACACCACGAACTGGGAGTGATGCTCGCCGGTTCCTGACAAAGTGCGATCTTACCTGAACGGCTCCGAAAGGAGCCGTTCGGCTTTTTCGGAGAGACAGAGCCGCGTTCGTCGGTACACTGTCTGAACTTGCGGCTTCGATTGGGATGGAGCCCTTGTTGAATCTGAATCGGCCTTCGCTGGTCGCGTTCTGCGCGATGGCATTGCGTCGGCCTGGTCTGTCGAGTTCGTGGCCTTCGGCTGCCCTCGCCAGGTCGCTTGTTCTCGTGCCGCGTTTCGCGGCCGTCGTGATCCGACCCGGCCTTCTGGTCGGCTTCAAGGGGATCCACAGTGAGGCGTTCCGCTTTTACCTTGATTGAGTTGTTGGTTGTCATCGCGATCATCGCGTTGCTCATCGGCATTCTGCTCCCCGCTCTGGGCAAGGCACGCGATTCGGCGCGCAACGGTGTGAGCCAGTCCAACTTGCGGCAATTGGGCATCGCATCGGCGACCTACGCGGCCGACTTTTCGGACACGGTCTTCAACTTCAGTTGGGAACCAGGAGCGTTCTACAACCTTGCTGGCAACGACCAGTTGGTGTTTTCGAACGACAAGGTCATCATCAGCCAGTGGCAGCAGCTCAGTATTCTCTACCAGTACACAAACCGCTACGCTGGCGATGACAGGCTTTCACGCAACGATCGCACGCTCCCGCACCGTCGCTTCACCCACCTTGTTCTCGCGGATTACCTCTCGGGCAAACTGCCCGAGCCGATCGCGGCGAGCCCGTTGGACGAGAACCTTCTGCGATGGCAAGAGGACCCGACGAACGCGGTCCCGGGTGTCGTTCCGACTGATTCATCGCAGCAAGCGTTCAACAGCAAGAACGTCTATCGACTCTGGCCCTACGCATCGAGCTACCGCACGTCGATCTACACCTGGTCGAACGAGAAGGGGGCAATCGTTCAGGCGAGCGGGGATCCGATCCTCGTGTTCGCTCCCGATGCGGCGATCACGCTCCGGAGGCACACGCAGGTCCGGTTCACCTCGGGCAAGGTGCAGATGTTCGAGGAGTTCGATTGGGGCAAAGACCAGTACTGGGCCTACTCCGACTCGAACGTCAACAAGCTCTTTTTCGATGCTTCAGTGAACAACCAGCCGACGAGCGAGTCGAACCCGGGTTGGGACACCGGCAGCAGCGGATCGAAGATCAACGACATGGACGAGTTCTACGAGGTGCGGTACACGGCCCTCGATACGAACTTCTTCCCGTTGCCGAAATTCGACACCGACGGCGATGGGCGGGACGACAAGGCCAACATCCCCGGGGCGTTCGCGTGGACGCGCGGCGGCCTGCAAGGCATCGATTACGGTGGACGAGAGATTAACACGACTGGCTGGTAGTTGGGTTTGGATTGGCCGGTGCCGGGGGGATGCAGTCCTGGCCCGTTCGGCAGCAGAGCGCGGACACGCGACAGGAGAATCGACATGAAAGCACGCGGGTTTACACTCATTGAGCTGTTGGTGGTGATCGCGATCATCGCGCTGCTCATCGGCATCTTGCTGCCGGCTCTCGGCAAGGCACGCGCTTCCGCACGCGACGGCGTGAGCCGGAGCAACTTGAAGCAACTCGGAGTCGCGTCGAATACGTACGGTGCTGACTTCGGCGATCGCATCTTCAATTACACGTGGCGGAAGGGGATCGTCTATAGCTTGCCCAACGGTCGACAAGTCATCGTCGCGAGCCAGAGCGCCTCGGTGGTCAAGCTTCACCAGTGGCAGCAGGCCGACATTCTCATGCGGGTGACGGGGCGGTCCGACGGCGATAACGCGCTGCTGATCAACGAGACGACGCTCCCGCACCGGAGGTTCCAGCACTTGGTTCTCGTGGACTACCTGAGCGGGAAGCTGCCGGAGCCGGTGGTTGCGAGCCCCCACGACGTCAACGTCGCTCGCTGGCAGGCGGATCCGACCAATGCCGTCCCTGGTGTGGTTCCCACGATGCCCCCGCCGGCGGCGACGTCGGGCGCGTTTGGCGAGGATGAGGTTTACCAGCTTTGGCCTTACGCGTCGAGCTACCGCACGTCGATCTACTCGTGGTCGCGTGATAGCGGTCCGATCATCGAGCCGTCAAGCGACCCGGTTCTCGTTTCTGTTCCGGTCGGCGCGATCGAGCAGCGGAAGATTGATCAAGTCGCGTTCACTTCGAGCAAGGTCCAGATGTTTGAAGAGTTCGATTGGGCCAAGGATCAATACTGGGCGTACGAAGACTCGACGGTTCCACAACTCTTCTTCGATGCGTCGGTTCGTGGGAACCGCACCGGCGAATCGAACCGTGGCTGGGACGCCGGTGATCCACGGAATATGGACGCGTTCTACCAGATCAACTACTACCCGATCGACCCGGACTTCTTCCCCCCGGCGAAATTCGACACCGACGGCGACGGTGCCGACGATGGTGTCGAGATCCCCGGCGCCTTCGCCTGGACGCGTGGCGGACTTCGCGGCGTCGACTACGGCGGTCGCGAGATCAACACCGAGAACTGGCCCTAAAGCCTGATTCCACACTCGCACACTTGAAGCGGCGTCCCCTGGGCGTCGCTTTTCTTTGCGCCGTGGACGTTCCGAGAACGTTGCGGGCATTCCCCGGAACCGCAACCTACGTGGATTCTGACCAGGGAGAACGAATCGAAGAGATCGCTTGAGCGTTGTTCTCGCAGCCCGAGAACCAACCCCGAGGGAGGACCCGCTTTGCCTCTTGCCTACCACGCGGAGATTTCGAAGCCGAGCACTGAGCGCCCGGTGGCCTCTGGCCGATCCGTGGGACCCACTGGGGTGGGAGCCCCGTATCACGGAAGAGGAAGAGAGGCGACGATGAAACTCAACGGTGTGCAGCGCGACTGGCTCGCCCGTGCTTTGCTCGAGCTTTCGCACGGCCGCGATCGTCTGTTTGAGGACCTGCTCTGGCTCGGGTTCGGCAACGAGTGGCGTCAGTTGCTCGACGGTCTGGTCCGAGGTGGGTGTGTCGTCATCGGGGGTTGTGACAAGGAGACGCCCGAGATCACCGAGGGCGGGATGCGGCTGCTTTCCAAGTTGGAACGGACCGTCGCGAAGGCGGGCTGAGGCAGTCGAGGGTTCCTCGCGACCCCTCTTGCATCGGTTTCGGGGCAACCGTCAGGGTTTGGGTGCTCGGCTCCGCAGGCTTTACTCGATCGCGCGAGAGCGTTCGTTGCTGAGAGCAACGATGTTTGTTTCGTAGCGTCCATTCGGGATCCTGGTTCGCTTGGTCTTGGGCGACGAACAACGAGCCCGCGGCGCGAGCAAGGGATCTCCTCCGCCTCCGTTTCTCTGGTCCCTTCATTTCTCGTGCGCAAGCGAGCATCGAAGGTTCTTGAGGCCATGAAGAACGCTCCGCTCGGGAGAGCCCTTGCTCGCGCTGCGGGCTCGTTGGTATCGGGACGCTCTCAGACTCGGTACGTCACCCGCTACGAGTTCACTTCGACTGCTTAGAGCCGTAGCTGCCAGTATCCCACGTCGAGACACCTGCCAAACTTCTCCGCGATGCCCTCAAACGTGCCGACGTGTCGGAAGCCCAAGGACTCGTGAAGTCTGACGCTTGCCTCGTTCGGGAGGGAGATGCCGCCGATGGCGTCGCGAGCCCCGGCGGCGCGGACACGTTGAATGAGCTCTGTGTACAGGGCTTTGCCGACGCCTCGCCCCCTTGCGGATCCATCGACGTAGACGGTGAATTCAACGGTGGCGTCGTACCCGTCGCGCGGGTTCCACGGCCCTGCCCATGCCCCTCCGACGACCAGCCCGTCGATTTCCGCGGCGAGCGTGGGGTAAAGCTCCGTGGCAGACTTGATCCGCTCAGCGAGTTCGGAGACCGGGCGGTGGTCGAACCACACACTCGAGACGGTGTGGTCGATCGCGTCGTTGTAGATCGCCGTGATCGGACCAGCGTCCGATGTGGTTGCGTTGCGGATGATGGGTGTGTGACTCACGGGCGCGAGTCTACGATTTGTTCGTGAAGCGACGTCGTTTCCAGGTGATTGTGGTCGGGGGGGGGCACGCCGGCGTCGAAGCCGCGTGGGCCGCCGCGAACCTGCTTCCCGAGTCCGATTTCGGAGCGGGCAGTGTTGCATTGGTGACGCTCGATCCGGCCAAGATCGGCGTGATGAGCTGCAACCCCGCCATCGGTGGTCTCGCGAAGGGGCAACTCGTCCGCGAGATCGACGCGATGGGTGGTCTCATGGGGCTCGCGGCCGACGCGACGGGCATCCACTTCAAGATGCTCAACACGTCGAAGGGGCCGGCGGTCCGAGGGCCGAGGTGCCAGAACGACAAGCACGCATACGCAGAAGAAGTCCAGCGGCTCGTTCGAACGCGACCTGAGATCGAGATCGTCGAAGGGGCGGTCGAGACGATCGAAACTGACGTTGTCGCCGGGGCCCGGGTCTGTCGTGGGGTGGGGGTGCGGACAGGGTCGGGGCAGGTCATCGTCGAGGCGCCGGCGATCGTCCTCACGACCGGGACCTTCATGCGTGGCCTGATGCACACCGGCGAAACCAAGACGCCGGGCGGGCGCCAGGGCGAGTCGGCGGCGAGCGCGGTTTCGGGTGCGTTGTCTGATCTCGGATTCGAGCTGGGGAGGCTCAAGACCGGAACGCCGCCGCGGCTTCGGAAGTCATCGATCGAATGGGATTCGCTGCCCGAGCAGCCCGGAGACTCGGAGCCGGTTCCGTTTAGCGAGCTGACAAACGCTGGCGGTGGGCCGGGCACCGGGCAGGATGTCGTCTCGGGAGGTCTCCCGAGCTTCGAACGCTTTCCGGTGCTCGGGCAAGTCGATTGCCGTCAGACGAGCACGACGGGCGAAGCGCACGACGTCATCCGCGCGAACCTCCACCGCGCTCCGATGTACTCGGGCGTCATCGAGTCGACCGGTCCGAGGTATTGCCCGAGCATCGAAGACAAGGTCGTTCGCTTCACAGATCGCGAGAGCCACGGCGTGTTTCTCGAGCCCGAATCACACCGCACCGAGTGGGTCTACTGCAACGGGATCAGCTCGAGCCTTCCCGAGGACGTGCAGGACATCATCGTCCGAGCGATGCCCGGGTGTTCGAAGGCGGAGATCCTGCAGTACGGGTACGCGGTCGAGTACGACATAGTGCGCCCACACCAGATCCGTGCGACCGCGGAAACGAAGGCTGTATCTGGGTTCTTCCTCGCGGGGCAGATCAACGGGACGAGCGGGTACGAGGAGGCAGGGGCGCAGGGATTGATCGCCGGGATCAACGCGGCTCGATTGGCCCGTTCGGAGCCGGTGGATTTCACCCTGGGCCGCGACGTGGCGTATATCGGCGTGCTGATGGACGACCTGGTGACGAAGACGCCCGTCGAGCCCTATCGCATGTTCACGAGCCGCGCGGAGCATCGATTGTTGCTCCGTGCCGACAACGCGGCCGATCGACTGACACCGGTCGCGCGCGAGTTGGGTTTGCTCTCGGGAACATCGCTGGGCTCCGTCCGGCTCGGGTTATTCGAACAGAGATCATCTGCGATGTCCCGGGTCAACGCGGCGATCGACTCGACGCGTATCGACGGCGTCGAGGTCGATCGGCTCTTGCGGCGCTCGGGTTTCGAGGTTGCGGACCTGCAACGGGCCTTGCCGGGCGTGCGGGCGACCGACGCGGCGTGGTTCAGCGCGTGGGCCGATCGCAGGTACGAGGCGTACGTCGCTCGCCAGCGGGCTGAGATTCGGCGCACGGCGGCGATGGAGAAGCGGAGGGTGCCTCGCTGGATCGACTACACCGTTGTCGACGGCCTCCGCTCGGAGGCGCGTGACGCGCTGCGCCGGTTTCGCCCAGAGACGTTCGGTCAGGCCGGTCGGCTCGAGGGGGTCACGCCGGCGGACGTGCTGTTGCTGAGCGTCCACGCGAAAAAGGGGCCCGGGCGGGCGTCTGTGGCCGAGGGCGATGCGTCGTAATCTGTGGGCGTGGACGTGATGCACGCATTGACGCTTGGGGCGGGGGAAGCGGGTGGTCTTGCCGTAGACCTGCTGCTCGTGCTCGCCTGTGCCGGGGCCGTTGCGGTCGGGCTGGGGCGGTTCAAGCTCAGCGCGATCCCGGGCTACCTGATCGCGGGGGCCGTCATCGGTCCGCATGCTCTGGGGTGGGTCACCGGTGATGAACGGATCGACGAGATCGCTGATCTGGCGATCGTGCTCCTCATGTTCGGCATCGGGCTCCACCTCGACGTCGCGGGCATGCGGCGCGGCGCGCTCCCGCTCGTGCTGCTGGGAGTGGGGTCGACGCTCGGGAGCACGCTACTCGTTTGGCCGGTGGCGCTCGTTTTTGGCGTGCCCTGGAGCGGGGCGTTGGCGATCGCGATGGCGATGAGCATGTCCTCGACCGCGGTCGTGCTGCGGGTGATCCAGCAGCGTCGCGAGCTTGCCCGGGCGTACGGGCGGCTGGGCTTCGGCGTGCTGCTCATCCAGGACTTGCTTGTCATCGGGATGTTGGCCTTCATGCCGACGCTCGCCGATCTGGGCGGCGTCTCGCCCGATGGGGCGGCGCCAACCGAGGATCTCTTGATCGTCGTTGGCGAGACGCTGCTCCGTGTCGGCGCGGTCGCGGCGTTGCTGGTCGTGGGCAAACTCGCGCTGCCCCGGGTCATGGTCGAGGTGTCGAAGCAGAGTTCCGGTGAGGTGGTGCTCGTGGTTGCCGCGGCGGTCGCGCTTGCGGCCGCGGTTTTGGCCGGAGCCCTGGGGCTCAGCCCAGCCCTCGGGTCGTTCGTTGCCGGGTTCCTTCTCGCGAGCACGCCCTTCCGGTTCCAGGTCAGCGGTCAGATGACGCCCCTGCGCGATCTGTTCATGGCGGTCTTTTTCACGGCGGTCGGTCTCCAGGTCGATCTGGCGACCATCGCGCCGGTGATTTGGGTCGTCTTCGTCGGGGCGGTCGCCATTATCGCGCTCAAAGCGTTGTCCATCGGTGGGACGGCGTGGGCGGTGGGGGCGGGTTCGGCGCCGGCTGCGCAAGCGGGCCTTAGCCTCGCTCAGGCGGGTGAGTTCACGCTCGTCGTTCTCGGTGCGGCGGGGGCGCTCGGGTTGGTCACCGGAACGGCGCTGAGCGTGTCGATCGCGGTCGTTGTTGTCACACTGATCGCAACCCCAGGGCTCATGGCGGCTGGCCGGTGGGCTGAGGCAAAAGCGGCCGGTATTGGGCCGGCGCCTTGGATCAAGACGGCCTCGTTCGCGGACACACCCCGCGAGCCAACAGAGCCGGAAGGCCCCGGGATGCACCGGAAACCGGCGGTGATTGCCGGATACGGTCCGGTCGGGCGCGCGGTGGCGGACAAACTCGTCGGCGCCGGCGTCCCGGTGACGATCATCGAGCTCAACACACGGACGGTCCGGACGCAGCGCGGCATGGGCCGGTCGATCGTGTATGGGGACGCGACCAACCCCGAGGTGCTTGAATCGGCGGGCGTCGCCGAAGCCGACGCCGTGCTGCTCACGATCCCTGATCAGGAGGCGATGCTCAGAGCGTGCAAGGCGATCCGGGGCATCAATGAACGGGCGTTCGTCGCGGTTCGGGCCAACGTATTGAGCAAGGGACTGATGGCGAAGGAACTCGGCGCCGATCACGTGACAGTCGAGGAGATCGCGACCGCAGACGCGATGGCGGTACAGGTGTTGCAGAAGCTCCGGGAACGCGTGGGGACCGACCCCGCGCCCCAGACGCCCAACACCGCGATGGTTGACACGGCGAAGGACGACTGACAGTCAGTCCTTCATCTGCCGGAGTTCGTCTCGAAGGATCGCGGCGAGCTCGTAGTTTTCGCGTTCGATGGCTTCGCGGAGGCGTTGGCGAAGCTCGGCCTTCTGCGAAACCGGGAGCTTGGGGACGAGGGCTTCACGCATCGACCGGAGCATTTGAACCTCGCTGGACTGCTCGAAGGCTTCGGGCGTGCCGCGGCTTTCGAAGTGCTTGCGCAGCAACTCGAGCCCATCGTCGATGGCGAGCAGGGCGGCTTTGGGCTCCCGGTCTTCGAGAGCGTGCGACGCGAGTGCCCGGGCGCGCATCATGGTGATGTAGGGCCGGACCTGCTCAAGCGTTTCCTGGTCTTCGGGCGAGTCTGCGTGCCTCGCGCACAGGTCGAGGACACGAAGGTTGCGTGTCGTGTCTCGGACGACGCCTTCGTAGTCCTCAAGCACCAGCAGGGCGACGTACCGGTGGTAATACTGGGCGGCCTCGTCACGGAGGAGCCTGCAGTCGTCTGAGCTGAGCGTCGGCGGTGCGAAGCCCTCTTCCTCAGCATCGACATCGGTCGGCTCCGCATCGGCTATCGGGGTTTCCTCGTCGGGTCCGATGGCGTCGCCGTCTTCGATGTCCAGGTCGAATCGTGGGTCTTCTGTATCGAGACGGTGCTCGAAGAACTCAAGGTAGCTGGTGAAACCATGGGGACGATGGCCGTCGGGGCGTCCCTCGATGTTCATCTGTAGAACACCCAAATCCAGGCGGACCTGAACCTTTGGTGTGCCGTCGTCACCGTCGATGACACGGACGTTGATCTGCCCAGGTTCATACGGCCAGTCTTCAATGACTTTGGCAAGATCGAGGCTTGTCGGGTCGTTTTTATCCAAGGTAGCTGGTCTGTGTTTGTGTTTGTTCGGTCCGAGACCGCAGTGTGCCAGGGAATGTGGGGCGTGCCAGTGACTTTTTGGATTGGTTGTGCAGATTCTACCGGTTGGCCACCAATCAGGGCAAAGCGCCGTATGCAGGCGGATAACGAGTGGTATTTTTGCGCTAACTGGCTTGTCTTCAGGTGATTTGTGGAAGGGTCGAAACCCGGTATCGCCTATGATGCGAACGGTAGGTGGCAACTCCTCCCGTTCGCGGGTGGAGTCTAGAGAGATGTTTTGGTAGGTAGCGCGGCGTGGTGGCCGCGAAAGGTGGGTAGGTAGGATGAGAGACTCGTCAGAGTCGGCTGTGCCTGCGCGTGCACTGAAGTCCGACATCCAGATGTATCTCAATGAAATCAATCGAGTGGCGCTCCTCACCGCTGAGGAAGAGCGTGAGCTTGGTTGGGCCATCATGAACGATGGTTGCCCGGTGGCGCGAGAGCGCATGATCCGGTCGAACCTTCGTCTGGTCGTGGCCATCGCGAAGAGCTATTCCAACCGTGGTTTGCCTCTGACCGACCTCATTGAGGAAGGCAACATTGGTCTGCTGCGGGCCGTCGAGGGCTTTGACCCTGCTCAGGGCGCTCGCTTCAGCACGTACGCCTCATGGTGGATCAAGCAGGCGATCAAGCGAGCGTTGATCAACGCCTCGCAGCCGATCCATATCCCGGCATACATGGTGGAGTTGATCGCCAAGTGGAAGCTGGCCCAGCGGACGCTGCAGAATGAGCTCGGCTACCCGCCGTCAATCGAGCAGTTGGCTGACCACATGGAATTGCCGGTCAAAAAGGTCAAGATCATCCGTCGTGCGGTCAAGGCGTTCCGCACGCCGGCTCAGGAGGGCTCGGGTCGCGAGGGCGACCTCATGGGCCTGGGTGAGCTCGTCGCAGACGCGCGGGCCGGCACTCCCGAAGAGTCGGCGCTGCGCGGCGAGGAATTGGCGGTGCTCCGCAGGTTGCTCGAGACAATCGACGACCGCGAGGCCACGATCCTGCGTCTGCGTTTCGGCCTTGATGGTCGCGAGCCGCTGACCCTGAAGCAGATCGCTGAATTGGTGGACATCAGCCGCGAGCGCGTCCGTCAGATCGTCGAAGAGGCGCTCGAGAAACTGAGTGAGCGTTTGAACGACTCGAAGCCCAGCCGGTTCTTCCGTCGCCGCGTCGATGAGGAGACCCCCGAGGCAGCGCCGCACCGGCACCCGCCGCGGCTCCGCCTGCACCGCTCGGCGATCGGCTGAGGTCTTGGCCCAGATGGGCGTCGGATGTCTTTCGGGTGTGCCGGTCTTGCTACGATCGGCGCATGATGCGAGGAATTCTTTCTAGCGTTTTTCGAGGGCCGCTCCGGGTGCTGGGGCGGTCCTTTGTAGTTATTGCCGCGTGCTTGGGCGCGGTGACGCCGGGGTTCGCCCAGGGACCGGTTTCCGACATCAACAGTCGGTACGCCGTGATGGCTCCGGAACGTCGGAGCGAGCGAATCCTCCTGCCGGCGTTGGCCAGCTTCGAGGCGGCCCCGATCGGGGCCGATCGGCTGGATTCGGCTCGGCTTCTTCCGTTTGGCTCACCCGGTTGGGACGCGGCCGAGCGATGGACGACCGCGGCGCCGCAAGTGGCGGTGCTCGACGCGCTCAAGCAAGTGACTGAGCAGCGTCGGTACGAGCAGGCGATGGTTTTCGCGCAGCCATACGGCGTCGCGAACTTGTCGCCGGACACGATCGAAACCGGGTTGTACACCGATCTGGGCGATCCTCCGTTGCTCGCCGCGGCCGAGCACCTGTACTTGCCGGCGCTCGACCGCCTCCAGCTGCTCGTGCACGTCGAGGCGACGCGGCTCGTCGGCGCCGGCGAACCGGCCGAAGCGGTTGATCTGCTGCTCCGCCTCGCGGCGTTCGGTCGTCAGATGGCCGACCGCGCGATGATGCGGGAGGCCGACTGGGGCTACGAAGCGATGGTCGATGCGCTCCGGCGTGTTCGCGACGTCGTGTACCTCGACTTTCTCGGTGAGCGTCTGATGGCTCCGGACGACATCCGTGACACCGTCGATCGTTTGGACCCAGAAGAGTTCATCGCGTACTCGCGGCTCGGCTTCCCGACCGGGAACCAGCTCGCGGCCCGTCAGTTGATCGATCGGGTCTACGCCGAACGGGGCGGGGTGAATGAGCCGGTCTTCCTTTCAACGATGATCCGGCTCTCGGGTGGTGGCAAACCGCTCTGGCGCTTCGCGGAGGCTTCGCGGTGGGCCGGCGTGGCCGACGGCCAGGTCGACTGGTTCCGGATCAACGAGGTTCTCACCGAGGTGTACTCGGGATGGACCGGGCGGTGGAACCTCGATCCGTTCGACCCGGTCCTCCAATTGCCCTTCGCGATCGAGACGGTGCAGAACCCCGAGTCGATCGTCGCGGTTCTCGCGCCGATGACGTTCGAGACCTCGGACGGGCGTGAGATGTCGGGCAGCGAGATCTTTGAACTCAGGACACTGCTCGACGTTGAACGCATCGGGACCCGCCAGGCGTTGGGCGTCGTCGGTCAGTACTACGAGCACAACCTCTATCCGCCGACGCTGAGCTCGATCCGTCCTCGTTGGGTCCGTCGCATTGAATCGGATCCCTACAACACGAACCGGCGGATCGCTGCGGCGACGCCTCCGTTGACCTTCTTCGTGCCGGTGCGGGACGACTACGTCGCGAACGCCAACGAAGACCGCGAGCCGCATCGCATGCAGGTGTTCCCGGGTGATGGGTCGAACTTTGGCGTCACCCTGTTCGCCGATCAGTTCGTGCTGTACTCGGCCGGGCGCAACGGAGCGAAGGACTTCGCTGAGCGTGTGAGCCAGGACCGCAACGCCTTGCTCGGTGACTACCTGATCTGGCCGCCGGTGCTCGGTTTGCACCGGCTCCACCTTCAGGATCTCGGTGAGTTCGATTGAGTGCCGCCCGGCCCTGGATCGGGCACTCGCGATGCGTGGGTACGGAATAGGCTGACCGACAAGGGGGTTCCCCTCGGACCGGCCGGGGGGCCGGCGAACCGAATCGGAGGATCGACGGTGGATAACGGCGACGTAAAGAAGGTAGTGATCATCGGTTCGGGCCCGGCCGGGTGGACCGCGGCGATCTACGCGGCTCGCGCCCAACTTGATCCGATCGTGTACGTCGGGGTGCCGAAACAAAACCCTGGGCCGGTGTTGCCCGGTGGTCAACTCATGCTGACGACCGAGGTTGAAAACTACCCGGGCTTTCCGAACGGTGTCACTGGTCCCGAGATGATGGGGATGTTCCAGAAGCAGGCCGAGCGCTTCGATACCAAGGTGGTCGGGCAGGACATCACCAAGGTCGATTTCTCGAACAACCCGAAAGAGACGCCTCACGCGTTGCACACCTCGGGCGGAGACGTGATTCACTCGAGGACTGTGATCATCTCGACCGGGGCGACCGCCAACTGGATCGGTCTCGACAACGAACTCCGCCTCGCGCAGATCGGCGGCGGAGTGAGCGCGTGCGCCGTGTGCGACGGTGCCCTCCCGCACTTCCGCGACCAGCCGCTCGCGGTCGTCGGCGGAGGTGACACGGCGATGGAAGAGGCGGATTACCTGACCAAGTTTGCGAGCACCGTCTACATCATCCACCGTCGCGACAGCCTGCGCGCGAGCAAGGTGATGCAGGAGCGGGTGCTCAGCAAGCCCAACGTCAAGGTTCTTTGGAACAAGGTTGTCGTCGACGTCTTGGGCGACGAGAAGATCTCCGGTGTCCTGCTGGAAGACACTGTGACCGGCGAACGGTCCGAACTCGATCTCGCGGGCCTGTTCATCGCGATCGGCCATACGCCGGCGACCACGTTCCTTCGCGACACGGCGTTGGAGTTTGACGATGCCGGCTACATCGTGCTGCACGACCGATCGAGCACGACGACGGTCCCGGGCGTCTTCGCGGCCGGCGACGTGGCTGACGCGAAGTACCGTCAGGCGATCACGGCGGCTGGCATGGGGTGCCAAGCGGCGCTTGATGCCGAGCACTGGCTTGGTGCCGAAGGCCTGAACTGATTTACGTCGGGTTGTGAAGACTTACGCGGCGGGAAGATCGCATTCGCCGAAGAGGCGGAAGTTCTTCCTGCGCAAGATCTGGCCGGCCAGGGTCGGGTCATCGACCGCGAGCGCGATCGTTGGTCGCCCGTTGGGCTTGATCATCAGCGGGTACGCGAAGTGGATGTTGAGCTCGGCGCCGAGGAGGCTGAGGCACAGACTCGCGAGCGTGTGACCTGCGGTCAGTTCGACGACGAGGACGTTGTGTTCACCGTACGCGAGGCCCTCGCGGCGGAGGAGTTCGCGTGCCTTCACAGCATTGTTCGTGATGATGCGCACGACAGCATGGTCGGATGCCTCGTGGACGCTGATGGCGCAAATCCGGCATGCCGAGTCGTCGAAGTTCTCGACGATGTCGAGGAGCTTGCCGATCCGGTTGTTGAGGAACACGCTGAATTGCGTCACGGTGGGGGGCGCATAGCCCTGAGAAGTTTCCAATGGAATCGCGGCACCGCTGCTCATGCGTGCGTCCTTGCGTGCCCAATGCCCTCAGGCCGGCGTTTGTGCTGCGTTCGGCCAAGACCCGGCTTTACGCCCCAGCCACCAAAGTACCACGTCTGGGTCCGGGAAGGAAGCCCAGTGTTCAAACCGGCGCTCAGCAACAGCGGCCAACCGATCGTCGGGAGTGGGAATGAGACGGTATTGAAGCCGGATCAGGCGGAGAAGCTTGAGCCGCACCCGCACGAACTGGTCGCGTTGGGGTTCTGGAACACGAAGCCGCGGCCCATGATCTCGTCCTTGAAGTCGACGGTGGTGCCCTCAAGGTAGAGCAAGCTCTTGGGGTCGCAGATGACCTTGATGTCGTGCTGCTCAAAGAGCTCGTCGGCGGGCTTCTGGCTCTCGGTAAGGTCGAGGATGTAGCTAAATCCCGAGCAACCGCCGCCCTTGACGCCCACGCGGAGGCGGACGTTGTCGACGTCGAGACCTTGCTGCTCGATGATCGTCTTGATCTCGCGAGCCGCGGTCTCGGTGAGGATGATGCCGGTGGATTCAGTCGTGGCTGTGGTCATCAAGGTGTCCTTCGTCGGTCCTGAAGCGGGCGATGCTACCCCTTCATCGGTTGTGAACAGTAGGCGGTCTCCGGGAATTCCGGGAGGCGTCTGGGAGGTCCGGGAATGCCCGTCGAAACCGGTCTCAGGGCCGGTTTAGGGGGCCTGGACGGCCCGCTCTGCCCACCGGACCAGTCGAGAGGCTTGGCCCGGGATGAAGAAAAACAGCGTCTGGTGATCGCCATCGTGGACGAGTTGATCGAGGTTGCCGTGAAGGCGGTTGAGCTGGTTCCCGTTGGGCGTGGGGACCCAGGTATCGCTGGTGGCGTAGGCGTGGAGCGTCGGTACGTTCCGAACGGCTTTCACGGTGTGGATCGGATCGAGGTACGAGGTTCGGACATAGGCGTCATTGATCGCTGCCTGAACATCTGGGGTCAGCCGTGGTTCGTCGCTCTTGCGGAGCCGGATGTCGCCGTCGGTGAACGTGCTGTTTTGCGACATCTCAAAGATGTTCACGCCGCCCCCGATCAGGACGAGGGCGATCGTGCGGTCGGGGCGTTCGTTGATCAGATGCGACGCGATGGTGGGGGCGGCAACCGCGCCGGCGCTGAACCCACAGATGATGAGCGGTCGATCGGCGAACCAGGGGGCCTTTGCCTCGATGGCCTCGATGAGGGCTGAGGCGGCGTAGGCGTTCGTCGCCATGATCCGGTCGAGGTCGTGGGCGATAATTTGGCCCAGCGTTTCGAGCTCGGAGTGATCGTCCGAGTCGAGGCCCCGGGCGTCGTAGGGCGGGCGTTCCGAAAGCGCGAGGTCCACCTGCGCGTCGAGTTCCGCCATGATGGCTTTGCTTGCTTGCAACTTGAATCGCTGTTGTTCTTCGGGAGTCGTGTCCTCTGGAATCGGAGGCGGTTCCAGGTCGAGCGGGATTTCGCTCGCGAGCCGAAGCCCGAAGACACACGACCAACGCTCGGACACCTCGCTGATGCTCGTTGCGACGCGCAACCGAGCGACCGCCCAGCCCCGTCGCTCGAAGTGCTCGGTGACTTCGTGTTCATAGCTGGTCGTGTTGGTCGCCGGCAGGTGAAGAACGAGCCCCTTGGCCGCCGGATCGAGCTTGTCGGGCAGCGAGATGGTGAGCCCGACATCCGTGAACCGATGCGGCGGACGCTCCGGATCACGATCGGGCATCTCGGTTCCGGCTTCAGCCCGGATCTCGGCCTCGAACTCACCGATGCGGTCGAACACCGACGCGTGCCATTGCGTGAGAAAGCGCCCGTCGATCGGGTCGATGCGTCGAAACATCGGGCGTGTCGGATCAACCTGGGGGCGCCGGAACGCCGCGTTCGGCTCGGGGTGCAGGCGGAGCAAGCCCTCTGGGGTCTTGATGAACTCCACCGGGACTTCGGCGCCGCTCTCGACGGTTCTCGTCGATGGGAGGCGGGCGATGAGGGCGTCGACGCGATCGGCTGGCGGGCGTGGCCAGTCGGCGTCGGGGCGGTCGACCGGTTCGAGCGAAGAGCCTTCGTGAGGGGACAGCGAGTAGCATCCGCCTGCGAAGAGCAGGGTCGCCGCGAAGAAGATGGTCCGGATCGATACCACGTCGCGGGTACCGTATCGGGAAGTCCGGACGGATGTTCTCTCGCAACCGAGCCAGGGAATGCCCTGATGAATTCGGGGTGCTGTTCCGTCAGGCCCCTGGAGGCCGGATGTCCTCAAGCGAGAGTTCGCCAGCGGGCGCACGTCGCCTGAAGAGCAGCACGGCCAGCTCGAAGAGCAAGAGCACTCCGCCGAATCCCAAGAGTCCGACGCCGGCGGTTCCGCCGACGAAGGCGGTCCAGAACTGCGAGGGCTTGTCGAATACCGCGAGCAAGGTGTCTTGCTCCGAATCTGTGAGGCTCTGGCCCCGGAGCTCGGCGTCGAGCAAAGACGCACGGACTTGGAGCTCGATGTTGTACAAGCTCCCGAGCCCGACTGTGGCGGCGATCAGAAAGCGATGACGTATCGCCCGGTCTTACGCCGACGCATGCTCCGCGTTCGCCGCTTCTGCGCCGTTCTTCTTCTTGTAGTCAGCGATCGCCGCCCGGATAGCGTCCTCGGCAAGGACCGAGCAGTGGATCTTCACTGGCGGGAGGCTCAGTTCCTCAACGATCTGGGTGTTCTTGATCGTGAGGCCCTCGTCAACGGTCTTGCCCTTGAGCCACTCGGTGGCGAGCGAGCTGCTGGCGATGGCCGACCCGCACCCGAAGCACTTGAACTTCGCGTCTTCGATCTTGCCTTCGTCGTCGACCTTGATCTGGAGCTGCATCACGTCGCCGCACTCGGGGGCGCCGACCAGGCCGACGCCGACGTCGACGCGCTCTTTGATTTCCTTTTGTGTGCCGAAGGAGCCGACGTTGCGGGGGTTCTCGTAGTGGTCGATGACTTTTTCGCTGTACGCCATGGTTTCACCTCACCGGTGGTTGATGCTGATGTGTGGGGTCGATCACGCGTCCGGGGCCTCGCCCGGCCCGCCTGAAATCAGTGCGCCTGCCACTCGATCTTCGTGATGTCGATGCCTTCTTTGTGCATGTCGTAGAGCGGGCTCAGATCGCGGAGCCGCTCGACCGCCGTGGTGACCGTTTCGATCGCCGCGTCGATTTCCTCGTCTTTGGTAAACCGCCCGAGGCTCATCCGGAGGGAGCTGTGGGCGAGCTCGTCGCCGACTCCGAGGCTCTTGAGCACGTAGCTGGGCTCCAGGCTGGCGCTGGTGCAGGCCGAGCCCGAACTCATCGCGATCTGCTTGCATTCCATCATCAGGCTCTCGCCCTCGACGAACCCGAACGAGATGTTGGTGAGGTGGGGGAGACGCTTCTCGGCGTGCCCGTTGATCTGGATCTCGTCGATGCGTTCAGCGAGGCCCTGCTCAAGCTTGGTGCGGAGCTTGAACAGACGCTCGCCCTCGGACTCCATTTCCTGAGCGCAGAGCTCGCACGCCTTGCCCAGGCCGACGATGCCCGAGATGTTGTGGGTTCCGCTGCGGAAGCCTCGCTCCTGGCCTCCGCCCTCTTGGAGCGCCACCAGACGCACCCGGGGGCGGCGCCGGCGGACGTACAGGGCGCCGACGCCCTTGGGTCCGTAGAGCTTGTGACCTGAGAAACTCAGAAGGTCGACGTTGTCCTTCGAAACGTCCGTCGGCATCTTGCCGACCCACTGGGTCCCGTCGGTGTGGAAGACCACGCCTCGCTCGTGGCAAAGGGCGCCGATCTCCGGGATCTCGTTGATCGTCCCGATCTCGTTGTTGGCCCACATGATCGTGACGAGAATCGTGTCGTCACGCATCGCGGCTTCGATCATCTCTTTGGTGATCAAACCGTCTTCACGCGGCTCGAGAAACGTCACGTCGAACCCTTCCTTGGCCAGACGCTTGCAGGGATCAAGCGTTGCCTTGTGCTCGTGCTGGGCCGTGATGATGTGCCCGCGCCCGGTGCTGCCCGAAGGCGCCTTCTCGTACATGTAGGCGGCGCCCTTGATCGCGAGGTTGTTCGACTCGGTGGCGCCCGACGTGAAGATGATTTCCTTGCGGTCGGCTCCGATCAGTTCGGCGACCTGCTTCCGGGCGGTCTCCATCGCGTCTTCGGCTTCCCAGCCGAACCGGTGGTTGCGGCTCCCGGCGTTGCCGTAGATCTCGGTGAAACAGGGCAGCATCGCTTCCACCACGCGCGGGTCGGTGCGTGTGGTCGAGGCGTTGTCGAAGTAGATCATGCCTTCGGTGCTCATGGGGCTCCTCGCACCGGAGGACGCGGGGACAAAGCGGACCCGCTCCTCCGAAGAATTAGAATCATTCCAATCTGGTGACTATAGCGCCGTCTCGACGTCGGTTCCGAGATGCCGACCTCAGAACGAGGACGAATCAGCTATCGGGCCGGCGGTAGACCAGTTCGACGCGGTTGCCCGAGGCGTTGTGGTGCACCTCGGTCATGTAGGCCTTCATCAGCATGATGCCCCGCCCGGTGGGGTTGGTGAGGTTTTCATCGAGCGTGGGGTCCGGGACGTTGCTCGGGGCGAACCCCGGGCCGCGATCCTCGACCGCGATGTTGACCCGCTCGGGATCGACCTCGTACGACACGGTGATCGGAGTGCCTTCGGCTACCGTTTGGTGGCCGTGCTGGAATGCGTTGGTGATGGCTTCCTCGAGCGCGAGCTTGATGGCGAATCGCGAACTCTTGGGATAGCCGTGACGATCAACCGCCGTGAGGATCTGGTCTTCGAGGGCCTCGATCTTCGCGCGGTCGTCGAACAGCTCGACTTGGGCACGATCGTGCTCTGTGGGAGACGGGGTCATCGGCGGCGATCCGTTCCGGTCGGGGAGAGCTCCCGGCGTTTACGCGAAGCTCTGGACGGCTTCCTCGGTCGACTCGTAGATCTCGAACAGCTTGTTGAGCCGTGTGATCACGAAGACCTCGTAGATCTGCGGATCGATGTTGGCCAGACGGAGCTTGCCGCTCTTCGACCGGACCTTGTTGTTGATGGTGATCAACGTCCCGAGGGCGGCCGAGGAGAGGTGATCAACATTCGAGAAGCTGATCAGGATGCGCGGAGAATCCGCTGCATCGATCAGGCCGGCGATTTCCTCGCCGATCATCTGAATGTTTGCCTCGTCAAGGATGTTGCGATCGACGAATTCGACCTGGGTCACAGCCTGATCGATTTCGCGGATGCGAAGACGAGAATCCGACGCAGCCATGCGTGGCCTCCGAAAGCACTCTAAGCGGCCAGGGCGATCGGATACGAACGATCGAACGGCCCACGGCGTGTCCCATGCGGGCACGTGCACCGCTGGCGAGCCATGATACGACCGGCGGCGCCGGCCTGCCACCGCCGGGTCGGCTCGATCGATGTCTTGGTCAGCGAAGCAGGGCGTCTTGGAGGCCCGGGAAGTTGCGTTCTTCCTCTTCGCTCTGGATCAGGACCGTCGGCTTGAGGAGGATGAGCAGCGTCAGCTCTTCCTTGGCCTCGATACGGTTCGAGAAAAACCGGTTGAGAACAGGGATCTTGCTGAGCACCGGGATGCCGGTTTCGGTCTCGAATTCCTCAAGAATGCGCTGGCCACCCAGAAGAATCGTGCCCTGGTCTGGCACAGTCACCGTCGTCTGGACGCGGGTGATCGTCACGGTCGGCGTCTGGATCTCGCCCTGGGCGACGGCGGCCGACGAAACGAAGTTGCCGTCGTCGTCAATGGTGCCGGTACCACCGCCGGCGGTCGCCTCGACCACGACCGAGGAGTCGAGGTCGACTTCACCGATCGCGGTATCCACGTTCATCGTGACGTACCGACGGTCAGCCGAGATGACACCGTCGATCTCGAGGACGACACCCTCGGACACGACGCTGATCGTCGGGTCGAAACCGACCGCCGAGTCGGACACGACCGGCTGGAGGTCACTCACGAAGCTGAACTGCGTCGCGACGAAGACGTAGGCGGTCTGGCCGTTGGTGAACGTCAGACGCGGCGCGGTCAGTTCGAGGCTCCGGCGGTCGGCCTGGGTCGCCTCGACCAGGAAGTCGACCTGGATGTCATCGAGGAAGCGGCCCGAGACACCCAGCGCCGGGGCGGCGCCGGTCACGGCACCGGCGAGCTCGGTGAGCGAACCGCCCAGCGTGTCGGTGAGGCCAAACGAGTTCTGCTCGGCGCGGATCGGGCTGAAGTCGTCGCCCTGCGTACCCGGAGCGAAGACGGGCTGGGTGATGTTGAAGCCCGAGTCGGCCGGGTCGATGGCCTGGGCGAGCGTGACGTTCCCGTTCGCGTCGGTCTGGAAGAAGTCGTCGAGCGTGAGCGTCGGGTCGATCGTCTGGGCGATCTCGAACTCGTTCGAGTTGCCGCCGAAGTAGACGTCGATATCGAACCCGATCTGCTCGAACCATTCTTCACGGACAAGCAGGAATCGGCTCTCGACGTTGATCTGCATGTTGCGGACCGAGCGGAGCTTGCTGAGCAGCCCGGTGATCGCACGGTGATTCTTGGGCGTGTTGGTGATGATCAGATTGCCGTTGAGCTCCTGGATCGTGCCGGTTTCACCGCCCAGGTCTTCCCAGCCCTCGGGGTCGATGTTCGACTGAATGATGTCGCGAAGGTCTTCGATGAGTTCCTCGCGGTCGAGCCGGTCGATGTCCTGGTTGGTGTTGCCGAAGGGGCTCTGGCCGCCGCCGCCGCCGCCGGTCTGGCCGCCCTGCTGGAAGATTGTGTTGAGGTCAAACTCGGGGGCGTTGTCGTAGTTCGGGACCTCGATGAGAAGGTCGCGGATGTCGTAGATTTCGAGAACGGTGTTCCGGCGGAGCACCTCGTCGCTGGCGACGGTGAGCACACCATCGGTGACGGCCCACCCGGCCGGCACGCTCGGGTCGCTGACCTTTTCCAGAACACGGTCATAGACCGTTTCGAGCGGGACGTTCGTCAGACGGAGCGTGACGAGGCTCTCGGGGTCAACACCGATCTCTTCGAGGCTCGGCCAATCAACGTCTTGCTCGAGGTTGGCAAACTGACCGAGGAAGGTCAGGACGTCTTCAAGGGCGGCGTCTTCGAACGTGACCGGGAGACGCGTGTCGCGGAGCGTGGCGAGCACGGCGCGGTTGACAGGCGTCTCGGAGAACTGGAGCGGGTTGCCCCTGCGACGCGAGATCGCGGCCCAGTCGTCGGGGTAGCCGACGATGTTGTCCGGCGGGACCGCGGCTTCGGCGTTCTCGACGAACTCCCCGAGGAGCCCACGGCGGATCCCGTTCTCAGCGCGGCCGTAGCGACGCAACAGCATCGCTTCGGTCAGCACGTCTTTGAGCAGAAGGCCGGCCTTGTTGTTTGGGTCGAGGAAGAGCAGCTCATCGGTGACCTGCAGGGCCTTCTCGTACTGGTGATCAAGTTGAAGGGCCCGGATGTTGTCGATCTTGCTGTTGATTCGTTCGACGCGGGCCGCGTTTTCCCTGAGCAGTCCGTCGCGGATGTCTTGCTCGAGGGCACGGATCCGATCTTCGTCGGCGCGGACGCGTGCCGCTTCCTCGGCCTCGCGGATCCGGCTCGACCGGTCCTGGTTCGACGCGAGCAACTGCTCGTACTCGGTCACACCCAGGTAGTCGCGCGAGTTGTTCAGCGTGAGCAGCGAACTCGCGGCCGCGCGGCGGGCCGCCTCGTAGTCACCGCTAGCGAGCGACGCATCGGCCTGCTCGTTGAGGTTGTTGATCTCGGCAAGAGCTTGCTGTCGAGCGAGGTCGCGGCGAACAAGGTCGCCTTCGAGCGGGCCACGGATGCTCGAGCCGCGGAGATCGCGACCCAGGCGGATGCGAGCTTCATCGCGACGCTCTTCGATCACCGCGATCTCACCGGCGTCGAGGTAAGGCCGGAACGCGTCGAGCAGGCGGGTGTACCCGCGGTCGGCGTCGACAAAGCGGCTTTCGTCAAACGCCAGGTTGGATTCGGCGCGAAGTCGCTGGGCTTCGAGCTGCTGGGCAACGTCGATCAGGTCTTCTTCGGGACCGGTGACGGCGCCCGGCTGGGCGGCGCCGGTGTCCGCCGGCTGTGCTTCAGCTTCGGGATCAGTTTCCGGGGTCGCGGCCGGCGCCGAGGGGTCGGCGGGCTGCTGATCGAGCCGGCGGCGCTGGACCTGGCCGGGCTGAAACGCGCCGAGCGAAAGGGTCTCGACGATGAACGGCTCGCCGCGGACCATCTCAAGCTGCTGGATGCGATCGCGGAACGACCGGAGTGAAGCGGCGTATTCAGGAGAAAGCTCGATGCCGGCGTCATCGATCTCGGAGATCAGCGACTTGGCGCCCACGTAGTCCGACGAATCGAGCGAGGCCTCGACGGAAGTGAGCAACCGACCGGCGTCTCTCGAAAGCATCGTGCGGCGCGAGGTCGCGATTGTGACCACGGCCTCCGCCCTCGCACGCTGGGAGGGGCTGACCGACGACGAGGCGAGCACAAGCCGCGCTCCGTCTAAAGCCTCGGAGAGGCTGCCCGAGCCGGCCGCGAGTTCGGCGTGCTGCAGCGACGACTCAAGCGACGGCAGCGCCGCGACACGGCGGTCGGTTTCGCGAGTCAATCGGAACGCACGGCTCGACTCGGCTTCGGTCAAGACCAGCGATGCGTCACGGATCAGGGTCATGGCCAGGGCATGAGCACGGACAGGCTTGTCCTGCTCGAGCAACTGGGCGACCCGGTCAAGAACGTCGGAGGCGTCAGCCGATGCCACCGGGGCATGCTCGACTGCATCGGGCGCGTCGGGCATCTCAAAGCCCATCGCCGTACCCGAAGCCGCGACCAATGCCGCGGCACACCACCAGTTGACCGAACGGTCGGATCGAACGCGCATCCCGATCTCCGATGGGCTTTCGCCGTATCTAGGGGCCTTGTGTGGGCCTCTTCGTTGGCCGAGCCAGCACCCGCTGCTTCCCGGTCCAAATCTCTTCTACCCGTAACCCTAGGTACCGGAGCACGTTGCACGCTCCGAGGTTCCGGGTCGGGGGTTTCCTGTTCGACACACCCTTCGGTGGTCCTTCCAGGAAATCCGCCCAGGTCTTTCTACCTTCCGCGGCCGCCGCGGTGGCGGTTCGTCGGAGGCGAATGAAGATACCGACCTCGGGCGAGGTTCGCAATCGCCCCTCTGGCGAGCCCGAACCGTCACTCCAAAAGGCGGGCTCTCAGAATCCTGGGCTCGTCGTATGACTGATCGGGCATCGGCTCCGATCGGCGACGGCCGGCCTTGAGCAGGTCCGTAAGTTGTTCAGGTGTCGCTCGATCCGCGGCCAGCAGGATGGGCTCCAACCACGCATCGTCGTCACTCATAATTGAAGCCGCGGCATCGAACGCGAGTTCCTCAGCTTGGGCAAGGCAGAGGGCCAAGAGGATGATCTCCCCAAAACGGGGACTTTCGTCCGTTGCTCGCTGGCACCGCAGCAGGCAGCGCCACGCGGTGAGGTTAAGCGGGCGGCCCTGGTCGTCGACGTTCGAGTCGGGGTCGATGTTCAGCGTGAGACGCCACTCGTCTCGGAGGTGCTCGACGATCTCCTCAGCACTTAGGAGATCAGGGCGGCCCTCGGGTGTGATCAGCACGCCGCGGTGTTCATGGGTCGCGGCGTCAGCGCCCGCGGGACTCTCGACTCGCCCCAGATCAAACGCGTCGAGGATCCGTTCGACCCGCTCGCGTTCGTCCGGCTCCGCCCGAACGGTGACCACTTTGTGCTCGTCGACGAACAGGTAAAGGAAGGGGTCGTCGCTCATTGCGCCGAACCCGCACATCCCGTCCTCATAGAAGAAGGGGCGGTACCGGCGGACAGCATCGATAAACCGATCGAGCCCGAGCGGGGCATAGCTGATGTAGGGGTCGATCTCTCGATACGCGTCGTGTCCGATGAAGTCGAGGATCGGGAACACCCGCCCGGGCATGAGCATGAGCAACTGACGCACAAGGGCCGGGACGCGTTCGCTGGTCAGGACGATGTCGTAGACGTATCGGTCGGGCCAGCGTTCCCATTCGGACGCACCGAACGGGTCGTCGTCGCTCTCGGGCAGGGGGGGCGGTTCTTCGCCCGGGGGGACGGGGCTCTCTGGATCGGCGTCGTCTTCCACGCCATCCGCCGGCTCAAATTCGACGGTGTAGCCCTCAAGAGGCTCCATCTCTTCGACCGGGTACACACCCAGCGGGAACCGCATGTCGCCGATCTGGATGCGCTCGATGGACTCGTCGATGAGGCAGCGAGAGGGTGGATTGAACATTGGCGGCGTCCACACGCGGGGCGGCACGCCCCGACGCGCCAACACTAGCACCCGTTCGGCATCGGTCGAACCAACCGGAGTTTGACCTGTCGGGCCGCCGCTGGTGACGCCGACCTACGCTCGTGGCGTGCCAGACCTGCCTCAAGACGCTCCGATCCTGCTCGTATCCGTGAACAACACGAGGACCCGTATCGGGCTCGGTGTTTCGGGCGAAGTTGTCGTTTCGGGTTCGATCGTCAACGCCGACGTCGATGCGATGGCCCGGGAAGCGGCGGCCCTGCTCGCCGACCACCCGACCCCCTCGTTGACTTTGCTCGCGTCGGTCAACGACGCCGTAGCCGGCTCGTTCAGTCTCGCTCTGCGCAATGTCTTCCCGGCAGCGGACGTGTTCCGGCTCGGGCGTGACCTCGCGATTCCGCTCGCGCTCGCGGTCGAAGAGCCCGACGCGGTCGGCGTTGATCGCCAACTCGACGCTCTCGCGGCGTTCGATCGGGCGCAGCAAGCATGTGCTGTCGTCGACGTCGGCACGGCGGTCACCGTCGACTTCATCGATGGCCAGGGCACGTTTCAGGGTGGAGCGATCGCGCCGGGCCTGAACCCGATGCTCGAGGCGTTGTCACGACGAACCGAGCGGCTGCCTGAGATCACGTTCGAGACGGTGGAAGCCGAAGGAGCGTTCGGGAAGAACACCGGGCACGCGATGCGGCTCGGCGTCGCCGCCGCGGTGCGGGGCCTTGTTCGCGATCGCGTCGAGGCGTTCGCCGAGGCGTTCGGGGCCTTCCCGGTGGTCGTCGCGACAGGTGGCGACATGGGCGTTCTCGAGGGCGACGGGCTCATCGAGCATTTTGTTCCGGACCTGACGCTCCAGGGGATGCTCGTTGCCGCGCGTCGCGCTGTTAAAGAAGACGAGGACGACGATGATCTCCCGAGGCTCGGGTGACGCGTGGCGGCGACCTGGTCGGCACTGACGTCGCCAAACGCGCGAGGGGCGGTCACCGTTATCGCGCTTGAGTCAGAACGGCTCGATCAGGATCTTGCGCAGCTCGGGATGGGTGGCGTCAAAGTGGGGGACGTCCGCCTCCGACGCATCTTGGGCGTCGACGACGGTCTCGTGGCACGCTGGTCCGAGCGGCGCGTCGACCTCCACGTCCACGGCGGGCGCGGTGTCCTTCGAGCTCTTGAGCGAGCACTTTGTGACAAAGGAATCCGGCGCAGCCCCGAGCCACGTGGGTTCCCGGGGGTCGAGGGTGTCCGGGGGCGGGTGCTCGAGGCGATACCCAACGCGGCGAGCCCTCGGGCGATCGATCTGTTGCTCGACCAACCTCGACGCTGGGCGGATATTGGATCAGGCGAGGTCGAGACCGCCGACGCGTGTCTAGACCACCTGCTGACGCCACCGCTTGTCGCGGCTGTAGGGCCGCCGAATATCGGGAAATCGACCCTCTTAAACGCCCTCGCCGGGCGTTCGGTGGCCCTGGCGGCGGATCAGCCGGGAACGACGAGGGACCACGTCGGTGCGGCGCTCGAACTCGATGGTCTGACGGTGAAGTACGCCGATCTGCCCGGTCTCGACCCATCGGCCGTCGGGATTGACGATGAGGCGCAGCGGTTGGCGATGAGGGTCGTGGCGCGAGCCGATCTCGTGCTGCTCTGCTCGGACCGCAACCGCGAGGCCCCGGAAATCGACGTGCGTCCGGGAACACCGCTGGTCCGCGTCGGGCTTCGGTCCGACCTCGGAGTGCCATCGGGGGGCGTCGATGTTCTCGTGTGCGCCCCGGAACGCTCCGGGCTCGGCGAACTCGCGTCCGTGGTCCGCCGTGGGCTGGTTCCCGATGAGGCTCTCAGCGACCCGAGACCCTGGCGGTTTTGGGCCTCCTAGCATCGTCGCTCATCTGATCTCGCGAAGCGGAGGCTCACGTGGACGACCGGCAAGTTGAAGGCATCAAGGAGGGCGCGGGACGCGAGGAATCGCGGATCAACCAGGACTTTGTGGACTTCCTCAAAGTCTGGGGGCCCCGAGGTCTCTGGCTGATCGTCATCATTTCGGGCGGCTGGTGGGCCTTCCAGCAATACCAGCGGTACCAAGTCGGCCGGGCGAATGACGCCTTCGCGGAGTACGAGGCAGTCGCCGGCGCGGCCAACCCGCTCCCCGCTTCGCTGCGTGCGGTCGCCGAGGAATATCAGGACGTCGGCAGCGTTTCCGCGCTCGCTCAACTGAGGCTCGGAGACGTTCACCTCGCGGCGGTCCGTAGAGGTCTTGAGCCGGCGGCCGTGCTCGACGCCAATGGCAACCCCGAGGACGAGGCTGACGTTCTCGATGAGGCGGGCCGTGACGATCATCTGAGCCGCGCGGCCTCGGCGTATCGGGCCGCGATCGAGCTGACGTCTTCGGATGCCGCGAAGGCCATCCTCACCGTGTCCGGTCACTTCGGACTCGCGGCGGTTGCCGAATCGAGGGGCGAGAACGACGAGGCAAAGTCTCAGTACGAGCGTGCGTCGGCGATCGCGGAGCAGGCGGGGCTTGCCGGTCTCCCGGAGATCGCAGCGGAACGCATCACCTCGCTGGACGCGCTGCCCGCCGATTCGACTCTCCCGTCGGCGGTGGATCTGCCGGTTCTTCCGGGCTTCCCGGCTCCGGACATCGTGCCGACCGATGACGCCGATGGGGCCGAGCCAGCGCCGTCGGATGGGCCGGTGCCGGATACCGACGGAGACACGGAGTCTGATCCATCGGATGTTCTGTCTGTTGGTCCGGCGGGTGACCCGGACGGCGACGATTGATCGGTGATGACGGCCGAGGGTTCTGAGTCCGTCGAGACCTCGATCCCAACGCCCGAGGAGATCGGCCCGCTCATCCTGCCCGGGGGCAAGGTCAACCCCGACGCGATCCGCAAGGCGTACGAGCTGGCGGCGAGCCGCCCGCCAGAAAGCTCCGAAGAGTCCGCGCCGCTGTGGCGAGTGACGTTTCGCTTGCAACGCGATCTCGGTACGCGCCTCGACAAGTACATCACGAGCCGTGTGACATTTATGAGCCGGAACCAAATCCAGAGGCTCATTGAGTCGGGCTCGGTCACGGTGAATGGATCGGCGGCCCGCAGCGCCACGAAGCTGAGATCAGGCGATCGCGTAGACGTGTTGGTCCCGCCTCCGCCATCGACCGAGATCATCCCCCAGGACATCCCGATCAACGTGATGTTCGAGGACGATCACCTCGTCGTTCTGAACAAGCAACCCGATATCATCGTTCACCCGGCACGTGCGGAAAAGTCGGGCACGATGATCAACGCGCTCGCGTACCACTTCAAGCACCGGACCGGCGGCGGGCTGAGCCCGGTCGGGTCCGACGACGCGCGGCCCGGGGTGGTCCACAGGCTCGACCGGCACACGACCGGGTGCATCTGTTTCGCCAAGAGCGAGGAGGCGCACTGGAAGCTCGGAAGGCAATGGGAAGAGCGCACCGTCGACAAGCGGTACCTCGCGGTTGTCCACGGGCGCTTTGCCCCGACGCGGCGAGAGGCCGACGGCGTCGAGGTGATCGACGAACCGCTCGGCCCGCACCCGAGCCGCGAGAAGGGGTATCGCGAGAAGCAAACGGTTCGATACGACGACCTCGGGAAGCCGTCGACGACGATCGCGAGGGTGCGCGAGCGGTACGTCAGGCCGGGCGTGCCCGAGTTTCAGGACCGTGAGTTCACGCTGGTCGAGCTTGAGCTCAAGACGGGGCGGACGCATCAGATCCGAGTACACATGGCCCACCGGGGGCACTCCCTTGCCGGCGACGACATGTACGGAGGGCGACCTGTCCCGTTGGACAATGATGATCCGTTCGACGTGCCCGCTCTTCACGCGGCGCTGCTCGCGTTCGAACACCCGATCAGCGGGGAGTCCTTGGTGTTTTCCGCACCGCCGCGCGAACGCCTCGCGGCGCTGATCGGACACCTGCGTGCGCACGACCCGGTCCGAATAGAGGCGCCGGGCGCGGTGCCGCTGGCAAGATTTGGTTTGTAGCGTCGTGGGACGCGACAGAGGGATGACCGTCCGATGGTGGCAGTCTTTCTTGCGATCGAGGTCGTTGTGCTCATCGTGTATTGGGGTGCGATGCTGATTTGGCCCTCGATCCGGTCGTTCTTCGTGCCGGACGGCGCGCGGTTCGAGCCGCTTCTCGCGTTCGCCGCGGTCGACGCGAGCGTTGTTGTCATCGCGGTCGTGACGGCGGTGGGCTCGATGCGGAAGAGAGCTTGGGCGCGGCTCGCGCTCTGGTTACACCTGGGCGTTGTGTTCGGAGCGACGGTCTGGACCTTCTCGGGTTGGGCGTTGGGGCTCGTCACGTGGGCGGCGACGCTCGCGATGGCGATGATGTCCGCCTGGGCGATGGCCGCGGTGTGGATCATGCCCAAGGAGCCGGCTGCGTGATCCGAATCCGATTTCCAATCCGTGTTGCGCGCTCGACGTCCGTCGGCTGGGACATCACGAAGTCGTTGATTCAGTCGGCTTTGCTTTGGGGGGTCTTCCTGTTCCTTGTCCCCTGGCTGATCGCGACGGGCGAACGGTCCCTCGGGTGGCCCGAGATCCCGCTCGCCGCCGAATGGGGCTGGGTGATTGGGGCGGTGCTGTTCCTCGTGGCGAGTTCGCTCGGGATCTCAAGCATGATGTTCATGGCCGTGCGCGGCGCCGGTACGCCCCTGCCTCTGGATACAGCGGCGAAACTCGTGACGGATGGGCCCTATGCGTATGTTCGGAACCCGATGGCCATCGGCGGCATCTGCCAGGCACTCGGAGTTGGTGTCTGGCTCGGATCGCCGCTCGCTGTGCTCTATGCCCTCTCGGGGGCGTTGGTCTGGAATACGGTCCTGCGTCCTGGCGAGGAAGCGGATCTCGCCGCGCGGTTCGAGGCCAGGTACGAGGCGTACCGGCTGGCGGTGAGGTGCTGGATTCCTAGGCTTTCTCCGTATCGTGAGTCCGGTGGGTCCCCGGGGGCGAAACCGCAGAGAACGACCCGAGGTTGAAACAAATCTCGCGCATAGCGCGTTGCAGAGGGCATGCAGGTGATGGCACGAAGCTTTCGGTTCACGCTCGTTGTGTTCTCGGTCGCGCTTGTCGCGGCGCCCTTCGCGTACTTTGCGACCAAGGCCCGCCCGGCGTTGGCTGGGCAGCCTGGCCCCGATGAGTTCATCCTGGCGCCGGAGTTCGAACCCAACCGAGGCTGGATCAATACCGATCGCCCCTTGCGACTCCACGAAGACCTCAAGGGCCACGTCGTCGTCATCGATTTCTGGACCTATTGCTGCATCAACTGTCTTCACGTGCTCCCGGACCTTGAGTACCTCGAAGAGAAATACGCCGACGAACCGGTGGTCGTGGTGGGGGTGCACTCGGCCAAGTTTGACACCGAGGCAGAGCGGCGTTCGATCCGTCACGCGGTCCAGCGATATGACATCAAGCACCCGGTCGTCGTCGACGATGAGTTCCGAATCTGGCGCAGCTACGGGGCGAGGGCGTGGCCGACGTTTGCCGTTGTCGATCCGGAGGGCAACCTTCTGGGCCTGACGTCCGGCGAGGGTAAGCGTGAACTGCTCGATCAGGTCATCGCTCAGACGCTCGAAGAACACCGGGAGAAGGGCACGCTCTCAGACAATAAGGTGGATATCCGTCCTGACCCTGTCTTCACCAGCCCGAGCTTATTGCGCTACCCGGGCAAGATCCTCGCCCACGTCGCCGTAGATCCGGCTGATTCAAGGCTCTTCATTGCCGATTCATCCAACGACCGCGTGATCGTCGCAACGTTGCCCGAAGACGACGGGCACGCGAGCGTGATCGACGTCTACGGCAACGGCGATCGAGGGTTCGTCGGCGGTTCACCGGCCGAGGCTCGCTTTAACGATCCCCAGGGATTCGCGTTCGATGCAGACGAGAACCTGCTCTACGTCGCCGATACGAAGAACCACGCGGTTCGTGTTATCGATCTGGACCGGCGATTTGTACGCACCGTCGCTGGGACCGGCACGCAGGGGTACGACCGCCGGGGCGGCCGACCCGGGCGCGACCAGCTCATCAGTTCCCCTTGGGCGTTGACCCTGTCTCCAGAGAAAGAAACGCTTTTCGTCGCGATGGCGGGGCCGCACCAGCTCTGGTCGATCGATCTTTCCGATCGTGATCGCCAGACCCGGGCGATCGCCGGGTCCGGACGTGAAAACGTGTTCGATGGGCCGGCGGCCCAGGCGGCGCTGGCTCAACCTTCTGGCTTTGCGCTCAGCTCGGATGGACGCCGCCTGTATTTCACCGACACCGAGGGCAGCGCGATCCGCGTGTACGACACGGTCGAAAGGACCGTCGAGACGATCATCGGTCGCGCGGTGAGCGATCCAACGTCGGATTCAAGTCTCTTCGACTTCGGTGACGTCGACGGGGCGTACCCCATCGCGAGACTGCAGCACGCCATCGGCATCACGCTGTTCCCGACGCCCGAAGGCGAGCGGCTGCTCATCGCTGATACGTACAACGACAAGCTCAAGCTCGTCGATCCTGATACGAAGACGGTGCAAACTTGGCTGGGCGTCGGACGCGACGAAGACGGGCCCGACGACGCGCTTCGACTTCTCGAGCCCGCCGGACTGTCATTCGCGAGGGACTCAGGCGGCCAAGGGCGCTTGTTTGTCGTGGATACGAACCACCACCGTCTCGTAGAGATCGATCCCGATACCAAGCAGTGGCGCGAGGTGATCCTTGACGGGCTCGACCCGGCGGGCACCGCGGCCCCGATTCTCTCTGAAACCGAGCGAATCCGCGTTGAGGCCCGGGCGTCGGCATCGGAACCGGTAACGGTTCGTCTCGACCCGCAGCTTCCCGAAGGCGTGAAGGTCAACACCGAGGCGCCGCTCGCGGTCCGAGTCAGCACTGTGAACGCCGCCGGCGGGCTCGAACCGGTGCTCCAGCGGACTATCCCCGCCACGACGGACGTGTTCCCGAAGGACGTCGTTATCGGCAACCCGGGAGACCGGGTCATCGTCGAACTCGCGTTCGCCTGGTGCACCGACGACGAGTCAGTATGCGTGCCCGCTGATCTCGCGTGGGACGTCACCATCGGGCGCGGAGGCGATCCTGCGCCGATCGCCCTTTCGGCGAAGGTTGACGGACTTTCCGACTAGCTACGGCTGTCCTTCCGCGTGGGTGACGGCGCGGTCGCAATAGCATCCATGAACCACGCGAGTCGATCGGCCCGAGGGTCGTCGACAGAGCAAAGGTTGATGCACCGGAAGCACCCGATAAACAGAAGGCGTTTCGACGCCGCGTTGATGACCGGAGTGGTGGCGTACGCGGCAAGCGCGAACGCCGCATCTGTCCCGATCTGCTCAGCCCAGCGGTCCTGACCCCCGAGAAGGAAACGGTCGATGCGAGATGATGCGACCGTGATCGCGGTTGCGTCGTCTGCGACGCGCGGCACCCCCTCCTCAAGAGGAAGGATCGGGCTCGCATCCAGCACAACGATGCAAGGACGCCGTGCCTCGGTGACCGCGTTCTTCGCCGGTTCGCACCAACTGTCAACGCCTTCGGGGGCTTCCGGAACAACCCCGACGCCCGCGACGTCCCACCCCGAGATCGTGAGTTCGATAGACGCGCTCTTTGTCTTCGGGCGAACGGGGATTCTGGCTCGGCGGCAGAGGGCGCCGAATCCCAGCGTGAGGCGACGGAGGCGTGCATCCGTGCCGTTTGTGATGAGACTCGACGCGAGCAATCGAATCAAACCAGTTGCGGAGTTCTGAACCGTCGCGATCACGTCGACCAACTCGGAGATCATGACCGCTGCGGAGTACACCTCTTCGTTCAACGGGGGGACCGCCCCAGAAGCAGGATCGCGGTGGAGGTCCGCTGCGCTGCGGAGCACGCCGCGCGCGCGTTCGACTGGCTCCGCGCCTTCTGAAATCCCCAAATCTGTGAGTGCACTGATGACGTGATCGGCGTCGCGGGCCAAGGCCTCGAAGGTCGAACTCGCGAGACCTTGAGAAGCACTGAGCTCGCTTCGGAGCCGATCCGCCTCGGCCTTCATTCTGACGGAGATGGGGTGGTCTGCTGGTGTGGGCATGTCGTGATTGTCGGGTCAAAAGCACAGAGGCGTTGGCACCTGGGCGGGCCCGGCCCGGATCGGGGGACGGAAGCGCGGTAAACCCATTGCGGAAGGTCCTCTCAATGTATGACGTTGATCGGTCGATGCTCTCGACGTGGACCCCGATACCAAAGATGCCAACGCGCCCGCGCTCGATCTCATCGTCGCTGAAGACGATCTCGGGATCTCAGCGGTGCTGTGTCGAGTTCTCAGGGGCCGGGGGCATGGTGTCCGCGCGTTTGGAAACGGGCGTGAGGCCCTCGAAGCGGCACGCGACCAAGCCCCAGACGCCGTGCTCACCGACTATCAGATGCCCGTCATGGACGGCGCAGAACTCGCGCTTGCGTTCGCTGGTGACCCAGAATTGAATCGGGTGCCGATCGTCATGATCACGGCGCGGGGCCATCGTGTCCCCGACGAGGTCACTGCGTCAGCGCGACTGGTTCGCGTGATTCCCAAGCCGTTCGGGAGTCGCGACATAGAACGAGTTCTTGACGAGTTATGCCCGCTTGTTCAGGGGGATGCGGCGTGACTGATCGTGCGAATGCAGCGGAGGCCGTGCTGGGCGATCTCGTGCACCGCGCCCGAGAGCTCGGGCTTGCGGCGTGCGCAACGTCGTCGGCACAGGACGACGCGGCGTGGGCCGATCTCATCCAGCGGATCGAAACGGCGCCCCACCTCCCGCAGCATCCCTTCCGCCCATTTGAGGTGGTTCCAGGGCTCCTGGCGGCGGTGAGCCCCCGTGTTACGGGTACAAAGTCCCGGTTGGTCGTTGTGGCTCGGCTCGAATCCGCGGCTGGGACGACTGACGGGTTTGACTCCGTGTTGGCGGGGTCGCCCGGGTTCTCGAGCGATGTTGCGGGGCGACTTGTGGCGGCGCTGGCTCGCATGCACGGCGATCTGCTTGATGCCCAGGCGCTCGAACTCCAGTCAGCGAACTTCACCAAGCACTTGGCTCAGTCGTATGACAACATGTCGTTGCTCTACCGCTTGGGCCGGAGCATGAATGAACTGAGGCACCCGGAGCAGTTCGTTACGGGCGCAGTTGATGGATTGAGCGACACGCTCGGGTACTTGTGGACCGCGGCGTGGTTCCGTCCGGGCGTCCGAGAGGTCGGTGATCTCGCCGGCCGATTCATCTGTGCAACCGCCGAGGCATCTGACGAACAGGAAACGGTTCTCAGTGAGCTGGAGAAAACCGTCTCGCAGATCAACCGCGTTGGGATCCGGGGCGGAGAGGTAAGCGCCGGGATTTACGGGGTCGAGAGCACGATCGGACCAGAACTCGTTCTTCAGCCGATCCGCATCGACGGCGTCTATGCCGGCTTTATGGCGATGGGCAACAAGCGCGGCGACGATCCGCAGGCGAGCAGCTACGACACCCAGGCTCTCGAAGCGGTCGCTGGATATGTCGGGACGCTCCTCGAGAGCGTCCACCTGTACATCGAGCAGCAGTCCACAATCATGGGCATGCTCCGGGCGTTGACCGCCTCGCTCGATGCGAAGGACCGCTACACGCGTGGTCACTCCGAACGCGTCGCGTTGCTTGGCAGAGAGCTGGCCATCGCGTCCGGAATGAGCGAGCACGACGCCGGTCGGATCCATGTCGCGGGGATTCTGCACGACATTGGGAAGATCGGTGTGCCCGACCACGTGTTGCTGAAACCATCGCGGCTGACCGACGACGAGTTTGCGATGATCAAGCAGCACCCACGCATCGGGTATGAGATCCTCAAGGGGATCCCGGCGGTCACCGACGTGCTCCCGGGTGTGCTCTATCACCACGAGCGTTGGGACGGCCGCGGTTATCCCGAGATGCTCGCCGGCGAGGAGATCCCGAGGATGGCTCGGGTGCTCGCTCTGGCGGATACCTTCGATTCGATGAGTTCGAATCGTGCGTACCGCACGGCGAGAGGGCGCGACCACGTTCTTGAGGAGATCCGACGGTGCTCGGGTACCCAGTTCGACCCGGAACTTGCCGAGGCGTTCCTCTCGCTTGACTTCGAGCCCTTCGACGAGCTGATCGCAAGGCACAGCCGCGAGCAGATCGAGAAGCAAGAAGCCATCGTTAGCGAGTCCGAAGACGGTGATGCCGGCTCGAAGGCCGCCTGAGCGATTCGTTCGCTCGGAAGATTCCCAACCCGTGTTCGTGTCTGCTGGACAGTGTCTCCGTGTTAACGGCGAGCCGTTCGCTGCGGTGAGTCGGGTATGTCGTGGTTGAACTCGACGGGGAGCAACGCCGGCGCAGGTCTGGACGCAGTCTCCTCTTCTGCGCACGGTCCATTCACCCGGAGCCGGGCACGCCGTTGACGTTGCCGTCTCCTCGATCCGTCGAAGTGAACTCGGAGCGGATGATGCACCGCCTCCGAGGGCATCGTGATTTCAACGAGCAGTCAGCGCGAGCGAGGCACCTCCCGAGCGGAGCGTTCTCCCGGGTCTCGCGCGCCTTCGTCGCTCGATGACGCACGAGAAACCAAGGGGCCGTAGGAACGGAGGCGGAGCAGATCCCTCGCTCGCGAAGCGGGCTCGTTGGTCGGGCCCGTGATCAAAACGAACCGTGAACCCAAGTCGACGCTACGAGACAACCGTGGCTGCTCTCGATGTCACTGCTGCGGCCGGATCCATCCAGCGCGTGTTCTCTGCGGCGAATCGCTTTGCCGGGGACCAACGTCAAAAAAGACAGCGACCGAGCCCTTGAGCCCGGTCGCTGCGTGGACTGCGTTTTGATCGACTTAGTACGTGTCGTACGGCGACGCGGCATTGGCCGAGATCGTGCCGTTGGTCGCGTCGTAAATCCAGGCGACGCCGGTGCCGGCGGCGGCGGCGACTGTGTTGCCGCCGGCTTCTGTGCCGACCTTGAGCGCGGGGATCGAGGTGAGGTACGGGCCGAAGATGTACACCGAGGTCTTCGAGGCGTTGGTGTCACCGGCTGCGTCCGAATAGGTCGTGAGCTGGTCGACGAAGTCGGCAACGGTGGGGTAGGCCCCGTTGTGCTCGGCGGCGTAGAGCTCGACCGCGTTGCGGAGCACCGCGAGGTCGGCGACGAGACCCGAGTCTGAGGCGCCGGCGGCGCCGCGGCTCATACGGGGGATGGCGATCGCGCCGATGATCCCAAGGATCACGACGACGATGACGAGTTCAACGAGACTAAATCCGTTCTTCCGTCCGCGAGTCAAAGCGAGCTGCATCGCAACAAACTCCTTCGGCGTCGAAACGCCGCTTGAGGTCGTCCGACGCGGCCCACGCCGCGTCCCACAACGTTCATCGGCAACGGTTTTGGGGGTCACAAGTCAATCGCCAAATGATGGGCTTCCGGCTCGGAATCAGGCCCTACAACCGGACAGGGTTACCGTCCCCAACTGCGTGGCTGTTGCGGTTAGCGACGAAGGGCGAGTCTGACCTCGACGCCATCGACGAGCAACACAGCGCCGTCGGGTTCCACGGAGACCAGCGTTGCCCCCCGGTGGGTTTCGCCGAGGTGGAACACGCGTCCGTCCACGACGGCGGCCGAGTTGCGAGGACCCACCATGACGGCGCTGAGTGTTCGACTCAAGGTTCGGGAGGTGGACGCCGGTGCCGGGGTCTGAGTTGAAACGGGCGCGAGCCAGTCGGGCAAGGCGAACGCATCAGCCGTCCCGGAGGCGTCGGGTGTGGAGACTCCGAGCCTCTCGACGAGTTGGCGAACGGCCGCGTGGTCCTGCGTCGCGCCTGGGTTGGTGTCGGGGCTCGGGTTCGCTGCGAGGGCGGCTTCTCCGAGGGCCATAAGCTCCTCGGCCGATGCGGATGCCGGCCCTGGTCCACCTCCATTGAGGATGACGCGGTCGATGATCAAGCCGCCGACGGACATCGCGGCGGTTCCGATGAGGAGCCCTTTGCGTTTCATCGCGATGCGTCCTCCGCACCGGGGGGCGTTGCGTCGTCGGAGGCCCACCAGACGAGCCCGAGGTCGAACGTGGTTGCTGTTCTGTCGCGCGACACGTGGATGCGAGTCAGTGTGATGTCCCGATCCTCGGAGTGGAGGTGATTGAGGAAGCCGGTCAGGGCTGGGAACGAGCCGGCGCCGTTGATATCTATTCCGACGCGAACGGCGCCTCCGTCCGGGACCGGAGAGCCAGGGCGGACGCCGCTCGGGGTGAGCCCGCTCGCATCGGCGGTCCGTATGAGCTCTGCGATCCGCGAGTTCAAGTCGGACACCGGTCTGGCTTGGAGCGAAGACTGCGCGGCGAGCTTGTCCGAGTCGGCCACCCTCAACTCCAGGGCGTGTGTTTCGGCCTCGATCTGCGTCGCCTGAGCCGCGAGGGCGCCGAGTTCGGCTTCGCGCTGGGCGGTGCTCGCCCACGAAGCCTTGAGCGGCGCCGCAAGTGCGAACCACGCCGCTCCTGCGCCGAGGACGGTGAGGGTGAGGCCGACCGCGTCGATCCGTCGTTTGGACTTGATGAGCCTGTTCATCCCTCCGGCCCCTCTTCTGATTCCTCGGGTTTCGGCACCGGGGTCCCTATGCGAGCTTCGATCTCAAAGTTCGCGGCCTGCCCGTCGCGCGCCCGCCCGGTCGCTCCCTGTCTCACGTCTTGGAAGACGCCGCTGCGCTCGAGGGCAACGGCGAACTGAGCCGCGGATGATGCGCCGGCCGCTCGGCCTCGAAGGGTCACGACGAAGGCTTCGTCTCTTGACGCGTCGGGGTGGAGGTCGATCGTGAGATGATCAAGGACCGCGATCCCGGAAGCTTCGCGTGCGATGAACGAGAGCAGCAAGCTCCAGTCTGGTCTCCCCCCAGCGGCCCTCTCTGCGCGGAGCGATGACTCAAGCACCGCGAGGCGCCTCGAGAGCTCGGCGGATTTGGTCTTGGCGCGTTCGATGCGAGCGGTTGTTTCGCCCCACGCGCTGCTTTCGGGATCGGGCGGCGCGAGCGCGACCGAGGCGACGCCGCCGCCGACGGTGAGCGCGAACGCGTACGCGGAGAGCGCGAAGGCCCACGCCTTGATCCTCTGGGTCCGTTCGCGGGCCCGACGACGGTTCGCTGGTGTGAGGTCGGTCGTGCTGATCACGCGGCGGCCTCCCGTCGCTCTCCGCGGGTTGCCTCGGACGCGCCGAGCAGGGCGAGCCCCTGAGCGAGCGAGACTAACTGAGCGTTTGGTCCGGCGGAACGGTCTTCCCAGGGACGGACCTGTATCCCGCTCTGGTCTTCGAGCAGCCCGAGCAGTTCGGCGTCGCCAGTGGGGCCGCCGATTGCCGTGACGGCCGTGATCCGCTCGTCGGGCATGCACTGGGAGAGGTACGTCATCGACGCCCGGAGTTGGGTTGCGACCGCCTCCACGTAGCGCGCGATGAGCGGCGCAACGGCGAGCGCCACCCCTGGGTGGGTGGCACGCCCGGCGCCGATGGCCCAGGCCGCTGAGGCAGAGTCGAGGGTTTCGTTTCCGATCGGCTGCTCGCAGAGCTTCGCGAGCGAGGTTCCGTTGAGAACCCGCTCATAGAACGGGCGCCGATCACGGAGCCCGACGACCGCCGCTCCGGTCCAGCCGAGGTCGACCACAACCGTCACCCCCGGTGTGTTATTGAGGGCCATCGCGAGTCCGAGCGAAGCAGGCGTGAGGGCGACCGGTGCCAGGCCAGCGGCCTCAGCCCCGTCGAGGAGCACGTTCGCGTCGTCGTGCGGGCATACGAGCGCGAGCAGTCGATCGACCGGCGTCGCCCTCGGCGGCTGCGGGCTCGGCCAGGTCAAGAGCTCAAAGCCCGAAGGATCGATCTGATGCATCTGGCCAAGTTCGGCTCTCGCGGAGGCGCGTCGGAGAGCGTCGGGCTGGTTCGCGGGCAAATCGAGCGTGCTCGCACGGACAGCGTCTCGGGGCGTCCCGAGAACCACCTTTGACCCGGAGAACCCGTTTCGCCTGAGCGCGCCTGTGATCCGTCCAAACTCGCGGCTCGTGAAGGGGACGCCCGGTTGGTCTCGGGGGATCACCGCGGTCCGCCAGTCCAATCCTTTGCCGGTCGGCGAGGCCTGCGCCGCCTTGATCTGCGACGTCCCGAGGTCAAGCCCGATCGGCGTTGGCAAGCGCATGAAGCGTGCGGGGAGTGACTTCATCTCGGACCTCCCGCGGCGGCGGTGAGATCGAACAAAGGCAGGAAGAGGCTGAGCGCGACCACGCCGACCACCGCGCCGAGTATGGTCAGGATTACCGGTTCGAGGATGCTCGAGAGCGACTTGACGATGATCTGGTTGTCCTCGTCGAGGTGGTCTGCGAGGCTGGAGAGAACCTCGCCCAGTTTGCCCGAGGCTTCGGCGCTCCGCGCCGCCGCGGCGATCGACGGGGTGACAAGCGAGGAGCCGGCGAGCACGTCGGCGAGCGCGTTCCCGTCGACGACGCTGTCTTCGGCTTCTTGGACGAGCCTGCGGATCGGTTCGAGAGCGGACGCCTCGCGGGTCAGCGTGAGCGCTTCGAGCAACGGGACGCGACTCGTGATGAGAACGCCCAGCAGGCGGCAGACCCTCGCCATCGCGAGGTCGCGGACGAGGGTTCCGAACAGAGGAGCGTTGAGGCTCGCCGAATGAACAAGCTGTCGTCCCTTCGGGCTGCCCATGAATCGCCATGCGCTGAAGCACACCGCGCCGATGCCGAGGACGATGGCCCACCAGTACATCTGGACCGCTCCGCTGAGCCAGAGGAGGGCCGCGGTTGACGACGGGATATCGGCGCCGAGTGACTCGAACATCCCCGCGAACCTGGGGACGACGGTGACGAGCGTCGCGATGATCACGATCGTGGACACACTGAAGAGCATGATCGGATACGCGAGCGCACCGCCGACCGCCTTCGAGAGCGCTTCTTGCTGGCGCGTGAGGTTGGAGAGCCGGTCGAGCATCGCAGGGAGGGTTCCGGAGCTTTCGCCGGCCTGCACGAGGCTTCGTGACACCGGATCGAAGACGCGGCCGTGGTCCACCATCGCGTCAGAGAGACTCGACCCGGATTCAACCCTCGCACGCAGATCCGCGACGACGGCGCGGAAGCCCTCGTCTTTCGTCTGGGCTTCGACGGCGAGCAGGGCTTGGGTCACCGGTGTTCCGGTGGAGACAAGCAACGCGAGCTGCCTGCTGAATCCGACCATGTGCGTGAGCTTCGAACCGCCGACCCGTACCCGTGAGCCTGCGGTGCGCTTCTTCGTGCGGGCCGAGTCCGAGGGCAGCTCGTCGGTTTCCTTGACATCGAGCGCGTGCACACTCTTTCGGGCGAGTTGCCTCCGCGCCGCTTCGGCCGACGCGGCGGCGATGATGCCGCTTGTGTTGGCGCCGTCGGGGTCGATCGCCTCGTAACGGAAGTTCACGCGGCCGCCCTCCGCTTGTCGGAGGTGTCCTGAGCTTGCGTGGCTGACTCTACGGCCGATTCGCCGGTGGGTTCGCCGCCGAGTTCGTCCGACCGGGTCACCCGGAGCACTTCCTCAAGACTGGTGCGCCCTGAAAGAGCGAGGTCGACGCCTGCGTCGCGCAGGCTTGCGCCGCCGTTGTCGCGGTGCGCCTTGCGGATCGCGTGGGTCGGTGCGTCTTCGTAAATGAGCCGACGGATCTCCCCGTTGACTTCCATGACTTCGTAAACGCCCAGGCGTCCTCGGAACCCAGAGCCGTGGCATGCCTTGCAGCCTTCACCCTTCTTGAGTGCGAGGCCTCGCCGTCCCATGAGCCCCGCGTCCTCGAGCACCTCGGCGCTCGGGTGATACCCGGTCGTGCAACGCCCGCAAAGCGTGCGGGCGAGGCGCTGCGCGACGACCCCGTTGAGGGCACTGGCGAGCAGGTAGGGCTCGATACCCATGTCCCGGAGCCTCGCGACGGTGCTCGGGGCGTCGTTGGTGTGGAGCGTTGCGAGGACGGTGTGCCCGGTCAACGCGGCCTGAACCGCGACCCTCGCGGTCTCCTCGTCGCGAATCTCGCCGACCATGATCACGTCGGGGTCCTGACGGAGGATGCTTCGCAGCGCCCTCGCGAACGAAAAACCCAGTTGATCGTTGACCTGGATCTGGTTGATCAGTTCGAGCTGGTACTCGACGGGGTCTTCGACCGTCACGATATTGACCTCGGGCGTTCGGAGCACGTCGAGGGCCGAGTAGAGGGTCGTCGTTTTGCCCGAGCCCGTAGGACCGGTGACGAGCACGAGACCGTGCGGAAGCCCGAGCACTCTGCGGAACGATGCGAGCGGCTGCTCACCGATCCCGAGTTCCTCAAGCTTGACGCGCAGGTTCCCCTTGTCAAGCACACGGACGACCAGCTTCTCGCCGAGCAGCGTGGGCATGCTGCTCACACGCAGGTCGATATCCCGACCCTCGGCCACGATCCGCACCCGACCCTCTTGGGGCAGTCGCTTCTCTGCGATGTCCATCTTGCCGATGACTTTCACGCGGCTCACGATGGCCGAGTGCATCCCGGGAGGTGGGCGCATCAGGTCGCGGAGCACCCCGTCGCAGCGGTACCGGATGCGCGTCCCGGTCCGGCTCGGCTCGATGTGGATATCGCTCGCTCCGTCGCGCACGGCGCTGAGAAGAGCGACGTTGACAAGGTTCACGATGGGCGAACCGTCGACCATCGTTTCGAGGTCGGTGGTCGACTGATCCTCGACGCTCTCGCGTTCGATGACCTCAACGTCGCTCTCGCTCAGCGACGTCAGGAACGCGTCGACGTCGACGTTGCCGCCCGAGTACTTCCGCACGTACTCGAGGATGTCCGACTCGAGCGCCAGCACCGGTCGCACGCGGCACTTGGTGAGCTCTTGGATCCGGTCGATCGTCGGCAGGCTCGTTGGGTCGGCGAGGGCGACGGTCAGCGTGCCCCGGACGAGGAAGAGCGGTAGCGCTCTGAGCCTTTCGGCTTCCGCTTCGCCGATCATGCCCAGGAGCCCCGGGTCGATCAGGCCGTGGCGCAGGCGGACGCCCGGGACCCCGTGCAGGCGGGCAAGGGCCTGGACGAGGGCCTGCCCGGTCACCAGCCCCTGCTCGATAAGCAGTTCGCCGAGCCTTTGACCCGAGCCACGTTGTTCTGCGAGCGCCCGCTTGAGCTGCTCGGGCGTGAGGACGCCAGACGCGACGAGCGCGTCCCCGAGGCGCATCGGTGCGCCGGGCGCGGCGAGCCCCTCGACCGGCGTACGCCCAGCGGCGCCGTTGATCTCGGGGCCCAGTTCGGTCACAGGAAGCTCCTCACGGCGCTCTGGACATCTCCGAAGCACTCGAAGCGGCTCGCGGTGTCGGTCAAGTCAAAGACCTCCCGCACGGTCTCGTTGACCGCGACGAGGCGGAGCGTCTGACCGCTCGCGGCGAGGACGTCGCTCATGTCGTAGAGGGCCTCGAGGCCGGCGCTGTCGAGGTACGCGACGGCGCTCCCATCGACGACGACGCGGCCCAGCGATTTGCGGATGGTCTCCTCGAGCTTGTTCCGCAGGTGGTCGGCGTCGTCCCCAACGAGAGGGCCCATCGGCTTGACAACCGTGACGGCGCCGTGACGCTCTTCAACGATTTCCACGTCCGAGCCCTCCGTTTACGCCGCTTTACGATCTTCGCCTGTCGCCGCTGGGTGAGACGTTGCGTCCTCAGCGATCGGAACACGAAGCGTGAACACGCTACCCTGGTCCACGGCGCTGCGCACTGTGATGTCGCCTCCGTGCCGCCTGGCGATCTCTCGTGCCGTCGCGAGGCCCAGGCCCGATCCGGCGATGTTCGAGACACGCCCGTCGCTTGCGCGATAGAAGCGTTCAAACACGCGTTCTTGCTCTTCGGCCGAGATACCGATCCCGGTGTCTTCCACTTCAACGGTCAGCGTTCGCTCGTCGGTGTTGACCCTCACCAGCACCGATCCGCCGGAGGGGGTGTACTTCAGCGCGTTGGCGATGAGGTTGTGGAGGGCGACGGTGAGCTTCTCGCGATCCGCCTTCGCGACCGGCCACTTCGGCGGCAGCTCGAACGAGAGATCGATGCCTTTGGCCGACGCTTGGGCCGCGTAGTCACAGCGCAATTCTTCGAAGACAACGTCGAGCCGGACGTCGTCGGCTCGAACCTCGAAAGCGCCGGATTCCATTTCCGAGACGCTGAGCATCTCGTTGACGACGCGCTCGAGCCGGCGTGCTTCTTGGTTCACGACATCGAGGGCCGTTGAGCGTGTTTCGACGTCGTTCTCGTCAGAGCCGATGGCCATCTCGACATTGAGTCGGATCGTGGTCAGCGGCGTGCGGAGCTCGTGTACCGCTTGAGCGAGCATCGCGTGCCTCGCTTCTTCGGCGACTTTCTGCTGGGTGATGTCCTCCAGAAGTATCAGCGCATCGCCCCCATCGGATCGGCGGACGCGCCGTGAACTGACCCGGAGAACGCTCGTGGCGGCGCCCTCGCCCCTTACGAGCTCGGTCGCGTCACGGCCCCGCTTGCCGCCTACGACAAGGCGGATCGAATCGACGACCGAACCGGGCAGGTCCATCGCGCCGAGCAGTTGGCCGGTGGCCGCATCTCGCGCAACGCCGAGGAGGACAGCCGCGGCGCCGTTGACATGGGTGATGCGCAGGTCCTCGTCCACGACCAACAGCCCTTGAGACATCGCATCAACGGCGCCTGCAAGACCGGACGCCTGGCCGCCAGCGCCGTTGGACGAGCGCCTATCAAGCGATGAGGCTCGCCAGTCGGCTCTTGATCGATCCTGATCCGCGATCAAGCGGTTCCAGCCGGCCCCGAAAGCGCCGCCGCCGATCACGTTCAACGCCGAGAGGGCATATTCACCGCCGTCGTAGGTCTCGAGAGCCCCGGCGATCCCCAGCAATGCGCGGACGTCACCTCGCACCATCCGCCACGCGGCAGCGGCGCACACTCCTGCACCGAGGAGGCCGCCGGAGGCCGCGGCGAGCCCGATGGTTCCGGGAACAACCGTCGCGGTCACGAGGCCGGTGCAGGCGGCGGCCACGCCGACGCCACCGAGCACGGCGGCCCGGAGGAACCGCCGGCGCGTCTGGAGGCCCGAGTCGGCTCGGTTGTGCTCGGGGGTCTGATCGGCCGGGGGCGTGGTGGCCGCCGGCTGATCGCGTTCAGGTTGTCGGATCCCGTTGTGCACCTGCGCACCTCACGTTTCGACGCGAACTCCTGTTGACCGTGGGGTATCGGCCGCTCGTCTTGGTGGGGCCGGTGCTGGCTCAGCCCAACCACGCGCGATCCTCGGTGCGTTCAGCGTTCTCCGTGCGACCGGTATGAACCACCGTCTCGGTGGTCCGAGTACCCTCGGCCTGTGATTGAGCTTCGCGATGTACGTAAATTGTTTGGTTCAACGCCGGCAATCGCTGGTCTCTCTCTTTGTACCCCTGAAAATGGTGTGATTGCCCTGATCGGTCCGTCTGGTTGCGGGAAGACCACGGCGGTTCGAATCATGGCTGGACTGGAATCCCCAGATAAGGGTGTTGTGAAGATTGAGGGCCGACCGGTCGCAGACCTCAAGGCGTCCGAACGCGCCGCGATGATCGGCTACGTCATCCAAGAGGGGGGGCTGTTCCCGCATCTCACCTGCGCCGCGAATGCGCTGCTGCCGACACGCTTCGCCGGTGGTGCTCCAGGGCCTGAGGCGGCGCGGGAGAGGTTGGCCGAACTGGCTGAGTTGGTGCGTCTCAGCGATGACCAACTCGCGCGGTATCCGAGCGAAGTCTCCGGCGGCCAACGTCAGCGGGTCGCCCTGGTCCGTGCCCTGATCCTCGATCCACCGGTGCTACTCCTCGACGAACCGCTCGGCGCGTTGGATCCAGTCATCCGCGCTTCGCTGCAGGTCGAGTTGCGGCGCTTGTTTCAGACCTTCTCGAAGTCGGTGGTGCTCGTGACGCACGATCTCGCGGAGGCCGCGTATTTGGCAGACCGCATCGTGCTTTTGAACGAGGGCAAGATCGTGCAAGAGGGATCACCCCAAGAGCTCATCAAGAGCCCGGCGAACGACTTCGTGCGAACATTTGTTGGTGATCAGGTCGAGCGCGTTCGCGGATTGCTGACGGGCGGTGGGGCATGAGGTGGATTGTCCTGGTGCTCGTGACGTGCTTCGGCGTCGTTCGCGCGCAAGAGACATTCGTCGTCGGCTCCAAGCTGTTTACAGAATCGGTTGTGCTCGGAGAGATCGTCGCTCTCGCCGCGAAAGAAGCGACGGGTGATGTTGAGGTCTTGCACCGGGATCAACTCGGTGGGTCGCAGATTCTGTTCAACGCCCTCGTTGCAGGGGAGATCGACGCCTACCCCGAGTACACCGGGACGCTCCGTCTCGAACTGCTCAAGAGCCTCGGGCTTGCGAGCGATGAGGGCATCGCGTCGGCGCTCGTTGAACGCGGCGTCCGCATGACGTGGCCCCTCGGTTTCAACAACACCTATGCGCTCGGGATGACCGCGGAGCGTGCCCGCGAACTTGGGGTGACCACGACGAGCGATTTACTCGATCATCCTGACCTGCACTTCGGCTTTAGCAACGAGTTCCTTGACCGAGGAGATGGATGGCCGGCGCTGCGCGACGCATACCGGTTGCCCCAAGATCGCGTGCGGGGCCTCGATCATGCGCTCGCGTATCGGGGGTTGGTCGCAGGCGATATCGACGTGATCGATCTGTACAGCACCGACGCTGAGATCACGTACTACGGCCTCGCTGTCCTCGAAGACGATCTCGTGTTCTTCCCGCGATACGACGCGGTCATCCTCTACCGGGCCGACGTGGCGCAGAGGATGCCCAGAGTCGCGGCCGCAATCGATGAACTTGCCGGCTCGATTGATGAGTCCTTGATGGTCAGTATGAACGAGCGGGTCAAGCTGAGCGGTGAATCCGAGGCAAACGTCGCAGGCTCGTTCCTCGCGGAGCGCGAGGGTCAGGAGTTCGATTCTCAGGCAACGCAGGCGGTCGGCGTGATCGGACGTGTCGCGACGGCAACACGCGAACACGCTTGGCTTGTCGGCGTTTCGATGGCGCTCGCGACCGTCGTTGCCGTTCCCCTCGGGGTTTGGGCGTCGGCGCGGCCGGCGGACGGACAGGTCATCCTCGGGATCGTCGGCGTGTTGCAGACTATCCCAAGTCTCGCGTTGCTCGTCGTATTGATCAGGCCCTTCGGTGTTGGTGATAAGCCAGCGATCGCGGCTCTGTTCTTGTACGCGTTGCTCCCCATGGTTCGGGGTGTGCAGGCCGGGCTTGCGGGGATTCCCGCTTCGACGATCGACTCGGCAAGGGCGATCGGTCTCGGCTGGTTCGCGCGATTGTGTGTGGTGGAGATTCCGCTCGCGGCACGGCCGATTCTCGCCGGCATCAAGACATCCGCGGTAATCACCGTCGGTTTCGCGACCCTCGGCGCTCTTATCGGCGCAGGCGGATATGGGAAGCCGATTCTCACCGGGATACGGCTCGATGACTTCGGGCTCATCCTCGAGGGTGCGGTTCCCGCCGCGGTGATGGCGCTCGCGATTCAGTTCGCTTTCGAGCTCTTCGAACGCCTCGCGATCCCGCGAGGCTTGCGCCGAGGGCGATAACCGCGATTGAAGCCGAGTGTTTGAGTTGGTGCGGGGTTTGTGCTACGGTGAAGTTTTGCGAGCCGCGGCGGGCGGCTTGCGCCCGAAAACCGGGAAACCCCTGCGAGGCCGCGACCATGATCCCACCGTCGACCAATTGGGTCGAAGCGGAGGGAGCGGTGCGCGCCGATTCGGGGTGAATCATGTTCAACGCGGCGGAGTTCACATGTCAGCGCATGAGCGAGGGGTCGGAGAAATGCCGGCTGTCGATGATCACGGACACACTGACGCGGATGTCTTCCTGAGCGATCTGATCGAAGGGCTCGGTGCGCAGAGCAAGTCGATCCCCACGAAGTACCTCTACGACGAGCGGGGGTCCGAGCTCTTTGATCAGATCTGCGAACTCGACGCGTACTACCCCACACGAACCGAAGCATCGATCTTTGACGAGGCGTTGCCAGAGATCGCGGAACTCGTGGGCGAGCGGGCATTCGTGATCGAGCCCGGCGCCGGGAACGGTGTCAAGACGGTCCGCTTGCTGAGGTCGCTCAGTGATCCTGTGGCGGTCGCTGTCGTCGACATTTCGATGACGTACGCAGAGGGGGCTGCACAGATTTTGTCCGATCGTCTCGACGGAGTCGAGGTTCTCTCGGTGTGCGCTGACTTCACGCAAGATCACGACGTGCCCGATCCCGCCGAGAAGCCGTCCCGGCGCGTGGTGTTCTTCCCGGGGTCGACCGTTGGGAACTTCACGCCCGAAGAGAGACACCGGCTCTTGCGGGCCTTTCGAAGGACCGCCGGTGAACGCGGTGCGCTGCTCATGGGGTTCGACCTCAAGAAAGACCGAGAGACGCTCGAACTCGCCTACGACGATCCCGAAGGTGTCACTGCGGAGTTCAACCTCAACGTGCTCCGGCGGGCGAACCGCGAAGTCGGCACCGATTTCGATCTCGACCAGTGGGAGCATCGAGCGACGTGGAACCCCGAGCGGGGTCGCGTCGAACTCGAGGTGGTGAGCCAAGCAGCACAAACCGTGACGATCGGAAAGCACTCCTTCGAGATCGAAGAAGGTGAAGCCATCTACACCGAGAGTTCGCACAAGTTCACGATCGACGGTTTCGGAACCGAGCTCGCGACGCTTGGTTTCCGGGTCGATCGGGTGTGGACCGATGACGCGAACAAGTTCGCGGTCGCTCTCGCCACCGGTGTCTGACGCGACACGCGGTCGATAATTCGGTGACGAAAGAAAGAACCCCGCCTCGCGGCGGGGTTCTTCATGGAACGAGAACGTGGCGTCGCGATTAGCGACGACGACGCGCGGCCGCGAGGCCGGCGAAACCGACGAGAGCGATGCTGCTCGGCGCCGGGATGAAGCTGACGAACTGGTCGCCGGCGAACTGGTTGAAGTCGACGCCGCTCAGGTCGCCGATGAAGCCGCCGGCGCCGTCGCCGCCGAGGTTGCCGGTGCCGTCGGGCAGGCCGCCGATGACTTGGTTGCTCAGGAAGTTGTTGTCGCTTCCGTTGATCCAGCCGGCGATGAGGATTTCGGAGCCGTTGACGTAGCCGAGGGCGGCGAGGTCGATCGACAGCTCAACGCCGGTGGTGACGAGGGCCGGGTCCGAGGTGAAGGCCTCGCCCAGGTTGGCGACGCCGCCGGTGTTCGAGTTGTTGTGGGCGAAGTTCACGGCTGCGCCGCCGAGGGTGACGCTGGTGCCAGCGGCGGTGCCCTGGCCGAGGAAGCCGCCGGTGCCGTCGGCGAGAGCGCCGTCGATGAAGACATCGACCGGGTCGTTGCCGGCGGTGTACGACAGCACGGCGTCGGCTTCGAAGCCGCTATCGAGGGTGAGACCGTTGAGGTTGCCGAGGTTGGGCAGGCCGTTGAGGGTGTTCTGGCCGCCGGCCTTGAAGTCGAGGACAATGTTGAGCTTGTTGAAGTTGGTCTCAACGTTGCCGGCGACGCCGAGGTACAGCACGCCGCCTTCGATCTTGGCGTAGAGGGCGTCGAGCTCCGAGCCGTTGGCGAAGTCGGCCGAGCCGTCGGAGTTGTTGCCGAACTGGGTGCCGACGTTCTGGCTCCAGATTGCGGCGCCGTAGTCGGCGTCAAAGTTGGCGCCGTCCAAGGGGACCGAGGCGACGGCCGTGCCCGTAAGGGCAGCCAAGGCGATAGCGGTCGTGATCGTCATGGTTTATCTCTCTCTCACTAAGGGTCCGGAACAGATACCCACGTTCTGTGCGCGCACCCGGTATCTGGGTGCCTCTCTGCGGAGAGTGTAGCCGCTTTCATCCAACATGCAAAGCGGTCTTGAAAGGACAAGTCCTCTGTTTTGAACGGTTTCCGTGTTTTTCTGGGCGAGTGTCGGGCGCGGGGTGAGCGGGGCGCATGAAAAAGCTCGCGGGGTCCGCGAGCTTCGGGAAATCGGACGTTGTTTGTGGATCAGTCGATGGTCTGAACGAGGCTGTCGCGGTTCGGGTCGAGCAGCGTGATGCTCTTGCTGTTGGTCTTGGCGTAGTCCTCGAGGTCGGTGCCACGCAGCTCGTCCGGGTTCGTAAAGAACAGACGCTGCGGGTTCTCGGTCAGGAACGAGGCGCTCCCGTCGCTGAAGGTGAAGTGGCCGCCGCGGTCGCCGTGGTTATCGATGGTGCCGTAGCCAGTCTCGGGGTTGAACCCGGCGAGGGTGAGGTTCTCTTGGTCTTCGCTTCCGGGTGTGTCGTCACGCCAGTTGTAGCCATACCAAGCGTTGGTTGAGAAATCGCGGGTGTTGGTTTCATCGCCAAAGAACACCGTGGGGAAGAGGATCGCCGGGTCGTCGGTCTTCAAACCGGCGATGTAGAGATAGCTGATGTTGTAGTGGATCACCTGCTCGGGGTTGCCGGGCGGCGTCGGGATCTTGGTTCCTCGGGAGTCGTCGAGACGGGCGTTGCTGAACGCGGTGCCAAAGCCGAAGTAGTTGTCTTCGCGGTCGGCGGGGCAGGTGAGCGACTCGTAGCCCTCCTGGTACCCCTCCATGAGCGGAGTGGTGTTGCCGTCGGGGTACCGGAGGTCTTCCGGGTTCGGACCGACGCCGACGTAGCCACGATCGCCCGTCGGAGGCGTGGTGCTCTTGTCGGCATCGCCGACCTGGAAGAGGCTGTACAGACCGGCGAGGCCGCCGACGTTATCCTGGAAGGTCAAGAATGGCGGGGGGCCGCCCTGCACCGCCGGGTTGGCGTCGCTTCCGGGGACCACCGGGAACCAGCCGTCCCAGTCGTTGGCGTAGGTCTGCATCGCGAGTCCGTTGCTCCGAACGTTGGCGAGGCACTTCGCGCTCTGGGCGGCTTCGCGAGCCTTGCCGAGCGCCGGGAGCAGAATCCCGATGAGCAACGCGATGATCGCGATGACGACGAGGAGTTCGATCAGCGTGAAACCTGCACGGCAAACAGAACCCGCGTTGCGACAGAGCGTCGGACGATGCATGAATGACCTCCCGGACATCGCGAGCAATCTCAGGTTCTCGCGATCGATTTGTTCGGTACTACTCCGTCGGTGTTGACGCAGTAAACCCCGAATAGTGTATGACAAACTACTGTATACGATCAACCACTCTCCGTAAGCGTTTGCGGCGTTTTCCACCGTTCAGCGGGCAACCGAGGGGAACCACCCAGTGGTCAAGACGAGACAAGTGCCGCTTTCCGGATGGATGTCTCTGACAGCGATTCTTTGTTCGGGAGTTTCTGTATCGGCACAAAGTGACGTACGTGTCTCCGGTCAGGTCCTGAGCCCCACGCTCCTTGATGTTGTCGTCACTTTGGACGACGAGATTGAGGGGGTTTGGATCCCACTTGATACAGCCGGGCGATCGCGAATCGAGCTCGACAGATGGTCTCATCGGGACCACGACGGTCGGGTTGTCTACGGCGCGCGAGTTACGCGTCGCCCGACTGATATTGCGACATCGGACGGTCAACGGTTCCCGGTAGAGACATCAAAGCCTGACGACGTTCGTGTGCCGGAATGGGCGATGGGCTCGGTGTGGTACCAGGTGTTTCCAGAGCGCTTCGCCAACGGCGATACACGCAACGACCCCGATGAGTTTGGCTCGACAGTGCTGCCTTGGGATGCCTCGTGGTACGACACGTCCGGCGAGGAGATCGAAGCCGCTTGGAATCGGCGTCTGAGCGATCCGACCGTCTTCCGGTATCAACCAAGCACGTCCGGCGGTGCCTTCGACGGTGTGGTGTTCCAACGCAGGTACGGCGGAGACCTTCAAGGTGTGGTCGAACAACTCGACCACCTCCGATCACTCGGTGTCGACGGTCTCTACCTGTGTCCGGTGTTCGCTTCGAGGAGCCTGCATAAATATGATGCGCGCGACCATCGGCATGTCGATCCGGGCTTTGGCCCGTACGACCCGGAAGGGTTCCTGGAAACGTTCCGGGCCCCCGGAGATCCGTACGATGAAACGACGTGGTCGTGGACCGCAGCCGATCGCTTCCTTATAGACGTGGTGATCCCCGAGGCGAAGCGGCGCGGCATGCGCGTCATGCTCGACGGTGTGTGGAACCACGTCGGACTCGATCACTGGGCGTTTCGAGACGTCGTCGAAAACGGAAAGCGGTCTCGGTTCGCCGGCTGGTTCGACGCCCGGTTTGACGACAACGGAGACCTGGCCGGTTGGAGTGGTTGGAGCCGTGCAAACGGTCCTTTGCCCGAGTTTTTGCAGGTTTCAGGCGACATCAACGCTGGCGCGAAGGCGCACCTTTTCGCCGTCACCCGTCGCTGGATGGACCCCAACGGTGACGGAGATCCGTCAGATGGCATCGACGGTTGGCGGCTTGATGTCGCCGCGGAGATCGGACGCGCGTTCTGGGTCGACTGGCGCAAGTTGGTAAAATCGGTCAACCCTGACGCGCTCATCGTTGCGGAGATTTGGCACGACGCCGACGCTTGGTTTGACGGCACAGCCTTTGACTCGCAAATGCACTACCCGTTCGCGTTCGCGGCGACGAGTTGGCTCGGGCGGACGCCTGGATTTGGAACGCGCGATTTCCGGACGTCACTCGGCGCGGTCAACGGTCGCCGGCCCGCCGTGGATCTTGTTCAGATGACGCTCCTCGCGAGCCATGACACCGAGAGGCTCGCGTCGATGCTCTCGAACCCACGCGACGTGGGGTACGACCAAGGTGCAACGCGCGGCGACGTGTGGTCGGGCGAGTACGACCCGGAGCCTCCGAAGGCGGCGCTCGAACGATCAGTGCTCGGCGCTGCGCTTCAGACGGTGTGGGAGGGCGCACCGATGATCTATGGGGGCGACGAGTTCGGGCTGCCTGGAGCTGACGATCCTTCGAACCGCGCGCCGATTCCTTGGTTATCAGGGGGTGACGTTTCGGTGAGAGACGGCTATGCCGGGTGGTTCAAACTGCGCGAGCACCCGGTGGCTGGCCCTGTCTTCCGGCGCGGGGCCACACGGATCCTCGAACACCCGTCGAGGCGCGTCTTGGCGGTGTCGCGGAGACTCGACGGTGTTCGGGTCGTTGCAGTCTTGAATTCGTCGGATGCTCCGGTCCGGATCGGTCCCTTGCTCACACGATTTGGTCTGCGCGAGTGGCTCGCTGTGTTACCCCAAACGGGCCAGCTCCAGGCGCGTTCGGCAGTCGCTTGGGTCTCCGAGCGATAACCCGTCTGGGATAGCACAGTGGTGTCAAGCTTAGTTAAGCCGGTTACAAGCCTCGAAATATACACTTGTTGGTAAATGTCCAAGTTGGCGGTCTGATTTCGATTTGGGGTGGTCTAACCACGCATTTGTGAATACGCTTTCCTAAACGCCGGGGGTCTCAGGTCATTTGTCCTACCGGCGAATTTGTTTGTACGTTGCGCGGAATATGTTGGATTGCGCATACACCTGGGAGGAATTCCTGATGAAGAACGTGAATGTTTCTGCGCTCGCTCTTGCGGCGGCTGCCGGTCTCGCTGTTGCCCAGCCGACCGTCGACGGTGTCTTCGACGCCGGATCCGAGGCCAGCTTCTACGGCGACATCCTCTGGACCAACCCCAACCCGACCAGCTTTGGTGACAACCCGGCTGGCGGTTTCATCGCTGGCGACCCCGGTGACCCCGACGCGGTCACCACCGGTGCGGAGATTCAGATTCCGCTGTCGGCCCTGGGTAACCCCGGGAGCATCACGCTCGCTGGCTGGATCAACTCGGGTGACCGCACCTTCATGAGTAACCAGATCATCCACGACGGCACCCTCCCGGCCAACACCGGTAACATCGGCAACGGTCCGGACTTCGAAGGCGATGCGTCGCGTTTCTCCGGCGACCAGTTCGTCAACGTCACCATCCCGGGTGCCGGCACCGCGCCGACCCTCGATGGAACGCGTGACGCGTCCTACACAGACGTGTTCGTCCAGACCAACTTCACCGGCTTCGGCAACGAGACCGACGGCACCGTCGACGGTACCGGCCCGAATGGCGGCGGATCGGAGATCGACCGCGTCTCTGTCGCGAGCGATGGCACCAACCTGTACATCTTCGTCGGCGGCAACGTCGAGGTGAACGGCAACGGTCTTGACCTCTACATCGGTTCGCCGAACCTGGCTTCGGACGTCACCGACCTGAGCACCGCCGGTGCGGGCGGCGACGGAGGCTTTGTCGTCAACGGCATCAACGCGGTCATGGACTCCGCGGCCCCTGTCGATTACGTCATCAGCGTGTTCGACGAGAACGGCGACGGCGACGGTGGCACCGCCGATGGCATCGGCATGTACGCGGGTCCGGTCGACGACGATGTTGACCTGGTGATCACCGCCGGTGCGTACGGCGCTTCGAACACCGCCGCTGGCTTCGGCGTCTCGGTCGACAACTCGAACACCGCCGGTGTCCCGGGCAGCCCGATCGGCACCACGCCGGTTTCGCCGGCCGCGAACTTCGCCTACGGCTCGGAGCTCAACAACCTGCGTGGCCAGGTCATCGCGAGCGAAGTCGGCGAGAACTTCCTGCACCTGTTCCTCGGTGCCAACCTCAACGTCGGCTTCGAGAAGTGCGTCTTCCTCATCGACGTTGCCCCGGGCGGCCAGAACGAACTCCGTGAAGACAACGTCGACATCTCGTTCGGCGGCCTGAACACCCACGGCGGCCTGCTCCTCGACGCCGGCTTTGAAGCCGACTACTGGTTCAACATCAATAACGGCCTCGACGGCGGCACCACGGTCATCAACTTCATGGATGCCGCGGTGCTCCGCACCAACGGCCCCGAGATCGATCTTTTCACCGGCGTCATCCTCGATTACGGCGCCTTCTCCGGTGGCAGCGTCGCCTCGTTCGATGGCACCCCGACCGCCGACCCCAATGAGGTCATCGACTTCAGCGGCCCGCGGATCGACATCCAGGACGGCACCCTTGCCGGTCTGTTCACCGAGTTCGCTCCGCGTAACGCTCAGCTTGACCCCGCCAACCCGATCCCGGCCCTCATCATGGGTGCGATCGACAACAGCAACGTTGGCGGCGTCACTGACACGACCGCCGACGCCGCGGCCGCCGATGCCGTGAGCACCGGTGTCGAGCTCATGCTCGACCTCGACGAACTCGGCTGGGACGGCGAGAGCGAAGTCAAGGTCATGGCGTGGATCGCCAGCGGCGACTTCAACGTCGTTTCGAACCAGGGCCTCGGCTTCCCGGCCGGCTCGGACAACCTCTCGGGTGACCCGACCCCGGACATGCCCGACAGCGGTGACGAGACCGGCGTCGGCGACATCGACTTCTCGATGATCCCGGGCGATCAGTTCATAGTCATCCCGGTCGGCGGCGGCGATCCTGGCTGCAACCTCGCGGACCTCGCGGCTCCGTTCGGCGTGCTCGATCTCTCCGACATCGATGCCTTCATCATCGCGTTCCTCGCGAGCGATTCGGCGGCTGATATCGCCGCCCCGTTTGGCGTCGTCGACCTCTCCGACATCGATACGTTCATCATCGACTTCCTCGGCGGCTGCCCGTAATCGGGCGTCGTGCCCGCGAGTTCGCGGGTGAAGACTGACAACTTCAAGCCCCGCTCTCGTTTGCGAGAGCGGGGTTTTTTCGTGGTTCGGCTTCGTCGATTGCGTTTCGGAACAGCAATGAAAAAGGGCGGCCAAGAGGCCGCCCTTTGGGGTGACGTGATTTTGGGGCGATCCTTACGGGCAGCCGTCGGTGAACGCCGTGATAAACGTATCGATGTCGGAGAGATCGACGACGCCGAACGGAGCCGCGACGTCCGCGGCGGCGTCACCTGCGAGGAAGGCGAGGATGAACGTATCAACGTCAGCGAGGTCGAGCACGCCCTGCGGGGCGGCGAGGTCGGCCGCATTACAGGGCGGTGACCCGAGGAAGAAGGGCACGTCGGACACGAACGTGCGGCCCGAGGTCTCGATCCCGACGACGGTGATGGTGTTTTCGCCGGGCTGGAGGTCAAAGTCAAAGATGCGGTCGAACTCGTTGCGATCGAACCGGCGGGCCGCGTTGAAGTTGCTGATCATGCTCACCGGGTCGTCGCCCGGTTCGAGGTTGAGGAACGTGTAGAGCACCTCGACGGTGCCATCGGGAGTGGTGTACCGGAAGGTCGGGCGCGGGTCGTTCGCGTCGTCGGAGAGGCTCTCGACCAAGACCGGTGCCGGCTCGCGGTCGACGCACACAACGACGCGGTCTTCACTAAACAGCGGCGTCGTGCCGGCGGGGCGCTGGCGGAAGGCGATGGTGCTGATGTAGTGGTACCCCTCGCTGAGCCGGGTCGCGTCGATGACCTGCTCGTAGAGACCATCGCCCGGGCCATTGCTCATGCCCGGGTCGTTGGTATCGGTGAACTGCTCGTACCCACCGATGACCGACTGCGACAGGCTGAAGTCCGGGGCTCCGGAACCGTTCCAGTCTTCGGCTCCGGCGTTGATGCGGAACAGAGCGTTGTCGTCGGTCACGTTGTCGATGGGGTCGGCGACGCTGGTTTCGAGGCGGATGGTGAACGAGTCACCGGTCACGATGGGGATCGCATTGAGCCTTTGCAGGTGATCCGGCACCGACGCGTCGTCCGGCGGGATCTCCGTCGTCGCCTCCGGGATGCTGAGCGAGGTCAAAGGCGTCACGGGTCCGTATGCGACATAGCCGCGGTTGTGTTCGCCGGTGGATGAGATGTTGCGGGGCACCTGGAGGGTCACCTGGCCGTTCTGCACCGTGATGACGTCGGGAACCTGGTTCGACGGGTCAACGTCCGGGTTGGCCGCGTTTCCGGTGAGTTCGTGCAGGCGTGTGCCATCGGGGAAGTTCGCGGCGACAGTGACGGTGTCGATCCCGGCGTCATATCGGTCGTTGGCCGCGACGATGAGGTTCGCCCGGCGACCTCCGTTGAACGGGATCGACATGTCGAACGCGATGACGTCGAGCCCAACCGAGAGGGGGATCCACTGGCCGAAAGCGTGGGTGGCGCGGATCTCGAGGAGACGGGTCAGAGCGTCTTCGGACGCGGCGGTGTTGGGGTTCCAGCCCAGGGCGACCGGGGTGCCCTCGTCGGGGAAGAAACCGCCCGAACGCGGCACGCCCTTGGCGTTGTGGTACACGATCGCCGGGCCGGTGCGGAGCAGCATGTAGGCGTGTGCGAACCAGCCCTGGCTGCGTTCGGACGGCAGCGCGGCGGGGCCGTCGAGCGTTCCGTTGTCGTGGCTGAAGACGTGGAAAATCCCAGCCGAGCCGTTTTGCAAGCCGTCGTCGGCCGCGTCGAGGTGGCTGCCGAGCACGTTGTTCCAGTTCCCGAAACCGCCGGCGCCGATGAGGTTCCGCAGGTCGCCGGCGCCGGACAGGTCGAGCGAGTCGCGGTTGGCGAAGCCGTCCTTGCGGAAGAAGTTGAACAGGATGTCGCCGTTGCCAGTCGTATTTTCACCGAAGGAGAACGCGTTGACGCGCGCGCCGTCGGCGCGGGTGCGTCCCAGGAACATCGCGTTGTCGAAGCTAGCGTCCCAGTATCCCGGGAAGGCGTGCTTCGAGGCGTCGAGGCGGAAGCCGTCGACACCCACCGACTGGAGCATCCACTGGGTCCAACGGGTGAGGAGGTCGCCCGGGTTTTCGACCACCGGATCACCGGCCATCGGGTCATCGTTGTTAAAGGGGTAACGGGTGATGACGTCCGAGCCGCTGTGGTTGGACGCGGGGTTCGTGAAGATGTCTGGCGACAGGTCGCGGTCTGGGTAGAACCGAGCGTTGTCGGGGTCGGGTTGGTTGCGGAACGTGCCAGCCGGGATATTCATCGGGTCGGGCCCGACGGGATGACGGATGAACTCCTGCTGGTCGAACTGGTTGATGTCGATAAGCGCCACCAGGTCGCCAAGGCGGGTGTCGTAGTTGGCGGCGCCGGGGTTTTCGCTTTGGAGGAACCCGTTTGAGTTGCCGCCGTGGAAATCACCCCAGTCATCGGTCGCCAGGAGGTCACGCGGCGGGTTGGGAAGGGGCACGTGGAAGCCCGGGTAACCGCCGGCCTCGTAGAAGGCGAAGCTCGTGGTGCGTCCGCTGTTGTGGTTGAGCACGGCGTCGGGGTAGACCTGGACGTTGGCCTTGTTCATCTCCTCGACCAGGGCACGGAACGTGTTTTCCGTGCCGTACGTGGTTCGCTCGCGGTCTGAGGTCAGGTCGAGAAGCGGGGGCTTTCCGAGGTTGAACCGATCAAAGACGTCGAAACCGACGCTCTGGAAGCTCGCGATGCTGGGTGGGGGGAGCCAGGTCGCGTTGTAGCGTGAGAGGAAAACGTCGGGGACACGCCGCTCAAGATCGAGCCACTGGATCTCGAAGACTTGCAGAATGCTCAGGGAAGCCTGGGCGCTGGCCGGCGCCGTCGCGCCGCTGAGGCCGCCGGCCGCCGCGATGAGCGCGAGAGCCGGGGTGAGCGACGATCCGGTCCGGAAACGTCGAGTGGAGACTCGGGTGGACATGTGGTGCATCCCCTCCGCAGGAGTTGTGGCGCCCCAGGTGCGGGCGCCGCGTTGTGTGTCGCGTCGGCACGGACCCTGTGCCGGTTTCGCACGATCATCCGCAACACAAATGTAAATGGTTTCCCTACGATGCTCCAATGCCGCAGATCGGATGCGCGGCACAATCGATCGATCTTCTCGCCCCTTTGCCGTTTACTCGGCAGGTTGGGCAAGAGCGCCGGTCGAGCCCACAACGGGCGTTGGCTGTTGGGAGGTTTTCAAAATGACTCGCGTTCTCGCTCGTTCGCTCGCTCTGTCCGCCGGGATGGCGATGGCTTTGTCCGCTTTCGGTCAGGGCCCGCTGGTTTCCGAGCTCATCGGTGACGGTGTCGTTCGCTTTCATGCCTCGGAAAAGGCGCAGGACAACCGGATTCCGTCTTTCGCGTTTGAGTTCCCGCGCGAGAAGATTGGCGAGATGCCCAGGGACTGGTCGGTTATGCCAGAGTTCTCGGGTGCAGAGGGCGACTGGGAGGGCGTCGTCACGATCGCGATCGAGCCGGGCACTGACCTCTATGGCACCGGTCAGACCCCCGGTCAGCTCCGTCGCAACGGGCGCGTGCAAGAGGCGTGGAACTTCGATGCCTACGGCTACCAAGACGACTCGAAGCATCTGTACACGAGCCACCCCTGGGTGGTTGCGGTCCGCGCCGACGGCACGTCGTTCGGTGTGCTGTATGACTCCACGTACCGCGTCGAGATGGATCTGAGCGACCACATCGTGTTCCGTTACGACGGTCGCGATCAGCCGGTCGTTGTCGTCGACGGTCCGACGCCGCAGGACGTGATGGTCAAATTGGGCGAGTTGACCGGCACGATCGAGATGCCTCCGAAGTGGGCGATCGGCTACCACCAGTGCCGGTACAGCTACTTCCCCGACAGCCGCGTGAAGGAAGTGGCCGACACGTTCCGGCAGAAGCGCATCCCGGGCGACGTGATCTGGATGGACATCGATTACATGGACGGGTTCCGCTGCTTCACCTTCGACAGCGAGACCTTCCCCGATCCCGAGGGGCTCAACAGCTATCTCGATTCGATCGGCTGGTCGAACGTTTGGATGATCGACCCGGGTCTCAAGGACGAGGTTGGGTACCACGCCCACGACTCGGGTGACCTTGTCGATGCCTGGGTGCAGACCGCCGACGGTGAAGAGTTCCGGGGCGACGTGTGGCCCGGTACGTGCGTGTTCCCCGACTACACCAATGCCAAGGTCCGCGAGTGGTGGGCGGGTCTTTACCAGGACTTTATGGCCGTTGGGATCGACGGCGTTTGGAACGACATGAACGAACCGGCGGTGTTCGGCGTCGCGAGCAAGACGATGCCCGAGGACAACTGGCACCGCGCCGACCCCGAGTTTGGAGGCCCGGGCCCCCACGCTCGTTTCCACAACGTCTATGGGATGCTCATGGTCAAGGCTTCGCGTGAGGGCATCATGCAGGCCAACCCAGAGAAGCGCCCGTTCGTTCTGAGCCGTGCGAATTACATCGGCGGGCACCGATACGGCGCGACGTGGACCGGCGACAACACCGCCAACTGGTACCACGTCGACGTTTCGATACCGATGACCCTCAACCTCGGGCTGTCCGGCCAGCCCTTTGCCGGGCCGGACATCGGCGGCTTTGCCGGCAACGGCACCCAGGAGATGTTCAAGCGTTGGATCGGCTTCGGGGCGTTGCTCCCGTTCGCTCGGGGCCACACGGCCAAGGGCAACATCGACAAGGAGCCCTGGTCGTTTGGGGAAGAGGTCGAAGCGACGAGCCGGAGGGCGCTCGAGCGGCGCTACCGCTTCATCCCGCACCTGTACACGTTGTTCGAAGAAGCGCACCGTACTGGGATGCCCATCGCCCGCCCGACGTTCTTCGCCGATCCGGTCGATCCGGGCCTGCGGTCCGAAGACGACAGCTTCTTGCTCGGCGAGAACCTGCTCGTCGTCGCCGACCCGACGCCCGGCCTTGAGCGCGTCTCGATCCTGCCCAAGCCGATCGAAGGCGTCGGGTGGCGTGAGTTTGACTTCCCGAGTTACGACGGTGGCCGCGACAGCAAGGACCCGGACCAGCCCAAGCTCTACGTCAAGCCTGGCGGAATTGTCCCGACGGGTCCGGTGCACCAGCACTTCGGTGACCGCCCGAACCAGCAGGACGAGCTGACCTTGCTCATCAACCTCGGCGCCGACGGCCGCGCGTCGGGCGAGTTGTACGAGGACGCCGGCACTGGCTGGGGCTTCCGAGAGGGTAAGTTCCTCCGGACCCAGTACACCGCCGAGAAGCGGGGGGGGCGCCTAGCGATCCGCACCACGACGGTCGAGGGCGAGATGGATCGTCCGGGGCGCACCTTGCTCGTTCGCGTGCTCCTGCCCAATGGTGAAGAGGTCACAGCGCGGGGTCGCGACGGCCGGACGATGACGATTCGTTTGCCGGAGTAACCACGAGCCGAGTCTCGAGACGGGTTGCGTCCCCGCCGAGCTGTTGATAACGCGATAGCATTCGCAGTATGTTGACGGCCGTCTCCGCGACCTCGGGTTTGAGGGGTCACGGACGTGAAGGCGGCGGGGACCGACGTTGATACTCCTCGAGAACGAGGTCTCTCGTGCTCGAGCCGGGGCTGCTCCAGCGATGAACACCATCTTGAGACATTGCACCTTCCTCGCGTTGTCGATCTGTTTCATCGGCATCGCGACGTCGTGCAGCCAGGAAGCCAGCAGCGAAGAGCCGGTTTCGTGGCCCGAGCTCGCTCGGTTCGACGACCTTGCGTTCCGTGCCGATGGGTTCGCCCGTGTCGGGGATCTTGACGCTGTCCAGGAGGCACGCGCGGAGTTGCTCGAAGCGGGCAGAGCGGTGACGTCTTCGACGGTGCCGTCCAACGTCGCCGACCCGGATCAGGTCGCGACGATCCTGTCCGATCTTGTCAGCCTCGTCGATGGCCTGTCGTCTGAGGCCGACGGTGAACGCTTGGGTGAGATTGTCCTCGGGCTCCACACGGTGATCGAGAACCTGATCAACGCGGCTGGCATGCCTCACGTTCACGCGAACGAGGGCCCGAACGCTGGGTTTCTCCAGCCGGTGTTCGATAGCGAAGGCGTTCAGGTGGGCACCGCTGAGGTCAAGCTGCACGATGACGTCGGTGACATCGAGGTCTGGCTCACGAGTGGTGGGTTCGGCGGTGACCCTTGGAGGCTCCCGGTCGACACAACCCTCACGATGACGGTTCCGGACTTCGGAGCAACGGTGACCCTGGCCGTGCGTGACCGTGAACGCAACGAGGATGAATCGGGGGCGTCGACGATCATCGATGGATCGACGGACTACTTCGTGTTTCCGGGGGCGAGCGGGGCCGATGCTTCGTGGTTGACGGGCCCGGAGTTTGCAGTGAAGGCCGCGCTTCAGTTTGACGACGCGACGACGGGATCGTTCGTCCTTCGGCCCCACGTTCACCGTACGGACACCGGGCCTTGAGCGACACCGGCTTCCGAGGGCCGGCGATGCCATCGTTCGCCGGAGCGTGTTGACGCATGATCCGATTGGAAGACGTGTCAGTTCGTCTCGGAAGCGATGGCCGGCGTTCGTCGGTTCTCTTTCGCCTTCCGGCGCTCGAGGTCGCGGCCGGGGAGATGGTTGCCTTTACCGGGCCGAGCGGGTGCGGAAAGAGCACGCTGCTCAACCTAATCGCGGGGCTTCGTCGCGCCGATTCGGGTGAGGTGAACGTCGCCGGCGTTGACCTCTCGACGCTGAGCACGGCAAAGCTCGATCGGCATCGCGGCGTTCATTGCGGGATGGTCTTCCAGACCTTCCATCTCCTTGCTCCGTTCACGGCGATCGAGAACGTTGCGATTGGTCTGCGTTTTGGTGCACGGATGAAAGGACACGCCCGAGAGCAGGCGGCCGAAGTCCTGAACCGCGTCGGCCTCGGGAGCCGTCTCCACGCGCGACCGGACCAACTCTCTGTCGGTGAGCGGCAGCGCGTCGCGATCGCTCGCGCGGTCGTGGGGGGGGCATCGATCTTGCTGGCCGATGAGCCAACGGGTTCGCTCGACCCGAAGACAGGGCGGGAGACTTTCGAGTTGCTTCGAGAAGTCGCGGCCGAGGGTGGACGCACACTGCTCATGGTGACGCACGACCCTGCGCTCGCGGCCGAACTGCCCCGGACCTTCGATTGCGCCGATCTTGTCGGCCCGATCAGCGAGAACGCTAACGCGGAAGCGGTGCCTTCGTGAGTCTCTTGGTCATGGCTTGGCGATACCTGCGGTTTCGCTGGCTCGTCTCGGTGTTAACGGTGTCATGCATCGCGCTCGGCTCGGGCTTGGTGTGCGCGGTTCTCACGCTTCGGCACGAATCTGAGCGGGCGCTTTCTCGGGAAGCGGGGTTGTACGACGTGGTTGCAGGGGGGAAAGGGAGCCCGCTTCAACTCGTGCTCTCGAGCGTGTACCACCTCGATGCGCCGACTGGCAATCTTCCGTACACCGAGTATGAACGTCTCCGGCGCGATCCTCGGGTGGCGTGGGTCGCGCCGATCGGGCTGGGCGACAACTACGCCGGCTTCCGGATCGTCGGCACCGAGCGACACTTCTTTGATCTGCTCGACCGCGACGGTGAGTCGTTCTTTCGGTTGGCGCAGGGCAACGTGTTCGAGGATCGGTTCGACGTTGTGCTCGGGAGTCACGTTGCGAGGGTCACCGGCCTCGATATCGGAGACACGTTCGCCGGCACCCACGGCCTTGTCGACGTCCCGGGCGGCGAGGTCCATCGCGACTTTCCGTATCGCGTCAGCGGGGTGCTGGCCCCGACCGGCACCGCCCAGGATCGCGCGATCTTCGGGACGCTCGAGTCGGTCTGGGAGATCCATGAGACCGAAGATCGGATGCACTCCGCGATTCGAGGGATGGCGTTGCTCGAGGGTCAAGAGCAAAGGGAGACGACCGCCATCGTGCTCCGGCTCAACACCCCGGGGCTCCGGCTTTGGATGGTCGACGAGTTTCGCAAACGCAGCGACGGGATCGCGGCGGTGCCGATCAATGAAATCCTCCGCTTCCAGCGCGGGGTCATCGGCCCGGTCCAGCGGACGCTGCTCGCGGTCGCGTCGGCTGTCGTTGCGGTCGCGTGCCTCACGGTGCTCGTGACGCTGCACCAGGCCGCGGAGCGCCGCCGACGCGATATCGCGATCCTGCGAAGCCTCGGCGCTGTCCGGGCAGAGGTCGCCGGTCTCGTGTTTGCCGAGGGCGTGCTCCTGACGCTCCTGGGCATCGGGCTCGGGGTGGTCCTGAGTCACGGCGGTTTGGCGATCGCGACGGGGCCGATCCGTGACGCGACCGGTTTGGTTCTCAACGCGTGGTCTCTGCCGAGGGCCGAAGGGCTTGCGCTGGGCGCGATGGCGCTGTGCGGGGCCGCGGCGTCGCTCATTCCTGCGATCTCGTCTTACCGTCGCACACCGATCTCTGACCTTCGGTGGAGCGAGTAAAGGTTGGTGCACAGTGTCTTTCGTTCGCCTCGCTTCGATGTTCGCCGCGCTTCTCCTTTCTGTCGTCGCCGGTGTCGTGGAGGCGGATGCATCGGAGCCGCTGCCTGTCATCGACTTCCCGCTGCTCGACCGGGCGCGCTCGGTCGATCTGATCGATCTGGACTTTGAGTTTCCCGAGGCGCTCAAGGAACTCGACGGGAAGCGGGTCGAGCTCGTGGGCTTCATGGCCCCGTTCGACAGCCTCGACGATATGAGGCGTTGCATGATCGTTCCGAGCTACGTCGGGTGCACGTTCTGCAGCCCGCCGAGCCTGACCCAGGTCGTGTTCGTGACGCAGGGGAGGAAGAAGACTTCGAAGCGGTACCCGTTTATCGAGCCCCCTTCGCGCGTTGTTGGAACGCTCCGGCTGTCGGTCTCCGAGAGCGAGCGCGACGGCCAGAGTCAGGGGTTTATGTACTCGATCGAGAACGCTATGGTCACCCCGTACGCCGGTAAGGGGCCTTCGAGGGCGCCCGGTCACGGCGCGGCGCCGCATCAGTCGACCGCGCCGCCGGTCGCGATGCCGGGTCTGGTCTCTGACGTCGCGGAGATCGTTGGCCGCGACCCGTCCCGCGCGATCACGATCGAGAAGGTTCCGTTCGAGGTGTTCGAGCGTCTTATTCGCGTGAGGCTGGGCGAGACATTCCCCGGGGAAACGCGCGAGGCGCGGCGCCGAGCGTTCTCGCTGATGGGGTTCTTGCCACGCGACGCCGATTGGATCGGCACGCTGACCGAGCTCGAGCTCTCTCGCCGCGTGGCGTTCTCCGATGAAACGGGCGAGCGGGTGTACCTGCTCGACCTTGTCGCCGACGATCACCCCTACGTGCGTCTGGAACTCGTCGGTGAAATCGCCGTGGCGATCACGCGGCAGCACGACGCCCGACGCCCCGGGGTCAACGACGCGAAGGGCGGCGCGGCATCAGATGACGTTCGTCGGTCGCGTGAAGCGATCTTGCATGGGATCCGACTCATGGCGAGCGATCGGTACGCGAGGTCGCGGGGCATCACAACCAACCCGAGACCGCCGGCGGGGATTGTCCTTCGGGCTCAGCAGCGCGGCGGGGAACCTCCGTCGGCCGCGTTCCGACTTTGGCAAGGCTTGCCGGCCTTCGCGGGCGCGTTCTTCGTTGACGTGAGCGTCGGTGCTACGGGGCCGTTCTCCGTTTTTGATCCTGTCTTTGAGAAGCCGCCATCTGCGTCAATGGAGTTGTTCCGCCCTCGTTGGTACGAACACGCCGATCGGTGGGAGCCCGACCCGGTTCCGAGCGACTTCGCGACGGGCGTGCTCGCAGAGCCTCCGATGTTCACCGACGTTCTTGGGATCGGAGGACTGATTCCCTGGCTCGCGCAGTGGTACCCCTTCGACGCGGCCAAGGCACTCGCCGGCGGGTGGACAGGTGATCGGTGGGCGGTGTGGGACCTCGCCGAGGGCGGGCCGGCGTTGCTGCTTGAGGTTCGCTGGCGAGACGAAGAATCGGCGAAGGCGTTCCGTGACGCGATCCCGGTCGACACCGGTTGGCGAATCCGGCCCCACGTTGCCGGCTCGACGAGCGTTGTGCTGATGCAAGCGGAGGTATCGCAGACGCTTGAGAGCATGAACTGGCCGGCGCCGTAGCCGGTCTCGGTGTGTGCCGACGGGGCAATTCTGCAGGCCCGTCCGAGGTCCGGACGACGAACGGGTACGAGCACAGCGCCGCCTTTCAGGAGACGCTCCGCGACGTTGCCATGATCGATGCGATCCCGAAGGGGTTCATCGTCGGGTGCGGGAAATCGGGCACGACGTGGCTCAAGAACATCATCGCGGGGCACCCGCACGCGGTCGTCGATGGAGAGGGCGCCCTGGGCTGGCGGCTGCTCCCCGAACTGGTCGGCGCTGCCAAGCTGTTCAACGCCCATCAAGACCGGTTCAAGCTCGGGGGGCACACCAAGCTGACCGAAGACGATCTCGTGCAGACGTTCCGGTTCGCGTGCCTCCAACGGTTCGCTGCCTACGCCCGTCGTGCCGGCAAAGACCTCTCCTCACTCCGACTGATCGGCGATAAGACACCTCAGCACACCGTCGTGATGGCCCAACTCGCGGCCGTGTTCCCCGAGGCGAAGTTTGTCCACGTGGTGCGCGATCCCCGGGACGCGGCAACGAGCGCATGGTTCCACTTCGGCCAAGGCGGCGACACGAACACGCCGGCGTTCGAGAAGCACGCGTCGGAGTTCATCTCGGGTCCGTGGTCGGTATGCGTCGGCGCGGCGGTGAAGGCCGAACTCGACAGCACGGGCCGCGTGACGCACGTTCGTTATGAGTTGTTGCACGCGTCGCCCGAAGAGGAAGTCGGACGGGTGCTCGGGTTCCTGGGTCTAGATACCGGTACGGCATCGATAGACGCGTGCCTGGAAGCGGGGCGGTTCGAGCGGTTCGCCAAGGGACGGGGTCGAGGTGAAGAGGACGCGGAGTCATTCTACCGCAAGGGGATCGTTGGAGACTGGGCGAACCACATGACAGAGGCTCAGGCGTTGCGGACGTGCGCTCCGGTGCGGACGCTGATGGAGCGTTTGAGTACGGGTTCAGTGAGAGCGTGGTGGTTTAGCTCCCTCTCCCCGAGGGGGAGAGGGCCGGGGAGAGGGGCTACCCAATCTTCTTCTTCTCTGTTTCTCCTCTCTCGATCTCGCCTCTCCTGGTTTCGTCGGCCGTGTCCTTACGCCTCGCACCTTCTCTCGCCGCCCGCAAGATCCAAGACAAGACCAGCCGTTCATCCTTGGCGAGTTGTGAAGCGGTGATTCGCAGCACCCGCCACCCGAACTCTCCAACAACGCGATCTCGTCTCGCGTCGCGCTCGTGTTGACCGCGGTGGTAGTTGCTGTCGAGTTCAACGACCAGCATCACTTCACAACAGGCGAAGTCCACGACGTATGGCCCGATCGGGTGCTGCCGTCGGAACTTGAAGCCCCGGAGACGCCCTGCCCTGAGTCGCGACCAAAGAACGCCTTCGGGCGGAGATTGGCTCTGCCTCAGTGTTCGCGCCCGCTCCGTCGGATAGTTTTCGAAGCGGCGGGGCATGGACGGAGAGTATGAAGAAGAGGAAGGCCCTATAGCCCCTCTCCCCCTTGGGGAGAGGGAGCCGGAGGGACGCAGCACCGGATGAGCGTCAACCGGACGATGGGCAGAATCAAATCCGACGAATCGATGCTGCTCTCTGCAACTCGCAACTTCCTGCTCCCTCTCCCCAAGGGGGAGAGGGCTGGGGAGAGGGGCTACAGGTTCTCTGATTTCTTCTCCTGCCTTCATCTCCCCCCCGAGCGGCCGAAAGCCATTCGGCGGCGAGTTGAATCCACAGATATGGGTGTCCATGAGCGCGATGGCTCTGCTTCGGAAAGACCGCGGAAAGTGATTCGTTACGCTCCGCCCATGAGTGGCAAACCGCGACGCCGAGGGTATCTGTGGCTTTTCATCGTGTTCGCATTGGTATTCGTGCCCTGGGGTGCGACGCCGTGGATCGTCAACGCTGTCGTGGGTGTGACGGCGACTCCTTCAGATCTTGGCCAGTTCGGCGACCAGTTCGGGGCAACGAATGCGCTCTTCGCGGGACTCGCGTTCGCTGGTGTCATCGTCGCGTTGCGGTGGCAGTCGCAAGAACTTCGACTGCAGCGTGAAGAGCTGCGTCTCACACGCGAGGAACTCGAGAGGCATCGCTACGAAGCCGGAGAATATCGGAAGACCGCACAGAGGGACTTGGCTGAAGCTTTGTTCTATCGAATGCTCTCGCTTTTGGCTCAGCGCCGCGAGGACCTTGAAATTGAGCCGCTGAAGCCGAATTCTGTAAATGGCAAGCCTGTGTGGCAGTCTACTGCACCAAAACGAAGAGGAGATCTCGCGTTTGTTCATTTGCGGAAGAGTCTGACTGACGCCCGCAAGCACGGTGACGGCGTAGTTATCCAGTTACTACTTGATGCATTCGGAAGGAATGTGTTTTTGAACCACCTGGATGGCTACGCAAGTCTGCTAACGAGTTGCGTAGCGCATGTTCGTGAAAATCTATCCGATGAGGCGCGCGGTAGCGATCCGTATTTCTTGATTCTCGCGTCTCAAATTTCACGGGCCGAGGCCGCGGTCTGGCTTCACGCAATCGTCTGTTCTGACGGTTTGTTACCGGCGGAAGTAATCGAAGCACTGCGCATTGGAAAGCTGTGTCGGGGCGCCACCGAAGCCGATATCGCGACCTCCAGTGCCCGCCTAGAAAAAGAGCAGTATCACGTTACCGTTTCGACGTAGCAACGAGTGCGGTCGTAAACCGTTCCGCCCAATCCAGCTCATGATGATGGTGCCCCTCCCCGATCACCAGCATCCGATCCTCTTCCGCGACGCCGTAGTCGCCGAGCCACTCGTGCAGATCTGTCGCCCACTGGCGGTACAGAGCGTTCCGCTCGGTGTCGCGATCCGAGAAGCTCACCTCGCGTGAACCCATCCCGAAGTAGATCTTCTCGGGGACGGGCATGCCGCGTTCTTTGGCGGTCGCGAGCATCCGCTGGATGTCGCCTTCGGCATCATCGCCGATCTTTGAGCAACTCTCGATGATGGCGCGTCCGAAGTGATCGGCGTGCATCGTCGCGGCGTACAGGCTGATGAGCCCTCCCAGGCTCGAGCCGCCGATGCCGATGTTCTCGCGTCGGTGGTCGACGCGGTACTCGCGTTCGACAGCGGGCATGACGGTGCCGGTGAGCCAGCGGACGAATTCTTCGCCCGAGGGCTCGGCGCCGGGGAGGTCTCCGAAGGGCAGGTATTCGTCGAAGCGGAAGCGCCCCGCGTTCGGGACGCCCACGATGATGAGGGGTTCGATCTGGCCCGAGGCGACCATCTCGGTCGCCGTTTCGTCCGCGTGCCACTCGCCCGGGAGCCCCGGGGTGACGCTGAAGATGTTCTGGCCGTCCATCATGTAGAGAACGGGGTACGTTGTGTCTCGGTTGACCCGGGCGTCGTAGCCCTCGGGCAGCCAGATCTGCAGCTCGCGCTCCATCCCGCTCGCGCGGCCCGCCCCGCCGGCGACGACCATCGTGCGGATGTCACCGGTGAAGTCTTGGGTGCGGTCGCGGCCGTGAAGGAGTTCGCTGACGTCTTCGGGCTGGCTGAACGCGGGCACGACGAAGCGGATCTCGGGCTTGTCGCCTTTCGGGAACGTGCTGACGTCAACCTGCGGAAGGGTGCGGTTCGAGACCGGGCTGCCGTCGGGCGCCGTTTCGACGCGGCCCCAGCCGCCCATCGTGAACTTGAACTCGACGCGTTGGCTGATCTCGGGGCGGTCGAGTTCGATGGCCCAGAGGCCATCGGAGCGGAGGGTCAGCTTGCGGGCTTCGTCTTCGGCGTTCCAGTCGTTCTCGTTGCTCGCGAAGAAGATCGGGTTTGTGGGCGAGGCGAGGCCCGACTCGTCCTTGACGACCAGCGTGAAGCCCTGCTCGAGGCGCTGCGGGTCGATGAGGTCGCTGGGATCCGGGACGCGGCTCTCGTTGACCTCGTCGGCGGGCTCTTCATCAGCCGCGGCCGCGGTCGCGGTTCCGAAAAGGAAGCTGAACGCGCCGGGCAAGCGTTCGGCCCAGGCGTTCTCATCGTGCACGTGGCGGGTGACGATGTTGAGGGCGACGTCGTTCTCGGAGCTCAGGCGAGCCGCGGCTTCGATGATCGCGTCGATATGGGTGCCTTCGTCATCCCAGAAGTCGGATCCTTCGAGGCGTTCGTCTCCGCCCATGCCCAAGAAGATGCGGCGGCCCCCGGGGTCGGTCGCGCCCCAGAGCGACCAGACAGCCTCGCTGAACGCGCCCAGGAACGGGCTCTCGGCGAGCACGAGCCCGAAGTGGTCGGGCTCGGTCAACGCGGCGTAGAGGGCGATCGTGCCGCCCAGGCTGGCGCCGCCGATGCCGGTATGCTCGCGGTCGGTCGACACGCGGAATGCCCGGTTCACGCGGGGCATGACCTCGTTGATCAGCCACGTCACGTGGTCGTCGCCCGACGCGTTGTCGGCGAGTTCGGCGTAGCGCTCGGGCAGGTTCTTGCTGGGCGGCATGTACTCGCTCCAGCGGTGGTCGTTGCCATCGTGTGGGACGCCGACGATGATGAACGGCTCGACGAGGCCTTGCTCGATAAGCGCGGTCGCGGTCTCGTCGGCACGCCACTCACCGGGGACCTCGGCGTGGTTCTGGAAGAGGTTCTGGCCGTCCATCATGTAGACGACGGGGTACTGCTTATCCGCGTTCTCGGGGACGTCATACTCCGGGGGGAGCCAGACGAGCAGATCGCGCATCGAGCCGGCCGCGCCTCCGGCGCCGCCGGCAACCTCGAGTCGCTTGACGGTGCCCGTCGCTTCGATCGGGCGGTACTCGAACGCGACGAGGTACTCCTCGTTCCCGTCGCTGAACTGCGGGACGACGATCTCGATGATCGGCTTCTCTCCCGGTGCGAGTTTCGACACGTCGACCAGCGGGAACTGGCGGTTCGAGATTTGCTGGCCGTCGGCGTCGAGTTCGACCGTCGCCCATCCCCCCAGTGTCAGCTTGAACTCCACGGTCTCCGAGAGCATCTCTTGCTCGAAGATGAACTGCCAGCGGGTGTCCGACCGGGGCTCAAGCCTGAAGCTCGGGTGGCCCGGGTCCCAGCTGTTGATGCTGCCGGCGAAATGGATCGGCTTGCTGGCGTTGGCTGATTTGGACTGATCCTCGACCACCAGAATGAAGCCCTGCGTGAGGGATTCGGGCTTGACCATCTGGGCGTGGCCCGGGAGGGTGAGGATCGCGAGAATCGCGACGGCGGCAGATATCGTGAGCGCTTTCATGCCCCGATGATACCGAGGAAATTGCGGATTTCCGGCGCTCGGACATGGGCAAGCGGTAAGAACCCGACGTGTCGGGGCCGCGGTTGCGAATCCGTTCAGGTCGACCCTCGGTCAGAGCAGTCGGGCGATGTGCCGGCCGAGGTCGGCGAGGGCTTCGCCGTCGCCATCGGTTGCCCGCCAGTCAACCCGCAAACCCCGGGCGTCGCGATCGGGGAAACACGGGATGACATGGACGTGGACGTGCATGACCACCTGTCCGGCCTCAGATCCGTTGTTCTGGAGCAGGTTCACCGACGCAGCGCCGGTGGCCTTCTTCACCGCCCGGGTGATCCGTGGCAGAACGCGGCCCAGTTCGGCGGCGAACTCGTCGCTCAGGTCGGCCATCGTTTCCGCCGGTTCCTTGGGGATGACCAGGACATGCCCCTCGCTGACCGGGTTGATGTCCATGATCGCGATGGTGTGGTCGTCCTCGAAGACGCGCTGGGCCGGGACTTCGCCTCGGATGATCTTGCTGAAGATCGAATCGGTCATGTCTGTCACGCTCCGTAAGGCCGGTCAGGGCCTACACTCGCTCCGGTGTGCCGTGCACGAGTGAACTCGGCCGGCGAACGTGGGATGCCTGTTCACGCCACGATATCCACCTGACCGCCATTCGGCGTTGGCGTGGCTGGGATCACAAGATATTGTGGATTCGCGGCACGGATCTCGATCGGCGGGGTGGGGGTTGTACACTCTGATGTGAGCGCGACCGAGACGACGTCAGAGGTTTCTCCGAACGCAGGGTCGCCCGAGCCCCGTCGAACCATCCGGCGGCTCCCACCTCTGCTTGTGAACCAGATCGCGGCTGGGGAGGTCATCGAGCGGCCAGCGTCGGTCGTGAAGGAACTCGTCGAAAACGCGATTGACGCCGGGTCGACGAAGATTTCGGTCGAACTCGGGGTCGGCGGGCTCGACTTGGTCCGCGTGCGTGACGACGGGTGCGGGATTCCCGAAGGCCAGCTCCCGCTCGCGCTCGCGGCCCATGCGACGAGCAAGGTCGCCGAGGCGGCGGACCTGGATCGGATCGCGACCTTGGGATTCCGCGGCGAGGCGATCGCATCGATCGCGAGCGTGGCGCGGGTGCGTATCCGTTCGCGGGTCGCCGGGTCGGACGCGGCGTTCGAGATCGCGTGCGAGGGCGGGGACGAATCACCGATCAAGCCGGCGGCGCACCCGGTGGGGACGACCGTCGAGGTGCGCACGCTCTTCTTCAACACGCCGGCGCGTCGGAAGTTCGTGCGCACGCCCAACACCGAGAAGGCCCGGTGCATGGATTGGGTGCGCGACCTCGCGCTCGCCCACCCGGGGATCGGGTTCGCGGTTTCGCACGACGGCAAGCCGATCCTTGATCTGCCGCCGAATCAGACGGCGGGGGATCGGGCGGTCGCCGTGCTCGGCCCGGAGCTGGCGCCGGAATTGCTCGAGGTGAGCGTCGACCGCTTTGACGACGCGCGGGGCATCCTGATCTGGGGCTTGGTGGGGCGGCCGGCGATCGCGAGGCCAACCGCGAAGGCGCAGCACGTGTTCCTGAACGGTCGCGCGGTGCGCGACAAGACGATCCAGCACGCGATTCGCGAGGCGTACCGGGGGCTCATCGAGCCGGGGCGGCATCCGACGGCGCTGCTGATGATCGAGATGGCCCCGGACGCGGTCGACGTGAACGTGCACCCGGCCAAGCTCGAGGTGCGGTTCCGCGATCAGTCGATGGTCCACGGCGCCGTGACCAGGGGCGTGCGCGATGCGCTGCAACGCGCCGATCTGACAAGGCCGGTGGCCGACACGCAACTCGGGGCGGGGCGGGCGTCGACGCCGCGGCCGCCCCTGGAACTGGACTTCGGACCGGGGACGCCCCAGCAGCACAGACTGAGCGCGGACGGGCGTGCGAGCGCACAAGCGTTCGCTGAGCACGTTCGGGCGCTGCGCGACGAGGCGGAGCGGGCGGTGCGTCCTGTCGTGACCGCCGAGGAGTTGGCGCCCGTTGTGTCGGACAACTCGGTGCTCATCGAGAACCGGTCGTCGGCGTCGTCCGGCCTATCTGGGTCGTCGTTTGGGTCGTCGAGTGGGGCATCGGGCGAGATCGAGGCCACCCCGGAGGCGTCGCTTCCGCCGGCCGGGTCGAGGTCACGGTTTACGCAGATCCACGACAGCTACATCGTGGTCGAGGACGAGCAGGGCATGCTCATCATCGATCAGCATGCGCTCCACGAACGGGTGATGTTCGAGACGCTGAGCGCACGGCTCGGGCTCGGCTTCGAGAACGGTTCGAAGTCGCTCGAGTCTCAGCGGTTCCTGACCCCGGCAACGGCGGACGTTGAGCCGGAGGTTCTGGCGGGGCTCGACGGCGTTGCGTCGCTGCTCGCGAGGCTGGGGATCGAAGCGGCGGCGCTGGGGCCGCGGTCGTTGGGCGTGCATGCGTTCCCGACGCTGCTGATCGAGCGAAAGGTCGAGCCCGGGGCGTTTGTCTCGGAGTTGCTCGCCAAGGCCCATTCGGAGCCGTTGCCCCCCAACGAAGAGGCGGCGCTGCACGAGGTGCTCGACATGATGTCGTGCAAGGCGGCCGTGAAGGCGGGGGACCGGCTGAGCGAAGGGGAGATCGAGGCGCTGCTCGCTCAGAGGCACCTGGTCGAACGGTCGGCGGCGTGCCCGCATGGGCGGCCGACGTCGGTGCGCGTCTCGCTGACCCAGCTGGAGCGGTTGTTCGAACGGCGATGATATGATGGGAGGGCTCTGTTATGCTGTCTGGATGACGTCACCTCCGGAGCCTCCTGAGCCAATCGACGAACTCGACCACGACGACTGGCGGCCACGTCGCCCGGTCACCGTTTGGATTTTGGGGATCTACTTCATCTTCGTGGGTGCCCTCGTCACGCCCGGCGTGATGATCGCGACGTTGGTTGCGGGACTCGCTGCTGAGGATGCGGGTGCGACACTGCCGCCCATGCCCGTCGTGGGTTCGGCGTTGGCGTTCGGTCTGGTCGTCGCCGTAGTGTTGACACTGACCGGGGTCGGGATGTTCGTCGGCAAGCCTTGGGGCTGGCGCCTGGCGGTGGCGGTGATGTCTTTCTATATCACGAGGCAGGTGCTTGCGATCTCGACCGGTCTCGCGCTGGGCGAGGAGGCCGCCGTCCTTGGCGTTGTCCAGGCCTCCGTACGCGGCACAGTCACGTTCGCGGCCCTTTGCCTACTGAGTCGGGCAAAGTCCACCGAGCACTTTGGGGTCGGGCGTCGATCGCGCGTCAAGGAAGTCGCGTTCGGCTCGGTACTCGGGATCGCTATCGCGGTCGCGGTCGCCCTCGCGTCGTTCATCGTGCTCGCGGTGTTCGCGGGGAGCGAGGCTTGAGGTCAAGAGATGTGAATCGGATTGTCGGGTTGACGGCGTGGATTTCGTGGTCCCGGGGAATAGAGGCGTCTCCGGGAACATTGGACAATTGTTGAATAGTTCAGGTAGTCTCGAACTAGATGCGTGCGGTGGGGTTTCCGCGCGGCCAGCAGTATCGAGACCCAGCAGCATCAGGACAGGGGAATTCGACCATGGACGTCATCGAATCGATTTACGCACGCCGCTCGGTCAAGCACTTCGATCCGGGGCACGAACTGACCGCCGACGAGAAGACCAAGCTGCTCGAAGCGGCGATCCAAGCACCGACGAGCTTTAACATTCAGCACTGGCGATTCGTCGTGGTCGAGGACAAGGCCCTGCGCCAGAAGATCCGCGACCTGGGCAACGACCAGGCTCAGATCACCGACGCGAGCCTGCTGATCGTCTTCACCGCCGACATCAAGGCGTGGGAGAAGAGCCCGGAGCGGTACTGGGCGAACGCGCCCAAGGACGTCGCCGATCTGCTTGTTGGCTGGATGGGCCCGTTCCACGAGGGCAAGGGAGAGCTTCAGCGCGACGAGGCCATGCGTTCGATCGGGATGGCGATGCAAACAGTCATGCTCGCGGCGCAGGGCATGGGGTACGACTCGTGCCCGATGATCGGTTACGACTACGACGCGGTTGCCAAGCTGATCAACCTGCCCGAGGACCACTGCATCGGCCCGCTGGTCGTCGTCGGCAAGAAGACCAAGGACGCGTGGCCCAAGCCCGGCCAACTCCCGCTGAGCGAGGTGGTGGTCACGAACACGTTCGGGTAAGCCCATGGTTCACGTCGGCGTAGGCGCCGGGGCGTCGCGGCGGTTCACTTGGCTGATCCGATGGTCTGTTGTCCGGGCGAGCCCGGGTATTGAAAGAGGAACCCCGGGCGTGAGGCAGGGGCCCAACGACGGGCGGAGCCGGCCCCGACGCAACGCGTGCGGACGCGCGAAGTCCTCGCGCGATCGATCGGAGCGACGTCTCGGGTTTGCCGGCCCGTCGCTTCCGCTCAGGGCTCCAAAGAGATCGATCGGATGACCGCATAGGTCATCGGCACGCTCCGGCGATCAACGAGGTACTCGGCGGGAGGTTCGGTTGGCTCGGTCAGGATCTCGAACCCCAAGGCCGCGAGTCGCTGCCTTGCGGGTGGCTCATCGGGGAACTCTGGGTTTGCGGCATCGCGGAAAATGAGCGTGATCGTTCCGCCGGACGCGGCCAGTTGTTCGCGCAGCGTCTCGATCGGATCGGCGCGGTTCGGGATGTCGATCGAGGTCTCGAGATCTGCATAGGGGAGCACCGGGTGACCGGCGTAGATCGTCAGCCCCGGGTCCCACCAGTCGAGAACCGCAACGCGGGCCGGGTCGACGATCGGGTCCGCAACGACCGAGGCCATGAAATCACGGGGGCTTCTCGCCGCGAAACGGTCGTCGCGTCCATACCCGTACCACCAGCCCAGGCCGAAAGCGGCGAGCGTCAGACCGATGCCGATCACGCGCGGCGAGTGCTTGGGCGACACGTCGCGCAGCCACGAGGCGAGCCAGGTTCCGCCCAGGAGCGCGACGCCTGGGAGCATCGGCAGCAGGTAGCGGTGGGTGCCCCGCGTGGTCGCGGAGAAGATAATCATGCTCAAGAACACCCACGCGACCGCCCAGGAGACCCCCCTCGGGAGCCTCGGGCGGTCCTTGAGCTGCCAGATGACGGAGGCGATCGCCGCGATCGAGCCCAGGCCGGCCCCGTAGGCGAAGACCTCGAGCGCTCGGAGCGGGGCGCTGAGCACGAAGAGAGAGATGTTGTCCGAGGCTTCTTCGCTGGCCGCGTTGGTGGTGACGCCGCTCGTGTCTGCTGACTCGATCCCGAGCGACCACAGATAGAGCGCCGCGAACCCGATCGCGGCCGCGATCGGCCAGGCGGTGCGTGCGTTGGCGCCGAGCATCGAACGCATCGCGCCTGGGCGACGGACGAGCTCGATCGCGAACGTCGCGAAGATCGCGGCCGCGATGGCGAAGAACCCGACGCCCACGAAGTCGGCGCCCTCGGGGCTCCGCAGCTTGATCAGCGCTGTGGTGCTCGCGCCGACGACGGCGCCGGTGATCGCGAGGGGCACCATCGATCGCTTCTGAGGCGGCGCGTCCGGCTCGCGGTGGATCGCGTTGATGACCGTTCCGCCGACGACCGCGAGCGCACCGGTGAGCATGCCCGGGGGGCCCTTGGACAGCGAGAGCCCGATGAACCCGAGGGACGCGAGCAGCACCCAAGGCAACGAACGCACGATGCTCTGGGCCCACGTCGCCTTGAACGACGCCCCGATCACGACGGGCGTGAAGGTCACGAGCAGAACGTCAAGCTCGCCGATCCGCGCGGCGCGGCTCGTCATCACACCCGTCGCGAGCATCGCGGCCGACCAGAACGCGGCTCTCGACGCCCAGGTGCTTCCGCCTTCGGCTGTTTCGGGAGATGGGGCATCGGGGGCCTCGGGACTACGGAGCAGCACGAGGGCGCACCAGTACGTGGACAGCACTCCTAGCCAGCCGGCGAGGGCGACGGTGAGACGCAGATCGAACAGCCCGACGTCGCGCCCGGTGGCGGTCGCGATGGCCATCTGGCACCAGTAGATCAGCGGGGGCTTGGCGAGGTAGGTCTCGCCGTGGATGGTGGGGCGGACCCAATCGCCCCGCGCGTCCATCTCTTGGGCGGCCAGGAGGCGGACGGCTTCTTGCCAGTTGGTGAGGCCGTGGTCGGTGAGGCCTGGGAGGTATGCGACGGCGCACAAGCCGGTGAGAAGCGCGAGATGGAGGAGCGTTCGTCGGTTCATCGTCCGTGTTCGCGTGCCGTCGCCCATCGAAGCAAGCGTACTCTGGCCGGTAGGGCGCTGGCGAAGACGTTGGCGGCGCTCAAGTCGTCATTTGCCCGAGCGGGTCTTGGACTTGAGCGCTGAAACAAACGTCAGAACCGCGACGGCCGCGACGATCGCCCCGAACCCGCCCGAGATCATGACGAAGATCCAGGGCCCTGCGGCGCCGGTCGGGATCGCGTGCGTCGGGTCATCGGGGTCGTAGCGGATCTCGACCGTCTCGCCGATCTCGTAGTCGTACTCCCCGGTCGCGACCTTTGGCGACGCCTCGACGGGCCCGTTCCCGGTAGGGAAACCGAAGACGGGGCGGTAGGTCACGCCCTCGTCATCGTCGAACACCTCGACGTCGATGACGATCGCCTCGGTGACGACGGCTCGATTGATGAACGACCAGGTGTTGAAGGCGAGGACGCCGGCGATCCCGAGGAAGACCATCGCGATGACGCCGAGGCAGCCGGCGCTGTTCTTCTTGGCCGCGGCTTGCGATCGATTCTTTCTGGCCATTAGGTGACTTCACCTACTCGAATAGCTCGGGTTTGCGTCGCCCCGAAGTCAGGCGATCACCATGGACAACACACCACCTACCAAGCCCGCCAGAACCAAACCCGCCGCGATCGCTAACGCAAGCCCGCCGAGATTGTCGATGCGGACGCGTTGAGGGCTCCTGTGGATGATGATCTCGACTGGCGTCGCGCGGTTTACGATGAACCCCTGGACCTCGGCCGCTTTCCGCGCCCACTGTTCATCACGTGCATCAACTTCGAAGACCACGATCTCGCGTGTGTCCTGGTCCAGGGCCTCGATCTGATATCGCATCATGACGTGCTCCTAGCGAGGTTGGGGGCTTCGCACCGCGACCGTCGGCTATGCCTCTTCCAGGAGTTCCACGGCCTCGAACTTCTTGCCCTCGAGCATCTCAAGACTCGCACCGCCGCCGGTGCTGACGTGGGTCAGCTTGCTCGCGACCTCGAACTTCTCGGCCGCCGCGGCCGAGTCGCCGCCGCCGACGATGGTCGTGCCGCCCGCTTCGGTCGCCTGGACGCACGCGTCGGCGACGGTCTTGGTGCCCACGCGGTAAGGGGCCCACTCGAAGACGCCCATCGGGCCGTTCCACACCACCGTCTTGGCGGTGCGGAGGATCGCGGTGTAGTGCCCTTGGGTCACCGGGCCGATGTCGAGACCCATGTACCCTGGATCGACGTGGTCGGTGAAGACGGCGACATCGCCACCGACCTCGCTGAACTGGGTCGAGCAGACGTGGTCGGTCGGCAGGTGCAACTCGACCCTTGAGCCGGCCGCGGCGTCGATGATCGACTTCGCGTCGGCGACCTTGTCCTCTTCGACGCGGCTGTCTCCGACCTCGTGGCCCAGGGCCTTGATAAACGTGTACGCCATCGCGCCGCCGATCAGGATGTGGTCGGCCTTGGGCAAGAGGTTATGGATCGCAGGGAGTTTGTCGGAGACCTTGGCGCCGCCCAGCACGACCACGAACGGCTGCTCGGGGCTGGCGAGGGCTTCGGAGAGGAACTTGATTTCCTTCTCGACGAGGAACCCGGACACGCGCGGCTTACCGCCTAGCAGATTGGGCACGGCAACCATCGAGGCGTGGGGGCGGTGACAGGTGCCGAAGGCGTCGTTGACGTAGACGTCGGCGTAGCGGGCGAGGCTCTGCGCGAACGTCGCGTCGCCCTTTTTCTCTGCCTTGTGGAACCGGAGGTTCTCGAGGAGCAGCACGTCCCCGTCGCTCATCGCGTTCACTGCGGAGTGGGTCGCGTCATCGGTGCAGTCGGTCGACGGGAACGCGACCGGCTTGCCGAGGAGCTCACCGAGCTTGGCTGCGGCGGGCTTGAGGCTCATCGCCTCTTCGTAGCCGGTGCCCGCCGGGCGACCGAGGTGGCTCATGAGGATCGCCCGACCGCCTCGCTCGACGATCGACCGGATGGTCGGCAGGGCCGAGCGGATGCGGCGGTCGTCGGTGATGGTCGTGCCGTCCAGGGGGACGTTGAAGTCGACGCGGACGAGTACGCGTTTGCCGGCGACGTCGGTCTGAGCGATGGTCTTCTTGGGCATCTCGGAGGGCTCCCTACAGGCGGTTCTTGGCGCGTTGGAATCGTACGCGGTTGGCGGTGGGGGGGAGGCGTGGGGACTGGCGACTCGCCATCGACGAACATGCCTGCACCGAGCGCGACCCAGAACGGGCCCGGAGCGTAAGCGATGGGCTGGTCTATCGAACGCGTTGTTCTGCCCGATCTCTCCCGTCAACGCGGCCCCGGACGGCGGTGAGCATCCCAACCCAACTGGAAGTCTGGCCCGTCGCTTACGCTCTGGGCTCCTTTCGCAGGGCGAGGCGTCACGCCTCCGCGAAGCGGGCAGTCAGTCTTCGATGATCTTGCCGGACTGGGTCCGCACGCTCGAAGCGCCGTCATCGGCGAGTCGGTCGCGGACGCGCCGCAAGTGGGTCGCGAGCGAGTCGTCGATCAGGCGGTCGCCCACCCGGAACTTGACGCCACCGAGCATCTTCGGATCGGTGTAGGCGTGGAGCACGACGTTCTTGCCCAGGGCCTCGGCGACGCGCGACTGCACGGCCGCGAAGTCGTCGCCGGCGAGCGGCTGGGCGGTGAAGACGTCGACTTCGAGCCTACCCAGCGCCTTCTGGACCCGCTCGGACAGGGCCGCGACGACGGCCGGCAAGTGGGCGAGGCGGTCCTTGTCGTTGAGCAGACGCAGGAAGCGGAGGGTGAGGTCGGAGAGGTTGCCCTCGAAGATCTTCTGGAGCGTTGAGCCCCGAGCCGAAGACCCGAGGACTCTCGACGAGAGAAACTCGCTGAACATCGAGTCGGACCTTGCCAACTCGATGACGTCCTCGAGTTCGCCCAGGATCTCCTCGGCCGACTCGGGCGAGCCGGCGAGATCGAACACCGAGTCGGCGTAGACGCGTGCGAGAGCGTCGGGCTGCGTTTCGATGAGAGGCATGGAGGCGCTCCGGGGTCGGGTCGACCGGGTCAGTTCGAAGAGGCCGCGGCCTTGAGCTCGTTGAGCGACTCCTCGACCAGGCGGTCCTGGTCGGACGGTGTCACCTCGCGGGCAAGGATCTTGGAAGCGATGACGGTCGCGAGCGTCACCGATTCGGCGTACATCTCGTTCAACGCCGCCTTCTTGGCGGTCTCGATGTCGCGCATCGCCCGCTCACGCATCTGGTTGAGCTCTTGGTCGGCCTTGGCGCGGAGCTCGTTGGCGAGCGCCGTCTGCTTGGCCTTGGTCTCCTCGAGCATCTTCTGTGATTCGGCCCGGGCCTCGGTGAGTGATTTCTCGTACTCCTCGAGGGCCGATTTGGCCTGTGCTCGGGCCGCCTCGGCGCCCTCGATCTCCGACCGGATCTTGTTGGCCCGGTCGTCGAGGCCGGCAGTGATCTTGGGCCAGACCTGGGTCATCAATATGAACGAAACGATCAGGAACACGATGATCGCGGTACCGGCCGACCAGATGCCTTGGGGGATCGAGGCGACAGGCCCGTCCTGCTTGGCGTAGCCCTTCTCGCCATCGGCGGGGGCGTCGGCGGCCGCGGTGGCGGTGGGGCCGATCGGATCGAGGTTGCCGACGCTGGGCAGGCCCAGAGCGAGGACGGCGAACGCGAGGAGTGTGAGAGCAAGTCGTTTCATCGGAGCGGCTCCGGGGCGGGGCGAACCGGTGGGCAGGCGAGGGCGCGGCGACAGTGTGGAATCGTCACGCGAAGCGGGCGCCCGGTGGCCGGGCGCCCGCGCTGCGTTGACAGGGACGGTGCTCAGCCGAGGGCGGCGAGCAGGCCGACGACGACGCCGAAGAGCGTCGCGCCTTCGACGAGGGCCGCCGCGAGGATCATGTTGGTGCCGATCGGGCCGGCGGCTTCCGGCTGACGGGCGATCGACTCGAGGGCCGACTTGCCGATGAGGCCGATGCCGATACCGCCGCCGATGACAGCGAGACCGGCGCCGAGAGCACCGAGGCCGCGGTAGAGGGTGTCCGCGGTTTCTCCGTCCTGGGCGGCGGCCATGGCCGGGCCGAGCACGGCGAGGGCGAGGGTGGCGAGGGCGATGTTCTTGATGGTCATGGGTCCGGCTTTCCTTTCTCGTCTCCGGGTCCGGCGTGGCCGGGACTCAGCGATGTTGAACTCGTGATTCGAATCGGTCAGGCCGTCGCCGGGGAGGCGGCGGGTTGGTCGTGGGTTTCTTCGTCGTGGTGTTCGTCGTGGTCGTGATCGCCGTGGTGGCTCAACTGGGCGATGAAGACCGACGTGAGGAACATAAAGATAAACGCCTGCAGGAAGCCGACGAAGATCTCAAGGAAGTAGATCGCGATCGCGCCGGTCACCGACACGGCCGTGATCGGGGCCCCGAGCAGGAAAGACCCGCTGGAGAAGGCCATGCCAACGAACATGAACAGCGTCGCCAGCAGGATGTGGCCGGCGGTCATGTTCGCGAACAAACGGATGGCCAAAGCGACCGGCTTGATGAACGTGCCCAACACCTCGATCGGGATCATGAGGGCCCAGAGGTACCAGGGAGCGCCGCCGGTGAGGTGCATGAGGTAGCCCTTGACGCCCAACTCACGCAGGCCAGCGAAGTTGATGACGACAAAGCTGAAGGCGGCCAGGACACCGGTCACGTAGATCGACTGGGTCGCGGTGCCCCCGATCGGGGACGCGTGGGCTTTATAGGAGCTCTCGTCGATGATGAACCATGCGTCGAGAAGCGGGATCAGGCCCAGCATGTTGTTGACGAGAATGAAGAAGAAGAGCGACCAGAGGTAGGGCATGAACTTGTCGGTCCGCTCGTGGAGCATCGGGCGGACGACTTGCTCGCGCAGGTAGAGGGCGATGACCTCGATCATGTGCGCGAACGGGTTTTTGGTCAGGTAGCGGTCGTTGCCCTCTGACTCTTCTCCGGTGCCGATCTGGCTGGCGAGCCAGGGGCCTAGCAAGAGGCAGATCAGGCCGGCGAGCACGAGGTTGGTCTGCTGGGCCGTCCAGAGCCACGTGCCGTCTTCCGAGACGATCCAGGGGTGGTTGACCACGTGATCGACGGGGTTCGAGGCGGCGAGTGTGAGCAGCGACTCGATCATGCGGAGGGTGCCTCGGCTGCAGAAGGAGTGGTCGACAGTGAACGCAAGAAGGACCCGAGGGCCGCGACTTCACCGATGATCGCGATGAGGGCGGCCGCGAGGAACACGCCCCAGAACGCCATTTTCTCAACGCCGGTGATCATGAACAGCGGAAGACCGACCGCGAGGCCGCCGAGCATCCGGACCCCGCTCGCGAAGAGCAGCGTGAGAGGCCAAGTCGAGGCGGGTCGGGGGCTCGCGGCGTACACCACCGCGATCCCGGCGGCGGCGCCCACGAGTCCTGCGAGAAGCCCGAAGAGAGCCGAGCGACCAGCGTCAGGAGCGTTGGCCTGAGAGGCGGCTGCAAGCGTGAAGAGCCCGCCGATGACGAGCGGTGCGACAAACGCCCCCAACGCGAGCCGCCCGATCGGGGCACGGAAGCCCTCTTCGGTCGCGGTCGTCGGCTGAAGATCGCTGGACTGCATGCTCTCTGTCCGGTGGTTCGAGTCTTGAAACGGGTTCCCCAGCGGCCCTTGGTGCCGGGGCGGCAAGGATAGCGGGCGGTCAGGGCCGGGGCGAGTCATCGTGGTCGTGGTTTGCGTCTGGGGCGACCGGTGGGGGAGTGGCACTCTTCGACGGACGAGGGCGATTGTGTCGCTGGCGGTCAAATTGGGCCGCGTTCTTGGCGTTCATCCGCAGCGCCTCGCGAACGAACCGGTAGCACCCACCCAAGAGCCCGGCGAGGCCCAGGCCCAGCATCCAGCCGGGCGAGGTGTCCTGCCAACGGTCGATGAACCACCCAACCAGCCCCATCCCGAACGCCCCAGCGGGGATATCGAGCCCCGCCGACCACGCGCGGAGTTGGTCTCGGTCGAACTTGGCGGGCATCAGGTCAACTTCTCGATGGCGAACCGCTTCGCCTCGGCCAGCGCCGGCTTGAGTTGAGAGAGGTCGGGACCGGCGCCCTGGGCCGCGTCGGGGCGGCCGCCGCCCTTCCCGCCCATCACCTGGGCGGTCGCACGGACCCAGTCGCCCGCCTTGAGGCCCTTCTCGTTGGCGTTCTTCGGGGCCGCGGCCATGATCGCGGCCTGTCCGGCGTCCTCATCCGGGCTGATGAGCAGGACCGGGATCCGGGGAACGCGAAGAGCGATCGTCTTGAGAGCCGCGGTAAGGGCGCCCCGATCGGACCCGAGTTCGATCGTGGAGACGAAGCACGGATCGAGCGATCGCTCGGCCGCGTCGGCGAGGACCTCGCCGGCTCGCGCCGCTTCCTTGGCGGCTGCCGCGGCGGCTTCCTTCGCCGCGGCCTTGAGCTTCTCCTGCACGCCGCCCAGTCGTTCGCGGATCGCGTGCCTCCTGGGCGCCGGGAGCGTCATTTCGTCCAAGCGGGTCTGGAACTCTGCGATCGCCTTCTTGAGCGAAGTCAGAGGCGTGCGCTCGAGTTCGGCCAAGTCTTTATCGAGCGCGTCGGCCGCGGCGATCGCCGCTTGGGCGGGCACGCCGGTGAGGGCGGTGATACGTCGTATGCCCTTGGCGATCCCTTCTTCGGAGACGATGGCGAACGCTCCCGCCTTGCCCATCGATTCGAGGTGGGTTCCCCCGCAGAACTCGATCGACATCGTCGGCCAGCGTTCATCGCCAGGGTTGGCGAGCAGATCAGCGATCGGGGCACCGACCGAAACCACGCGCACCGGGTCGGGGTAGGTCTCGCCAAAGACGGCTCGCAGCCCGTTGACCGCCTTGGCGCCCTCAAGCGGGGCGAGGTCGGTATAGACCTTGAGGTCGGCTTCGATCGCACGCTTGACGATCTCTTCGGCGGTCGCGATCTCGGCAGGTGCGACCGGGCCGGAGTTGGAAAAATCGAAGCGGAGCCGGTCGGGCGCGACGAGTGACCCCTTCTGGTCGGCCCCGTGGCCCAGGGCCTCGCGGAGACCGAGGTTGAGCAGGTGGGTGGCCGTATGGTTGGCCTCGATCGCGTGCCGGCGTTGGTTCTCGATGTGGCACGTGACCGAGTCACCGACGCGCAGCTCGCCCCGGACCACGCGTCCCACGTGCATGACGAAGCCGCCGAAGACCTGGACGTCCTCGACCTTGAACTCGCCGCCGTGGCTTGTCTCGGCGCTGCGTGTTTCACGGCTGACCATGAGGCGTCCGTGATCGGCCTGCTGGCCACCCATCTCCGCGTAGAAGCTCGTTCGGTCGAGGATGATGCCCATCGGCTTGGCGGTGCCGGGCGTGTGCTCGTCGAAGTTCTGACCGTTCCAGATCGCCTTGACGACGCCTCGGATGTCCCGTCCGGGGAACTTGAAGCTGTCGTCGGTCGGCTGGACGTTCATGCGCCGCAGGCGGGCGATCTCGTCGGCGCGGAGGGTCAGGCCGCCCTCGCCTCCGCCCTTGGCACCGGCACGCGAGCGTTGTTTTTGGGCTTCCATCTCGGCTTCAAAGCCGGCGATGTCGACGGTCAGGCCCCGCTCTTGGGCCATGAGTTCGGTGAGGTCGACCGGGAACCCGTAGGTGTCGTACAGCTGGAAGGCGTCGGCGCCGGAGACCTTCCCGCCTTCGGTGCGCTCGGTGACCTCGCTGAACAGCTTGATGCCTCGATCGAGCGTCTTGCCGAAGCTCTCCTCTTCATCCGCGATCATCTCAACAATTCGCGCCGAGTTACTCTTCAATTCGGGGAAGGCCCCGCCCATCGTGTTGACCACAACCGGCACCAATTCGCTGACCAACCCGGGCTTCGCGCTGAGGTTCTGCCTCGCGTAGCGCACGGCGCGGCGCAGGATGCGCCGGAGCACGTAGCCTCGCCCCTCGTTGGCCGGGACGGCGCCGTCTGCGAGCGCGAACGTCAGCGTCCGCGCGTGGTCGGCCAAGACGCGATACGCCGTGTCGACGTTGCCTTCGTCGTCGGCGCCGAACTTGCCGGCGTACGCCCTCGCGCCCGTCAGCTTCTGGATTGCGTCGAAGTAGGGCGTGAAGAGATCGGTGTCGTAGTTGGACCGTTTGTCCTGCAGCACGCTTACGAGCCGTTCGAGGCCCATCCCGGTGTCGACGTGCTGGGCCGGCAGGGGTTTGAGCGTCGCGTCGGGCTGGCGGTCGAACTGGATGAAGACCAGGTTCCAGATCTCGAGCACGTCTGGGTCGTCTTGGTTCACCAAGCTCGCCGCGTTGCGTCCGCCGACGCGGTCGAAGTGGATCTCTGAGCACGGCCCGCAGGGCCCGGTGTCGCCCATCTCCCAGAAGTTGTCCTTGGCGTTCCCGGGCAGGATCTGCGCCTCGGGCAGATGCTTGAGCCAGAGCTCTTTCGCCTCGAGGTCCGCCGGCTGGCCGGTCTTCTCGTCACCCTCGAAGTAGGTCGCGTAGAGCCGGTCGGCAGGCAGCCCGAAGACGCCGGTGAGCAGCTCCCAGGCCCAGTCGATCGCTTCCTTCTTGAAGTAATCGCCGAAAGACCAGTTCCCGAGCATCTCGAAGAACGTGTGGTGGTAGCTATCGCGGCCCACGTCTTCGAGGTCGTTGTGCTTGCCGCCGGCACGGATGCACTTCTGCGTGTCGACCGCCCGCTTGAGGCCCGCGAGCGGGCTGTCGGGGGCGACGGTGCCCTGAAAGAGCGGCTTGAACTGGTTCATCCCTGCGTTCGTGAAGAGCAGTGTCGGGTCGTCGTGGGGCACCACCGGGGACGATGGGACCACGGAGTGCTGCTTCTGCTCGAAGAACTCGATGAACGCCTGTCTGATCTCGGATGCGGTCCGGGGCATAGCGGGGTCGGGCTCCGTTGTGTGTCTCAGACCCGATGGTAGCGGGGGGGCTTCAGAAGCTCGTCTCAACGACCGATAGAAAGCCCGTCTGTACACTCCGGACGGTCCAGCGGGGCCATCCAGCCCGAAGGCCAACACGGAAGGCCAGCTCGTGATCCGCCACTACGACCTTTGCGTCATCGGTTCGGGGCCAGCGGGCCAGAAGGCCGCGGTTCAGGCCTCCAAGCTCGGCAAATCCGTCTGCGTCGTGGAACGCCGCGAGGTGGTCGGGGGCGTCACCGTCAACACCGGAACGATCCCCAGCAAGGCCCTCCGCGAGGCGATCCTCAACAACGAGAAGGTCCGCTCCGTCGCGGCCCGCGAGGCCGACTTCGCCAGCGCCCGCAACGCCACGTTCTCAGGCCTGCTCAGCGCCGTCGACCGGGTGATGAGGCTCGAGATCGAGACGATCGAGGGCCACTTCCGGTCCAACGGGATCGAGGTCGCCCACGGCAAGGCCAGTTTCCGAGACCCGCACCAGGTCGAGGTGGTGTCGAGCGAGAGCTCCCGCCTTGTGACCGCGGACAAATTCTTAATCTCGGTCGGCACCGTTCCGGCCCGACCAGAGGCCATCCCCTTCGACGGCGAGAACATCGTGACCTCGGACGAGCTTCTGAAAATGGAGAAGCTGCCCAAGTCGCTGATCGTCGTCGGCGGCGGTGTGATCGGCACCGAGTACGCCAGCATGCTCGCGGCCCTGGGCGTCAAGATCACGCTCGTCGAAGCTCGGGATTCACTGCTCGGGTTCGTCGATCGAGAACTGACCGAAGCGCTCCAATACCACCTCCGCCGCGCCGGCGTCACGCTCCGTCTCGGCGAGAAGGTCGAGAAAATCGAGCTCGAAGAGGGCAACGAGCAGCAGTCGACGGACAAGAGACTCGTCAAGGCGACGCTCGCCAGCGGCAAGCACCTCCGCTCTGACGCGTTGCTCTACAGCATCGGCCGCCAGGGGGCGACGTCCGGTCTCGCTCTCGACTTGGCGGGTCTCGAGGCCGATCGTCGCGGCCGACTCACCGTTGACGAGTACCACCGGACTTCTGTCGAGCACGTGTACGCCGCCGGCGACGTCATCGGCTTCCCCGCACTCGCGAGCACGAGCATGGACCAAGGCCGCCTCGCGGCATGCCATATGTTCGATGCTCCTGCGACGAGCGTGCCCCAGCAGTTGCCCTTCGGGATCTACGCCATCCCCGAAATCTCGATGGTCGGCTACACCGAAGACCAGCTCAGCGAAAAGGGCATCCCTTTCGAATCGGGCGTTGCCCGCTACGAAGAGATCGCGAGAGGCCAGCTCCTGGGCGACGACGTGGGAATGCTCAAGCTGCTGATCCACCAGGACACCCGCGAGCTGCTGGGTGTCCACGCCCTGGGCACCGGCGCGACGGAATTGATCCACCTGGGCCAGGCGGTCATGGTGCTCGGCGGCAAGGCTGACTACTTCGTGAATAACGTCTTCAACTACCCGACCCTCGCCGAATGCTACAAGGTCGCGGCGCACAACGGGCTGAACAAGCTGGCGTGCGTGTGACGGGGCAGTAGGCAATGGGAAAGACGCTTGCAGCGGGCCCATTGCGTATCTCCTACCGCCCTGCTTCGGCGTCCGCTACGCTTCATCCGTGGCCAAGAAGACCTCCAAGAAGAAAGTCGGGAAGAAGACCGCCCGCCGCAAGCCTGCGGTGCTTGAAGACCTCCCCGAGGGCGAGCCTCTTGCCCAGCCGCTCCCGCTCTCCGAGGTACTCGGCCAGGCCAACGCCCTCGCGACGCTAACCCGCTCGCTCGAGTCGGATCGCCTGCACCACGCCTGGATCTTCCATGGGCCCAAGGGCGTCGGGAAGTTCACCACCGCCCTCGCGTTCGGCGCCATGCTGCTCGACCCGACGACCGACAAGGGGCTGTCGGGCGAGCTCGCCCCCGACCCGGACAGCCAGACCCAGCAGATCATCCGCGAGGCGGGTCACCCCGACCTGCACGTCGTCTACAAAGAGCTCGCTCGGTACAGCCAAGAGGCGTCGGTCCGCAACTCCAAGCTCACCAGCATCCCCAAGGACGTCGTCGAGACCCACCTGCTCAAGCCCGCCCATCTCGCGCCGAAGTCCGATCTGAGCGTCGGAGCCGCGGCTCGCAAGGTTTTCATCGTCGACGAAGCGCACATGCTCGACCCTAGAGGCGCCGGCGTCGTGCAGAATGCGCTTCTGAAGACGCTCGAAGAGCCGCCCTCGGGGACCGTCATCATTCTGGTGACCGACTCCGAAGAGCGCTTGCTCCCGACGATCCGAAGCCGGTGTCAACGCGTGTCGTTTACCGCTCTCGACGACAAAGCGATGGGGGAATGGCTCGACTCGACCGAGGTGGACATTTCGAAGTCTGATGTTGACTGGCTCGTGAGCTACGCCGAGGGCTCCCCGGGCCGCCTGCTCCGCGCCGCCGACGCCAAGCTCGCCGACTGGGCCCGCCACCTCGAGCCGATGCTCCGCCTCGCCGACGCCGGCAAGCTCAGCCCCGAGTTGGGCGCGAAGATGACGTCGCTGAGTGAAGACTGGGCCAAGGCGCACGTCGCACACGACGCCCGGCGCAGCAAGGAAGCGGCAAACCGCGAAGCCGCCGCGATGCTGTTCAGCGTCCTCTCGACCCGCGCCCGTGCCCAGATGCGCCAAGGCGAGAACCTCGACGAATCGATCCGGGCGATCGACGCGATCGCGGAGGCCGAGGCGAGGCTCAGTGCCAACGTTTCACCCCAGGTCGTCTACGACTGGCTTGCCGCCGTCATCGCCGCCCCGGTCCCGTTCGTGACGCGCGCCTAACAGAGCCACGTTCGTAAGAACGCGGTCCGGGCGCCCGAAGTCCATCCCATCTGGAACCGCGAAGCGGACCAGCCCGGGCCTCGGTTGAGTTGCGAACCGATGAAGTCCCCGGTGAGGTCTGACCTCAGGCGTACGGCGTTGGGTGTTTGCCCTACGCCTGAATGCTCAGCGGTGCCCTGGGCTTGTCGGCCGCGTAGGCGTTGGCGGCCGGGATCGGGGCGGTGCCCGGTGTCGTCGGCGATCCGCCCAGGCTCGGGTCGTTCTGCCGCTCGACCTTCATCTTCTCAACCGCAAGCCGCCAGGTCTCCGCCTCGAACTCGAGCAGTTCGATGACCTTGGAGACCTTCTCGATGTCTTTCCCGAAGCTCGCGTCGACGAGTTCGGTGTACATGAACGCGTAGAGCGAGCGGACCCGTTCGCCGACCTCGCCGGCGATGTCGACCCGGACGGTGGTCATCAACTCGGTGACGATGTCACGGCACTGGCTGAACCCGTTGAAGCTCTTCTCGTAGTCCTTGGTCTCGAGGCCTTCTTTGGCCTGCATCGCGAACTTCACAGCGCCCTCGATCAGCATGAGACGCAGCTCTTCGGGCTTGGCCCCCATGACCTTGGTGCGGAGGTAGGCGTTCGCGTTTGCGTTGGTGTCGTTCATGTCACCCGTACATCGGCCCGAGGAGTGGGCGGCTTCACCACCTATTGGGATGGATTACCCACCGAGACCGGCGAGGGCCGACTGCTGGCTCTGGAGCTGGGCCAGGGCCTGCTCCATCGCGACGAAGTCGGCTTCGAGCTTCGCCCGCTCGCGGTCGAGAGCTTCATTGAGCGATTCGATCCGATCCTGCTGATTCTCGATCTGATCGTCGAGCGAGTTGTTCCGCTGGGTCAGGATGCCGTCGATCGAATCGACGTACGACCGAGCGAGCTCCTCCATCAAGGGCAGCAGACCCAGTTCGGTGAACTCGTCGGTCGCGGTGGGGTCGTCGACGACGATGTCGTTAAACGTCGGGTTCCCGTCCTCGTCGAGGATCGGGTTGCCGTCCTCGTCAAAGAGCTGGGCGCCCGGGATGATCGTCTTCCCGCTGTCGGGGTCGATCGTGCGGCGGGTGAACAGCTCTTCGACCGCGTCCGGGTCGGCCGACAGGGCGTCGCGGAAGGTCGCTGAGTCAAACTCAAGCCGCCCGGCGGTGCCGACGGTGATGCCCACGTCGACCAGGCGGTCAAAGGTCTGCGTGAACCCGTCGATCGTCCCGTTGGCGACATTCGACAGCGCGTTCTGCAGACCGATGAGCGTGGTGTCGCCCAGGAGGGCGCCTCGTTCACCGGTGTCTTCGACGAACCGTGTTTGCTCATCGATGCGGTCGAGCACGGTGTTATACGCACTGATGAAGTCTTCGATCTGGCTTTCGACCTCGGACGTGTCAGAGGTCACTGTGACCGTCACCGGCTCGGTGCTCGGGGCGACCAGATCGATATCAACGCCCTCGATCAGGTCGCTGACCTCGTTGGTCGAGCTGGTGATCAAGATCGACCTGGCGGGGTCGGACGAGCCGAAAAAGATTCGGGCGTCGTCACCCTCGTCGAGCGTCTCAAGGCCCAGGTCGAAGTTCCCGGTGTCGATCAGGAAGCGTCCGTCTTCGCCGGTGCCCGTCGACGACAGGCTGATGCGGAACGGAGACGTCGAGCTGCCGTCGTTGATGACCGTCGCGGTCACGCCGGCGCCGGCGTCGTTGATCTTCCTCAGCGCATCGTCGAGCGTGTCGGCGGCTTCGAACTCAACGACCTTCTCGAACGACCCGTTGAGGAAGTTTGAGTCGGTGTTGTCCTCGGCCGTGCCCGCGAGACCCAGGCGCGTCGCGACGCTGCCCGACTCGTCGCTGATCTCGATCGCGCTGCCGCCGCTCGTTGTCGACTCGATGACGATCCCGTCGCCGTTGTCGTTGATTCGGGCTTCGATCGCGAGTCCGCCGGCTTGGCGGTTGATCTCGTCGAGCAGTTCACCGATCGTTTCGACCGAGGACCCGATGTTCACCGTCGCGGATTCACCGTTGCGGTCGACGATTCGGAATTCACCCGTTCCGAGCGACAGCCCGCCCGGGAGATCGTCAAGGCGTGTCTGGTCTGAGATGTACTTGAGCTGGGAACTCCCGCTCACGGAGGTCTCAGTCGTCCCGCCCGCCCCGGTCGAGATCCCCAGCGCCGCGGCCGTGTCGGCGCCCGTGGTCCCCACGATGGTGAGGTTCGAGGCGGTGCCGCCGGTGAGGTCTTGAAAGGTCAGACCGGTTCCGGTGCTGTTGTAGTCGACGCTGAATTGGAAGTCGGCGGCGTCGCCGCCGATCTCCGCCTCGAGAATAGCCGGCAGGGCGTCGAACGCCGCGAGAAGGTCATCAACAGTCTCGATGGGGTCTTCGAACCCTTCGCGTCCGGTGAGCAACACCTGGGAGGGGAACCCGCCGCCCGAAGGTTCGTACGTGATGCTCCGGTTGGCGATGTCGAACGTGAACTCGACGTCGCTCCCGAGTGTGATCTGTAATTCGCCGTTGCCCGGGAGGGCGCCGTCGTTGTCGCCGCCCGCAAGGCTCTTGAGCAGGACGGTGTTCATCCCCGCGAGGATGCGTTCACCGGTGAGCGTTTGCGAAGTTTCGGTGACGTCGTTGCTCGCCAGCCCATCGATCCCGAGGTCCTTGGCGGTGTCGGTCGAGTCGATCGAGATATCGACGTCTTCGATCGTGCTGAACGCGATCGCCCCGGTCGTCGAATCGATCGAGGCGGTCACGCCCCGCAACGCCGCGGCGAGGTCGGCGTCCATGTCCGGGTTGTCTGGATCCTCTGCGTTCACCGCTTCGGCTTCCAGGGCCGCGTTGATCCGATCGATAACGCCCTGCATCGTCCCAACGCCCGCTTCGACGACTTCGTTCTCCGCGTCGAAGATGTCGCCGATCCGGACGCCGACGGGTTTCGTCTGGCTGCCGCCCATCCCGTCGAAGACCTCGACGCTGATCGTGAAGTCGCTAACGTCTTGTCCGACGTTGGAACTGACCGAGACCCCGTTTCCATCGTTCAAGAGCGAGAGCCCGGTCGCGCCGGTGAGGCTGTAGACCGTTCCGCCGGTAACGGTGCTGCCGTCGATGGTCGCTAGCCCCGCGACGCTCGTGTCGATCCCCAAACTCTCGGCCGTGGTTCCACCGCCGGCGCTCGTGATCGAGTCGGCGCCGGTGATCACGAAACTGCCGTCGTCGACGGTCGCTGAGACGCCGGCGACCGCGTTGATCGCATCGAGCACCTCGTTCACTGTCGCGACCGTCGAGAGGTCGACCTCGATGTCCGACGTTCCGTCGTTGATCACGATCGTGCCGCGATCGATCCCCTGGCCCCCGTTCAGGTCCGCGAGCGCCGTGTTTCGGTCCAAGCTGGCCCGTTCAGGCTCAAACGTAAAGCTCTCGGCTCCGAACGCGCTGGTGTCGCGGTCCTGGAATCCCTTCGAGAGCATCTGCTGCGTGCTCACTAGCCGATCGATCGAGAACGTGTACGTGCCCGGTTGGGCGTTGTTACTCGCAGTCGCCGTGAGGACCCCGGTGTCGCTCGACGTGGCCCGCTTGGCCTGGAAGCTGTTGCTGGTCCGGAAGATCGACGACGCGTCCTGGAGGGCCGACATTCGGCTGTTGATGTCCAAGAAAGCGGCTTGCTGGGTCTGGAGTTGGACGAGCCGCTGCGTGGCGAGGTCCCGGGGCCTCGCGGCCAACTGGACCAACTGATTGACCAGCGACGCGGTGTCGATGCCACTGATCAACCCTGTTCCGGTGATTCCGCTCATGACAGGCTCCAGGCGGCTTCGCATCGGGCCGCAACCACGAGGATCGGGTCGGCGTGCCCCGGGGCTGCAAACTCACCCCCCGGACCACGGTTCGGAGGCGGCGGCCAGCAACACATCGGCATCGGCTGTCGGGGCCGCCGACTGCACCGGCGTTGTCGTCAACGACTTCGGATAGGACACAAACCCCGGGGTCTCATCGCGAACGCGGCGGACGCCGCTACCGTACCGCTCCGGAACGGCCGAAAGACCCGACATGACCACCGCCCCAAAGCTGATCCGATACCCCCTTCTTCTGATCTCCGTCGCTGTGGGCGGTCTGTTTTGTTGGTCTTTGTTCACTTCTGCGTTCGCGACCGAGAACACGATCTGGCCAGGGCTCGGGTTTTCCTTGGTGGGTGTCGCGGCGGCGGTCTTCGGCGTGATGCTCGGGCTCGGGATGTTCCGCAACGGGTTTGGCCTCGCAGCGCTCTGCGTTGCCGGGGCGGCGTTGACCTCGGGTGTGTTGGGCTGGCTCGATCTGCGGGCCAACCTCGCTTCGGCGCCCGACGCGGCCAAGCTTCTTCGCCCTTGGCTCGCCGCCGTCGCGGCCTCGGGACTCGCATCCGCGGCCCTCGCGGGACTCGCGGTACTGATCCGCTCTGGACGTTCTTGGCGTTTTGTGATCGGGGGCGGCGTTGCCTTCGCCGCCTTGGGCGGGCTCGGGCTGTTGATGCAGGGGCCGGGTGCCGCGTTGACGTCTCGGTGGGAGGACGGACCGGAAGCGGTTCGGATTTCCCTGTTGCTGATCGTCGCGTTCTCGGCCTTGGTCTTGCTTTCGGCAGGCGGCCACCTGCTCATCCGGGGCTTTGAGGTGACGCTGTTCGACGACTCGGCCGACGCGAAGGGCGCATCTGCATCCTGAGCGGCGAAAGATGGGTGTCGTGAAAGGCGGAGCCTCGTTCGCGGTACAACGCACCGATCGCACGATGCCGGAGATCTCATGGGCCTGTTGTTAACAACGATATTGGTGTTCGGAGGGCTCGCGCTGGGTATCTCTGGGACGCTCCTTTGTGTGAGGCTCTTCGCCTCAAAGGCGCCCGAGCAGACCGAGGTCCGCGCTGTTGCCGAACGCGTGCGTGCCGTGGGTCGGTTCGTCGGTCTCGAGGTGCACGCCAAGGAGATCGCGACCGCGAAGAAGGGCTGGAACTGGATGCCTCCGGCCATCCTTTCCCAGGCTCGCCTCGCGATGATCTTCGAGTTCGAGAAGCAGTACGCCGTCGACCTCGCGGCGGTCCGTCCGACCGACATCGAGGAACTGGGCGAGGGTCGCTATCGGCTCACGCTGCCGCCGATCCGGGGCACGCTCCGTCTCGTGGCGCTCGAGCCGTACGACATTCAAGACGGTCGCGTGCTCGGTTTGCTCGACGTCATTCAGATGAACGCCGAGCGGCAGGCTGCATTGATGTCCGATGCTCAGGAGCAAGCGTCGAGCTTGTTCGAAAAGAACGAGACCCGGTACATCGCTCAGGCGTCCGAGGCGATCGAGACCCATCTCCGGGCTCTCATGGCTCTCTTCGGCGTTGATGTCGAGATCGAGTGGCCGGGTGGCTCGCCGGTCCCGCCGGAAAGCCAGCCGCCGTTGATCAACGACGCCGTACCGGTTGGCGCAGCGAGTTGAGAGCGCTCAACGCTCTTCTGACGCAGCATCCCGAGCGTTTAGAGCAGATACTCGAGTTCGATCTCGTGGCGGATCGCGATCCCGTCGAGCCCGGTGTCGGGCATCTCGGGCTTGAGGCGGCGAGCCTCGGTCAGAGCGCCGCGGTGGAGTGCGCAGATGTCAAAGTCGCGCCGCTGGTAGAACCGGATGGCCGGGGTGTTGTCGTTGGTCGTCACGAGCCAGAGGCGTTCGCAGCCCCGGGCCCTGGCTTCCTGGCGCACCGCGCTGAGCAGGCAGGAGCCGATGCCCCCGGAGTCGGCCAGTGAGTTGTGCGTCACGATCTCACACTCGGCGCCGTCGACGCGATACGTGATGAGCCCGACGGCTTCGTCATCGCGCCAGGCGGCGATGCCCTCGAGGCCCAGGACATCGTGCAGCTTGCCGCGGGTAACCACCTGCTCGGACGCCCAGTACTGCTTGATCACCCGGCGCATCCAGCCGTGATCGGCTTCGCCGGTCGGACGCAGTTCGAACGTGGCACCGGGGGGCACCACGGACACGGGGTCGGTCGCGGGGGCGCGCGTTTGCGAATCGTTCAACGGGTCCTCCGGAATCCGCCGGGTCATCCTCGCCGGCTTTACCCATCATTCTATCCGCTGTCTGGGTCGTCCCACCAAACATCGGCATTCCGAGGGGCTCACCCCAGCTTGGGTATCCTCGGCACTGTGCCGCCAGAAGCCGACCTGCGCGACAATCCGACCGTCCAGTTGCTCGAGCCAGAGCTTGTGGAACTGGTGCGCGATGGGTCGCTCCGCGACGTTCGTGAAGCTCTCCGCTCGTTTGACCCCCCTGATGTGGCGGACTTGCTGCATGAGATGCTCTACAGGCATGGGCCAGAAGAAGCCGCGGTCGCCTATCGCGTGCTTCCCAGGGCCGAGATGGCGGAAGTGTTTGCCGATCTCGATCCCGAAGACCAGGAGCAACTGATCGATCAACTCGGCGACGAGCGCGCGGTGCGTGTCGTCGAGTCGCTCGACCCCGACGACCGGGCCAAGCTGCTGGACGAGTTGCCGATCGAGGTCACGCGAGGGATTCTGCGTTCGCTCAACCCAGCGACCCGCAAAGAGACGCAGGCGATCCTCGGGTACCCCGCTGAGTCGGTCGGGCGCCTCATGACGCCCGACTACGTCAAAGTGCGCCCCTGGTGGACCGCCGACCAAGCCCTGGCGCACATCCGCCGATACGGGAAAGACGCTGAGACGGTCCACTGGGTGTACGTGGTCGATCATGAAGGCAAGCTGATCGACGACGTACACATCCGCAAGATCCTGCTCGCGGCGCCGACCGACGTCATCGAAGACGTGCTCGACGAGCGGTTCATCGCGCTCAAGGCGACCGAAGACCGCGAAGAAGCGGTCCGTTTGATGAACCGCTACGACCGCACCGCGTTGCCGGTGGTCGACAGCCTCGGCTTGCTGGTCGGCATCGTGACGCACGACGACGTCGCGGATGTCGCGGAGATCGAAGCCACCGAAGACATCCACAAACTCGGCGGTCTCGAAGCCCTCGACGCGCCGTATCTCGCGACCAAATTCCTCGAGATGATCAAGAAGCGAGGGGTCTGGCTCGCCGGCCTCTTCGCGATGCAGATCCTGACCATCGCGGTCATGGGCGTATTCGACGAGCAACTCGAAACGGCCGTGATCCTCGCCCTGTTCATCCCCTTGATCATCTCGAGCGGCGGCAACACCGGGACCCAGGCCGCGAGCCTCGTAGTGCGCGCCCTCGCACTCGATCAGGTCAAGCCCGCCGATTGGGTGCGCGTGCTGGCCAAGGAGATCGTGATCGGTCTCTCACTCGGCTCGGTGCTGGGCGTCCTGGGAGTGCTCGCCGTGCTCGGGGCCGACGCCGTGGGGATGGCGCCGACCGAACACCCTTGGCGGGTGGGGTTCACCATCGGCACCGCGGTCGTCGCGATCGTGATCTGGGGAAGCCTCGCCGGATCTTTGCTCCCGTTGGCGCTGCAGCGTCTCGGGATCGACCCCGCAACGAGTTCGAGCCCCTTGGTCGCGACGCTCATGGACGTGAGCGGATTGCTGATCTATTTCGCGGTTGCCTCGTTCGTGCTCCGAGGGGTGCTGCTGTAGGCGAAGCAGCGCCGGTGGCTTCGTGGTCTGCGCCGGACAAAGCTGATGAGTCTTGGCATAAATGACAACGGGCCGTCTCGAAGAGACGGCCCGCGTCGTTGGCATGGATGATCTGCGTGCCGGGCGGGCGTCTTATGCCGGCTGCGGTGACCCGAGCCTGATGCTCGCCGAGCGCTGTGTGGTTTGCGGGCGGTTCGCCTCCGCGTCGCGGGCCGCCTGCTCGCTCTGGACGAAGTCCTCGCCGAAGCGGAACAAGCGGAAGCTGTTGGCCAAGACGAAGATGTCGCCGGCGAAGTGGAACAGGCCGGCGAAGAACACCGCCGCGGCGCCCTCGCCCAGGTTGCCGGTAACGGCAAGCGTCAGCCCCACGATCGCGATGAGCATCGACGCGGCGATGTTCTGACCGACGATCGAACGCGTACGCCGGCTGAGTTCGATGAGGAAGGGCAGGCGGTTGAGATCGTCGGTCATCAGCGCCACGCCGGCCGAGTTGGCCGCGATGTCGGAGCCCGACAGACCCATCGCGACACCGACGTCGGCCTCGGCGAGCGCCGGGCCGTCGTTGATTCCATCGCCGACCATCATGGTCGAGTACTTCTGAGCGACGAGGCCCTTGATTTGCTCGTGCTTCTCTTCCGGGAGGCACTCCGCCTCCACTCGGTCGGCACCGACGGCGACGCCAACACGCTTGGCGACGCCCAGGCGGTCACCGGTGAAGATCGACACCGAGCGGACGCCCAGGTCGCGGAGCCGTTCGACCACGCCCTTGGCCTGCGAGCGGACCTTGTCCTCAAGGCCGACGGCCCCGAGGTAGTTGCCATCGAGCAGGACGTGCACGCCCGACATGCCCTCGGTCCGCTGCTCGACGTCATCGATCGCACCGGCGTGATGGGGGGTCAACTCGCGGATCCATGTCGCGCGTCCAGCGGCGATCTCACCGATGCTCGTGCGGGCCCGGACGCCCCGGCCGTGAACTTCTTCGATGTCGCTCGATCCGTCTGGCTCAATGCGGGCCTGCTTGGCGGTCCTGAGGATCGATTGCGCGAGCGGGTGGTTTGAGGCCTGCTCCGCGAAGGCCGCGGCCTTGAGCAGCGTGGCGCCCTCGACCCCGTCCGACGGCGCGAGCTTGCTCACCTCAAACCGCCCCGTCGTGATCGTGCCGGTCTTGTCAAGCACCACCGCGTCGACGCCGGCCGCGGCTTCGAGGTAGTCGGTCCGCTTGATCATGATGCCCAGACGTGCGGCCGACGCGAAGGCGGCGACCATTGCCGATGGGCTGGAAAGCAGGAGGGCACTCGGGCAGACGACGACGAGCACCGTCACGGCCATCAGGGCGGCCTGGTCACGCGTCGCAGGGTCGCGCATGTAGTAGAAGAGCACGCCGGCAGCAGCCGACAGAGCGACCGGGACGAAGAAACGGCTGACCTGTTCGATCAGGAGTTGACGGGGGCTCTTGGCGTTCTCCGCGGCACGGATGAGCTGGGTCACCTTGCCGATGGTGGTGTCTTCGCCGACATGCGTCACCTCAACGTCGATCGCACCCGTCAGGTTGCTCGTGCCGGCGTACACCTCGCGACCCGCCTCTGCCTCGGCGGGCAGGGCTTCACCGGTGAGGCTCGCTTCGTTGATCGTGGTTCGCCCGCTCACGATCCGGCCGTCGACCGGCAGGTTCTCGCCCGGGCGAATGCGAACGATCTCGCCGACCTTGACCGCGGAGACCGCGGTTTCGATCTCGTTGCCGTCGCGGACGACTCGGGCGACATCGGGCGTCAGCCCGACGAGGGCCTCGATGGCCCTCTGGGCGCCGAACGCGGTCCGCCGGAGGACTTGGTCGGCGACGAGAAGGATGAACGCGAGGAGGGCAGCCGTGATGTACTGCTGAACCGCGATCGCGGCCAAAATCGCGAGGGCCGCGAGCGTGCTGCTCGACACCCGCTTCTTCCCGATGATCTCGTCGAAGCTGGCACGGAAGAGCGGGAGCGCGAGCATGATCGCGCCGACCGCAGCCGGGAGGGTGGTGACCAGTTCACTGCCGACGTTGAGAATGTCCCGGGCAACCCAACTCGTCAGCGCGAAGATACCCCCGAAGAGGTAGAGCAGGATGTAGCGGTCGATCTCGAGCTCGTGGTGCGAGCAGCATTCGATGCCGCCCTGGTGCTTGTGGCTCTGGTGGTGGTGCGAGTGGTCGTGCGCAAGCTGCGTCATGAATTGTCCTCGAGGCTCATTGTCAGTAGGCGTGCCCGCCCGATACGCCTGACGTCGTCGCCCAAACGCGAAGCGAACGTACCCTTCCCCCGCATTGGTCGGCCTGACCGGTGCGTACGCTACGCCTCCCGGACGCCTGAGGTTCGGGTCCGCGGGCCTGATCGACGAATCCTCGACGATCTGACCGCTTCTTTTGCCACCGGAATGGGACCTCTGCGTGCCTTTCGACACAGCTCCTCGCCGTATTACAGTGCTCGGGATCGGACAGATGGGGCTCGTCTGCGCGGGCCTGCTCACCTCAGCCGATCCCCAGGCCTCCCCCGAAGTTCGCGTCTGGGGGCACGACCCCGACGAGTGCGATGCGCTCGCCCAGACGCGAACGTCGACGCGCCTCGAGAACTTCCGGCTCGCCGACACGGTGCGCGTGTGCGCCGGGGCAACGGAGGCTCTGAAGGACGCCGAGTTGGTCGTGAGCGCGATCCCGGTGCAGTTCACGCGAGGAGCATGGGCCGAGTTGCAGGAGCACGTCCCGGGTCGCGCCGGCGTTGTCAGCGTTGCCAAAGGCATCGAGAACAACTCGTTGCTGCGGCCGACTCAGGTCATCGCCGACGTCCTCGCCGACGACCCCGACGGACCGCCGCGTGCGATGGCGTGTCTTTCGGGGCCGACCATCGCGACCGAACTCGCTCGGTGTCTGCCGGCGACCATGATCGCGGCGAGCGATCAAGACGGGTTCGCGAACGAGCTTCAGCGTTTGTTCAGCACCAGCTACATGCGCATCTACACCAACCCGGACCTGCTCGGAGTTGAGCTGGCTGGAGCCACCAAAAACGTGATCGCGATCGCGGCTGGGATCATCGACGGCCTCGCCGCCGGGGCCAACGCCAAATCGGCACTGCTGAGCCGCGGTTTGGCGGAAATCTGTCGCTTGGGTCTCGCGATGGGGGCGAGCCCAGAGACCTTCTTTGGGGTCGCCGGAGTGGGGGATCTCGCGACCACCTGCTTTAGCCCGGAGGGACGAAACCGCTCGCTGGGCGAGGCCCTCGGAAAGGGAGTCCGTCTCGAGGAGTACCTCGGGCAAGCGACGTCGGTTGTTGAGGGTGTTGCGACGACCCAGTCAGTGATCGATCTTGCGCACCGATACCGCGTCGACATGCCCATCACTGAAGCGGTCCACGCGGTGCTCTACGGCGGGCTCGACCCGATCGATGCGATCGGTCGCCTGATGAGTCGGGAACTCCGGGACGAGCGCCTCACCTGAAACGGTGTCACCCCGTTACAGCCCAAACCGCAACCGACCCACAGCTGGTCTGCACATATCCAGAAACGGTCATGCCGGGTCGGGCGGGGGTCGATGGCTTAGCCGCACGCGGGGGGAGCCCTCGCGGCGGACTGAGTCAGACTCCCAAAGCGAGGACACACGTGATCACCACCCCGTTCAACTTCAGCCCGTTCGCCAACGTTCCGTTCTTCAACACCCCGTTTAGCACCCCGAACTTCTGGAACCAGGGCATCTCGTCGTTCTTCGGCGGCAGCCCGATCGTGAACAACACCGGCTTCTTCGGCCGCGTCCCGTTTAACGGCTTCAATGCCGGCCTGAACATCAACTCGGGCTTCGGCACCGGCTTCAACGGCATCCAGGGCCAGTTCCCGGTGAACCAGTTCCCGTTCGGTCAGTTCCCGATCAACGGCCTGGGCTTCAACACCCCGTTCAACGTCGGCCCCTTCAACCAGTTTGGTTTCAACTCGTTCGGGAACGGCTTCAACACCGGCTTCGGCACGGGCTTCGGCGGCATCAACAGCGTCGTTCCGTCGTTCCAGGGCTTCGGTGTGAACGGCTTCGGCACCGGCCTTGGCTTTAACGGCCTCGGTGGCTCGAACTTCGGCGGTTTCAACGGCTTCCCGTTCGCGAACGGCTTTGTTCCGAGCAACATCTTCGGTTCGATCTTCGGCCAGACCCCGGTTGTCAACGGCGAGACCGTCGAGACCGGTACCGTCAACAACTCGGTCGCCGGCAGCGTCAACAGCCAGATCAACAACGCTCAGCTCGGCTACGTCTTCCCGATCAACGGCGTCCCCTTCGGCGTCATCAACACCCAGAACATCCCGGGCCTGAACGTCAACGGCGTCGTTGGTGGTCAGACCCAGGCTGCGTAATCGACAGCCACTCCCGGTCGTCTGTTGAAGATCGGTGCGATTGAGAGCGGGGCGCCAGGGACCGGCGTCCCGCTTTCGCGCGCGCCGATAGCCTTTGGCGATCCCACGCCTTAGGAGACCCCATGACCTCATCGATCACGTACCTCGGACACTCTGCGTGCCTCATCGAGTCTGGCTCGCATTCCATCGCTATCGATCCGTTTCTGACGGGGAACCCCAGGGCGTCCTGCAAGGCTGACGACCTAAACCCGACGCACGTCGCCCTGACCCATGGGCACGATGATCACGTGGGCGACACGGTGTCGATCGCGAAAAGGACCGGTGCCACCGTCTTTGCGGCGTTCGAGCTCTGCGGCTACCTGGGTGAACAGGGCCTCGAGAAACTCGAGCCTGGCCACATCGGCGGACAGGTCGCGACCGACTTCGGATTCCTCGCGCTCACGATCGCTTTCCACGGATCATCGAACGGCGACGGGCGCTACCTCGGGATGCCCGCCGGGGTCGTCGTTCGCGTCGGCGACGTTACCATCTACCACGCCGGCGATACCGCGTTGTTCAGCGACATGAAGCTCATCCGAGAGCTCTACGCCCCGGACGTGGCAATTCTGCCCGTCGGCGACCGTTTTACGATGGGCCCGGAGCACGCGAAGATTGCCGCCGAGTGGATCAAGCCCAAGATCACGATCCCGGTGCACTACGCAACGTGGCCCCTGCTCGCAAGCGACATCAGTGCGTTCGCTCCCGAGGGCGTCGAGGTCAAGGCGTTGGAGCCGGGTCAGTCGGTGGAACTCTGAGTTGGGCAAAGTCGTTCAAAGCTTGAGCAGCCCCGAGCGCAACACTGGGCAACTTCCAAAGATCGACATGCCCGGCGTCGAATTCGACCAATCGGCCACTAGCGGCCTCGGAAAGTGTTCGTGCGTCTTTGATCGGCGCGACGCGATCATGGGTGCCGTGAAGCGCGACCAGAGGGGTTGAGGCGACCGTTCGCGCGTACCGCGTCAGGTCGGTGAAACGATCCGTGGGGCGTCCGTAGAGCGTTCCGATGATCGCGAGCGACGCGGTGAGCGTGGGGCCGCTGGGGTAGTTGGCTTCACTGACAACACCCCTCGCCGGCGTGGTGCCCCTTCGATACGCCGACTCGAGGATGATCCCCTGAAGTCGATCGCTGGCGTCGTGTCTGGCATCGTGTCCGGCGCCACGTAAAGCCGCGGCGGCGCGGAGTGTCACCTCGGCTCCGAGCGACCATCCCCAGAGTACGAACGGCTCCTCGTCGGCGTACTGCTTCGTAATGGAGATGAGCGAGGCAGTTTCTCTGGGGCCCAGGCTCGTCGGGCCGGCGCTCTCGCCGTGACCGGGCATGTCCCACGCGATGACGCGCCGCGCGTGCGGGACAGCCGTGGGGACTCTGGTCAGGGAGTGGAGGCGCGACTGCCCCCAGCCGTGCGTCAGGATCACCGTCGGTCCGTCGGGGGCACGCCCTTCGATGCTCCAGATCGCGACGCGGCAGCCGGCGTGGGTTTCGGTCGCGTCGGTGAACTCCAGCGGATCATCGAGTTCGCGAGGGTCTCCCGGCCTGTTTCGTGCGACTGCGAACGAGTAGGTCCGCCTCGGAGGGCGCATGAGCGAGACCGTTGTGATGGCGATCACCGAGACAAGGAAGAGGGCGAGCCCTGCGCCGAGCAACGGGAGCAGATCGATCAGGTCAGCAACGGTGGGAATGGGCAGGCGTTGGATCAGCGCGAGCGACATCGAGGCTAAAGGCCCAGCAGCGCTTTGACGTCGTGAAATGTCACGATGAGGAAGACGGTGCCGATCATCAGCAGCCCGAGAAGCGTGAGCCCGTTCTGGATGGCGATGGGGACCGGCTTGCCGCGGATTTGCTCGTAGAGAAGCATCAAGAACTGGCCGCCATCGACAATCGGGAGCGGGAGGAAGTTGATGACCGCGAGATTGACCGAGATGAGCGCAAAGAAGAACACGAGCCAGTCGAAGCCGCGGTCGGCGATGATCGTCCCGATGTGCGCGATGCCGACGGGGCCCTTGAGGTGCTCAACCTTGACTGTGCCCTGGAAGAGCCGAAGAAACGTGACATACGTCGAGGTCAGCACCCGCTTGGTCTCGTGGAGACCCATCCCGACCGCTTCGATCGGGTTCGATGCTTTGAGCATGGTCTGGGTAGGCTCGAAGAGACTGGACGAAAACGGTGGTGTCCAGCCGAGTGCGGAGATGCGAGCCGCCGCCTTGGGCTCGATCACGAGTGTTTGCGTGTACGAAACGGCGTCGAGGTCTCCCGAAACAAACGGCGCGATCGTGACTTCAACCTCGACCGTCGTGCCGGGTGGCGCTTCGGCGATCGCTTGCTGGAGAGCGGCCCGCACGTCGCCCAGTGATTCGACCGACGAGCCGGCGACCTCGATGACGCTCGAGCCCGGGGCGAAGTCGATCGAATCGGCGGGTGTCGGGGTGGGGGCCCTTTCAAAGACGGAAGTAAAGATGCGAGGTGTCGCCGAGAGAGTGGTGTCAACCAATCCGGTGTGATCGACGTTGAACCCGACTTGTCCCGAGCGACTCACGCGAACGTCGAGGGGGGTGCTCGTTCGGTCATCTCCGCGGAGGACCCGAAGTTCCAGCGGTTTGCCTCGCTTGCCGCGGATTTCGTAGATGCCTCTGGGGACGCTCGGGAAGTCGGTCCCGTCGATTCGCGCGAAGACATCGCCGGCCTCCAGCCCTTGGGCGGGTGAGGTTTCAGGGGCGACCCTCATCACCGGCGTCAGGCCTCCGACGTGTTCGAATTCTCGGTACCCCTCCGAGAGCTTGAAAAGCCCTCGATCGAACTCGGGTTGCCCGGCAACCTCAACGGTCACGCTCGTCCCGTCGTCCGCCGCGAAGGTAAGCGTGACCGGGCTTGCCTCGGCGTTGGCGAACACCGGGATCATGTCGGCGAAACCGATGGGTTCGACGGGTGCTTCGCCCGCCGCCTGTGCCGTCGCGAGGGTCATGCCCGGCTCGACGCCCTCGAGTCCTTCGCTCGCGAGGACCGAGCGGAAACGCTCTAGGGCTTCTTCCGATCCGCCGTCTATGACCCGGAGTGTTCTGGCTGGGCCAATACCGATCTCGAGGAGCCCGGTGAGCGGGGCAACGGTCGGCTTGACCTCGACCTCAAACGGCTCGGGCTCGCCCGGTCTTGCGACGAGCATCGAAATCGATTTGTCGGGATCCGACATCGCGACCGCGAGCGCGATGTCGTCGAAGCGTTGGGCGGTATCGCCGTCGATCTCGAGGATGGTGTCGCCGGTCTGCAGGCCGGCGAGTTCGGCTGGCGAACCTGCGTTGACCAATCCGATCATCGGCGGTTCGACTCTGAGGCCGGCCATGAAGACGAGCACGAACATGATCGCGGCGGTGATGATGTTGAAGATCACACCGGCGGAGATAACAACCATCCGCTTGTACACCGGGACCGACTGATAGCTGTCGGTGGCGCTCGACACAGCCGATGGGTTGAGGTCTTCCTGACCCAGCATCCGGACGTACCCGCCCAGCGGCAGAGCGTTGATCCGGTACTCGGTGGGAGAGAGTGTCTTCGCCACTTCGGCCCGCACCGATTCGTGATCGTCGCGGTCGGGGTGTTCGGAGAGTTTCGCTCCGAGACGTTCGTGGTACTCGTCTTCGGACGACCCCCGGCGAAACCCGATCCCCTTGCGGTAGCTGATCAGGGCCGGACCGAATCCGACAGCGAACGCGAGCACGCGGATCCCGGCCCAGCGGGCGGCGACGAAATGGCCCAGTTCGTGGATGACGACGATGGCACTGAAGCCCAGGACAACGGTGAGAAGGTCGAAGAGGGTGCTGAAAGCTTCGAGGAGCTGCATGCCTTGGGCTCCGGGCGTGCGGGTCGGGTCGGGACGAGTGTAGGACCGCCACGTGATCCGTCGGTCTTCCGCTCACGATCACGTGAGGCACCGTGTGAATTGTCTGCAAGAAAAACAACGCGGCCGGCCCCGAGGGCCGGCCGCGGCGTCAAATCAGAGGCGTGGTACCGGGATCAGCCCTTGTACTTCACGCTGCACCCATAGGCGCGGGTCTTCTGGACGCGGACGGTTTCGCCGGCGAGGACGCTCTTGATGGCGTTCTCGACGTAGTTGATCTTGCCGACTTCGCGGCCGCTGGCGTTGTCGTCGATCGCGCCCCAGTAGCGGAGGACGCCTTCGCTATCGATGATGTACATCTCGGGGGTGCGGCGGGCGCCGTACATCTTGCCGACCTTGCCTTCTTCGTCGAGAAGGACCGGGGTGGTGATCTGGTACTTGTCGGCATAGTCACGGTTCTTCTCAGCGCCGGCGCCTTGCTTGCCAGGGGCACCCGAGTTGATGCGGAGCCACGTGATCTTCTCGTCCTTCATCTTCTTCTGAAGGTTGACCATGGTCATGGTGTCTTCGCGGTAGTGCTTCTTGACGAAGGGACACTCGGGGTTGTACCACTCGAGGACAACCGTGTGACCCTGCGAGGTGAAGTCGGAGAGCTTGTGCTCGTTGCCCGAGAGATCGGTCAGCGTGAAGTCCGGGGCCTTCTCGTTGATCTCGGCCTTCGCGCCGTGATCGTCGAGCGAGGTGAAGCCGGCCATGGCGACGGCGGCGGCGGCGGCGATACCTGCGAACCAGCGGGATTTCTTGGCGGTCAGGAACATGTCGGATCTCCTTCGATCGAACGCGTCCGGTGTGGGGGTCTCCGTGACGCTGGGTGGGGGTGAATCGGACGGCCGCGACCCTCGTCGCCGCCTACGTGGCTTATCTTTCGCGTTCCGGCGGGCCCATGACCGGATCTGGCATTGGGATCGAAACGGTGTACCGAGTCGGGGGCGCGGTCGGCGACCTCTGAATCTCGATGATGCCCCTTGCTGCTTTCGTACGCGGCGCTGAAGACGATCCAATGACGCCCTCGACAGGCGCACCGTCTGTGTCGAAATTGAGGGTAAGCGGGCCGTCCTTGGCCTCCCCGCTCGTCAACAGCGACTCAACGAAGAGCGAGCCGGGGCCAGGAAAGAACGACACCCGTTCGACCGGTCCGCGAGGCGAGATGGTCAGTGCTTCTCCTTGCCAGGCGGTGGTGAAGTCGACCTGTGTCTCGGGGGCGGGGATGGCGAGAGCGGCGCGTGACTTGTGAATCGACGCAAAGCCTTCGCCCGGGGAGGGCTCTTCACCCGTCGACGCCACCGGGAGCGAAATCGACGCGTCGTCCCAACCGGGGATGCACACGTCGGAACACACCAGCCATTCGAGCGAAGCGTCGATCGTTGTGGACCCGGGCTCAACAGTGGAATCGATCGTGAGCGGGATGAGCAGCGTGATTTCGCCTTCGTAGACGTGATCGAGGATGTCGCCCGGGCTGACGTAGCGGTGCGGGGTGGGCCAGAGGATCTCGCCTGCGACGAAGCCCTCCGGGAGATCGAGTTCGACGGTGGGGGCCATGCCGGTGTCGTTCTGGCCTGCCCAGTAAATATGCCACGAGGGCTCCATCGTGAAGCGCAGACCGATCAACTGGGTGGTTCCCGGGTGAAAGGCCTTGAGTTCGCTGATCAACTCAGCGGTGGCAGGGTGGTCGTTGACGTCCTGGGCCAGGACGCCAGTCGCAAAGAGCGGCAACGAGATCAGTGCCGCTGTTGTGCAGGCGATGTCGGAAAGAGTCGTTCCCACCCTGAACCTCCGTGATGGGCGGCCGGCAATCAGACCCGGGACCCGGAGAACTTTGGACACGTTTCATTTATTCTTGTCGTGTCGCGGGTTTGATTCACTCCAGCGTCAAGGATTGTGGATGACGACGAGACAACGTGTCGGATTTGCTGTTTCTGGACTTCTGGGTGGCCTGCTCTTTGCGCTTGGGGGCTGTAACCACATCGACGACCGCGATATCAACGTCATTGGCCTCGGTGAATTGCGGGCATTTATGGCTGAACAGGCTTCAGAGCCCGAGGACCGTGTTCTGGCATTGATTGATCCGCGGAATCAATCGAGGTTTGATGCAGGACACCTTCCGAACGCAAGGCACATGCTTCTCTCGGATGCCCCGCTCGCTGGCGGTCGTGATCCGGAGCTGGATGGCTTTGACAACATCGTCGTCTACGACCAGAACCCCGGTACCGCGCCGGGGCCGGCGATGGCAAAGCGGCTCATGACGCTGAAGTACGACGACGTCTGGTTGTATCAGGGCGGCCTGGATGATTGGATCTCCGCTGGTTTGCCGGTGGTGACGGCCGCTGACACAAGCGTGGGGGCATCCGACGGTGGGGGCTGAAACCGCGCCATCCGATCCGTTCGAAGCGCTCGGGCTCGAAGCGAGATTCGATCTCACGCTCGGTGAGATCGAACGCGCGTACCTGAGCAGGGCGGCCGCGGCGCACCCGGACGCCAGCGATGAGGGCGACGCGGCGCGGCGCATGGCGTCGTTGAACGAAGCGAGGTCAACGCTCCGGGACCGCGAGAGCCGAGCAAGGGCGTTGCTGGTCCGTCTGGGCCTGGGTGTCCCCGACGACCGCTCGCTTCCCGACGGGTTCCTCGAGTCGATGCTTGAGACGCGGATGGAGATCGAGGGAGCGATCTCGGGCGGCGATCCGACCGAACGCGAGTCTTGGGTCCGGTGGGCGGAAGCTCGGCGCACCGAGCACGCGTCGCGCATACAGACGCTTTTCGGATCGCTCGATGAGAGCGACGCCGCCGCGATCGGCGCCGAGATCCGAGTCGAGTTGAACGCGTGGCGTTACATCGAGCGGCTCATCGAACAGCTCGACCCGGGGTACGACCCGGAGAAGGCGGATTTCGCGTGAGCGGTGCGCAGGTCCCGGATTCGGTGCGATGGCCGAACTGATCCCGCTGGTCGCGGTGCTCCCGTTTCTACTCTTTGCGAGCGGTCTCGCGTCGGGTTCGGAGACCGCTCTCTTTAGCCTTTCTCACGGCGAGCGGGCCCGCCTGCGCCGGGATTCGCCGAGAGCCGGCGCCGCGATCGACGGGTTGCTCGCCCGGCCCCGCTCGCTGCTGATCTTTGTGCTCCTGCTCAACATGTCGGTGAACGTGAGCTACTTCGTTGTGACGAGCGTGCTCGCGACTAAGATGGGCGGAGGGGTAGAAGGGACGATCACCGGGATCGGATCGGTCCTCGCGATCATCCTGTTCGGCGAAGTGTTGGCGAAGATGCTCGCTCGCGCGAAACGGGTCGCGTTCTGCCGCGTCCTGGGAGGGGCGTTAAGGGCCGCGCAGCTCGCGCTCGGGCCAGTCATTCTGATCCTCGACCGGCTCGTGATCGCGCCGCTCGCACGTCTTGTAGGTGGCGGGCGTGAATCGAGACTCGCGGCCGGCGAGGTCGCCGCGTTGATCCGATCGGGCGGAGAGGGCGTGACGCTCAGCGACGACGAGCGGCGAGTCTTGGAAGAGGTTGTCGCGCTCGGGTCGCGGAACGTGCGGGACGTGATGAAGCCTCGCGTCAGGCTGTCGTGGGTTGAGGATGACGCGACGCCGGAGACTGTTCGCGCCGAGGCCTCTGCATCCGGACGCACGGCACTCGCGGTCCGTAGGGGCGGGGGCGAGGGCCCGATCGTCGGGCTGTTGCATGTCAAGCCGTTCCTCGCGGCGGCCGAACTCGGGCCGATGCCGGCGCTGCTCAGGTATTGCGACGAACCTGCTTTCGTTCCGGAGACCGCGCGGCTCGACACGGCGTTGGAGCAAGTACGTCGGCGCGGTGCCGGCGTGGTCTTCTGTGTTGACGAGTACGGAGAGGTCTCCGGTTGGCTCGAGCCCGAAGACATCGCCGACGAGTTGCTCCGAGGTCTTGGTGAAGACGACCCGAGCGAGGGTCTCGCGGCGCGCATCGTCGGTCTTGGGCGTTGGTGGATCGCCGGAACAGCGAGGCTGCATGAGGTCGAGCGCCACTTCGGGCTCGAGCCGGGGGTGTTCGATTCGGCCAGGGCGACAACCGTCGGCGGGCTGCTCTCCGAGAGGCTCGGGCGGGTCCCAAGCGAGGGGGACGCGATCGAAGCAGGGCGGGTGCGCCTTTGCGCCGTCGGCGTCGTCGAGCGGCGCGTGGAGGGCGTGGAACTCACGCTCCTCGATACATTGGAAGGAGGGGCTCGGTGACGGTCGAAGAGATCGGCTGGATCCTCCTCGCACTCGCCGGGCTCGCCGGTTCGGCGATGTGGAGCGGGATGGAGACCGGTCTGTACTGCGTGAGCCGCGTGCGGCTCGCGGTGCGGTCGAGGGGAACCGGCGGGGTTGCCTCGCGTTCGCGCGCGGTCGTCCATGAACTCGAGCGCCCGGATCGTGTGCTCGCGACGATTTTGCTCGGGAACAACGTGTGCAACTACCTCGGAACGCTCGGGCTCACAGCGGTGCTCGAGGGGCGAGGCCTGGGCACGCTGTCGATGGTCGTGCTCCAGGTTCTCGTGCTGACCCCGTTGCTCTTGGTGTTCGGGGAAAGCCTGCCCAAGGAACTCTTCCGGGTGAACGCCGACGCGCTCACGCCCCGCCTCGCCGGCGTCTTGCGACTGACGAGGCTCCTGGCGACCTACACCGGCGTGCTTCCCCTCGTGACGGTATTCGCGACGTTTGCGGCGAGGCTTGCCGGAGCGAAGACATCCGATTTGTCGCGGCCCGGTCGCGAGAAATTCGCAGAGTTGCTGGGCGAGTCGGTCTCAGAAGGCGCGATCAGCGAAGAGCAGGCCAGATTGGCGGAGCGGGCGCTCGCCTTTGGTCGGCGGTGTGTTCGCGATGAGATGGTCCCTTGGTCGAGGGTCGACGCGGTGTCGGCTTCTTGGACACGCGAGCGGGTGGTCCACGCGACGGCGCGTGCGCCGCACACGCGTGTCCCCGTTGTCGGCGGCGCCGGTGAGGTCGTGGGGATCGCGGATCGGCTTGCGTTGCACGTCGCTCCCGACGCGGAGGTCGCCGATGTTGTTTCTGAACCGGTCTGGCTCGATCCGGAGTCGAAGCTCCGAGATGCGTTGTCGGACCTTCGAGCCGCGGGAACCCCGATCGGGCTTGTCGGACGCCCGGGTCGGCCATTGGGGCTGGTGACGGTCAAGGACCTGATCGAACCCCTGACGGGCGACATGCGGGCGTGGTGACTGTGTGATCCGGTGGGAATATCGTTCGGCGAGTCCGGTGTTCTGTCGATGTCAATCCGAATCGTGGGCGGACGGAACCGCGATGAGCACGGGTCGGACGGAACCGGAGGTCGTTATGCCGCGTGATGTCATTTTCATCGTTCTCGCCGCGGGGCTCGGGATCGCCGGCGCCGTCGGATATTCGGCGCTGACGGGTACCGCTCCGACGCCCGAGGCCCTGACCCAGGTCAACGGTTTGGACGAGGCTATGGCCCAGGCCGAGGCCACCGACAGACCGGTGGTCGCCGTCGTGACCGCGGATTGGTGCCCGCCTTGCCAGCACCTCAAGCGGACCACGTTGCAGGACGAACGGGTGGCTGGTTGGCTTTCGGAGAACGCGGTGGCGGTGACCATCGTCGAGGGCCAGCACAACGACGATCTGGCCCGGCTGCCGATTGAGGTGTTCCCAACCACGTACGTGATCAAGGACAGCACCATCGTCGGTCAGGCCCAGGGCTACAGGGACACCGACGACTTCCTGGAGTTTCTCCAGACCGCCTCGGACGGATAACGACGCGCCGGCATCGCGGATCGCGTAGGCTTGGGTATGAGCGACGCGAACGCGACGCGCCCGAGGGCGCTGGTGCTCCGGACCGAGGGCACGAACTGCGATGGAGAGATGATTCGAGCCTTCGAATTGGCGGGCGCGGACGCCCGGCTCGTTCATGTCGCGCGCGTACTCGAAACACCTTCGCTCCTCGACTCCGCAGATCTCATCGGGTTCCCGGGCGGGTTCAGCCACGGCGATGACATCGCGAGCGGTCGCGTGATGGCGACCCGGCTCCGAGAGCGTGCGTGGGGCGCACTCGTCGCGGCAGCCGACCGGGGTGTGCCGATGATCGGCGCGTGCAACGGTTTCCAGGTGATGGTGCAGATCGGCCTGCTCCCGGGCCCCAGCGCCGGCGAGCCTTGGCCTCTGGAGCGTCCGGCGGCGCAGTCGTGTGCGCTCACGTCGAACGACTCGGCACGCTTTATCGACCGTTGGGTGCGGGTGAGCTACGAGCCGTCGACTTCGGTGTGGACCGACGGACTCGGGGATCGTGAGCCAGAGACCGCGATGCTCCCGGTTGCGCACGGCGAAGGGCGGTTCGTTGCTCAGAGCGGTGTGCTCGATCGCCTAGAAGCCGCCGGCCAGATCGCGGTTCGCTACGACGAAGATGTCAACGGGTCTGAAGGGCGCGTCGCCGGCATCGTCGACGCGAGCGGGCGTCTCTTTGGGCTCATGCCTCATCCGGAGCGGTACCTCGAGTGGACGCGGCATCCCTGGTGGACGAGGCTCGGGTCAGAAGTACTCAAGACCGAGCCGCCCGGGCTGACAGTGTTTCGCGGTGCTGTTCAAGCGGCCTGCCAAACCGGTGGCGCGGCGCTCTGACGAGTCTGTGGGGGCGGCGTGCGAGGCGACGAACGTCCAACAGAGCCGCGAGTGATTCACACTGGTTCGCTGGTCAAAGCAGTGCCCGAGCCCGTCGACATCGCGTTCGCTTGCCTCGGGTGTGGCTACAACCTCGCGGGCCTTCCGGAGAACGCTACAGCGTGCCCCGAGTGTGGGCGTCCGATCGACCGGCGCGTCAGCGATGACCCGCTCGGTCCGGTCTCGGCGAGCGAAGCGTCGTCGGCTCGATCGGGGGCCTTCCTGGCTTGGCTCGGATTGGTCGGCGTTATTCTCGTTCCGGTGCTCGGCGCGTTGGTCGAGGGGCTCGGGTGGTGGCAGTTGAGCGCGGGTCCCGGGGAGGGCCGGCGGTCGGCGATGCTCTTGCGGGTCGGGATTCGTGCGCTCACAGTGCTTTCGACCCTCGGTCAGGCCGCGGCGTGGGTCGCGCTGTTCGATGTCTATGTCGTTCGGGTGGTTGTCACGAACAGCGTCGTCGATGACATCGCGGTCGTGGTTCTGGCATCGGTGGCGATCGGTCTGTGGACGCTCCGGCACCTCGCAGGGTGCTGGTGGCTCGGGCGGCTGGGGCGCAGGATCCCGGAGCCTTCGCTGGTCGGGCTCGCGATGGTGTCGGGCGTGGGGGCGGCCGTGTTGATGCTGAGCGGGTTCGTTCTCATCGTGCTGGGGGTTCTCGTGTCGCATATCGCGCTGTTCCCGCCGGTGTGCTTCCTGCTCCCGATTTGGGCGGGGTCGCTCGCCATTTGGTGGTTTGTCACAGGTGTGCTGCTCGCGAGGGTGCGAAAGGCACTGTCAGTTCCGAAGAACACCGCAGCCGACCCGAGTTTCGCCCGTACACTTGGGCACGATGCCGGTTGAACTCTCTGAGATCCGATCAAGTTCGGAAGTGGTAACGGGCCAGTCGTGCAGGAAATGCGGCTACAGCCTCGACGGACTCCGAGCCGGCCAGCGTTGCCCGGAGTGCGGGACGCCGATTCTGGTTCCCGCGCGTGAGAACCGGTACGCCGACAACCTAACCCACAGCCCGATGTGGTACCTGCTGCTGGTCACGATCGGGACAGTGGCGATGGCGGTCACGCTCGTGGGCTCGTTTGTGTTCAGCGTGTACGTACAGTACCGGTCTGCGTCATGGACGTCGCTCCCGCCTTGGCTGGTCGCAACTGGGGCGATCACGTTCGCGGTGACGTGGCTCGTCGGTGTGTTCCTCGTGACCTGGAAGCGGCCGGTGTCGCGGCTCACCGTTCCGGACGCGATGCTCGACTCGGTTAGAAATCGAAACGCGACCCGCGCCGCCCAACTGATCTACGGCACGGCGATCGTCCTTCGGTTTTTCGCCACCTCGTCGCAGATCGCGGCGGTTGAGACGGCGGCCTCAGTCTTCGAGTACCTCAGCCTCTTCGCGCTGGCGCCGTTGTGCCTCTATCTCGGGGGCCTGTCTGACTGGGCCGGGGATACCGGAGGGGGCGGTCGGCTTCGTAGTGCCGCTTGGGCGTTCGTGGTTGCCGGCGTTGGTCTCGTGCTGTTTCGCGTCTTGCTTGAGTTGCCGGTTTCGTTCAAGATGTTCTTGTTCGCCGGATATCTGCTGTCGCTCGTGATCCTCCTCGCAGGCATCATCCTCTTCGTGGTGTCGGTGCTCGGGCTTTCGGTGACTGCCACGTGGGCGGTCCAGAACGCGTCAGAGGCCCGGGAACGCGAGGCCCGGATCGCTGTCCGTAAGCAAGAGCAGATGGAGAAGGACCTCCGCGAGGCGGAGCGTCGGACAGCTGAGGCGGCGCAGGAGAGAGCCGCGTTCGAGCAGCAGGCAGCCGCCGGTTCGCCCGATATCCGCATGCCTTCTGCGGCGCGACCGTCGGGCGAACGCGTGATCACGCCCTCGAACACTGATGGATACGCGCTGGAGCCCGAGGACAACGAGCCGCGGCCCTAGCATCGCCCGTGCCTGAGCGAACCGCCTCATACCGACCGCCCGGCCCGGGCGACAAGGTCCTCGTCGCGATGTCGGGAGGTGTCGATTCCTCCGTCGCCGCGGCTCTGATGAAGGCCCGAGGCTGCGAGGTCGTCGGGGTCTTCATGCGACTTGGCTCGCCCGGGGAGAGTCTCGATGAACTGACCCCATACGACGAGGCGGTGGCCGGATGCGACCCCACGAAGATCAAGATCGGTCACCAGGGCTGCTGCTCGGTCGGCGACGCGGCCGACGCCCGGTTGGTCGCGGCGGAGTTGGGCATCCCGCTCTACGTGTGCAATTTCAAGAAAGACTTCGGACGCATCATCGACCATTTCGTGGACGAGTATGTTTCGGGTCGGACCCCGAATCCGTGCGTTCGCTGCAACGACTGGCTCAAGTTCGGGAAACTCCACGAGTACGCCCACCAGATCGGCGCGACGTACGTCGCGAGCGGTCACCACGCGCGGATCGAGAGCGTTGACGGCCGCCCGGCGCTGCTCCGCGGTGCCGACTTCGCGAAGGACCAGAGCTACGTGCTCTTCGGGGCGGGGGGCGACCGTCTCGCGGAGATGGCGATGCCCGTCGGGCACATGACCAAGGCCCAGGTGCGTGACGAGGCTCAGAGGCTCGGGCTGCCGACCTTCGACAAGCCCGAGAGTCAAGAGATCTGCTTCGTGCCCGACAACGACTACGCAGGTCTCGTCGAACGCAAGCGCCCGGAGACCAAGGCCGCCGGAACCGTGCTCGACGAAACGGGCGCCGTTGTGGGTGAGCACGATGGACAGCACCGGTTCACCATCGGCCAGCGCAGGGGCGTGGGCGTTGCGCTCGGCTATCCGATTTTCGTGGTCGAGAAGAACCCGAGCGCGAACACGATCACCGTCGGGACGCGCGAGTCGCTGGCCGTCGGCTCGCTTCTTGCGCGCGAGGCGAACTGGTTCGTTGATCCGTCGCAGGGCGAGATCGAGGTTATCGCCCAGCACCGTGCGCACGGCGAGGCGATGCATGCAACGGTTCGCGTGTTGCCCGATGAATCGGGCGAGACCCCGAGCGGGCGGACGGGCCGCTTCGAGCTGGCGTATGACGAGCCGGTTTACGGTGTCGCCCCGGGGCAGGCGGTGGTGTTGTACGACCCCGCTCGTCCGGATCGCGTGCTCGGCGGAGGCTGGATTCGAGAGACCAACCGCGCAGACCAGGCGGCGGACAGCGGCGAGGAGACCCATGACTGACGATCCCAACCAGGGCGACCTTGCCCAGCCAGCCGTGTTCTTCGTCGCCAACAACGCGGAGACGTGGGCCGAGACGTGGCCCCAGCGTTGGTCAGGAGACCCCAACCACACGCCCGAGTCGGTGCGCGACACCGCCGCGACCGCCGACCAAGACGGCCACATGGTGTCCGCCGCCGTCTTGAGGCGGGGCGGGACCGAGACGCCGATCGCCCCGGTCCGCGCCGTGGTTTCTCACGGCGTCGCACCAACGACGGCCGCGGCGATGCTCCGAAAGATGGCCGACTTGATCGAGCGAGCGCCCGACGTCTTGAGCGCCGAGCCCGGTACGAGCGTGCGGAGCCTGCCCGACGGGGGCGTCCGCAGGATCCGCGTCACGCTCGATGCGCTGCGGGGGGCTGCTGACCAGGTCGACGACGCGACCCGTCGCAAGTTGCTCGACACGCTGGGCGAACTCGGACCGGCGATCGACGACCCGCCGCCTGAGCCCCCGCTGGGTGAATAGCGGATCCGTCGGTACTCTGTGCTGCGGTTGCGCCGGTGCGGGCGCAACGGAGGGCAGATCGATGCACGCTGAGAAAACCCCACAGCACGAGTGGCTCCTTCAACTTGTCGGTGAATGGACGTCAGAAACCGCGTGTGGCCCAGCAGGGTCTCCGCTTTCTGGCGGACGAGAGGTGGTCCGGGCCATCGGTGATGTCTGGATTGTCCTCGAAGGCGAGATGCCGATGCCCGGCGCGGACCCGATGCGATCGGTCATGACGCTCGGCGTCGATCCGTTCAAGGGTTTCGTGGGGACCTGGATCGGCTCGCCGATGGCGAATCTCGTGGTCTACGACGGAACGCTCGACGAATCGGCCGGCACGCTGACGCTCGCGTGCGAAGCGCCGAGCATGGAAGACCCGACGAAGCTGGTCCCCTACCTCGACGTCGTCGAACTCCGCGGGCCGAACGAAAGGGCGCTGGTGTCGAAGGCCAAGGGGCCCGACGGCGAGTGGGTGCAGTTCATGGAGGCGGTGTACCGCCGCGTGAACTGACCTTCGCCAAGAACCGGTGGCATCGGGAGCGTTCGGATCGTCGAAGGGACTGCATGTTGAAGTCAGAGCAGGGCGGAAAAGACCGCGGATCGTCGGTGCGACGTTGGTTGCTTCGCGCCGTACGGGCGGTGGGGGTGCTCTTCGGGATCATCGTGGTCGGCGCCGTATTCGCGAGCTGCGTGACCCGACCTCCGCGCGCAGGATCGATCGACGGTGTTGATCGCCTTAGCGCTCTCGATCGGTCATGGGCGGTCAGCGAGCCGGTCACGATCAGTTGGGACGAGCATCTCATTCCGTCGATCAACGCCCAGAACGACGCCGACGCGGCCTACGCGATCGGTCTCGTTCACGCCCATCTTCGGCTCAGCCAGATGGAGCTCTTCCGCCGCGTTTCGCAGGGCCGCCTGAGCGAGATGGCCGGCCCGCTGACATCGGGCATCGACGCGGCGATCCGGGCGATCGATCTCGACCGCGCGGTGCCCGAGATGCAGGCGTCGATGGCCCCCGAAACGCTCGCGTGGATCGAGCGGTATGTCGAGGGCATCAACGATTACCGAGAGAGCATCCCGAAGAGGCCGGCGGATGCCCGCACGCTGGGGTTCGACTACGAAGAGCCCTGGACGGTGTCGGACGTGCTGACGTTCGGCCGGCTCGCGAGCGTGGACGTCAACTGGGGTCGGTTCATCGTGCTCGCCCAGTCCAAGGGCCAGCTCGGGGCCGGAGACTTCGTCTCACGCCTGTGGGCGTTCGGCGACGAGGGGCTGCCGAGCTTTGGCGGCGAGACGCGCCACGAATTGAACGTGCTGACCGACATCGGGCGGACCGGGAGCAACGCGTTCGTCGTTGCCGGTGGGCGTTCCGCTTCGGGCGGAGCGCTTGTGGCGAGCGACCCGCACCTTGGCCTGCCCCAGCCGAACATCTGGTGTGTCGTCGGATACCGCACGCCCGACCGAGCGGCCGTGGGGTTCACGATCCCCGGTGTTCCGTTCATCTTGGTCGGCCGGAACGAATCGGTCGCGTGGACCGGCACCAACATGCAGGCGTCATCGACGGTGCTTTATCAACTCCCCGAGGGCTGGGAGGCCACCGGCGAGCGGGACGAGCACGTTTCGGTGCGCTGGTGGTTCGACTCGAAGAGCACCGTTCGCGAATCTTCGTTCGGCCCGGTGATCACCGACGCGGACCTGCTGGGCGTGTTCGGAGAGGGCGACATCGCGATGCGCTGGCGTGGGCACGACTTCAGCGATGAATCCGGCGCGTTCTTCGGCGCCTCGTCCGCGAGCGACTTTGAGGAGTTCCGAGCCGCGTTCACCCCCTACGCGGCCGGCGGCCAGAACATGTTGTACGGAGACAAGGACGGGAACATCGGGCAGATCATGGCGGTCGAGGCGATCCCGGCCGCCGCCAGGGCGTCGAGAGTGGGGGTCGTCGACGCCGGCGATCCAGCGTTCGCGTGGGGCGGGGGCGTGCCCAGCACCGAGCTTCCGCACGCGTACAACCCCGAGGCGGGGTTTATCGTGAGCGCGAACAACATTCCGACGCGCACGGCGCCGCCACTGGTTCCGCAGGGCAACACCAATGACCGGGTCGCGCGGATGAGCGCGTTGCTCGAAGTGGACCGCACGTACACCCTCGACGACCTCGCGGAGATCCAACTCGACACGTACTCGATGGCCTCGGTCGGAGTCGCGGCGTTCATCTCTAAAGCAGCGCAAGGGGCGTATCTTGAGGAAAAGGCCGCGGCGCTCGTCGAAGAGATCGGAGGCTGGGACGGGCGATACGACTCAGATTCGACCGGGGCCTACGCGTACCAGGTTGTTCTCGACCAACTGATCGAGGCGCTCTACAAAGACCGCTACGCCCCGGGCATCATCGGCACGATCCGGAGCGGGCCCTACGTGCACGACTTCGTGCTCGACGACCTCGAGTCGTTGACTACATCAGAAACAGTGCTGGGTGCCATCGACGGCGCGGCTCACGTCTGGAACTCCGGAACGACGTGGGGTGAGATGCACCGGCTGCGCGTTGCGCACCCGATCGGCTTCGTGCCCCTTCTCGGTTCGCCGTACGTGTTCGACGATCTTGCCTATGCAGGGTCGACGACAACGATCTACAAGGCCGCGCACGCGGTGACGTCGAACCGCCACTCCGCGACTTTCGGCGCCAACTCTCGTCTGCTCTGCGACATGGGCACGCTCGACAACAACCGCGTCGTGGTGCTGGGCGGGCAGGACGGGTGGCTGGGGAGCGATCGGTTCGGCGATCAGGTGCCGTTGTGGATCGATGGGAAGATGATCCCGTTGCCGATGTCGGTCGAGGGGCAGGCGTCGCGGGCGGTGCGGGTGATCAGCTTGGGATCGGTGCCATACGCCGAGTAAACACGGGGTACTCGCGAGGCATCGATTATCCCTGTGCTCCGGCAGTCATCCGTTCACGGCATGAACCGTCGACTTGAACGCGGCGGACCGCTCGCTTGTTGGGTGGACGCTGTGAGGGCGAAGCGATCGAAAATGCAGTGAAAGCGACGGCGACCGAAGCGGTCTTCATGAAAATCCCGGGGTTTCAGTCGCCAGGGCTTTTGCCCGTGGGATACACCGGGTAGGCTCTCTTTGACAAAGCGCGTTTGGCGTCTTGAGTTCCAGGCTGAACGCGGCTTCGAGCGTGCCAGGCTTTCTGGCACGCGTTCGCAGAGAGAGGAGACAGAGACCATGAGCTTTACTTCGTGTGCGTTGTCGTTGATCACGTCACGGGTCGCGGCAGCCTTCGTCGGTGCGAGCGCGACCGTCGCGGCGTCCGCCGGTGTCGACTATGAACTCGTAGGCGATCCGAGTTCCACCCTGGTGAGCGTCACAATCTCGGGAAGCGGGATCGTGTCGAGCGCCGGATCCACGGTGTTCAATCCGGTATTTGACTTCGCTGGCGATCCGATTGGCGGCAGTCCTGCCAACAGCCTGTTCGCCGGCGTGACGTGGACGATGACCAACACCGTTACCTCTCAGTCGATCAATGGCAACCGGGTCATCCTCGGAAACGACCCAACTACGGACGTGTTCGGAGCCGCCGGTCATTCCGGCTCGGGCCTCGCTTTCGGTTTCGGGCAGAGCTACACGATTAGCGGCTCAGGCACGATTGACCTCGCCGATTTTGGACGCACTTTCGCCGATCTCAATATCGGGACATACATCGCCTCGGGCGGCGTGTCAAACATCGTCGGGGGTGGTTCGCTCGTCATTCGGCAGGTCCCGGCGCCCACCACAGGAGCGCTTGTTGTCGCTGGGCTTGTTGTTGTGTCGCGCCGACGGAGATAGGCTGCGGCGACGCTGGATGTTGTAGAAGGCGTGGCCCCGTGCTCCGAACGCGCGGCAGACGGTGCGTGGTCGGCAAGGTAGCCCTTGTCAGTGGCCACAATCGCGTTTGCCTCTTCGTGAACAGCAAGGTGTTTTTTCGGCCAGCAGGCCTGGCATTGCTCGCGCGAGTGATTCGAAGGTGTTGTTTGACCCGCAAGTGAGTGTATTCGAAGACTGTCGCGTCTCGGTTGCTCGGGCTGCTCGACGTCGGAGGAGCGCATTCAGGCGAGTTCAGGCCACGAGAGCCGGGGCGTCGGATTCGGATCGTTCGGCTCGAATCTCGCAGAGTTCGTCCAGCAAGTCCAGGAACGCATCAACAACTTCCGGATCGAAGTGCGTGCCCGACGACTCGGTGATGATCGCCCTCACCTTGTCGACGGGCATCGCCGGCTTGTAGACCCGGGGTGACATCAACGCGTCGAAGACGTCCGCAACCGCGGTGATCCGGGCCGAGAGCGGGATATCGGTCCCCGAGAGGCCGACGGGGTAGCCCGAGCCGTCCCAGCGTTCGTGGTGGTAGAGGCAGATCTCGACGGCCATCTGGATCAACGGGTCGCTGTCGATCTCTTGGTGCACCTTGATGAGCGTGTCGGCGCCGAAGCTCGGGTGGGCCTTGATGGTCTCGAACTCTTCGTCGGTGAGCTTCCCGGGCTTTCGGAGCACGCCGTCCGGCACGCCGACCTTGCCGATGTCGTGGAGCATCGAGGCAAGGCGGAGCCGTTCGATCCAGGCGTCGTCGATTTCTGCGTAAGAGGGCGCGAGCCGGCGGGCGAGCACGGTTGTGTATTCGCTGATGCGCAGGACGTGTTGGCCGGTCTCGTTGTCGCGATAGTCGGCGAGCGTTGCGAGCGCCGTCACGATGGCCCGGCGCGACTTCTGAAGCTGCTCGGTCCGACGTTCAACGGTGCATTCGAGGTCAGCGTTGAGTCGGCGCAGAGCCCGGGAGTGGCTTGAGATCAGAACGAACCCGGTGACTGCGGTAATGATCAGAATCGGCGCCCCAGCCGCGAACATCGTCGCCAGCAGACCAGCGGTCACCTGCTCCGACGCGGCAGACAGCCCGGAGACCGGCTGGTGGACGAGCAGACGCATCCCCGATGCAGTGAGCGTTTGTGTTGCGACGTAGTGCTTGCCGTCGACCGCGAAGTCGGCGACGCCAACGTCGACTTGACCGAGGCCTATCGATGAGATTGTTGTCGCGCTGTCGGAGCCGACCGGGATGATCATCTCATCGGCGAGGTTGAAGTCGCGAAGGGATGGGTCATTGCGAATCTCGGGGTGACACGCGATGTGTCCGGACTCATCGAGGATGCACGCGAAGCCGCCCGAGCCGAAGTCGACGTTCTCGACAAGACGTTGGGCCTTTTGCCACGCTTGATCGTCCGGGTCGAACCGGCCCGGGAGTTCCCCGATCGCGTCGACGAGGCTCTGCGCCACGCGTCGGTTGTTGTCGATGATGACCTCGTCGACGCTCTCAGCGATGCGTTCGTGGGTCGCGTTGTAGACCACGACCCACCCGATCGCGAGCAGGACGGCTTGGGTGGCGACAAAGATGGCGACAGTGAGTGCAGGGGTTCTGAGGAGGCGAGTCATGGCGCGACGACATCGGCTACGCGCGGAATTGACTTTGCGGCGGGTATTCAGGAGGGCCTGAAAGGCCTGTGCAAACCGCACCGGCGGTCCACCCTGACCGGGTGTATCACCGGCGGGGCTCCCGAGAAGCGGGAGAAGCACGGGCGGAAGGATTCGAACCCTCAACCTCCTGATCCGTAGTCAGGTGCTCTATCCAGTTGAGCTACGCCCGCAGGTTGTCGTGCGACGCCCTTGGGCGACGCGAGGGGGATGCTAGACCGGACCGCTCACAGGGGCAAGACGCACGGCTTGATCCTCCGTGGTCACCGGCCAACAATTGAGGCCCGAGACGGGAAAAATGGGCGTGGCCAGGGTGGCCATCGTCCGACTCGATCGCCGGTCTTCGACCCCTGAGGTTTCGCCCCACATGGCTCACACGCTGTCCGCCAAGAAGCGCATCCGTCAGAACGCCACCCGTCGCGCCCGCAACCGTTGGCGCCTGCGGCAGATGCGGGTTGCTCTCAAGGCGTTCCAGGTCGCGTGCGCTTCGGGCGACGCCTCCCAGGCCGACCAGGCGCTCCGCGAGGCGAGCCAGATTGTGGACAAGACCGCTCAGAAGGGCGTCATCCATCGCAACCAGGCTTCGCGTCGCAAGAGCCGCATGAGCGCCCGGGTCAAGGCCCTCAAGGCCGGCTGATTCGCCCGTTTCGCTCGGGTCCCCCTGAGTTATCGCGATTCACTAGGATTCTCGCGTGTCCACGCCGAGGCGATCAGGTCGCGACCGACAGGCCGGCCTTGATGCCGAGCGCGTTGGGTACGCCGAGTACTCGAAACGCCCGCTTCACTGCCTGATTTTCCTCGCGCCGCTCCTTGTGCTCTACGAAGCGGGGTCGCTGCTCTACCTGACCGACGCGTCGACCGGGCTGGCGGAGACGATCGCCGCGTATTCGATCATCGGGCGGGCGTCCGAAGCCTTTGGCGTCGCAGGGTTCGCGGTTCCTGCGGCTCTTCTGGTCGTCGTGCTGCTCATCTGGCACGTCTTGGAGCGAGATCCGTGGCGAATCCGACCGGGCACGCTCGCCGGGATGACTATCGAGTCGATCGCGTTCACGATGCCCCTGCTCGTTGCCGCGGCTCTCATCGGTGCGGGACCGGCGATGGAGGCCGCGGCCACCGATCCTTCCGTGCTGCCCTGGCAGGGCAGGCTGACCCTCGCGGTTGGGGCCGGGCTGTACGAGGAGATGCTGTTTCGGCTCTTGCTGATCCCGGTCGTGGTGCTGGTTTTGCGGGATCTCCTCCGCCTCAAAGAGTCTTCGGCCAACCTGGGGGCGATCGGGCTGTCGGCGTTGCTCTTCGCTCTGTACCACGATTTGGGCCCAGGGTTGTCGGTCGACTTCGGGCGTCTCGTGTTCTTTTTGGTTGCCGGATTATTCTTTGGTGGGCTTTTTGTTTGGCGTGGGTTTGGTATAGTGGTTGGGGTGCACGCGGCTTACGACATCATTGTGCTTCTCGTCCTCGATGGCGGTGGATAGGCCCAAGGTCCGAATATGATGGAAAGCGTGTCTGCACCGGGTATTCTCGTCCGGGGCGACGGGTTCCGAGACCTCCTTCGCTGGACGAAACAGGGGTTCGGTTGGTAAACTGCGGTGTTCTCACCGGCTGTTCCGAAAGGGTTTCCATGGGCCTCGACTTCGCCATCGACGAGCTGTATGCCACCGGTTGGGCGGCGCTCGACACCAAGGGATGCGAGTCCGAGGGCGGACGTTGGATCCCTTCGGTCGATCGCGTCCGTCAGGAGTTCAGCTCGCAGGGGCTGACGCTTTCGGTCACCCATGTTCAACTCTTCGACTGCTTCCGGGCCGAATGGACCGACGGCGCCGGTGTTCCTGCAGGATCCGTCGTGGGCCAGTCGGAACGTGAAGCGGTCCTTTACGCGTTGGCTCAGTTCCGTCGGGCCACGGCGACCGCTGGCGTGTAAATCGAAACCCGTTCTCGGGTTGACCGGTACAAGACTGGTTTCTAGCGTTCAGTCTGGACACACCGCGGAGCCTTGTCTCTGCGTGTCACGCTGGCCCCATCGTCTAGCCTGGTTAGGACGTCAGGTTCTCATCCTGAAAACAGGGGTTCGAATCCCCTTGGGGTCATTGGTCACGCCCCGTGGTTTTGCCGCGGGGCGGTTCTGTGCGCCGCTGTGCGCGGGTTGATACGCTGTTCGGTTCGATCACCGATGGTCGAGATCGCTCCTGGCAAAGGGTTGCTGCGGAGTGGGTTGGGACGACGCTCGTGAAAGCGGGGGAAGCTGCATGTCGGATATCGCGGGCGCGTTGCGTGCGGACCAGCCGATGGTTCGTCAGATCCAGGTGACGTTGCGTGAGAAGATCGTCTCGGGCGATCTTGCGCCGGGCGAAAAACTCCCGAGCATGCGGAAGCTCAGCGCCGACTTCGGGTGCAGCCTGGGCATCGTCAAGCAAGCGGTCACGACGCTCGCGGCTCAGGGGTATCTGCGAAGCTCGCCCCGCCGCGGTGTGTATGTCGCCGATGCGATGCCGGCCGGTCGCGAAGTCGTGATCATTCTTCCCAACCTCGAGATCAACCGCTTGCACCTCGCGATTCTTGGGGTGAAGCGTGCGCTCGGCGGGACCGGGCATCGCATCAGCTTGCACGCTGGTGACGCGCCATCGACCGCTGGCATGCCCGACGCTCTCGCGTCTTCGTCCGTGGCGGGTGTGCTCGTGCTGCTCCCGAGTTCGGGTGAACATGACGATCTGCTTATGACCCTTCGTCGTCGAGCGGTGCCCACGGTTGTGGTGGACATCACGTCGCGCACCGTCGGCGCCGACGTGGTCGCGATTGATCCTGTGGAGGCCGGGCGTGCGGGGGTGCGGTACCTGACCGATCGGGGGCACAAGCGGATCGCGCTTGCTCTGCCCGAAAACGAGGCACGGCTCCCCAGGGAAGTAGCCGACGGTTTCGCGGCGGCGTTGCAGGACGTCGGCATCGATCCCGCCTCGGCGCCTCGGATCCGTGTGGATCGTGAAGAGTTGGGTAGCGAAGAGCACGTCTGGAGCGTCGCGGCGTCGAGGGTCGAGACCGCCTTGGCGAGCGAGCCGGGGGTCACCGCGATCGTGGGGCTCGGTTCTCAGATGACGCTCGGCGCGGCCCTCGGGGCGAGACGGGCTGGTCGGGAGATCCCGGGCGACTTCAGTGTTGTCGGTCTGCTGGGCGACAGTTCGGCGCTCCAAGCGTTTGAGCCTCCGATCACCATCTTTGACAACCCGATCGAGGACGTGTGCGAAGTTGCCACCCGGCGGTTGCTCGAACGCGTTGACGGGCTGAATATCCCGGCAGAATGTCTGAGGCGTCCCCCGGTCCTCGTCGAGCGAGGGAGCGTCGGCTCTATCGGGTAGAGACGTGTGTTCATCGGCATTGCCCGCCCGTCGCTGAGACCAGTGTTGAGAGAGGAGACCCCGGATGCTCGGGTTGATGACCGCGATGCCCGAAGAGGCGGAGGCTCTGCTCGGGGCCGTGCTCGTGGAGGGCGAGCGCATCGAGCACGGGCGCCGCATCTTTCACGTCGGCACGCTCTTCGGGCAAGACGCGGTGCTGGTCGTTTCGAGGTGCGGGAAGGTGGCCGCGGCGACAACGGCCACCGAGTTGGTCGTCCGATTCGGGATCGACACGCTGATGTTCACCGGTGTTGCCGGCGCGTTGACGTCGGACCTGGCGCCCGGGGACATCGTGATCGCTGATCGACTGGTGCAGCACGACATCGACGCGTCGCCGATGTGGCCTCCGATGGTGGTTCCGTTGCTCGATATCGGTGTGTTCGAGACCGACGGTGCTCTCACCCAGCGGGTTTGCGAGGCGGCCGAGCGGTTCGCTGGCGAAGGCGGGGCTTCGGTTCATGTCGGGCCGATCCTCAGCGGAGACCGCTTCGTGAAGAGCTCAGCCGACGTACGCGGCCTCCTCGAGGCGGTTCCGGGCGCCCTCTGCGTCGAGATGGAAGGGGCCGCGGCTGCTCAGGTCGCGTACGAGTATGGGGTGAAACTCGCCGTTGCGAGAGTGATCTCAGACCACGCGGACGAGGCAGCGCCGGAGACGTTCGCGGAGTCGCTCGGCTCGATCGCCGCGGCTTCGGCTCTGGGGATCGTGCGCGAGTTGATGGAGGCGGGGCCGGTCTCCGCGCCGATTCGATGATCGTGACCCCGTTCGAAGTGTCTTGGCTCACGCTCGGCGCCGGCGGCGGCGAGGCGGCGTTTGCGTTGGCCGCGGCGATTGCACTCGGTGTCGGGGCCCAGTGGCTCGCGTCGGTGCTGAAGGTCCCGTCGATTTTGCTGTTGCTCATTCTCGGGTTCGCCGCCGGCCCCGGGGCCGCGTTGGTGCGCGGCGAGCCCCTGCTGAACGTCGATGAACTCACCGGGCCGATTCTGCTCCCGCTCGTCGGGATCGCTGTTGCGATCATCTTGTACGAAGGCGGTTTGACCCTTCGGTTCCGAGACCTCAAGGGCGTCGGGCGCACGCTGACGATGTTGGTGAGCGTCGGGGCGTTGATCACAGGCGTGATCGGGGCGTTCGCGGCGTGGTGGTTGCTCGACCTCGAAGTGTCGCTTGCGGTGTTGCTCGGGGCGTTGCTGACGGTGACGGGGCCGACGGTGATCGGCCCGTTGCTCAACCACATCCGGCCATCGGGCGGCGTGGGGCCCATCCTCCGATGGGAGGGCATCGTCATCGATCCGATCGGTGCGATCGCGGCGGTCCTCGTGCTCGAGGCGATCCTGACGGGGAACCCGGGCGAAGCGGTCGATGAGGTCACACTCGCGATCGTGAAGACGCTGCTCATCGGTGGGGGCCTGGGCCTGCTCTCGGCCCTCATGCTGATGGAACTTATCGCGCGGTTCTGGATTCCAGAGAGGCTCCAGAACCCGGTGAGCCTGACGCTTGTCGTGCTCGGGTACACGCTCTCGAACGCGGTCCAGGCCGAATCGGGCCTGCTCGCGGCGACGGTGATGGGCATCGTCATGGCGAACCAGAGCCGGTGCGACATCCGTCATATTTTGGAGTTCAAAGAGAACCTCAGCGTCCTCATCATCTCACTGCTGTTCATCGCGCTCTCCTCACGGGTAAATCTTGAGCAGCTTGAGGCGTTGAACTGGTGGGGGTTGCTCGGGTTCGTCGCGACGATGATCTTTGTCGCACGCCCGCTCAGCGTTGCGGCGTCGAGCCTCGGGTCGGCCTTGTCGTTTCGAGAGCGTGTTTTCCTATCGCTCATGGCGCCCAGGGGGATCGTTGCCGCGGCTGTCGCGAGCGTCTTTGCGCTGACGTTAGAGCAGGCCTTGGGCGCGGACGGGGCACCGCTCGTCGACGGCGCAGGCCGGATCGCCCCGATCACCTTCGGGGTGATCGTCGGGACGGTTCTGTTCTACAGCATCGCGGCGCCCATCGCGGCGAGGGTGCTCGACGTCTCGGACTCCGACCCGCAGGGCGTCTTGTTCATCGGCGCGTCGCGGTTCGCCCGCTCGATCGCCGGTGTTCTCAAGGCGAAGGGGGTGCGTGTGCTCCTCATCGACTCGAACCGCGGGAACGGGAACGCGGCTCGCATGGAGCACCTCGAGTGCGTGTACGGATCGGTCCTCGACGAGTACACGTTCGAGTCGCTCGACCTGCGGGGCATCGGGCGCGCGATCGCGTTAACACCGAACGCGGAGGTCAACACGCTGTCCCTCCAAAGGTGCGAACGCGTCTTCGGGAGAGCGGGCATCTACACCCTCCCGGTGCGCCCCGAGAAACAACGCAAGGCGGCGGAAGAGAAAGCGCCCGCAGCGAACAGCCACGGGCGCCGGCTGTTTTCTAATGACGTGGATTTGTCGACGCTCGAGCGTCGGGCCTCAGAGGGTTGGGTCATCAAAGCGACTACGCTCTCGGCAGAGTTCGGCTTCGGCGACTTCCGGAGGCTCTACGGGCCCAACGCCCTGATCATGTTCGTCATCGACAAGGAAGGCGTCGTGACACTCGTGACGCCCGGGAAGGCGCCAGCCGCTTTCGCTGGACAGACCGTCGTCGCGCTCGTCGACCCCGACGATCTCCTGCCGGCGTTTCCCATGCACGATGCAGATCCAGAGATCGAAGAGAGGCCCGACGACGCCTGACGAGACCGAGAGCAGGCTTGATCGCTCCGTAGCGGCCTCCGGCCGCACACTCGCTTGCGGAACCCGCACCGGAGTCAATCCGGTGGGCTTCCGGTCGAGAAAGCTGAACTCGTGGCGCTATACGTTCAGTGAAGACGCTTTAACGCTGACCCGGGGCGGCGCCCCAGCCCATCTTTTCGACGAGCGTCCGCCAGTATGAGCCTCTCGGGTTCACCACGAAATGCGCGGCTCGGCCTGTCGCGCAGATCGACACGCGGTCGCCTGTCATAAGGGCGGTTGACACCTGCCCATCCGCGACGAGCCTCGTACCACCATCGGCGTCCGATTCGTTGCCGCGGATGAGATCGATCTCAACGAGCGTGTCCGAAGCGACGACGAGCGGGCGGAACGCGAGGGAGTGCGCGGCGATCGGGGTGACGATCATGCCGGCGGAGCCCGGGGCCGCGATCGGGCCGCCGGCGGAGACGTTGTACGCGGTCGACCCGAGCGGAGTCGACACGATGAGACCGTCCCCGTTGACCATCGGGCCTTCGACCCCGTCGAAGTTCAACGCGAGCGAAATCATCCGGTACGGAGGTCCGGCGGTCACGACGAACTCGTTGAGCGCTTCGCTCTTCCACGTTTCGGCGTCACCAGAACGGACCGCGGCGAACAGCGTCGGGATCGGGAGGGTGCGGAGAGGTTCGCCTGCGTCGAGCAGCCGCGGGGCGTCTTGGACGAACGTCTCCGCGTCGTAGGCGGCCATAAACCCGAGACGGCCTGCGTTCACGCCGATGACCGGCGTCGCGGTTCCGAGGCAACTCCGCGCGGTTGTCAGCAAGGTTCCGTCGCCGCCGATCACGACGAGGGCATCGGCGTCACCGCAGGCTCCGGCGATCTCGTCGATGTTGACGATGCCCGAGAGCACGCCGTGGGCCTCGATGGCCTCGCGGACGATCGGTTCAAGAGCCTGGGCCTCGGGCTTCGATCGGTTGACGACGAGAGCGACGCGGCGGGGCATACCCCGAGGGTAGACGCCGGATCAGTGAGCGGGCGTGGCGTGTGTGCCTTCAACCGCGCCGCGTGACGATGGTGAGTCGACCTCACACCGAGCGACGGATGCACGGATCGCCGCGGCGATCCCGTCGGCGTCGATCCGTGCGAGGCGGAGCTGATCGGCACGGCTGTCTTGGTGGATCCAGTCGTCGGGGAGACCCAGGCGGGTCACCTTCGAGGCGTCGAGGCCGAGCTCGGAGGCGGTCTCAAGGACCCCGGCGCCAAATCCACCGGTCACGCCGTGGTCTTCGACTGTGATGACCGGGATGCCCCGACCGATGGTGGCCCTGAGCATGTCGGCGTCGACGGGCTTGGCGAACCGCGCGTCCCAGACGGCGACGCGGTACTCATCCCCGAGCATGTCCAGGGCCTTCATCGCATCGATCGCCGGAACGCCGAACGCGAGGACCGCCGCGTCTGGGCGCTCGTCGGCTTGGAGCTCGGGGGTCAGGAGCCGAGCCTTGCCCAACTCGAAGGCGGGGCAGTCGTCGGCGAGGAATCGGTCGGACACCGCATCTCTCGGGTAGCGGACCGCGCTCAGGCCCTCGTCGTAGGTCCTCATGAACTCCAGGGCCTCGCGGAGGCTCGGTTCATCGATCGGAGCGAGAAGCGCGGCCCCGGGAAGCGTTCTGAGGATCGCGACGTCGCAGAACCCGTGATGGACGCTCCCGTCCCCGCCGACGAGGCCGGCTCGATCGAGGCAGAGCCTGACCGGGAGTCCCTGGAGCGAGACTTCTTGGAACGCCTGGTCGAACGCCCTTTGGAGGAAGGTCGAATAGACCGCGAAAAAGGGCCTGAACCCCGTCTTGGCGAGCCCCGCCATCATGTCCATGCCGTGGCTCTCGCAGATTCCTACGTCCCACGAGCGATCAGGGAATTCCGCGATGACCTTGTCGATCCCGGTGCCGCCCGGCATGGCGGCGGTGCACGCGACGGCCTTGTCATCGCGTCGCATCACGTCGCACATCGCGTCGGCGAACGCTTTGGTGAAGCTGCGGCCGCTCGACTTGAGTTCCACGCGACACGAGTCCGGGTCGTAACGGTGCGCGGCCGGTGAGTGGAAAGTCGTCGCGTCCTTCTCCGCGTACTCCAGTCCCTTGCCCTTCACCGTCTTGACGTGCAAGACCATCGGCCGATCGATGTCGCGTGCTTCGGCTAGGAACTCGATGAGCGTCGGGAGGTCGTGCCCGTCGATTGGTCCGACGGTGAGCAAACCGAACTTGTCGAACCAACTGTCCTCGCTCACCAAAGCTTTGGTCATCTCGCCGGCGCGGTGGTACGCCTCGCGGATCATCGACCCGCCCGGGAGCCCTTGGAGAAGGCTTCGGCCCGCCTTCTTGAGGTCGGAATAGGTGTGACTCACGCGGACGCGGTCGAAGTAGGCCGCGAGGGCGCCCTGCGGCTTGCTGATCGACATCCCGTTGTCGTTGAGGATGACGAGGAGTTGCCGCTTGAGCGTGCCGGCGTTGTTGAGCCCCTCCATGGACACACCGTTCACGATGCTGGCGTCGCCAACCATCGTGACGACGCGGCGGCCGCCGGGGTTGTCGTGGGGGTTGAATCCCTCTCCGCTGAGTTGGTCGCCCCGGGCCATTCCCACCGCGGTCGACACACCGGTGCCGGCGTGGCCAACGCGGAAAAGGTCATAAGGGCTCTCGAGCGGCTCCGGGAAGCCCGACATGCCGGCGCTCGTACGTAGGCCCGAAAGCCGGTCGGACCGGCCGGTGATGAGCTTGTGTGGGTAGCACTGGTGGCCCACGTCGAAGAGAAGCCGGTCGAACGAGAAGTCGAACACGTAGTGCAGGGCGAGTGTCAGTTCGACAACACCCAGGTTTGGGGCAAGATGCCCCCCAGAGGAACTGACCTGACCGATGATCGCCGAGCGGATTTCAGATGCGACCTCGGACAGTTGCTCGACCGAAAGCTTCTGGAGGTCTTGAGATCCGCTGAGGGTGCTGAGGTACCCCATGGCATGCCTTTCGCCCTTCAACGCCGCGTGGGTTCACAACACGACCACGGCGGGCTTTCAAAGATTTCTGAAAACAACGGTAGGCACCCTGCTGGGGGTACGACCGGTTTGTCACTTCGTTCGCACACGTAGATATCGGGCGAACCCCTCGAGTCTTTCATGTTTGGCCAGCCCCCGAGCGGCACGACACGCCGACTCGAGAAAGTCATCCGCGGCGGTTCGGCTGGCTTTGATTCCCAAGACCCCCGGATACGTGCGTTTGCCGGCGTCGGCGTCCTTACCGGTGCGTTTGCCGACGTGTTCGTCTGACTGCTCGACATCGATGAGGTCGTCCACAATCTGGAAGAGCAGGCCGATCGACTCGGCGTAGTCCGATACCGCCTGAAGCGAACGATTATCGGCCCCTCCACATCTCGCGCCCATGAGGCAGCTCGCTTTGAGCAGCGCCCCCGTTTTGCCGCGATGCACTGTCTCAAGCTTCTCGCGATCGGTGAGTCCCTCGGGGAGCGTCCCGAGGGTGTCGTAGACCTGACCACCGATCATGCCCATGGTGCCGCGGACGAGGTCGTCTCGGAGTCGATCGCGGAGCGTCGGCGTATCGATGGCATCGATTGCCTGGAACGCGAGAGTGAGCATCGCGTCGCCGGCGAGGACGGCCATGGCTTCGCCTGCGTGCCGATGGAGCGTGGGCCTTCCGCGGCGGAGGTCATCGTCGTCGAGGGACGGCAGATCGTCGTGAACGAGGCTGAAGGCATGGATGAGCTCGACGGCAACGCCGGCCGGGAGGCTTGCCTCCCCGAGACCCCCGACCGCTTCGGAGCAGGCCCAGCTCAGGATCGGGCGCACGCGCTTGCCACCCGAGGTCGCCGCGTACCGGACTGCCGCGCGGAGCGAGTCGGGCATCTCCGCCCGATCGATAAAGGCATCGAGCGCCGCGTCGACACTGGGACGGATCGCTGATGTCCATTCTGGGGGAGACACGAGGTGCGGTTTGGTGGCGAGCGTTGTATCAGATGGGCGGTCGTTCACGGCTTTCCTCGAATCGACCGAGTATACGAACGGGCACGTTCCACGCAGCCCGAGGGCGGCCGCCGCCCGGGGTGGCGAGATGGCTTTAGGTCGGTGCGCGTTTCGCGTACCATCGCGGCGATGGATGCAGTGGCGCGCGTGTTCGACCTCATTGAAGCCGGCGGCTGGGTGATGTACCCGCTGCTTGCGCTCAGTGTGGTCTCTCTGGCGATCACGATCGAGCGGGCCGTGTTCTGGCTCGGTCCTTCTTCCCGGCTCGACCGGGCGTGGCTCGAGCGGGCGTTGGCGTCGATGCGTCAGGCGTCGTGGCGAAGTGTCAGCGCCGAGGCCCAACGGGATAAGTCGGTCTATGCCGGGTTCGCGGTGCGGCTTGCGAGTGAGGCCGAGCGTTCCGGATCGGCATCGGCGTCGGCGGTGGTCGCCGCGTCCGAGCGGTTCCGCCCGATCGTCGAGCGGTTCTCTGCTTTGCATTCGACGATCATCACCGCCGCGCCGATGCTGGGCATTCTGGGGACGGTGACCGGCATTATTCAGAGCTTCGAATTGCTCGGCGGTGCCGGCGTGGGCGAGTCGGTCGTGTCCGATCCGGCGCTCGTCGCGTCGGGGATTGCTGAAGCGTTGTTCACGACGGCCGTCGGGTTGGTCGTGGCGCTGTTGACGCTGTTCCCGCACGCTCTGTACAGGGCGGCGTCGGAACGCTGTCTCGTTGTCTTCGAGACGTTGGCGGCCGCTGCGGACGAGGGGGCGAGCGAGAAGCCCGCTACGCCGGCTGCTCCTGACGACGAATGAGCTCGTAGATTTCTTCGGCCGACGGAGCCGCGTAGATCTCTTCGCGGAACGTCTCGGCGTTCATCAGCTTGCTGATCCGGGCGAGCGCCTGGATGTGGTCGGAGGTCTGGTCGGGCGGGCTGGCCAGCAGGACGATGAGCTTGACCGGCTGGCCGTCTATGGCCTCGAACTCCATCGGTTCGCTCGGCCTGCCCATCGCCATCGCGAGCCCGCTGAGCCCGGGGCATTTTCCGTGGGGGATGGCGAGGCCGTGCCCGATTCCGGTCGTCCGGGTCCGTTCGCGGGTCCAGACCGCTTCGCGGAGGGCGTCGGGGTCGGCGACCTTGCCGGTTTGGGCGACCGCGTCGACGAGTTCGTCGATGGCCGGCTTCTTTTCCGTCGCCTTCATCGGGGCGATCACCGCTTCGCGGCTGAGGATGTCGAGCAGGTTCATCGATCTCCCGCTTTCTGCCGACCGGGGGCGGGCACGATGAGGGCCCCCGGACAAAGGTGGAGAGTGTACGTCGCCTTGGTCGCCTGGGGTCAACCCTTCCGAAGCAACGAGGCGAAGCCCCCATCGAGATGGGCCGACGCCTTGTCGCCCGGGGCCCCTCGGGGCAGGGTTTCCCGCCTTCGGACCTCGACCAGTCCGTGGCGGGCCGCCCGTTCGACCATCGCTTCGTTTTCCGCTTCGTCGACCGAGCACGTGGCGTAGAGCACGTGCCCCCGGGGGGCGCACAGGGCGGCACCCTTTGCGAGGAGGTCATCCTGAATCGCGTTGAGGCGTTTGGTCTGTTTCTTGCCCAGCCTGTAGCGGGCCTCGGGGCGTCGGGCGAGGACTCCGCTGTTGGAGCAGGGGACGTCGAGCAGGACCAGTTCCGCCGGCGCGAAGGTCTCCAGGTCTTGCGGATGGGCCCAGATCGCGTTGTCCATCCGGGTCTCGCTGACCATGTCTGCGAAGTCGCGGGCGCGGACCCGGTCGGTGTCGCTCGCGACGATTTTGGCCCCGGGGAACATCGCACGCAGTTGGCGGGTCTTGGTTCCCTTCCCGGCGCACACGTCGAGGATGCAGCGTGGTTCGAGGCCCTGGGCGACGCCGACCGAGCGTGCCGACCCGGGGTCTTGGACCCAAAGGTCATTGCGGTCACTCAGCAGGGCCGACAGGGCATCCCTCGGTCCATCAAAGACGAAGAATCCCGGCTCTTCGTGAGGTGTGAGCAACTCAGACTCTACTTTTTCCGTCGCGTGGGACCCGTTCACCATCAACGGCGGGACCGTCATCGCATTGAACGCGAGCCGTTTGGCTTCTTTCCAACCTCGTTCGTCGGCCCATTCGCTGAACGTGCGAAGCGGGACCGACGTGGTCAGGCTGATCCGATCGGATTCTGAGTCGGGGAGCACCGCTTCGGTGAGCGCTCGCGCACGACCGTCAGAGAGGAGCAACTCGTCGGATGCGTCGGTCCACTTGTCGCGCGGTTCGAGATCGGATGGAGCCAGTTCGGCGATACGACGGAGCACCGCGTTCACGAGCCCGCCAGCACGCTGCCGGACGCGACGTTTGACCCACTCGACGGTCTCGTTGATCGCAGCGTGGGGCGGCACGCGGTCGAGCAGGGCGATCTGCGCCGTGCCGGCGAGCAGGCCGGCGAGGACGCCCGGTTCGAGCCGGTCAACCGGCCCGTTTGTGAACCGCCCAATGAGGAAGCGGAGGGTGAGCCAGCGCCGAACGGTCGCGTCGGTGATGGCTCTGGCCAAACCCGCCTCGCGAGGGTCGAGACCGTCGGCCAGCGTCGGGTCTGGGAGCAGGTCGGGGAAGCGTTCCGCATGGGATCGCAACACGCGGCACGCGGCGTGGCGGCCGTTGGGGGAGGACCGCGGGCGCGGGGTGGGGCTGGAGTGTTGGGGGCGAGCTGGCAAGGCGGGAGCGTACGCGGCTCGAGCGGGGCGCCGCGTATGGTTGTCCGATGGGCCTTGCACGTGAATCCGAGACGCTCCCAGGCCGTCGGCCTGGTCTGCTGGCGGGGATGCGGGTGCGCAAGAAGCTGATGTTCTTGCACACGTGCTTCAGCTTGGCGCTGGCGGCGGTTCTTCTGTTCGCGGTCAGGCCGGCGGTCGACGGTGTCGTGATCGAATCAGAACGAGCCAAGGCAGAGGCGCTACTGCTCGCTTTTGAGCAGTCGGGGGCCGCCGACGGGGGCACGCAGGACGGCTTGACCGACATCCGCACCGGAACAGCCGACGCGCTCGGTCTTTCGGTCGCTGACCGCTCGCGGCTCGAACGGGCCGAGGGACCGACGCTCGTTTCATCGGGCCCTGGCGGGCGGACGCGGGTCGCGGCGGCGGTGGGGGACGAGCGATTTCGCCTGGCCTCGACGATTGTTCCCGAGGCCCGAGCCGCGACGGCGAGGGTGTACCTTCTGCTCGTGTTTGCGGTCCTCGTCGCGTATGGGCTGATCGCCGCGGCGCTCGAGGTGTTCGTTTTGCCCCAGAACGTCTACAGGCCGATCGACCGCCTCCTTCGGGCCGATCGGGCGGTGCGCGAGGGGGATCACGCGGGCGAACTCATCGCCGATTCTGACATCCCGGCTGACGAACTGGGCGAGATCATGCGCTCTCGGAACGGCGTCGTGCACTCGCTTCGCGAGCATGAGGCGGCGTTGGCCGAAGCGCTCGGGAAAGTGGAGACAGCCGCGGCGGACTTGCGTCGGAAGAATCACCTGCTCGAAACCGCCCGTCGGAACCTCGAAGGGGCGGACCGGCTCGCGAGTCTGGGCATGATGTCGGCAGGGATCGCGCACGAACTGAACACGCCGCTGTCGGTGGCGAAGGGACTCGTTGAAAAGCTGGCCGTCGACCCTGCGAGAGGGCTTCCGGAAGCCGAGGCGAGGCTGCTGGCACGCGTGATTGTTCGGCTTGAGCGACTCGGTGAGAGCTTGCTTGATTTCGCGAGAGCGCGGGACTCGATCGCGAAGCCGACCGAGCTGCGTCCGCTGATCGACGAGGCGATCACCCTCGTGAAGCTCGATCGCGAGACGGGGGCCATGCCTTTGGAGAATCACGTCTCCGAGGGCGTGTTTGTGCAGTTAGATGCGGATCGGATGCTCCAGGTCATGGTCAACCTTGTCCGGAACGCGGTCGACGCGGTGAAGGGCGGCTCTGTTGGTGGCGCGACTGAATCACGAGTCGGCGGCCCTGGAGTTCGGGTGTCGGTGGAGCGTCTTGAGCGTGACGGGGCCGAATGGGTCGCCTTGCGGGTCATCGACGATGGACCGGGGATCGACCCTCGGATCCTCCCGACGCTCTTTGAGCCGTTCGTCTCAGACAAGCTGGACGCCCGGGGAACCGGGTTGGGCCTCGCGGTCGCGGACGGTATCGTGCGTGAGCATGGCGGGGCCGTGATCGCGAAGAACCGCGCCGACGCGAAGGGAGCGGTGTTCGAGGTGATGCTCCCGATGACGAGCGCCAAGGTCGGCTCCCTCAGCGAGCCGGCGGGTCAGGAGAAGCGCCGCTCGGGGGATGGGACGACGACGGCGTCGCCCGAGAGCGAGGGCTCGATGGAGGTTCAAGCGTGAGCGAAGCGAGATCCGTAGAACCGCCGGTCCCGTTGTCGATCGTCGCGATCGACGACGACCCCGACTTCCGCGAGTACCTGCACACGCTTCTTGAGGGTGACGGGCATGAACTCCGGTCGGTCGCAAGCCCCGAAGAACTCTGGACGGTGTGCACGAGCCGTCTTCCCGACGTGGTCCTGCTCGACATGAAGATGGGGTCCCATGACGGGGCCGAGGTGCTCGCCGAACTCCGTTCGAGATGGCCCAAGCTCTGCGTCGTCGTCGTCACCGGATACCCGACGATGGACTCGATGCGGGAGACATTCAAACGCGACGCGTTCGATTACCTCGCCAAACCGTTCGGGGCTGGCGATCTTCAGCGGGTGCTCGCCCAGGCGGCAGAAACCCTTGATCTCGGGCGATCGGCTCAAGACCGGCTCCGGGCCCAGCTCGGGCGGCGGATCCGCCTGGCGCGGACCGAGCGGGGGTGGACGCTCAAGGATTTGAGCGAGTCGACCCGGGTTTCGGTGAGTCAGCTCAGCTCGATTGAGCGCGGCGCCCACCTTCCGAGCCTTGAATCGCTGCTCCTCGTGGCCGAGGCGCTCGAGAGCAAGCCGAGTTCCTGGCTTGCCGACGCTGGGTTCTGACCGGGCGGGGGGAACGGCGGGGGGACAGCGTGTACTACACTCGTTCCCGTGAGCGAGCGTCCCCGCACGATTCTCTTCACCGGCTTCGAGCCCAGCGGCGACGATCACGCCGCGGCGGTCGTTGCGGAACTCAAGCGTCGGTATCCCGATCTCCGGATCGCGGCATGGGGCGGCCCGAACATGGAGCGGGCCGGCGCCGAGATTGTCGAGTGGACCGGCGAGAACTCGGTGGTCGGGCTCCCGGGTCCCAAGACGATTCTGAACCAGCGGGCAACCAACCGTCGGATTTTCGGCTGGATGGACGCAAACCCATTCGACGTGCACGTTCCGGTGGACGCGCCGGCCGCGAACTTCCCGATCTGCGCTGCCGCGAAGAAACACGGGGCGAAGGTCGTCCACTTGGTAGCGCCGCAGGTCTGGGCGTGGGGCGCCTGGCGCATCAAGAAGCTCAAGAGGCTCACCGACTTTGTGTGCTGCCTGCTCCCGTTCGAAGAAAGCTTCTTCGAGCGGGAAGGCGTGCCGGCCCGCTTTGTTGGGCACCCGCTCTTCGACGAGCCGATCGACGAGCGCGAGCTTGACGATGCCTCGGCCCGATGGCCTGCCGACGAGCCAAGGATCGCGCTCATGCCCGGCTCGCGTCCGGGCGAGATCAAGCGCAACGCGCCGTTGCTGCTTGAGGCGTTCCGAGACCTGAGCCTTGAGCATCCGGGGGCCACCGGTGTCGTCGCGGCGGCCGGCGAGCGTGCCGCAGCGATGCTCCGCGAGATCGCGACCGCCCAGGGCGGCTGGCCCGATCGCCTTCGTATCGCGGTCTCGGAGACCGATGCGGTCATCCGCTGGTGTCAGCTTTCACTTGTCGTCAGCGGGACGGTCACGCTCCAGATCGCCCGTCAACGCCGACCGATGGTCATCGTGTACAAGTCGAGCCGTCTTCTCTACAACCTCGTGGGGCGGTGGCTGCTCCAAGCGCCGTTCTTCACGCTCCCAAACCTCGTCGCCGATCGTGAGATCGTTCCGGAACTCGTCCCGCACTTCGACGGATTCGAGCCGCTCGCTCAAGAAGCCAGGGAACTGCTGGGCAACCCAGAACGGCTCGAACTACAACGGTCCGCGCTCGGTGAAGTCGCGTCGAGGTTCGACGGGTACACCGCGGCGCGAGCCGCGGCCGATGCGATCGCCCAGGTCGCTGACCTCGGGCCTCCCGGCACCGACGAAGCGCCTGCGACACCCAGTCAGCCCGGGAGTGAACTCGGGTCGCCTGCCCCCGTCGGCCCGGAATCAGCTTGACAGGGCATTTCGGCGTCTAGCGGACCTCGTTCGAAGGCTTCGAGGTCGCGAGGACGTCGAACAAGCCGAGCACGCCGTGCGTGTTACCGGCGCGATCGGAGATGGGGACCGAGCGGACGATCGGGGTTCTTGTTTCGATGCCGTGGTCGAGAAGGCGGTGGGCGACGGTGATGAGATCTCGCCGGATGGCGTCTTCGTCGCAGGTGAACACCACGAGCAGCACCGCTCGCTCGCCGAGCCCCGGCGCGTCGGCGAGCTTGATCCCATCGGCGAGCGCCCCCCGGATGAGTTCGTCGGTGTAGCTGCGGTTGGGCGTTGGCACACCGTCGCGGTACACGAACGTCCCTGTGGACTTCACCTCGACCCACGCCGCGTCGGACGGGTCGCAGACGTCAGGCGGCCTTGCCACCGAAGCGATGCTGTCGACGCGGTCCTCGAAAAGCGTGTCGAGGCCGGCTTCGCGTTCGGCGCGTTCGATGACCGGGTCGAACACCGCCGCCGCCCCGGTCGGAAGGGCGACGAGGTCGCATCGCTCGCGGTCGCGTGGGTGAACGGTCCCGCCCGGGTCCGCTGGGAAGCGGACCTCGCGGACAACCGGGATTCCGGCGTTCGTAAGGCCATCCGCGAGCACGCGATGCAACTCGGTCTCGGTCAGCGCATCGGGCCCGGTCGGGGCGTGCGCTTGCGTCGCGAGCGCTTCGGCCTCGGCGATTCCGCGCTCGCACGCGTCGAGCACGTCGGAAAGATCCGGTCGGAACCAATCATCCATGGAGAGGGTCCCGGTTCGCGGCTGTTTGCATCCTGCGTCCACTTCGGGCATTATCTCTGAAACTGGATCCCCTCGCCCGGAAGATCGGCGGGGCGGAGACTCAAGACACCTCGCCGAGGGACCCCGGGCCCATGAATGACGCCATCAACGCGCTGAACGGAATCCTCTTCAGCAACTACACCGTGTACGCGCTGCTTCTCACAGGGCTCGTTTTCACGATCTGGTCGGGCTTTGGGCAATACCGCGCCCTCACCCACGGGATATCGGTGGTCCGGGGCAAGTACGACGACAAGAACGACGCCGGTGCAATTAACCACTTCCAGGCGCTCTCCGCGGCGTTGTCCGCGACGGTCGGCCTCGGGAACATCGCCGGAGTGGCGTTGGCGGTGGCCCTGGGTGGCCCAGGCGCGGTCCTCTGGATGTGGCTCATCGGTGTCTTGGGCATGGCCATCAAGATGACCGAGGTCACCCAATCCATGCTCTACCGCAACACCGACGACCCGGAGAACCCGCACGGCGGCCCGATGTTCGTGGTCAAGAAGGGCTTCGCGGAATGGGGTTTGGCACCGCTCGGTCAGATCATCGGCGGCATCTTCGTGGTCACGCTGATCATCTCTGCCGTGACCGGCGGCAACATGTTCCAGGCGTGGAACGTCGCGGATATCACCCGCACCTACTTCGGCGTGCCCCAGATCGCGACGGGCATCGTTCTGACCATTCTCGTGGCCCTCGTCATCATCGGAGGCATCAAACGCATCGGTGCGGTCGCCGGTCGCATCGTTCCGTTCATGTGCATCCTGTACGTGCTCGCGGCTCTCTACGTGCTCGTCCTCAACGCGGGCGAGATCCCGAGCATGCTCTGGCTCATCGTCAAGTCGGGCCTGCCCTCCTTCCTGGGCGGCGAAGACGCGGCCCCGGTGGGCGCGTTCCTGGGCGGGACCTTCGGCTACGCGGCCCTGTGGGGCGTCAAGCGTGCGTTGTTCAGTTCGGAGGCGGGCCAAGGATCCAGCCCCATCGCCCACTCGGCGGCAAAGACCGACGAGCCTGTGCGCGAGGGCGTGGTCGCGGGGCTTGAGCCCTTCATCGACACCATCGTCGTCTGCACCCTGACCGCCCTTGTCATCATGTCGAGCGGCGCGTACGACCGCGACGGGGAGGCCAGCTACGCGACCATCGCGGGTGTCCCGACGGTGCAGGTGGTGTCAGCCGGCGAACCCGGAGAGTGGACCCTTGAGTCGCCTCCGCTCCCGGAAATGAACGCTGATGACAAGAAGATCCGGGGTGTGCCGCCGACCGCCGATGGCTGGCGTGACGGGGAGACGGTCTTCATCGTTGTAAGCGGCGATGAAAACGCGGACACCGGGCGGAGCTTGAGACGCATCAACGGGAGCGTGAATCAGCTCGAGGACGGTACCTGGATAGTTGATTGGGGCACCCTTTCTTCGGAAACAACCCCGACGTTCCGTCAGGACGAGAACGGTGACCCCGATCTGAGTGTGTACGGCGACTACGCCGGCGCTTCGCTGACCGCGTACGCGTTCGACCGTGTCACCCCCGGTCTCGGGAAGTGGCTCGTCTCGATCGCCGCGTGGCTCTTCGCCCTGTCGACGATGATTTCCTGGTCGTACTACGGCGAGCAGGGCATCTACTTCTTCTTTGGCAAGGGAAAGTCGTCTGGGACCGCGGTGCTTATCTACAAACTCGTGTACGCAGGGCTGATCTTCGTGACCACGCTCCTCGCGATGCCCATTTTCGGAGCGGGCGGGACCACGGCGATCATCGGCACCGATGCCGAACTCGACATGTGGACCACGCTCGGCTTGGGCGTCATGCTCGTCGCTAACATCCCGATCATGTGGATCTTCGGGGCCAAGGCGATGGGCGCGTACCACGACTACTTCAAGCGCATGAAGGAAGGCGGGGACGACGCGCACGAGGCGCCGCCGATCGTCGATGTTGCCGAAGGCAAGGACGTCGAGTAATCCCAGCCCGGGCGTTCCCAAGGATCGGCCGGTGAGCACTGCGCACGACCAGACAGCCGACCTGACCCCGGCGCTGCGGTACCACGATCTCGATGCGCTCCGAGCGTTCGCGATGCTCCTCGGGATCGTCCTGCACGTCGCGCTTTCGTTCGTCGCCGGGTCGGGGTGGCCGGTGACCGACATCTCTGAGCATCGGGCTTACGGCGCCGCTGTGAGCGTGATCCACGTGTTCCGTATGCCCCTCTTCTTCATGATGAGCGGGTTCTTTACGGCGATGCTTCTCAGTCGGCGGGGCATCGGCGGCATGGTCTCGCATCGCAAGAAGCGGATCCTCGTGCCCTTGCTGATCGGGATGGCGACCGTTATCCCGGTGACGTGGGGCGCGTTTATCGGCGCTGGCATCGCGGCGGCGATGCGGGGTTTCGACGCCAGGGCCGATGCCTCAGAGACGATCTGGGGGGCGGCCGTCGACGGAGATCTCGAGCAACTCAACACCCTAATCGATTCGGGTGCCGACATCGACCTCGCCGACCCCCAACTCGCGACGACGCCCCTCGCGTGGGCGGTCGCCGGCGGACAGACCGAAGCGTTGGAACTGCTGCTCGACAGCGGCGCCGACCCGAACCAGGGGTTCGGCGATCGCTCGCAAACAACACCGATGCACACCGCGGCGTTCTTCGGGCGGGCCGAGGCGGCGCGGCTGCTCCTCGACGCCGGCGCGGAGTCAGACCGAGCCGATGCGAAGGGCGAACGCCCGATCGACGCGATGAATCACGGTCAAGGGACCGTTGACTACGTCGCTGGGTTGCTGGGCGTCACGGTGCCTTATGACGAGGTCGAAGCGGGCCGCGCAGAGATTCGGGTGATGCTGGAGGGCGATACCGCGGCCGGGTCCGACGCGTCGGCTTGGCCCGGCTGGGTCTACTCGCTCTTCTTCGAGTTTCCGTTCTTCATGCACCTCTGGTTCTTGTGGCACCTGTGCATCTTCATCGGGGTCTACGCCCTCCTCGCGATCATTGCCAAGCGGCTTCCCCGGTTCACGCTTCCTTCGGTGCTCGTCGCGACCCCGTTGTGCCTGTCATTCCTGATCCCGCTGACCGCTTGGACCCAGTCGTACCAGGGTGAAATGGGGCCGGCGACCACGGCGGCCTTCATCCCGTTCCCCAAGATCTTGCTTCACTATGCCGTGTTCTTCGGGTTCGGGGTGCTCATGCACGCCTCGCTCCGATCGGTGGAAACGCTCGGGAGGTGGTGGTCGGGGTACCTCATCGCCGCGGCGGGCAGCGCCGTCGTCATGCTGAGCATCCGGGCGGAAGCGGGTTGGATTGTCGATCACCTCGACCCCTGGCTCGTCGACGCGTTGTCATTTGTCACGCAGAGCACGTTTGCGTGGACGTTCATCTTCGCGTTGATGGGCATCTTTCGGTCGACACTGAATACGCCGCGGCCTTGGGTGCGCTACGCGTCCGACTCGTCGTACTGGCTCTACCTCGCGCATATGCCGCTCGTGCTTCTCGGCCAGGTGCTGATCGCGAACATCGAGGCCCCGGGCATCGTCAAGCTCACGTTGCTCGTCGGTGTAACGACAGCGATCCTGCTGGCGAGCTACCAGTGGTTCGTGCGCTACACGTTTATCGGGAGGCTGCTCAACGGCCCGCGTGAGCGGCCGGCGAGGGCTACGTCGCCGGCCGTCGGGGCTTGACGGTCTCGCCGCCCACCGCCTCGGCGATCTTCCGGGCCATCTCGTGGGCCGACTGGTGGGTCGTCACGCGGCTCTTCTGCTGAGCCCAGCGCCACGTCCACACGGCGCCGCCGATCGACATGGGCAAGTACCACATCCAAGTGCCCAGCCCGCCCTGCACCCACTCGTTGTAGAACCCGAAGTAGGTCTTGAGCAGCGAGTCGGTCAGAGGTTCCCCGGGCCACACCGAAACGCCCAGCAGCATGGCGAGGATGCAAGGCATCTTGAGCTCAAGCTTTAGGGTCCACCAAAGCCGGGTCCGACCATTCGGTTCGGGCTCGGCCTTCACAATCATGAGGCGGTCGAAGGTCTCGCCGAAAGCGGCAACGGCGCACAGGCCTTCGCGATGCTCACCCACAAAACCGGGGAGCTTGCCCCGCCGGCTGGCACGGTCGAGCCTCGCGAGAACGCCCGGGGGACTGAGCTTCGTGATGACGTCAGGCACCGGCTCAGAAAGGGGATACTCGGGCTTGGGGGCCTCGGGCGTCTCGGCGGCGGGCGCAGCTTCAGTGACCGGGGGCTGCCCGTCTGTGGTTTCCGGAACTGCTTCGTTTGCTGCCTCGCCCAACCAAGCCCTTTCCAGCACCGAGAGCATATCCGCGGAGCGCTGGAAGGCCAATCGGCTGTTGTGCGGCACTCGGTTCGGCACGCGAGTCGCACCTTGTATCGCATGCGGCTCGTTGAAGCTCACAGACCCACCTCAGGCCCTCCGGTGTTGCCCAAACGCAACACCGAGCGACGCGACGTGGCAACGTCGTTGCGGCCGCGCAACGTCCCGGAAGCGGCTCGGGAGCTCGACGACGCGGCGTTCAACCCCGCCCAGGCGTTCGCGGCTCTCGTCGCGACACACGTCGAGGGCGGGCGGGCGGCGATCGTGCGCCCGGAGAACCGCCGGGGTCTGATGCGAGCCGCGGCGGCGGCCGGGTTGCGTCCCTTCGACGCGACCCTGATCATCGCGATGGTCCAAGATCGCGCGAGGCGGGGTGAGCCGTTGGCCGAATCGGGAACGGACCCGAGATTGGTTGCTGTGAAACTGCCCGAGTCGAAGTTCCCGCTGGCCACCGTCGCGTCCGCGGCGTTGACGGTGACCCTGGCGGCGTGCATCTTCGCCTTGGCAATCGGTTGGTTGGCCGGGGCCTGAGGCCACTCGAATCTGCGGCGGACCTTTGTTGCCGGGGAATCGCGTCGCGGTGCATCCGATTGCCAGGCTGGGCGACTCTGAGTACAAGAGACATACCGATTGGCCGGGGCCCGGTGCCCGGCGCCTGATGCCCTTACCCCATCGCGGAGCGATGCCCATGCCCCTCATCGACCCCGGCAAGAAAGCACCCGCCTTTACCCTCAAAGACCAAGACGGCGAATCGCACAAGCTCTCCGACTATGCCGGTCAACCGGTCGTGCTCTTTTGGTACCCCAAAGACGCGACGAGCGGATGCACCAAAGAGGCGTGCGCGTTCCGCGATCTGACCAAGGACTTCGAGAAGGTGGGGGCGAAGGTCTTCGGGATCTCGATCCTCGACGTGAAGAGCAAGAAAAAGTTCGCGGATAAGGAGGGGCTGACCTACCCCATCCTCGCCGACGACGCGGTCAACGAAGACAAAAAGCCCGACCCCAAGATCGCCCCCAAGTACGGCGTCTGGGTCGAGAAGAGCATGTACGGGAAGACCTACATGGGCATCCAGCGCACGACGTACCTGATCGGAGCCGACGGCAAGGTCGTGCAGCGGTGGGACAAGGTGAAGGTGCCGGGGCACGCTGAAGAGGTGTTGGAGGCGGTGAAGGGCCTGTGAATGAAGGGCGTACCAGCGACACTCCGCGGACCCGGTAACCGGGTTGAGATCCGGCTTGCGCGAGGCGCCGATGACGGGCCGGAGTACCGGTGGCTTCGTGTCCATGCACGTGTCGAGACAGCAGATATGTCTTGGGACTTTCAGGACGAGTGCGCGACGAGTGGTGAGTTGCGTGGCCTCTGGACTTGGCTTCGAGAGGGCAACGGGACGCTTGAGTTCATCGAGCCCTGCCTGAGTTTTCGGCGTGAGAACGGACTGTTCGTCGGTTTCGACGGCGAAGCTCATCCCCAACGGGTCTTTGAGAGACCACTGTGGATCGAACTGTTTGACGAGCCCTCGCAATTCTCTACGTTCGTATCGCGGAGCGAGGCTCAGTTGCGGCAGTGGGGCTGGTAGGGCCGCTCGTCGCCAGAGTTCCGTCGGTGCGAATCTTCATCCGTTGCCAATGGAACCTCGCCCCGCATCGGTCGTATCGTGAGCCATCACATGAGCCGCCACCTTGCCCACGCCCGATGCTGCCTTTGCCGACGAATGCGTCGCCCGGGCGGTGCGTGTGAAGTGGACGGCGGTTGACGTGAGCCCCGGCCCGGCTCGGTGATTTCCGAGCCCGCGTCGTCCGGGCCCGTTCGCCTCACGCCCATCAGCACATTCCTCAACACCCGAAGGTCGCTGCTACGGGAAGAGCGTCCTTTGTGATCCCTCGTTTCATGTTCACGGCGTGAGTCGGTCCGTTAGAGCTCAGCGGTCCGGGCGCGGTCTTTGTGCGCTCACGCTATCCGGTTACGCGGTTTTGAAGCGTGCCGTGCATATCAACTGGAAGGAAAGACGATCATGGCCACCATCAAGTCTGTTCTCATCGCGCTCGTCTCGTCGACTGCGGTCGCACAGGTCACCACCTATGAGATCGCGGGCCAGCTCACCGACGCCCAGAACCTCACGTTCGCGGTGATCAACGGGAACCTGCTCAGTGCCAACCCTCAGCCGGGAGATCTCTCGTTGACCTTCTCGGGCTCGCTCGTGGTCGACGAACCTGCCCAAACCGCTGTCTTCGAGTTCGGAGGCTCGTTCACAAGCCCGACGAGGGCGTACACGTTCGATGTTATCAGCGACAACATTTTCGCAGGCGTCGCGGAGACGACGACGTCGGGCGTCAGCGTCTCGTTCTTCGACACCGACATTGAGATCGTCGTTTATATCGACTCCGTGACTCAGACCGGCAGCTTCAAGTACACGCAGGTCGGTGCCGTGCCGACAAGCCCGCCGCAGTCCGTGTTCGCCGATGGCGTGGTGACTTCGGTCAGCGTCGTCCAGACCGGCGGGAACCTGGCCGACCTCGTCGAGCCGTTTGGCGTTCTCGATCTGGCGGACGTGGATGCGTTTGTTGTCGCGTTCACAAACACAGACCCGAGCATCGATCTCGCGGCCCCGTTCGGCGTGATCGATCTGGGTGATGTCGATGCCTTCATCGACGCGTTCTTGACCGGTCTGCCCTAATCATCAGCAACTCCGCCTGCGGTGAGAGTCGCAGGCGGAGATTCGGGTATTCGACGTAACCGGTGTTCATTTCACGCTGAGCGTGTACAGCTTGCCTTGCACGCTGTGGTTGCCGGTGCCGACGATCACTGTGTGTTCGTCTATCACCGCGACGTTGCTTGCTCCGCCCGACGTGTCGGTGGCGAGTTCGATCCACTCGTGCCACGACGCCCCGTCGTCGTCCGAGATCAGTACGACGTGCCGTTTCGTCTCTGAACGCTGATCCGTTCCCGAAAGCAGGTGGTGCGTCGATCCGGCGTGCTCAAGAACAGCGTGCTCGCCCAGGAAGCCCTTCTCCCAGATCTGGACGTGTTCCCGCCACGTGACACCGTCGTCGTCGCTTGCATAGATGGTCGCGATGCCCGAGGCCGTGACGTATGCGCGGCCGTCGATCTCAAAGAAGTCCATGAGATCACGGGCGTCGGGAAATTCGGCGGTCTGTGCCCAGGATCGCCCGTCGTCAGCCGATCGGAAGACCTTGCCCGACGCTTCAAAGCCAACCCCTGCCAGAACGGTTCCGCTCTCGAGTTCAATGAGGGACGTGGTGTTCTGCCTTGGCAGGCTTTCGTCGAGCACGACGACGTCGTGTGTCGCGAATCCGTTCTCGCTCCGCAGGAGACTGATGCGGTCGTTCCCGGACCGCCGCAACCCGACGAGCATCGCGCCCGATCGGAGCTGGGCGAGGGCCACGGTCCGCGAGGCGTCCGCCTCGATTACCTGCTCCCAGGTGTCGCCTTCGTCGGCGGAACGAAGCACGAGGGCAGGTTCAGACGTTGTCGCGTAGAGCCGGCCGTCGTCCGCTCGGATGAAGTTACGCACGTCTTGGATGCCCCATCGATCACCACCGTCGATGACCTTTGACCAGGTTTGGCCAGAGTCACTGGTCTTGAAGACATCCCCGGTCTCCTCGGTGCCGACCAAGGCAACCCCGTCGCCCAAGGCGATCGACGAGCGAACGTTCGACTCTCCGGGAGGGGCGAAGGCGGCCTTGATCGCCGCCGAGGGGACGCGTCCGCTCTCGGCCGGCGAGGAGTGCGAGCATCCGCTGATCCCGAGGACGCCCATGAACAACGGGAAAGCAACAAGAACCGATGGCGTTGGTCGCATGCGATGACGTCCTTTCGGTCGTGCTCAAGGCGTTGCGCCTCCGAACGACCTTGGGTGGCGATTGGAACCGATCACGCCTTGGGCGGAGCGTTCGGGGTGTCGCCCGATTCCGCTTTCGCCGGCTTCGGCTTTTTCAGCGAGATGATCAGCAGGATCCCGATCGCGAGCATCAGGTACGCATCCGCGACGTTGGAGACGTAAGGCCAGACCTCGTCGCTCCCGTTGGGCCATTGGATCCCGAAGGGCAGCTTCCAACCTGGCAACGGGTGGATGAAGTCGCGGACGCATGCGAACGTGATCCGGTCGTAGAGGTTCCCGAGTCCGCCGGCGACGAGCAGCCCGATGGCAGCGTGCGCCCATCGATCGCGGGGGCCGGTCCACTTCGCGAACATCCACCCGGCGAAGGCGATCGCCGCGACGGTGAAGCCCACAAAGACCCATCGCTTGCCGGCGCCGATGCCGAATACGGCGCCCGGGTTGAGCACCAAGGTGAAATTCAATGCGTTGGGGATCGCCTCGATCGGGTCGTGGGGTGGGATCAAGACCCCGAGCCCGACGCCCGATTTGTGCGACTCAAGAACGTCTTCGCGGAGCACGACGACCGGATCACCGGCGACCCGTTCAAACGCGACGTGCTTCGTCCACAGGTCGCTCGCGAGCCCGATCACGATCGTGACCAGAAGCAAGATCCACGCGACGGGCGACGTCAGCGCCGTCCGAACCGGGGGCCTCGGTGTGTCGCCCGCCGAAGACGCGGCCCCAGCGGGCTCAGTGGGGGGCGGGCTTGCAGCGGGGGCATCGGGCCCTGCCGCTGAATCAGAGGGTTCGGTCATGTCGTCGGGGGCACCGGTGGGGGGGCTGCCCGCTCCATCGCTCGGGCGGCCTCGATCGAGTAGCGGGCCCAGGGCAGCTCTTCGAGGCGTTCCTTGCGGATCGCCTTCCCGGTGCGCTCGCAGATCCCATAGGTGCCTTCGTCGATGCGGGCGATCGCGTCGTCGATCTCTTTGATGAGCCGCCGATCCGCGGCCGCGAGATCGAGGCTCAGCGAACGCTCGTAGCTGTCAGACCCCTGCTCCGCGAGGTGCTGGGGAAGCCGGCTCAGGTCGCCGGCGTTGCCGAGCAGCGCCTCGGCTTCCATCTGAGAGACGTCGCCGATGAGCTCGGCCCGCTTGATCAGCAGGATGCCCCGGAAGCGATCGAGCTCGCGCTTTTTGAACGGGCTCTTCTTCGCGCCACCGTTGTCGCTCAGACCGTCGCCCTCGACCGGTGGCGAAGCGCTCGGCCCGGATGGGATGAGCGGGCGGCGGATCGGGGAACCCGGTCCCAGGAGCTTGCCGCTCGTCGGGGGAAACTTCGGGGTGGGCTTCGAGACCTTCGACTTCTTGGAAGGCTTCTTAGAGACGATCGTGATGCCCTTGCGGTTGGGCTTCTTCGTCGTCGCATCGTCCTTCTTCGCCGGTTCGGCCTTCGCTTTTGCCGATTTGGACTTCGCGTCCGACGACGATTCTTTCTTGGAGGCCGCGACGCTCGCCTTCGATGTCTTCTTCGCCGCTTTCGAGGCAGTCTTCTTCACCGGTGCCTTGGCTTTCTTTGCAACCGGCTTCTTCGCCGCGGTCTTCTTGTCAGGAGTCTTCTTCGCGGCGGCCTTCTTCGGCGTCTTCTTGTCGACCTTCTTGCTGGTCGGCTTGGAGACCGGCTTCGACGCCGGCTTCGATGTTTTCTTCGCGGCCGGTTTCGCGGTGGCCTTTGAGGCCTTCTTGGCGGTCTTCTTCGCCGGGGCGTTCTTCGTGGCAGCCTTCGCTTTCTTCGCGGCCTTTTTGGTCGTCTTCTTTGTCGCGGCGCGAGATCCCGACTGGCTGGTCGAACCAGCCGCTCGCTTCTTGTCCCGAGACGAACCAGCGGCCTTAGCCAACAGCGAACCCTTTACGAACAAAGGTCAAGCAAGATCCAGTCAGAAAGTGCAAGCGATCCGATGGAGCGAACGCTATCCGGACGCGTACCCGGAGTCAAAGCACTGGCTCCGCACCGGCTACGTCTGGGCTGTTCAAAGGCACAGAATCGAGCCTGAAGCTCGTTTAGTCGGGATCAGAATGGCGAACAGAAACCGTTGGCTCTGCCGGCTCTGCCGCGGCTTCGGTGTAGCTGCCGAGCCGGCGGAATCGCTCGTATCTGGCGTCGAGGAGTTCCTCGACGGGTCGTCCAACGAGTTCATCGAGTTGGCTCTCAACCCAGATTCGGACGTTGTCAGCCGCTCCCGCAGGGTCGCGGTGCGCCGCTCCCGGGGGCTCCTCGACGATCGTATCGATGATCCCGAGCCGCTGGTTCTCGGTTGCCGTCAAGCAGAGTGCGTCGGCGGCGGCGGCGTTGGTTTGTTCGTTCGCCTGCTTCCAAAGGATCGCGGCGCAGCCTTCGGGGCTAATCACGCTGTACCACGCGTGTCGAAGCATCGCGACTCGATCCGCGACCGCGATGCCCAGCGCACCGCCCGAGCCGCCCTCGCCGATGACGATGCTCACGATCGGGACGCGCAGGCGGCTCATCTCGAGCAGGTTGACCGCGATCGCCTCGGCCTGGCCGCGTTCCTCGGCGCCGAGCCCCGGATAGGCGCCGGGCGTGTCGACAAGCGTCACGATCGGGAGACCGAATTTTTCGGCGAGCTTCATCTTGGCCAGGGCCTTGCGGTACCCCTCGGGGTGGGCGCACCCGAAGTGACACGCGAGTTTCTCTTCGGTGTCACGGCCCTTTTGATGCCCGACGACAAGCACTTTGTGGGCGCCGAGTCTGGCGAACCCAGTGACGATCGCCGGGTCATCCCCGAACCGGCGATCGCCCTTGAGCTCGCAGAAATCTCTGCACATCTTGGCGATGTAGTCCCTCGTCTGCGGACGACTTGGGTGACGGGCAACGCGGACCGTGTCCCACGCGCCCAAGTCCGCGTACAGCTCCGAGAGGCGAGTCGTGCACGTCGACCGCAGCGCCTCGACCTCGTCTTCGGATGGCGTCTCGGCGCCCGGAGGGCCGGCGATCCCCTGCGCCCGCGCCTTCTCGGCATCCTCGATCTGGGCCTCAAGGTCGCGGATCTCGCGTTCAAACTCAAGCTGGTAGAACATGTGTTTGTCGTCCGTGTGCGCCCACACGCGCGGCCACGCCAAAGCCCCGCGGAACGCCAAGTCTATGCAAGAACACCACGACGCGACCGAATCCGCTCCCGCGACGACCTTTCCACCGCTCTGCGTTATCGGAGCGGGCACGATGGCCTCTGCCATCCTCGACGGCGCTGCGTCTGGCGGGGTCATCGATCCGGATCGGGTCGTTGTCGCCGATCCGAGCGAAGGCCGTCGAGCGAGGTTCGCCCGAGCCGAGGCGAGCGCGAGCGGGGCGTTCGATCACCTCGAACGACTCGAAGCCGATGCGGATCGCGCCGGGGTTGTCCTGCTCGCCACGAAGCCACAGGTCTTCCCAGAGGTTGCCGCTGAAGTTGCCCAGAGATTCGCGTCGGGCGAGCGATCTCGGCTCGTCGTCTCGATTCTCGCCGGCACCACGACCGAGGCGATTCTCAAGGGGCTTGGCCCCTCGGCCCGGGTCGTTCGCGTCATGCCCAATACGCCCGCACAGGTGCGCCAGGGAATGTCTGCGATCGCCATCCATGCCTCGGCAACGCCTGACGATCTCGCGCTCGTCTCAAGGCTCTTCGGCGCCGTCGGACAGACCGTCGAGTTGTCCGAAGACCTCATCGATGCCTTCACCGGTGTTGCCGGGTCTGGTCCCGCCTACGTCTTCCTACTCGTCGAGGCGCTCGCTCAAGCTGGTGAGTCGGTGGGGCTGTCGCCGGAAGTCGCGGCGAAGATCGCGCGGGCGACCGTCGTCGGAGCCGGGGCTCTGCTCGACGCCGACGCTCGACCGGCGAGCGAACTCCGCGAGGCGGTGACCAGCAAGAAGGGCACGACCGCGGCTGCGCTCGATACCTTCGAGGCGGGCGATCTGCGAGGGCTCGTGAAGCGTGCGGTCACGGCGGCTCGCGACCGTGGGCGAGAGCTTGGTCGTGCGTAGGGAGCGGGCCTAGAAGTCACGCTTCGTAAACCGCCAGCAGCAGATCGCGAGGACGACGCCCTCGAACGCCAGGGAGGTCCCCAAGACCCACCAGATGCTTCGGTCTCTCAACGCCGATTCGGCCGCGGCCGATGCTTCCCGCTGAGACACGTACACGTCGCCTCGTTCCTCGGCTGCCTCCCGGGCTTCGTCTTCCCAGGCCGATCCGCTCTGCTGGAGGCCTTCGATCTCCGTCATGTCGATGAGCGAGCGCTCGAGCAGCGCGATCGTCTCGCTCGTCTTGGGCAGCACGGTCTTCGCGATCGCGACACGCCCGGACCACTTGGCCCAAGACTCGTACTCCTCCTCTGCGGCCGCCAGGTTCCGCCGGCGGCTTGCGAGATAAAAATTCGAGTCGTCGAGTGCTTCGGTGTCGCCTGCGTCCGGGGCATCGCTGCCCTGGGCTTCCAGTCCCTCGATGGTCAACGCCTCGAGTCGCGTGACGTCGGCACGCAGGCCATCGACGCGGAGCTCAGAGCTCGATTTCATCGTGAGCAAGCTCGCGTCGGTGAAGTTCAGGATGAACATCGCAAACCAGAACAGCAGTGTGGTAAGCAGAGCCGCGACTGTCGACTTGGTGAGCAACCCGAGCAGCATGCACACGCTGAAGAGGTAGCTATAGAACGCGACAACGATCGGGATCGCGAGCAGAATCCGCGGCTCCCACGTCACGCCCTTGAGCCCGAAGACCAAGAACGAGCCCACGCTGAACACAGCGACCTGGAGCGCGACGAAAAGCAGCCCGAACGCGTACTTCGTCAGCAGCAGCCGCACCCGGCTGATCGGCTTGCTCACCAGCATCTCGACCGTTCCGCTCGAAACAAGGTCGGGCACGATCCCAGCGGTCGAGATCAGCGCGAGCACCGTCGCGACCCAGGTCAGCCAGACACCGATACCGATCTGGGTGAACGCGAGGTTGAAAAACAGCTTGCGGTCCGGGTCCACCGGGATATCGATGCTGAAACCGGCGAACGTGATCGACCCGTTCCCGATATCGAGTAGCGCGAACACGAGAACCAGCACACCCGAGAGAATCAGCGTGATCCAGAACAGCTTCCGTGCGTTGAGCTCCCGGTACGCGTCAACGAGCATCGCGCGAGTTTGGGTGATCGCAAGGCTCATCACTCGGCTCCCTTCTGGCCTCGGTCGGCACCGGGGCGTAGCGCTTGCCCGCTCGTCGGATCGGTCACCGCCTGCATAAACATGTCTTCAAGCGTCGGGCGAACCGGCTTCATCGACCGGACCAGAAGCCCCATCTCAACAGCCTTGGCGAGCACAGGGCCGACGACGGCCGCCTCTTCGGTGTAAATCCTGAGCACGTTCTCGTGCACGACGAGGCGTTCGCCGGTGGTCAGGGCGGGGTCTTCGCCACCTCCGCTCGCGACCGCGTCGGCAAGCGAGGACGCGTCGCCATCATTGAGCTCAATCTCATATCGCCCCTGGCCGACCGCGAGCTCTTCGAGGGTGCCCTGCTGGGCAACCTTGCCTTTGACCAAGATCGCGACGCGCTCGCAGACCATCTCGAGTTCGCCGAGCAGGTGCGAGTTGATCAGTACCGCGCGGCCCTGCTCGCCTAGTCGTTTGACCACGTCGCGTATCTCGCGTCGCCCGACCGGGTCGACGCCGTCGGTGGGCTCGTCGAGCACAACGAACTCGGGGTCGTTCACGAGCGCCTGCGCCAGCCCAATCCGCTGCCGCATGCCCTTCGAGTACTTCCGGACCGGCGTCTTGGCCCACTCGCTCATGTTTACGATTTCAAGAAGCTCGCCCGCCTTTGCCTTCCGCTCGCGGCGGGGGATGCCCGCCATCGCGCCGAAAAAATCGATCACTTCGCCGCCTTTGAGGTATCCCGGGAAACGGTGATGTTCGGGCAAGTACCCAATCCGTCCGAGGATCGCTTTGTCACCGATCGGGTTTCCCAAGACAGTGCCCTCGCCCTCGGTCCGCCCGATCACGGTCATGAGAATCTTGACTAGCGTGCTCTTCCCGGCGCCGTTGGGCCCCAGGAGACCGAAGACTTCGCCCCGGCCGATCCGCAGGTCCACCCCCCGGAGCGCTTTGACCTTGCGGCCGTAGTGCTTCACGAGCCCCCTGGTTTCAACCGCCCATTCCGACGTCGTGACAGCACTCATCTTGGTCTCCTCGCCACGACGTGGAACACGTGCCAGTGTTTGGCGTTGCCCTCTGCGTCGTGAGCGTCTTTCTCTTCCTCGTCCAGTCGCTCGAATTTCAGCCCGTCGAACATCGCCTCGACACGATCGCGCGTCTGGTGGCTCCGATCCGGGAGCAAGGCCCAGGAGTCTCGGTCGCCGAAGAGTTGCCCTGAGAATCGACCCCCGGGCTCGACCGCTCCGAGCACGACGTCCCAGACGCGTTCGAAATGCTCGGGTGGGCAGAAGGGGAGCGAGAAACTGGCGTTGACGAGCTTCGACGCCTTTAGCGTCGTAAGCCGCGCGAAATCGAGCAATCGGATCGTCAGGCGTTCTGAAGGCTGGACACCAGGCCAGACGAGCAGCCGCTGGAGCGCCTCCGGGGTTCCGTCGATGGCATCGACCGACCAGCCTCTCGAGAGCAGCTCGACCGTGTCCCGGCCCGAACCGCACCCCAAGTCGATCGCGGTCTTGCTCGGATCGGCCGCATCGGAAACGCCTTCGAGCTCGAAGGTTTCAAGAGCCTTGATGAGGGTGTCGCGGGCGGGCTTGCCCTCCATCTGGTCGAAATACGCCGTCCAGTTCCTCGTCGCGGCCGCCCGCCATGCCGGAGCGGGTGTGGCTCCGCTGTTCTGTCCGCGTCCGTCTGCCATAGTGTCCGCGAATGTATCGGGATTTACGCCAGTTCGTTTCCGACCTCGAGCGCATGGGTGAGCTCGTGCGCATCACCGATCCGGTCGATCCGGTTCTCGATATCGCCGCGATCGCCGATCAGATCTCCGAAGCTCGGGCGCCAAGCCCGCCGAGCCGGGCGTCGCAGGCCAATGACCCTGCGTTCTTTGGCCAAGGCGGTCCCGCCGTGCTGTTTGAAAATCCGGTTGGTTCGAGCACCCCTGTGCTCATCAACGCCTATGGAAGCTATCGGCGGATGGAACTCGCCCTGGGGTGCGACGCGGATCCTCACACCGGCTCGGGCCTCGACGGGCTCGCGAAGAAGATCGGCGAACTCGCCAAGCCTCAGCCGCCCCGGGGTCTCAGCGAAGCGATCGACAAGGCCAAGCAGTTTGCCCCGCTGCTCAAGATCGGGCCCAAGCGGTCGAAGTCGCCCGGGCTCTGCCAGCAGGTCGAGCACGTCGGCGATGCCATCGACCTGACCGGCCTCCCCATCCTGCGATGCTGGCCGCTCGACGGTGACTTCGAAGCGGTCGGGTACCCCAAGGGAGTCAACGACGCCGTACCCGGCCTCGGCCACCCCGACATCGCGCCGGACGAGTGGGACGCCCGTCACCGAGGCCGGTACATCACCCTTGCCGGCATCCACACGATCCACGCCGATGACCGCGACGATCCCAAGCCAGCGTCGCACAATATCGGGATGTACCGGGTGCAACTGCTGGGCAAGGACCGCGTCGCGATGCACTGGCACGTGCACCACGACGGCGCCCGGCACTGGCGGAGCTGGAAGAAACTGGGCCAGCCGATGCCCGTCGCCATCGTGCTCGGTGGCGAGGCCGTGCTCCCCTACGCGGCCACCGCTCCGCTCCCGCCCGGGATTTCCGAGTTGCTCATGGCGGGGTTCCTGAACAAAGGCGGCATCAAGCTTTGTCGGGGCAAGACGGTGCCCCTCTGGATCCCAGCAAACGCGGAGATCGTCATCGAGGGCTTCGTTCGAACCGATGCCGGCGTCATCGACTGGGATCCGAGAGACCCGAACTCCGGCGAACTCGGGGACGGGTCTGTGTTCGAGGGGCCCTTCGGAGACCACACCGGGTTCTACTCGTTGCCCGATCGCTATCCGGTCGTTGAAGTCAGCGCCGTTACAACCCGCGAGAACCCGATCTACCCGGCCACCGTCGTCGGTCTCCCGCCCCAAGAGGACTACTTCCTGGGCAAGGCCACTGAGCGGCTGTTCCGTTACCTGCTCCAGGTGCTGATCCCTGACGTCGAGGACTACGACCTCCCGATGTTCGGAGCGTTCCACAACTGCGCCTTCGTCAAGATCAAAAAGGCGTACCCGCTTCAGGCCCGTCGGGTCATGCACGCGATCTGGGGCGCCGGCCAGATGGCGTGGACCAAATCGATCTTCGTTGTCGATGACGACGTCGACGTACACGACGCGAAGGCCGTGCTTGAGGCGTGCGCCAAGAACTGCGATCCGAGTCGTGACGTCGAACTCGTCCGGGGCCCCCTCGACATCCTCGACCACGCCTCTCCCCATCTCGCGGCCGGCTCGAAGATCGGTTTCGACTGCACGCGAAGGTGGACCAACGAAGAGGCGGGCAAGGGGCCCCTCCCTCAGCACTGTGAGCGGGTGCTCGCCGGCGGAGATCTCGAGGCGTTCGACGCCAACATCGTTCGAACGATCGATGGTGTTCTCGACGCGGCGATCCCCGGGACCAGCCCGGGTTGGCTGATCGTCAAGGTCGACCGTGGGTTTGATGAGCCAGAACGAGCCGGGCTTGGGCGAGCCGTCGCGACACGGATTCTCGAAGTCCTTCCGGAACTCGGCCCGTCGGTCGCGCCGCCCTATGTCGTGGTGGTCGGCCGAGATGTCGATCTTGAAGATCCGGTTCTTCCGTTCTTCCATTGGCTCGCCAACTCAGATCCGGCAAGGGACATCTTCCGGGCCACCGGTTCTTGCCCGATCGCGGTGTTCGACGCGACACCTAAGACCGAGCAAGACACCGAGCACGCCCCGGAGCCGGTCCGTCCTTGGCCCCCGGTGCTGGAGATTGATGCCGACTCGCGCGACCGGGTTTCTGAGTTGGTTTCCCGACTCACCGGTCAGAGTTGAACGCATAAACCTGCGGCGGAAACCGAGGCTCGTCACCGCCTAATGTTCGCGCGATGACTGCGCCAGACGCCTCGCAAACTCCGAATCAGGCCGCCGCCGCGCCTCCCGGTGCGATCAAGTGGCTGTGGTGGCTGACTCATACTGCCGTCTTTCGCCACGCCGTGACCGGTTTGATCTTCTTGTCCGCTGTCGTGGTCGGTATCGAGACCTACCCGGTGCTCATGGATCGTTTCGGGGGTGTTCTGAAGGGGATCGACACAACGATCATCGCGTTGTTCACGCTCGAGATCTTGCTCCGTATCGCCTCGCACGGCTCGCGCCCATGGTCGTTCTTCAAGGACGGCTGGAACTGGTTCGATTTCATTATCGTGATCGTCTGCCTGTTGCCCGCTGGCGGCGGGATGTTCGCCGTGGTGCGGCTGGCTCGGGTTTTGCGCGTGCTTCGGTTGCTGACGTCGGTCCCCAGGCTTCAGGTCCTCATCGGTGCGCTGATCCACAGTCTCCCATCGATCGGCTACGTCGCGCTCCTGCTCAGTTTGCTCTTCTACGTGTACTCGGTCCTGGGATCGATGCTCTTCGGAGCGAACGATCCCGGGCACTTTGGCACGCTTGATCGCGCCGCGTTGAGCCTGTTCCGTGCCGTCACGCTCGAAGACTGGACAGATCTGATGTACACGCAGATCTACGGGTCCGCGGTGTACCCGCCGCATATCTCGGGCGACTTCAGCGGGATGCCACCGGCCGAGCCGCAAGGGCAGCCGGTCGTTGCGACGATCTACTTCGTGAGCTTCATCATCACCGGCACCATGATCGTGCTGAATCTCTTTATCGGTGTTGTGCTCACCAGCATGACCGAGGCCCAAGCGGAGCAGGCAAAGGCGACCACGGACCGGCTCCGCGGCAACACCGAACTGGGGTCACGGATGAAGTCCCTCGAGGACCGCACCACTGAACTGCTCGACGAACTCAAAGCTCTGCGCGAGATCGCTGAACGAGGGGAACACGGACATAAGTCGTGATCGACGCAGACGGGTTGGGCCTCCCGCTTGCTTGGCAAGGACACGCCTAAATCGAGTCGTCTTCCTTCTTCATGATGAACAGGTAGTTGAATCCCCGCAGGAAGAAGTTCTGCTCTTCCGCTGCCTTGTGCCAGTTGCCCCGCTGGAGCTTGGCGTTGTGTCTCACGACCGAAATCATGTCCACCGGCTTGAAGTAGTCCCGCATGATCCCGAAGAGCTCGAAGCCGATGGGCATGAACGTGCCGCCCTTCTTGCCCTTGGTCTTCTTGAAGCTGTCCGAGACGTACAGCCCGAAGTATCTCCGGTTCTTGAGCACCCGGTGGCACTCGGCGATCACCTCTTCCATCGCTTCGTAGTACGCCTCGCCCATCAACGCCGGCGGTTCATCGGGGCCACGCTTTTGCCCGCTCCGCACAACCTCTGACGCATCGAGCTTCCCGATGCACCGAGGGTCATCCGAGTAATCGATATGGGTCGAATACGGCGGATCGACGAACACGAAGTCGACGGATCCATCGGCTTGCGGAAGCTCTCGCGCGTCCGCGTGTTCGATGTCTTCGCGGCTGGGCGCCAGGTCGAACCCGATGCCGATGCGTCCGAGGTCGTTTGCGACGTCGATGGTCGTCCCGCTCCCGCACATGGGGTCGAGGACGCGATCGCCCTTTCTCGTGTACCTCTGCAGCAACTGCCAAATGACCCAGCTGGGCGTCGCGCCGGTGTAGTCCTTGTCGCCCTGCATGGTCGACCCGACGAGCCCGCTTCCGGACTCGGAGTCGTAGTGCTGGCTCGGGTATTCCCAGAGTGTCGTCGTCATCACGCGAAGGGGCGGGCGTTTGCCCGGGCGCACCGGAGGACCCGGGCGCTTGTTGCGGACGATCGGCTTCTTTGGGGCCTTCTTGACCGACTTCTTTCGCGGCCGATCTCCCGGGGCTCGGTCGTTCATCCGCCGCCCTCGACCAACACCTCTACGAGCTGCGCCCGGGCCTCAGAAATCGTCGCCGAGATCCGAGCCCCGGCCGCCATCGCGTGCCCGCCGCCGCCGAACTGGGCCGCGACTCGGTTCACGTCGATAAACCCCGCGCCCGGTTTTGATCGCAGCGAGATCTTCGTCAGCGGAGTTCCGTCTTCGGAGGGGTCGGCTTCGGTCAGCAGCGCCGCGGCTCGAACGGTCTCGACCGTCTTAATGATGTCGAGGAAACCACCCGACTCACCACGGCTCGAGCCCGATTTCTCATAGTCCTTGATCGTCAGCGCGATCGTTGCGATGCGTTCGCCGTCGTGATACTGAAGCGACTCGAGCGCCCGCTTGAGCAGCTTCAGACGGCTCGAACGCTCACGTTGCTCGGTCAGTTCGAGCAGGGGCGCGTGGTCGATCCCCGTCTCGAGCAGTTCTGCGGCGAAACGCAGCGCCGAGGGGCTGACGTTCGCGTGCCGGAACCACCCGGTGTCGGTTGCCAGCCCCAGGTAGCAAGGCTTCGCGACCTCGGGTGGCAACTGGGACATGCTTTCAAGGCCGAGCAAGTGGCGGCACAGTTCGCCCGCAGGCATCGTCGCGCTCGCCCACGACGCGTCCACGACGCGACGATTGGTGACGTCGGGGTCACCTCGGAGGTGGTGATCGATCGCCGCGACCTTCGGGGTGTTCGCCTTGAGAAGACTCTCGAAGGGGGCGAGCTGGTTCCACGATCCGGTGTCCAGAACGACGATCGCGTCCGGCGCATTCCCGTTGGGCATCGTGGTCGGAGGCGACTGGCCCGGCTCGATCACGCTGAACGACGTTTCGCCGGCGACCGCGTACAGCCAGTGGGGGATCGGCGCGGCGTACACGACGTGAGCCCTGGTCGCGACGCCACCGAATCCGTCCGCCGTGCCGCCCCCGGCGATGTTCAACGCCCGGGCCACCGCCAGCGTCGAGCCGACCGCGTCCCCGTCGGGTTTGACGTGGGTGAGGCAGAGCACGTTGTTCTTCGTCGCGAGCCACTTCGCGATCGACGCAAGTTCAGTGGTCGATGTCCAGTCCTGGTCATGCCCCGATGCGTCGGGCGCGGATGATGTGGTCACGAGGTAGTTCCCTGCAGGTTCGTTTCGCTCAGGGTACCAGCCGAGGCGAGCAGGCCGGGGATCCGGTCACAATCGCGAACAAGTTGTGCTCGCAAGGCATCGATCGACGGGAACCGCATCTGATCGCGCACCCACGCGATCAGGTCCACGCCGATCGGCCATCCATACTCGGGCACTCCCTCGATCGCTGCCCAAGCGCCGCCGACGCTGGTCGACAGCCCGAGCAGGTGCGCCTCGAATCGACGCTCCAGACCGTTGACCGTCGGGCGCACCCCAACGTTCACCGCCGCCGGTACCGCTCGCCCATCGGGGAGGTGTGCCAAGGCCGCGTAGACGCCGTCGGTCGGCAGCACAAGTTCAGTGGCGATGTTCGCCGTGGGAAACCCGATCGTCCGGCCGAGCCGATCTCCACGGCTCACCGAGCCGGTGATGCGGTACGGCCGTCCGAGCACCCGGGCCGCGTCTGTCACTCGGCCCTGCTCAAGCAACCACCGCACCGTCGTACTCGACGCTCTTACGACCGACTGGTCAACCAACTCCACCTCGACCGGGGCGACAATATCGACCGTGAATCCGAGTTCGGCACCCAACGATCGCAGACCCTCGGGGGTCCCCGCACGCCCTCGCCCAAATCGGAAATCATCGCCCTCGACGACCGCCGCGGGCGCGAAGTCCGTGCACACAAGCCTTAGAAACGCCCCGGGAGTCAACGCGAGCAGACGTTTGTCTGGCGGCAGTCGGTGGACTTCGTCGGCACCGCTCGCCAAGAGCAACGACCGGCGACGCTCAAACGTCGTGAGCCGCCCCGGGGGCTCGCGCCCGGGCAGCCCGGCCGCCGGATGCGGGTCAAACACCAGGGCGACGATCCGTCCGTCAGGCCCAGCCCTCTCGCGGCACCGCCCGACCAACGCGGCGTGCCCAGCATGAACGCCGTCGAACGTACCGATCGTGACCGCTGTGGGGCCTGGGTGAGCCATGCAGGAAGCTAGCGGGGATGCCAGACCGAAGCCAGCACGACGGATCGGAACTGTGTGATACAGTTCCGCCGGCGGCGCCCAAAGGCCGCCCGGAGGCGCGACCATGAGTTTGTTGTCCAAGTGGTGGAGGAGCGGCTCGCAGGAGGGCCGTCGAGAAACGCCGGCATCGATGGTGGTGCCCAGGACCGTCATCGAGACGGCCCCGGACGCCGGCGACGCACGCCTTGAACCCAGAATCCTCGAGCTTGGCGCGCAGCTTCTCGAAGCCTCGCGAAAGCACAAGGGCGGAGTGTTCAGCGCCAAGCTGTACGCCGACAAGCTCATGAACTGGGCGATGAAGGACAAGGCCTTTAAGGTCCAACTCTTCCGCTTCGTCGACACGTTCCCGGTGCTCCGCACGTCCGACGAGGTGTACGAGCACCTCGTCGACTACCTCACCCAGCCCGACGTCACCCTCCCGCCTGGAATGGACCTCGGGCTCAAGGCGGGCGGCGCCGCCCGAGGCATTTTCACCAAAACGATGTCGGGCCAGATCAAGGCGATGGCCGGGCAGTTCATCGCCGGAACCGATGCGAAGTCGGCCTTGCCCAAGCTCAAAGATCTCTGGGGTAAGGGCATCGGGTTCAGCGTGGACCTGCTCGGAGAGGCGTGCGTCTCTGACAAAGAAGCCGATGACTACCGCGAACGGTATCTCGACCTCGTCCGAAACCTGCCCGAGACAGTGGGGGGGTGGAAGGACAACGCCCGCCTCGAACGCGACCACCTGGGCGTGGTCCCTCGGACCAACGTCTCGGTGAAGCTCAGCGCCCTCAGCGCCAAGATGCACCCGGGCGCCCCCGATCGATCGATGGAAGACGCCCTCACCAGGCTCGTTCCGATCTGTGAGGCGGCGCGCGACCAAGGCGTGCACATCAACCTGGATATGGAGCAGGCCGAGCTCAAAGAGATCACCCTCCGGAGCTTCTTCGCCGCGGCCGAACAGGTCGACTTGCACTGCGGTCTCGCGATGCAAGCGTACTTGCGTACCGGGGTTCAGGATGCCGAGCGTGTCGCCCAGTGGGCCAAAGACTCCGGACGCGTCGTCACCGTGCGCCTCGTCAAGGGCGCGTACTGGGACTACGAGACGATCCACGCCGAGGAGATGGGCTGGCCCAACAAGGTGTGGAGCCAGAAGTGGGAGACCGACGCCTGCTTCGAACGGATGGCCGAGGTCTTTCTCGACGCATGCCCACGCAAGGAGGGAGAGGGCGGGGTCAAGCTCGCGCTCGGGAGCCACAACGCCAGATCCATCGCCGCGGCCCTCGCCTACGCGGAGAAAATCGGGCTGCCGCGCGAGGCGATCGAACTCCAGATGCTCCACGGCATGGCCGACGAACTCAAGCTCGGAGCGGGCGACGAGAAGGCCGGCCTGGGCATGCGGGTACGCGAGTACGTGCCGGTCGGGGAGATGATCCCGGGGATGGCGTACCTTGTTCGCCGTCTTCTCGAAAACACGTCGAACGAGAGCTGGCTTCTCGCCGAGGCCGGCGAGAGCGTCAGCCGTGAGCAACTGCTCGCCCAGCCCGGGCCGCGCGTCGGCGTCGGGGCCCACGGAGCGGTCACGACGATGCCCGACGTCCTGTCCGCGGCCCCCGAGCGACACGAGCTCAGCCCCGGGGTCGACGGTGTCGGCGACGGGCGAGCGTTCTTCAACGAGCCTCTCAGAGATCTCTCGCTCATAGGTGAACGCGAATCGCTCGAGACGGGCATCGCCAAGGCCGACATCCCCATCGTTGCCAACGACCGCACGCCAGAGCAAGCCTCCGAAATGGTCGATCAAGCCCTCGAGGCCTTTCCCGACTGGCGTGAGACCGCCCCGACGGAACGCTCGGCCGTGCTCGTCGAAGTCGCCGCGGCGATGCGAGCGCGCCGGGACGAACTCTCCGGGGTCATCATCAAGGAGAACGGCAAGCCCTGGATCGATGCGGACGGGGATGTCTGCGAAGCGATCGACTTCTGCGAGTACTACGCCCGAGGGGCGCCCCAACTGTTCGAGCGCAACCGGCTCGGCCGCTTTGTCGGCGAACTCGACGAGGCGTGGCACCAGCCCCGGGGCGTCGCCGCGGTCATCAGCCCCTGGAACTTCCCGCTCGCGATCTGTTGCGGGATGACCGCCGCGGCGCTGGTGACCGGCAACACCGTCGTCCTCAAGCCGGCAGAGCAGACACCGGGCATCGCTCGGCTCATGTACGAGCTCTTCCAGGTAACGCTCGACCGTCGAGGGCACGACGAACGCGTCCTTCGGTTCTGCCCGGCACCGGGCGAGACGACCGGGGCCGCCCTTGTTCGAGATCCACGGATCAGCGTCATCGCCTTCACCGGCTCGAAGGCGGTCGGCCTCGACATCCTCCGAGCCGCCGGCGATACGCGCGAGGACCTCGGGCAGACGCACGTCAAGCGAGTCGTGTGCGAGATGGGCGGAAAGAACGCGGTGATCATCGATGCCTCCGCCGACCTCGACGAAGCGGTCCTCGGCGTCCGGTCATCGGCCTTCGGATTCAGCGGTCAGAAGTGCTCCGCTGCCAGCCGGTGCGTCGTCGTCGATCCGCAGGGGCCAGAAGGTGAACGCACAAAGCTCTTCATCGAGCGGCTCGTTGAGAGCTCGAAGGCGCTCGTTCTAGGTGATCCGCGAGAAGCACGGACGGATATCGGGCCGGTCATCGATAGCGAGGCGGCGGCCAAGATCAGATCCATGATCGACGTCGCCCGGCGCGAGCACGCCGAACTCGGCGGATGCGACGAAGCACTCGCCATCGACGGCCTCACCCTCCCCGAGGGCTGGAACGGACACTCCGGCAACGTCGCTCCTCGCGAGGTCATTGGGCCTCACGTCTTTACCAACGTCCGCCCGGAGCACACGCTCGCACGCGAGGAGGTCTTCGGGCCGGTCCTCGCCGTAATGCACGCTCCGAGCTTCGAGGACGCTCTCAAGATCGCCACCGGGCACGCGTACCGGCTCACCGGCGGCGTGTTCACCCGGATGCCAAGCCACGTCGATCTGGCGAAGCGTGAATTCCGCGTCGGAAACCTCTACATCAACCGGGGCATCACCGGTGCCCTCGTCGCCCGCCAGCCCTTCGGGGGCTTCGGGATGTCGGGTGTTGGCAGCAAGGCCGGCGGAGCTGAGTATCTCTACCAGTTCGTCGAACCGAGGGCGTCCTGCGAGAACACGATGCGCCGGGGCTTCAGTCCGGAACTCTGATTCGCGCCGGAGGCCACGTTCCAGACACCCAGACTCGTTGCCGAGCTCTCTCGAGAGGCCGACTCGGACAACACGGCCGAAAAACGAAAGCGGGCCGCCCCGGAAGGGCGGCCCGCTGCTACATGGTCCTAGGAAACGATCAGCCCTCGAAGATCGGCTGGGTCGTGCCCGGGCGGTTGTCCGGATCGGGCTCGGGGAACTCCGGCGAGCAGAAGCCCGGTACGAAGGCGGCGAGGAACGCCTGGAGGTCCTCGATTTCCAGCACGCCGTCGCCGTCAAAGTCAGCGGCGATGTTGGGCTCGTTGTAGAGGTCGATGAACAACACGAGGTCTTCGGGGGTCTGAAGGCCATCGCCGTTGATGTCCTGCGGGCATCCGTCGTCCTCGGGTTCGGTGTTGCCCTCCACGCAATCGCCGTTGGTGTAGCCGGTGGCGGGATCGTTGAAGGCATCGAGGTCGAGATCGTTCACGAAGCCGTCCCCGTTGAGGTCAGCGGCCGGGTGGCCGAGCGCGAACAGGTCGCTGAAGGCTTGGACGTCGAGGAAGTTCTGGACACCGTCAACATTGACATCGAAGCCGCATCCGTCACCAATCGGAAGCACGCCGCCCTGGGGCAGGCAAGCGCCGAGTTGGGCGAACGCACCGGTCGCCTGAGCCATCGCCGCGAAGTCCGCGGTATCGATCACCCCGTCGCCGGTGCCGGTTGCGTTGTTGCTGAACCGGTCCACAATCAGGTCGTTCGCGAGCAGGAGGTCACCGTAAAGGATGCGGTCGTTCCAGTCCTGGCGACCGTCGACGTTGAGGTCAAACGCGCAGCCGTCGGAGAAGGGCAGCCCGTTTCCGATGCGGCACTCACCGGTCGCGAATTGTGCGACGAACGAGTTGCGGTCCTCGAAGTTGAACCGGCCGTCGAAGTCGAAGTCCGAGACCGGCGCGCCGGTCTCGAGCAGCGCCTCGAATGCCCGGATGTCGTCCCAATCCTGGAACCCGTCGTCGTCGATGTCGAACGGGCACCCATTTGTTTCGGGGAACGCCGCCCCGTCCTCGCACACGCCGATGGCGAACGTGCCGGTCCCGAACAACGCGAGCATGTCGTTCTCGTCGACTAGCCCGTTGAAGTTCAGATCGCCGACCATATCGCCGGCGGCAACGAGCAATGCGAAGGCCTCCCGGTCCTGGAAGTCCTGGTCCCCGTCGGCGTCAACGTCGAACCCGCACCCATTGATGAGCAGGTCAGCGCCCTCGCGGCACGTCCCGGTGCCGAAGGCGGCCGTGATGCCACCGTTGATGAACGTGGAATAATCGTCGAAGTTGAGCTCGCCGTCGAAGTTGAGGTCCGTCGCCGGGTTCTGCGGGATCCCGTTCTGACCGAAGAGCAGGTCGACGAACGCCTGGCGGTCCTGGAAGTCGAGCTTCTGCGGGCCGGTCGTCTCGCGGTCGATGTTAAACTCGCACCCGTCCGGAACGATGAACCCGTTGGCGATAACTCCGTCGAAGTCGAGGTCCTCCCGGCACCCGCCCGACTGGTAGGCGGTTAGGAAGTCGGAGAGGTCGCCCGGGTCGATAAACCCGTTGAGGTTGAGGTCCGCCGCCGCGTCGTCCGCGAGCATCAGGTCGCCGAATGCAAGGACGTCACGGAAGTCGGTAACCCGGTCGCGGTTCGCGTCGAGCGGGCAGCGTGGGTCTTCGCCAGCGAAGAAGCGATTCTGCTCAAAGATCTCGGTGATCGTCATGATGTCACCGGTGCTGAACTCGGGGACGAAACCGATGAGGCCCACCAACTCGCTGAGCCCGGCGTTCACGTCAGTGCTCGTGGACAGCGGGCTGCCCGGGATCGGCACCGTGTCGGCATCGTTGTCGTCGAGGCGGCGCTGGTTCTCGATCTCGACCGCCATCGTCCCCAGGATGATCTCTTCTGGGAAGAAGGTCTGCGAGTCACCGGTGCTGGACATCGCGAACGTGTCCAGGTGCATGATCGAAAACGCGTCGTACTCGCCGAAGGTCACCCAGCCGTCGGGGACCGCGTCCGGGATACCGTCGGTGTCGGGACCGAGCGGTGCCAGCGTGAGCGGCGCTGCTGTCGTGTCGTTACCGTTCAAGAAGATGATCGGGCCGCTCGTCGGCTCGAAGGTAATGACCCGCTCCGGAAAGATCTCGATATAGGTATCACGGTCGCTGCGCATCTGCTGCCACGTCAGCCCGAGGGTGAAGCCCAGGGCTCTCGTCAGCGAGCTGACTGAGCTCCAGGTGCAATGGTCGACGACGCGTTCGGCGACCAGCGCGTTCCCCTGGATATCAATGTCGAGCTCGTCGTTGTCGGCGTCGATCGGTGTGCCGACTGAGAGATATTCCGCCTCCGGGTCGAACAGCGTCGGCGCGCCGAACCCGTCGACGGTGTTGAAGCAGGCCGGGCCGTCAATCGTGTTACCGGGGTCGAGCGCGAGGAACTCGGGGACAAAGAACGGGTCGATGCCCTGGCTCGCCCAGATCACGACGCGGTCATGCACGTTCGGATTGAATCCGACAAACTTCAGCGCCACCGTCTCGGGCGTGCCGTCCCCATCCACGTCGATTTGCAACTCGTCGAGGTCGATCTCGAGGATGAGTTGGACTGCGAGGGCGTTGGGGATGCCCTGCGCCGCGTTGAACGCGTCGGAGTCTTCGTTGACGTCCTCGCCGAAGAAGAACGTGTCGATGAGCTGCTCGGTGAACGTGTAGGGCACCTGGATTTCCAGGCCCTGCGGCGTGTCAACGATGCCCCATGACTTCGGCACGTACAGGCCGCCCGGCATACCGGTCTCGGCCGGGGAGACGTCATTCGACGAGGCCGCAGGGGCCAGGGCGTTGTATGAGTTTGCGCCGCCGGCGACGGAGCGGCCGGTACCAGCGCGGTTCACGACCGGTGTCTTCGGCGTGGTCCAGCCCACCCGGGGGCCGACCAGCGCCCGCTCGCGTTCGGCCGCCGCACGCTCGGCCATGGGGAGCCGGCGTTCGAGCATCCGCTTCTCAAACTGGGGTCTCGCGATGTCGCGGCGCAGCTCGTGGATCCGTTGGCTCCACTCCATCGAGAAATCGGTCACACCCGGGTGGCGGAGCTGCGCACGGTCGCGAACGCTGGCCGCGCCCTGCACCGTCCGAGAGGCCTGGGCCGAGGCGGGGCAGGTCGCCCCCGAAGCCGCGAGGCCGGCGATCATCACCCTGGTCCACGCCGCGTGCGTCAGTGTCTTCGCCATGGTCGTCGCTTCCTTCCAGAGGCCCGCGTGCGGCGGGCCGTTTGCATGCGTGTTTGAGTTTCGCCCCGGTTCTGTCCCTAGCGGGCCTTCGGCCGGCGCTGTCGATTAGAGGCCGAACGAGTTATCCGCGACCGGGTTCCCGCCGGTGATCGGGACGACCGCCCGCGACGAGCAGCCCCGGGCCGACTGGAACTTCTCGAAGTACCCGATGATGTCAAGCGTGTCGATGATTCCGTCGAAGTTCCCGAAGCACTGGTCGACGATCCGGCAGATCGAGTCGTCAACAACAGGCGGCACCTGCAGTGCCGTCCCGGGGAGGGTGCAAGACGACGGCAGCGGCTCGGCCGGGTTGATCTGGCCCTGCGGACAGGCGTTGTACAGGTTGATGAAGATACCAATATCGGTGAACGTGATGCGTGTATCACCGTCGAGGTCGGCCACGCAGGGCCCAAGTTCAAAGAGCTGCGGCTTGAGATACACCGCCTGAATCATCGCGACGTCGCCGGCGCTGAGTTCGCCGCGCTGACCTATCTCACTTTGGAAGTCCTCAAACGGCGGAAGGACATCGATCGACCGGTTCTCGAAGCTGCAGACGCCGTTCGGGAGGACGCCGCACGAGTCATAGTGCATGATCGACTCGAAGTCGTAGTCCGGGTTCCCGTCGCCGTCTGCGTCGGCACCGAGGATGATGCCGCCGAGCGAGATGAAGTACTGGCTGGCGAGCGTGGCGTCGATGTTCTCAAAATTGATCTGAACAAACGACTCCCGGTCGGGGCGCGTCATCTCGTGCTGGTACCCCATCTGGTGAAGCATTTCATGGATCGCGACACCGAAGATGGCGTCTCCGACGCCGTCGGCCGCGACAGAAAGCTGGATCAGCCCCATGTTGGTCGGTTCGGCAAGGCCGATCGCGTCGACATCGTCGTTGGTGGTGCTCAGGCCGGCGGTATTCGCGGCGACGACTCCGCCGACGTTGAAGGCTATCGATGGGCCCGAGTCGAAAGGCACGTCGAGAAGACCATCACCGTCGATATCGTCAGGCAGACCGTCGCCATCGACGTCCATCGCGTTCGGGACGGCGAGCGTCGGGACGGCAAACGCGGGGTTGGTGCCGACGCCGACGAGGTACGTGCCATCGCCGCGGAAGTCGCCCTCGATAGCCAAGAGCAGGTCGGCAACGCCGTCTTCGTTGTAGTCCTCGAACGCCGTCTGCGCGATACGAGTTGAGCCGGTGCCAGCACCGTTCACGACCGCCGGGTTCCAGAAATCATTCGCTTCGGTGCCCGGGACACCGTTCTGGCTCAGGAAGAAGACGTCGGGGCGCTCGTCCGCCGACTGAGGCCCGAGCGGGGTGGTCGTCGTCGAAGGCGAGTCGAGCAAATCCGGGAAGCCGTCGCCGTTGAAATCGTCAAAGACGTAGTCGACGTCGACGTGGCTTGCGACCGAAGGCCCGCGGGCGCTACCGGATTCGAACGCAGTGCCGGCGGCCATCGCCAACCCGGCGAACGTCGGCCCGGCCGTGAACAAAATCCACGGGTGGTCGTCTTCGGGAACGCGCGGGTCGTCGCCGATAAGCACCTGCTGGCTGGTGGCATCGAGGATAAGCTGTCCGTTCAAAGACGCCGGAGGACCGAAGGGGCCCTGCACGATGCTGCCCGACACGTCTCCATCCGGGTCTCGTCGGATAAACCGAACGTTCGCGATCTTTTCGATCTCACGGAGCGCGAGTATAATCGCCGTCGCCGCCGAGTCTTCGTCATCGTCGTCAATCGGGTCGTACGGAAGCGACTCTCGGTACTCGATCACTCCGGCCGCGGTTGTGCCGTTGGGCCCGTACTCACGCTGCGCGTAGCGCCAGATCGCCTCACCGTCTGGGTGCGTAAAAGACGGCCGTCCGCCGCCCCACCGGGCTCCGCCGAGTCCGTAGTACCGGTAGACCGAAAGCGCCACCGCTTCGTCATCCGAATCCGCGGGGTTGATCGCGTCAGCGGGGAGAATCGGCGGCTCGATGTACTCCAAGAGCACCGGCTGGCCGTTCGGCGAGAGATCCCAGAAGTCGGCGATGCCGTCCTCGTCTTCCGCCTCGTCACACGCCGTGATCTCTGCGGGGTTGGCGACGCCGTCATTGGGCGTCCCGTCGAGGGCGAGCGTGAAGCACGCCGGCACTTGAGCGGTGTTCGAGTCGAGATCTTCATCGATCGTGCCGCCGGTCGGCAGGAACGGCTGGCCGATCAAGCCGTCGCTCATCATGGTGGCCGCATCCATCGTGTCGACGTCGTCGTCGATCGAATGTCCCAAGACGTTGATCTCGTCATCACCGTCGATCCACTCGATCTCAAGCATGTCCTCGGTGAGGATCGAGAAGAAGATCAAGGTGGGGTGCTCAACATCGCGTCCCGCCGTCTCGTCCGGGGGCAGAAGCCCGAGCGCGTTCGCCTCATTGTCGTCGTTCGGATCGATCTCCGAGGCCGCGTATTCCTGCTGGTTTAGAGTGAACGCCGGAAGCGCGAACGTCGCCAAGACGTCCGCTTGCCGGTACACGTTCCAGGTCGTGCCGTTGTGGAGTCCGCCGTCGGCGGTCGACGCAACAAAGGCCGAGCCGAACGCGGCGGTCGCGAGACCGACGCGAGAAAGCGTGCTTCGAATACTGGGCATGATTCCTCCAGTCAACTGCACCAATGCTGAGCAGGGCGAAGCCATTCGTTTGGCTTTCGGGGGGTGGCGCTGCCCATCCTGGGACAGCCGCCACCGAGTCGTCGCCCGCAATAGCCCACCCGGACCCTGCCGGGACACTCAGGCGTGCCTGCGCCCGAGTGCTTAGAGGATACCGAGACCCGTTCCCGGCGTCCATCGCCCCGCACCCCGCAGGGGAGGCGCCCGTGGTCACTTTCACTTCCGCGATATCTCGTCCGAGGGTTGCCGGCGGAAGCTGTTTTGTTGCTCTAGCGACCGGTACCGGTGAGAATCTGGGTGGTTGCACACAAGGCACCGGGGAGCCTGGGCAACTCGTTCAGAGTCGAACGTCAACTGTCGACGGACGGTTCCGGGCGTACTTCCTTGTACACCGAACCATCAACGAACCCCTGGAGCTTCCGGGCTCGAACCGGATGCTGGAGTTTCCGGATGGCCTTGGCTTCAACCTGACGCACCCGCTCGCGCGTGACTTTGAAGATTCGACCCACCTCTTCGAGGGTATACGTGTAGCCGTCGCCAATGCCGTATCGGAGTTTGATGATTTCTCGCTCCCGGTACGTCAGCGTCTTGAGCACCTGCTCGATGCGCTGGGTCAGCATCTCTTGGGCGGCGGTATCCGCTGGGCTCGCCTGGCGATCGTCCTCGATGAAATCTCCGAAGTAGCTGTCCTCACTCTCGCCGACGGGGCGGTCGAGGCTGACGGGGTGCCGGCTGATTTTCATCACGCGCCGCGTCTCGGCCACCGACATGCCGGCCTTTTCGGCAAGCTCTTCCATCGTCGGTTCCACACCGGTGGATTGGAGGACCGCCCGCTGGATGTTGCGGAGCTTGGTCATCGTCTCGATCATGTGAACCGGGATGCGAATGGTCCGGGCGTGGTCGGCGATCGCCCTGGTGATCGCCTGGCGGATCCACCAAGTCGCGTACGTGCTGAACTTGTAGCCCCGCTTGTACTCGTACTTGTCGACCGCGCGCATCAGGCCGGTGTTGCCTTCCTGGATTATGTCCAAGAAGCTCAAGCCACGGTTGCGGTACTTCTTCGCGATCGACACCACAAGGCGCAGGTTGCCACCGGAGAGGTCGCGTTTGCCCTGTTCGTACTCCCAGAAGACGGTCTCGAGTGAAGCGCACCGCTCGGCGAGCGACTTCGCGTCTTCTTTCACGAGCCCCCTGAGACCCTCGAGTTCTTCCTGCATGACCTCGATGTCTTCGGGGTCGTGCCGCTTCGCCGAGCGTTCGGCCTTGGCAAGAGCCTCGGAGAGCTCGGTCATTTTGCCGCTGATCGCCCGGAGCTTCTTCATCAAAGGAACGATGCGAGCCGTCCGGAGGCAGAGCTCTTCGGTCAACGCCGCAAGTCGCCGCCGGCGAACGGTGATCTCTGCCCGCAGCGTTTCGCGCTCGTTCTCTGCCGTGACGCTCATCGAACTGTCGTCTGCGGCAAGTTCGGCGAGCCGATCCCAAGCCGCCGCGTTGTCAGCGAGCAGCTTTTCGATCGTGGTCAGGTTGCTCGGTATCCGGCGGGCGAGCTTGTCCTTGTGATTCTCTTCCGCCGTCGAGATCCGCATGGTGCGGTCGAACGGAAGCTCTCCAGCGTCGACCTGTTTCAGGATCTTCACGGCCTCGTTGACCACGTAGTCGCTCTCGAGGCACCGACGGCGGAACACCATCCGTGTCGTCTCGATCTTCTTGGCGAGACGGATTTCCTCGTCGCGTGTCAGCAGCGGGATCGACCCCATCTGGGTGAGGTACATCCGCACCGGGTCGTCGATCCGACGCCCGACGCCGTCCTCGGTCACCGCCTCTTCGATGTCGCGCTGGATCGTCTCGTCGTCGAGCCGCTCCGCCTCGGCCACGTCGCGCTCGGCTTGCGTCATCGGGGGCGGGGCCTTCGCGTGGTGCGCCGCATTCATGCGCACCTGAAGAGCCTCGTTCTCGCCCAGCCGCTCGCCGCCGGCGACGCTCATCGCCCGGAAACGTGCGATGCTCGGGAAAGCCTCGTCCGGGGACGCTCGCCTTGCCCTGAAGAGCCGTGCCCGGAACTCCATCTCGTCGACCAGCTCAACCTGGAGGCCGTCGATCAAGACGAGGAGTCGGTCGATCCAGCCAGGAGCGACCATCTCATCCGGGAGGACGTTGTTGAACTCTTCGTAGCTCAGCCACCCCCGGGCCGCCGCAAGCTCGAACAACCCGACCAGTGCCGGGTGTAACTCGTTCTTCACGCGTGAACTCCGCTTGTCTGACCCCGGGTCTGGTTCACACTGAAGGGAACCGGAGGAAGTTGTAGGTCACCTACCCCTCACCCGGCCACACCCCGCCCGGATCTGACGTCACACTGGGCTAGGACGTCCAAAATCGTGCACCGGGATTTGACCCGTGTCGGGCGTGGGCCTGCTTCATTTTCTCGAGACGCTCGGAAATCCCGATCTCGGGCGAACCGGGGCCCTCAGATCGACCCGATTCCAGGTCAGACCACGACCGCAACCGATCGAGACAATCCCGAGCGTGGTCAGCGACCGCCTGGCCCCTCCGGGCGTCGTCGGCGGGCACCCCGAGCATTTCCTCAATCCGCCTGACAAACAGGATCGCGCGGCCCCTCGCCGAATCGGCGTCCAGCTTCGAGATCAGTTCCGCGAAGTCGGTTTCCTGGTTCCGGGCCGCCTCCAGGGCCAGCGTGGTGATCAACGCGTCGTCACCGGTGAGCTCCGGAGCAAGATTCTCACCGTGAGCTTCGAGCAACACAGGGCCGGCTTCAACGCCCGTCAGGACGCACGCCACCAATTCGAGCCAGACGCGCATCGGGCCCGACATCGGCTCGGGCTGAGGCCCGGTCGCCGGCTCTTCGGGGGTGTTCGGCCGCCGCACCGCCCCCGCGGCCGCCGCGAGTATCTCGTACCGAACCCCTGTGACCTCGGCCATTTTCCCGAGTAGCGCCGATCGGGCCCGCGGCTCCATCCGGTCCATTCCGGCGTCGAGCAGCCGCCTGATTTCGTCCTCGGCGAGCCGCCTCGCGCCGGCGATCCCCTTTCCGACGGCCTTGGCGCGGAGCCGCTCGAAGTGAACTTCGGTCAGGTCGCGCCCGTTCCGGAGAGCGTCGAGCAAGAGGTCGCGGCCGCCTTCTCGGGCGAGCAGTTCGTCGGGGTCCTTCGCGTCGGTGTGGTCCGACAGCACAACGACCGACACGTCGAGCTCCCCTGCGAACAACACCTCGAACGCTCGATCCGCCGCCCTCTGGCCGGCATCATCGCCATCGAAAAGCAAAACCGCCCGGTCGCATTTCCACCGGAGCCGCTTGGCGTGTTCAGCGGTCAGCGCCGTTCCGAGGGTGCCCACGACGTTCTCGATGCCGTGCTGGTGGCAGGCGATCACGTCGGTGTACCCCTCGACGACGGCCACCCAACCCTCGCGCCGAATCGCGTCGCGGGCCTGGTGGAGCCCGAAGAGCGTCTTGCTCTTGTGAAACAACGCCGTCTCTGGGCTGTTGAGGTACTTGGGCTCGTCTTCGTCGTCGATACGTCTGGCCCCGAAGGCGATCGGTTCGCCGGCCTCGCCAAGGATCGGAAAGATCAGCCGGTTCCGGAGCGCGTCGTAGCTGCCTGATCCGTTCTCGCGTTGCTTGGCAAGCCCGGCCGCGAACAGGTGCGATTCCGGAATCCCCCGTTGCTTGGCGTAAAGCAGCAGTCCGTCCCACCGGTCTGCACTGGCCCCAATCGCGAATCGCTCGACCATCTCCGGGCTGATCCCTCGATGCTCGACGACTGCCCTTCCGGGTTTGCCGTGCTCGGGGTGGGTCAGGATGCGCCGGAAAAACCCCATCGCTGCTTCATTGACCGCTTTGAGCGTCGAGCGGTCGATCTCGTCGGATTGATCATCTTGAGGCTTTGACTCGCCTTTCCGACGGGGTGTGAGCTCGATGCCCGCTTCGTCCGCCAGCATCTTGAGGGCGTCCGGGAAGCTCAGGCCGTGGTACCGCTGGGCAAACGTCAGCGCGTCCCCGCCGGCCCCGCAGACGAAGCAGTGAAAGATCTGCTTGCCCGGGATGACGTACATCGATGGATTTCGGTCGTCGTGAAAGGGGCAGAGGCACACGAACTCTCGCCCTTTGGGCTTGAGCTGCACCACGTCTCCGACAACGCGCACGATGTCGGTCGCCTCACGGACCCGGCGGATGTCGTCGCTCCCGTCGTTCACGAACAGAGGCTACGCCGGAGATCGGGCTGGCCGCCGCCGATCTGGATCGGGTACAAGTGACGGTCATGGATGGGTACGGGATCGAACGCCGCGAGGTCGTTTTCAGCGGACGCGTGCAAAGGGTCGGATTCCGCGCGACGACGCGGAAGGCCTTCGGCGACCGGGGCTTGTCAGGATGGGTTCGGAACGAGCCCGACGGGACGGTGACGACGCAAGCCCAAGGCCCGTCGGATGCGATCGATCAGGCCCTGGAGACGCTCCGAACGGCGATGGCCGGGAACATCGTGGGCGAACGCACCAGAACGCTGCCCGCCGACCCTTCGGCATCGGAGGCATTCGAGATCATCTGATGCTCATCCTCTTCGACATCGACATGACCCTCGTTCAGACACGCGGTGCGGGCATCGAAGCCCTCGAGGCAGCCGGGCGGGAGCTGTTCACTCCGGCCTTCGACGCCGAGTCGATCGCGTATGGAGGGCGGATCGATCCGGTGATCTTCGCCGAACTCTTGGAAGTCAACCGTGTTCCCGTGTCACACAAAAATGTGGAATTGCTCCAGGAGCGTTACGCCGCGCGGCTCCCGGTCCTGCTCCCGGGTCGCGCCGAGGCGATGCCCGGTGCGGTCGAACTGGTCGATGCGGTGACGTGTTCATCGGCGATGAGCGGAGTCCTCACGGGGAACGTTGAGCCGACCGGCACCGCCAAACTTGAAGCAGCCGGGTTCGAAGTCGGTCACTTCCGTGTTCGCGTTTGGGGGAACGACAGCCCTCACGACCCGCCCGAGCGCGACCATCTCCCGCCGGTCGCCCTCGATCGCTATCGCGATCTCACCGGAAAGGCCATCGATGCCGGCTCGGCGACCATCGTGGGCGACACCGTCCACGACGTTGCCTGTGCGAAAGCGCATGGGCTCCGCTGCCTCGCGGTTGCGACGGGAAAGTGGGGCGGAAACGACCTCGCAGAGGCCGGGGCCGACCTCGTCGTCGATGACCTCACCGATACCGCCCGCCTGGCGGATTGGCTCTTGCGATGAGTGCGAAGCCGGTTGCGGATAACAAGCGAGTCGTGGCGATTGACGCGCTGCGCGGCTTCGCCATCCTTGGGATCTTCGCCGTCAATGTCATCACGTTCGCCTGGCCGAGCGCCGCGTTGAGTGCGCCTGATGCGATGGGGTCGGGCGAATGGAATCGAGTCGGCTTCACGATCACCCAGACGGTCTTTTACGGCAAGTTCATGTTTCTGTTCGCGATGCTCTTCGGGGCATCCATCGTCTTCTTCGAACGAAAGACCCAGGTTCCGGGAAAGCCATCGCCGGTTCTGGATGGCACAAAATTGTGGGCTCGCCGTCAGGGTGTGCTCTTTGCATTCGGGCTCGTTCACGGCATCGCGTTGTGGTACGGAGACATCCTCGCGCCGTATGCCGTCGTTGGGCTCGGCATTGCTTGGTGGCTCCGACGTCTCGACTGGCGCTTACAGGTGGGGATCGGGGTCATCGCGCACGTTGTCGGGAGTGCGTTGCTCGCTGCGGTGTTCCTGGCGTTCGGTGCAACGATGACAGGCGACCAGGCGGCGCAGCAAGCCCAATCGGAAATCGACGCGCATCTGGGTTCGTACCTCCAGACGCTCTCGTTCCGCCTGCTCATTCTCTTTGGATATTGGTTCGTCCTGGGGCCGATCTTCGCGTTGCAGATCGGCGGGATGATGCTCTGGGGCGTTGCGCTTTCGAGGGCCGGCATCCTGACCGCCCAAAGACCCGCTGCTTTCTACGCGAAGTGTGCGATGTTGACGTTGCCGCTCGGCGCGGCGCTGACCGGAGGCGTGCATGGTGCGCTGCTTGCGATCCTCGGAGAAGACCGCGGCTCGCTCGTGTGGACCGGGGTCGGTCAGCTTGTTGGAGTTCCGCTCGGTCTCGGATACGCCTCGATGGTGATTTGGGTGGTGTTGGCGGGCGTGCTTCGCCCTGTGACGGGGGCGCTTGCCAACGTGGGGCGGATGGCGCTGAGCAACTACTTGGCACAGACGCTGATCGCGGTCACTATCTTCTACGGCTGGGGTTTCGGGGCGTTCGCCTCTGTCGACTACCCAGGACTCTTTGGCGTCATCGGAGCGGTGTGGTTGTTCAATCTGTTGCTGAGCGCCGCGTGGCTTCGCTTCTTCCGCATCGGACCGGCGGAATGGCTTTGGCGTTCGCTGACATACGGTCAGACTCAGTCGATTCGGCGGGTGAAGGTCGAGAGCGGGTAAACTGTTCCGAATGCCCTGAAAGGACTCGCGCATGGCCTCCAGCTACCGAGCTCTCTGCTCGGACTTCTACGTCAACCAAAAAATCAGCGTCAAACTCGATCTGCCCCGGAGCCGCGACACGATGCTTGAGCTATTCGAGCGCGTGCGCCGCGAGTTCAAGTCGATGGGTACGTTCCGGCGCTACAAGGATGAACTCGCGCTCGAGAGCCCGATGCCCGATCATCCGCACCGGTGGCTCGCCGTTCGGTCCGGCAACATCCGATCGGGCGTGGTGAATCCGGATACCTTCGAAGAGGCGTACGGGCTGCACCGGTGCGTCCTCGAGGTTGCGCCGTACTTTCTGTCGATCAGCCCGCTCGACATCGAATACATCGAGGTGCTCTACGGCTTTGATCTCGGGGCCCCCGGCAATCAAGACGAGATTGTCGCCGACGCGTTGCTCGCCGGGAGCCCGCTCGCTTCGGTCTTCGAGACCGAGGGGGCGACACCCGTCGACTTTCAGCCGTTGGTTGGTCTGGCCGTCCGGGGCAGCCCGACGTCAACGAGGCCCGACACGGAGGCGCACTTTGAGGTCAAGACACGGTCGGGTGGCGGAGCCGATGTTGAGTCGCCCGAACCGATCAGCCTGTATGTCACGCTCCGTCGCTACGAGCCTGTTTCGGACCTCAAGGAGCTGAGCCGCGTGTTTGCAGAACTCGCAGAAACCGCGCAGGACCTGATCGAAGAACGCGCCATCCCGGCGCTGCTCACACCGCTTCGAGAGGCGATCAACGCCGGTCCCGGAGGCGCCGTCGGAGGGCTCTGAGATGATGATCGCCCAAACCGGAACGAACCAAGTGCTGTTCTGGATTGCTGTGCTCATCGTGCTCGTGTTGATTGCCGGTACCGCGGTCCTGATCCTCCGCCGCAAGCTCTTTGGCGGCGATAACCGTGGAGCGGCACAACCGGGGGGCATCCTGGAGTCACTTCGGGAGATGCGCGACCGAGGTGAAATGTCGGGCGAGGAGTTCGAGCAGGCCCGGGCCGCCGTCATCCGAAAGGCCAGCGGCCGCGCGCAACCGGACATAGAACTGACGTCCGTTGACGAACGCAAGGCACAGACAGGCTTCGACCTGACCGGAGATCCCCTACCAGATTCTCGGTCTGGTTTACCGTCCGAGAGTCGCCCGGATCCGCGGACTGGCCCGAGCGATGCCCACCCGAATGAGGCATAAATCGGTCTACCCACTGCGGCCTTCCCGGTCGAATGCGACGAAATCCCCCGGTTCGGACTTCCGGCGTCGAACATCACCGCTTCGCGACTCCGCAGGGGGATAATCTCAACGAGCTGGATCGGTCTTCCCGCCCTGTGTGGAGCAGGGAGCCGAATCGGCCGATGAACCCTCGCCCGCTTCTGGCGGGCGCCCTGCGCGCAACCCGGCCGGAGTCGATAAACGACGGCCGACGACACGGAGTTCTACCAACATGCCGCACGAGCCGCTGCTCTCCAGCACCCCGACCAACGCCACCCACAGCGCCGCCCCGTTGCCGCCATCGATGACGAACGCGCCGGGCGGCGGATCGGGCGGTTCCGATCGATCGGGAGGCGGCGGGTCTGAGGGCGGCGAAGGCAGTGGCGGGGGCCCGGGCGGGTTCCGGGGCCGCCGTGTCACGACCTGCTCGTTCTGCGGAAAGACGAGCCGCGAAGTGGGGCCCATGGTCGAGGGTCCGAACGAGGTCTACATCTGCTCGAAGTGTGTTGACCTGTGCCAGAACATCTTCCGTCAGGAGCGTCGCCGTGTTTCGAGCGTGTCGAACGCGCTCAGCAGCATCCCGAGCCCGAGCGAGATCAAGGGGTTCCTTGACCAGTACGTGATCGGGCAGCACGAAGCCAAGCGCACGCTCTCGGTTGCGGTGCACAACCACTACAAGCGACTGCTCCACTCCGAGAGCGAAGACGAGAACCGTGTTGAGCTCGACAAGTCGAACGTCCTGCTCATCGGGCCGACCGGCTCGGGCAAGACGCTGCTCGCCAAGACGCTCGCCCGCATGCTCAAGGTCCCGTTCGCGATCGGCGACGCGACCACGCTGACCGAAGCCGGCTACGTCGGTGAAGACGTCGAGAACCTGCTGCTCAAGCTGCTGCAGGCGGCCGACTTCGATGTCGAGAGCGCGCAGCGGGGCATCATTTACATCGACGAGCTCGACAAGATCGGCAAGACCTCGAACAACGTCAGCATCACGCGTGACGTGTCGGGCGAGGGCGTGCAGCGGTCGCTGCTCAAAATGCTCGAGGGCACACAGGCCAACGTGCCCCCGCAGGGCGGCCGCAAGCACCCCGAGCAGCAGTACATCCAGTTCGACACCAGCCAGGTACTTTTCATCGTCGGCGGCACGTTTGTCGGCCTCGAAGAGATCGTCCGTCGCCGCATCGGTCAGACCCGAATCGGCTTCGCCGCCGCGACCCCCGAGGAAGCGCCGCAGCTCGTCGGTGTCGCTCCGGAGGAGGGCGAGGGCCCGATCACGGAAAAGGAGCGTCTGCTGCTCCAGGCCAGCAACGAGGACATTGTCGAGTTTGGCCTCATCCCCGAACTCGTCGGCCGCTTGCCGATTGTGACGCCCCTGATGCCCCTGAGCAACGAGGCCCTTGTCCAGATCCTGACCGAGCCGAAGAACGCTCTCGTGCGTCAGTACCAGCAGCTCTTCCAGTTCGAGGGTGCCAAGCTCACCTTCACCGACGATGCGCTCCGCGAACTCGCCGAGCGTGCGGCGAAGCGCGAGACCGGGGCCCGTGCCCTGCGCTCGGTGATGGAAGAGGTCATGCTCACGCTCATGTACGACCTGCCCGACCACGAGAACGAGGGCGTCGAGTACGTCATCGATCGTGAGGCTGTGGTGGAGCGTCGCCCGCTTGAGCAGCTCCGGGCGCAGAGGTCGAAGACCGCCTGATTCTGCCCCGCATCTGAAGCCAAGGTGAACCGTCGCTATCGCCCAGCGGTAGGTGTGGGTATGCATCCAGAGTTCAAACGCCGCGTCGCGGTCCTCACGTCCGTGGCGGTGGTCACGGTCGTAAGCCTCTGCTCGAACGCTTCCCAGCGTCGATGGCCCGGGTTCTCCGATGAAGTGATCTCGGCGGGCCGCTCCTCGGCCGTGTCGGCGAGGGGCATCGAATACGAGGTGAGCACCCACTGGTCGCGTCTCGAACGAGCGTTCCTCGAGAAGATACGGGACGCCGGCGAGACCGGTCCGCGAGGCTGGGTCGAGGTCTTGGGCGCTTTCAATGGGAAGGACTCGGAGCGCGTCCTGCGGTGGATGATCTCGTCGGGCGATCGCCCGGATCCGGGAGCGGTTCGTGCGCTTCACGCCCGAGGGGTTCAGGTGTTGCAGCATCAACTCGAACGCCTCACCGCCTGGGAGCGGTTGTACGTATTGGTCGAGTACCGTGATCCGCGAGCGGTCAAAGCGGCATTCAACGTCGCTGGGTTGCCTTCAACTCAGTTCTCGAGCGCGGAGGTCAAAGCGGCGAGGGCCGGCCGAGCCCTGGCTTCCATGAAGCCGATCATCGGGCAACAGCTCCGAACTGAAATCAGCAACCGCATCGTCGACGGACAGTCAAAGCCGGAATTTGTGATGCTGCTGACAGCCATCATCAACAACCCGGTGCCCGCGGACGCACCGATACTCCGGAGCGTACTGGAGCGGTCTGCATCCGATCGGGTCGAGATGCTCGCCGCGATCGGTCTTGCACATCTCGGAAAGCAGGATGTCGCACCGATACTCGCTAAGCACGCCGAACGGGTCGTTCGCGGCGAAAGCACGGTTGGCAATTCGGTTTGGACCTTCTTCGATCTGTCGGAGTCGCGACGTCAACGCCTCTTGATGCGGCGGGGCCCATCTTGGGTGCAGCCTGCGTTACCTGGGGCTGGCCTATGGCTAGGCTCGCCCACCCCGCTGTCCCCTGTCGAATCCGACGCGGTACTCGTTGGTCGAGCCTTACGGCGCGTCGGAGATCATTCCGTCGTCCCGCTCGCGCTCACCCTGTTGATAGAGCTCCGGCAACCGATCGTCGGCAGCTCCTTGGAGTTCATCGCCGCTTCGACCGGTAGCGGCACGATTGATCTCGTTGAATCAGCACTCGCGGAACACCCGGTGGCGCTGAAGCAAGCACGCAATCTATACAGAAATACGCTTCGGCACGGGGTGGATGGCAACGCCGCGGTCCGGCTCGAATCGGCTCGAAGCCTGGCATTTGGCGCCGATCCGTACCTCGGGCATGCGCCTGTTCAATCGGCGCTGGCAGATCGACTCGTTGAGGCGAGTCGCTTGGAGTGGGAACGTCCTGCTCGCCCAATCGCACAGATTGCGGAGTCACTTGCGCTCCTCGACGACCCGCGGGCCATCGACGTCGTTGGTGATGATTCGCTCCTTCTGAGCCATATCGCTTGGTCGATCCCGGGCGGACCGCCCCGATCGAACCTGCACGATGGGTTGAAGTTCAATCGCGTCGAAGATGCGATGGCGTTGAGTGCGTGGCTTTCGTCGAACCGGTGAGCGTGGTCATGATGCGGTCTTGTAGATCTGTTCGAGATCGGACGTGTCATCACCAAACCCGAGGGCCTCGTTCGCGTCGGTTCCGCCGAGATCTTGAAACATCCGTTCAGCGTCTTCTGACCAAGCGTCTTCGAATCCGAATGACTCGTTGCTCTTGGTCGGGGTCCAAGTATCGAGCGTCTTGTGCAGCAGATCGGCCGCATCGTTGACTCGAACGCCCAACCCGCTTGCGATTCGCGTCACCCCAGAACCGTCGATGGCTTTGATCTCCTGCGTCGTGAGCCCGATCACACCGGGCAGACCAAGCCACCCAGCGATTCCTCGTGCGGTTTCGACGTGGTTCGCGCCCCACGTCTTCATTGCGACCACGAGCGCCGGCCGGAGCCCGCCTGAGAGGTCCAAACTCTCCGGTTCCTTCTCGACGAAGACCCGAAATCGCGACACCATGCTCGCTCGCAGTTCGCGACGGGCGTGAACGACTTTGAACGGTGCGAACGCGGCCTTTGTTCGATCCGTGCAGGCAAGATGCCCGGCCGCGAACTCGCCCGAGCGTACGAGCTTCACTGATTGTTCGATCGGGCACTCGACGAAGACGTCGGGGCTCGTGTTTCGCTTGCCCTTGACGAAACGCTCTCGATCGTAGGCGTCCAGGGAGTCCGGTCGGAGATGGAAGAACGTCTGATGGAACCCGAGCCGGCGGAGGATCTCGCCGACGAGGTAGGTGCCCGACTTGGGAAGACTCAGAACGACGACGCGAGGGCGGGTCAGCATGCAATTCGCATCGGTGTACCCGGGTAGGAGACTCCAGATTTCGGGTACCGGCGTGCAGTGCTCAATTCAACGGGTCGCACACCCAGACGTCGCCGCCGGGCGTAGGAACGCGGCGGAGCAGATGAGTGCGGACGTCGCTATCGCCCAGTTGACGCAACTCTCGGGCATCATCGCCGCAGACGTGGACGGCGCAGCCATGTTCGAGGCGTTCCATATCGAGCTTGGGCTCGATCCGGCAGATCAGGCCCCGGTGTGTCTTCGCCCACGCGCCGGCCGACATCGCGGCGTCGAGTCCCTCGCGTCCGAACCGGGTGATCGCGTGCAGGCCTCCTGCGGCGTCTCGGGCGAACGAGATCTCCGGCGCTGACGGGCAGTCGATGTCGACGGGGCTGAGCCCCTCGATGAGCGTCGCGAGATCGGGCTTCGAGCCAGTCGTGAGCGAACGTTCCCCGCCGACCGGTTCGACGAAGCTCAAGGCCGACGTGGCTTGCAGAGGCGGGGCAGATGCGGGAGGCACGCCCGGTGTTGGCGACGGAGTGGAGATTGGTGCTCGCCCGGGCGATGGTTCTGAGGTTGGTTCTGGCGCGGTCGAAGCCGGCGACGTTGGCTGACTTTCGACGGAGGGCGAATCGGCCGGGGACCCCGGGGCGACGCCTCCGCCGCGAATGGTCTCGATGAGCTGTTCGACGCCGGTCGTGCCTTCCCAGCGTCCGATGACGGACGCGTTCGTAGAGCCGGCCTTCGACACAACCGGGCCAGCGACGAGTTCACGACCGAGGAATCGGTGCGTGGCTTCGCGCAAGCGTCGGACGGTGAACTTGGCTCGCTCGACGTCGCAGCCAGCGATGGCCACCGCGAGTTCCGGGCCTTCACCATCTCCGAGGCGCCGATCGAGTTCCGCGGCCAGACCTTTGAGCAGCCGGTAGCAGGCGATGACGGCCGGGTCATCGGCGCCTGTGAGGATCGTGATGCGATCGATGGCTGGGATCTTGTCTGAACCGTGCCCGCCGCAGGCTTCCATGAGAGCCGGCTGGTCGACCTCGTCGACACGAAGCACCCACCACGCGAAGTGGTCGTCGGTCATCGTGCCGTGGCGTTCGACGTCGGCGCCGCCTCGTGTGAGACGGACCAATCCCACCGACGACGTTTCGTCTTTGGCAAGCGAGGATGCGTACTGACGCACCCACAGTGATGCCCGCACCGGGAGGTGGCCCAACAGCAACGCCTCGATCCTGGCACGGCCCATCGGCGGAAGGGTTGGCGCCGGACCGACGCGAGACCCGGAAAGAGGGGTAGCTTCTGAAGATGATTCTGGTTCGGACTGTGTTCCGGGTCCTATGAAAAGTTCGGCGAGTTCGTCATGGACGAGATCTTCTTCATAGGGGCCTGGCTCACCGGTCAGTGTGAGACCACGACCGCCCGAATCGGGCCACTGCGTGTCGGCGCCATCCATCTTCCTCGGGCCTCCCCGGCCCCAAGACTTCGCGTCCGCAGTCGGGCGTCCTGCCCGCCGCGACGGGTTAGCCTTCGGGGTCGGTCACACGGATCAGGCTGTTCAACCCACCGAACTCGTTCGGGGTGGTGGTGCTGTTGTGGGGATCGGGTGACCACACGCCGTCAATGATGAGGCGGTAGGAATGGTCACCGGCGTGCATCTCGATGCTCAGTTCGTGAACGCCGAGTGCTTCGTTCTTACGCATCGGGTGGCTGTCCGCATTCCAACCATTGAAAGCCCCGGCGATGCAGATCTGCCGGCCAAGCGTGGCCGGCTGGACGAACAGCACACGTCGGCCGCTGGCGCGGGCGCCGAACAGGCGTTCGACCGACTTTGGCGGCGTCGGGAGCGGGGCATCCTCGACGAGTTGTAGCGGGCCGGCCTGAGCCTTGATGACGGCCGGACGGGTCGGCTCCGAGTCAACGGTCTTTTCTTGGAGCGCTTTGGTGCGTCGGAACAGGTCATCGATGCGGCTGAGCGTTTCATCGCTCAGCGCCGCCGATGTCCCGTTCTGTGGCTTGACGACCGGGTCGGGTGCAACAACCGCGGTCGGGGTGGTCGTGGTGACGGGAGATGGCGCGGTCATGACCGCGGTCCCGGTCGGTGCGGAACCAGAAACTGATTCGGGCGATGGCGTTCGAGCGGCTTCGACCCTCGACGTTGGGAAGCCCGGCGTTGGCTCGCCGGCGTCGCGTCCCGGGGTGCCTCGGCGAGCGGTCCTCGGCGCGGTCGGGAGGGAGCGCTGCAAGACCTCGATCGTCGGAAGATCCGCGGCATCGATCGCGTCTTCGTCCGGCTCAAGACCGGTGCGCTCGATCAGGTAGTCGCCGAGCCGGAGGTAGTCCTCAGCACCGACGCTCTCGGGCGCGTACTCGATCGCCGGCTGACCAAAGCTCGATGCTTCTTTCAGCACCGGATCGAGACGGATCGTGCAAGGGGTTACCGCGTGACCGAACCGCTCACGCAGTTCGCTGAGCAGATCACGGGCGAGCGTGCTGGTTGGGTCGTGGATCGTTGGGAGGAACCGGGCTGTTTGGCGGGTGCCGAGCCGGCGGCTCAGACTTCGAAGTGTGGCAGCTTGCTTGCTGGCCCCCTGAAGGCTGAAGTAGCTCGTTTCGACTGGGATGATGACCTCTTGGGCGGCGGTGAGCGCGTTGTAGGTGAGCAGGCCGATCGCCGGTGAACAGTCGATGACGCAGACGTCATAGTGTCGGCCTGCCTCATCGGTAAGTCGCTTGAGGGCCAGGCTGAGCCGACGTTCGCAACTCGGAAGTGTCGCGAGCACGCCGCGGGCGGCTTCCATAGCCGCAAGCTTGGTTCGGCTGGGGAGCAGGTCAAGGTCGGTTATCACCCGCCAGAGCAAGCGGTTCGGATCGAGCGGCCTCGTCTCGGGCAGAGCGAGGAGGTCGCTCACGTCGCGTTCGATCCGATCCTCGGGGATGGCCAGCCCGGCCGCGCAGTGCGACTGGGGGTCCAAGTCGACGAGGAGGGTCTTGAGTCCCTTGCGAGCGAAGACCGCCGCGAGGTTGATCGCGGTGGTGGTCTTCCCGCAGCCGCCCTTCTGGTTGATGATCGCCAGCGTGCGCACGCGTTGCCCTTCGACTGAGATCTGTTGGCAACACCGACCCGAGCTCGACGCCCCCAGCATCGATGCCGCCTCTTGGAGACTTGGGGTTATCGGATTTGGTCGGTCGAGACCTGCAACATCCGCGCGGATTCGGATGGTTATCGCCCCTAGGGCGGGTCAGGACACCCCCTTTCAGGCCCTGATGACGTTCCAGCCGGCGATCACGTGTGCTTCATCCGGCGCGTCGACGACACGGCATGAACCCGGCCCGTCCGGGAGGACGAGGCGGAGATGACCTGCTCGGACTTTCTTGTCGTCGCGCATCGCGTCGAGCAGAGTCGGGGCGTCGGGAAGGCCGTCGACGGAGGTCGGCAGTCCGGCCGCCGCGATGTCGTCCCGGAGGCGGCCCGCGAGCGTTTCGTCGACAAGGCCCATCGACGCGCTGGCATAGGCGGCGGCGACCACTCCCAAGGCCACGGCTTCGCCGTGCTGCAGCGGGGCGTTCTCGGCAGAGCCGGTCGGGGAAAGGTGTCCCATCGGTTCGATCGCGTGCCCGAACGTGTGCCCGAGGTTCAAGAGGGCTCGCCCGCCGGTCGCGGCGGTTTCGCGCTCGTCGCTCGCGACGATCGAGGCTTTGACCGCGACGTTCCTGGCGACGAGTTCGGTGAGCGCGGCGTGATCTCTGCTGAGCAGGCGGGGGAGTGCCCCTCGGGTCCAAGCCCCGAGTTCGGCGTCGGCGAAACCGCCGAGCGCCCCATGCTTGACGCATTCGGCGAGCCCGCAGCGCAGCACGCGATGCTCAAGCGAGTCGAGTAGCGCGACGTCGGCCAAGACGATCGACGGTTGCCAAAACGCCCCGGCCATGTTTTTGACGAGCCGAGGCCCGGTGGGCGTGTCGATGTTCAGGTTGACCCCCGTCTTACCTCCGACCGACGCGTCCACCATCGCGAGCAGGGTGGTCGGACATTGGATGATCGGGACGCCTCGTCGGTAGCTCGCCGCGGCGTAACCGGCGATGTCGCCGACGATTCCACCGCCGACGGCGATGACCGGATCAGCACGCTCGAGCCGCGCTTCGGCGATCCGATTGAGCAGACGCCCGAGGGTGGCCAGTGATTTGACGCGCTCCGACGGCTCGATGAGCTCGATGAAAACCTCAAGGCCACCTGAGGCGATAGCGTCGGCGATGCGGTCGCGGTCCGCCCGGGGCACTCCGCTGTCAAAAACGAGCATCGCCCTCGACGGGGCGTCACCGACGAGGCTCGGTGTGTTCGAGAGGATCTCCGACGCGATGCCCGGGCCGATCCTGACGTCGTAGGCCCGGCGGGGGCTCGGCCCGATCGAAACATCGATGACCCGGGAGTTACTCATCGGGTGATTCTTCTTCGCCGAGCGCATCACCGGCGCGGCGCCACGACACCCGCTCGGCGTCACCCCACATCATTTCGAGGTCGTAGTAGGCCCGGGTGTTCGGCTCGAAGAGATGGACGACGACGTCGACAAAATCGGCGAGGAGCCAGGTCGACCGGTCATCGCTCGATGTCTTGAAACTCGGCCAGCCCCTGCCCTCGCCCAACTCTTTGACGTTGTCGAGCGCTGAGTTCATTTGCCGGTCGGACGTGCCTGAGGCGACGACGATGTAGTCCGTGACCTCGCTGAGGGCACGCACGTCGAGCACCACGACGTGTTCGCACTTGTCGTCGCGGAGCAGTCTGGCGCAGTCCACGGCCAGCTCCCGGGTCTGAGACTCATCGCCCAGGCTCTTGCTGAGCCTTGCTCGCTCCGTGGGCTCGGCGCGGGTGTTCCGCATCTGATCGTCGTATTCGGCCGGGCTCTCGGCGCGGCTTGGGTCCGGTGCAGTCATTGCGCAAGCCTACCCCGTGTGTCGCCAGTCATCGGGCCTCGGGCCTTCCTCGAAGTCGGGTTCGGGATCTGGCTCGCCCGGGCGGGTCATCAGGAGGGCCGCGTGGGGGTCGCTCGGGCCGGCGGCGTTCTCAAAGGGCACCCCGCACACGTCGGTGACCAGGTCCTGGGTGGTGTCGTTCGGGCTTGGGGCGTCGAGTTCGACCAGAAGAGACCCGCTCGGGGCAACGACCCGCCAGAGTTCGGCGAGCCGTTGCTGATCTGCGTCGCGTTCGGCGGCCACCCCCCGAATTACCGGGCGGGGTGCGACAACGGCGTGGAACGCGCCGGCGACCTCACCAGAAAGCGTCTCGATTCCGCCGAGCTCGAACGCAGCAAACGGCGCCGGGTAGCGTCTGCGGGCGTACTCGACCGCTTGCTCGTCTTGCCCGAGGGCGACGACCGCTCCGGATGGGCCGACCCAGTCGGCAAGGAGGTCCGCTCCGGCTCCGGTTCCGCATGAGGCGTCCAGGACTCTCATCCCCGGGCGCACGCGGCCGCGGAGCAGGCGGTGGGTTGGACGCAGCGCGGTCGGGTCGAGATCGGGGAAAACGCGTCGCTCGCTTGGGTGGATGAGCATCGCCTCGCCCGATGGAAACCTGACTTCCCATGTCGGCTGGAGGGCGTCGTTCTCGGAGGGGCGGCGCGGCGAACGCTCGGTGTAGCGGACGCCCTCGACAACGATGCGGCGCCGAACACCCACAACGCGGGCCAGCTTGGCGAGCAGGCCTCGGCGTGTCGGGCGTGCGACGGCGACGGACGGGGACCCTGGTTCGCGCTTGCGACGAGCGCGACGGAGGCGTGCGCTCAAGGGCGAGCCTCCTCGGGCGTCGGGTCGAAAAGCGTCGCTTGCCAGGCGCCTTTCGACGTGCTCCGCCTGGGCTCAGCTCCTGCGAACGCCCAGACCCAGTCCGTCGGCTCGTCCTGCGACGAGACGGTGAGTTCGTAGGGTTCCGAGGTGTGGCCTTCGGCGGCTCGCTCTGGGAGGTTGCACTCTTGGCTGAGGTGAAGCAAGACCACCCGCCTGCGAGGAGCAATCGCGCGGACGGCTTCGGCGCACTCTTCGTTGCTCAGATGCCCGGCCCCACCCATGATCCTGTGCTTCAGGAACGCGGGTCTTCCTGAGGATGCCTGCATGCGGGGGCAGTAGTTTGACTCGATCGCCAGCAAGTCGACGCCCTTGAGGTGCTCGACAAATCCATGCTCGATGCGTCCCAGGTCGGTCGCGAATCCGAGATCGCCGGAGCCCTGTGATGACTCGAATCGCCAGCGGAAAGTCGCGACCCCCTCGGCGTCGTGGGCCATGAGGTGGCTTATGACGGTGGCTCGGGGCCCGAGCGCGATCGATTCACCGTCGTCGAAGGGCTCGTTCCGGCTCAGCAGCAAATTGAACCGCTGAGCCCGCCCGACGTGCCTCCGGTGCAACCGTAGTGTTGCGCGACAGTCACGCGCGCCGGACCAGCCGGTGTGGAAGTGATCCCGATCGAGGTGAGTAACGACGATGTCGTCGACGTCCGAGAGCCGGACACCGGACTCTGCGAGCAGTTTCCGCGTGCGTGCGGGGCTGAGGCCGGCGTCGACCAAGATCGTTCGGCCTGGTTTTCCCGGGCCTTCATCGGGCACGACGAGCAGCGAGCAGTTGCCCCTTGAGCCGCTGGCGAGGACACGCAGGCCGGCGACCGCGCCCGGAGGAGGGGTCGGGACCTGAGGCCGGCGGAGCTTTGGGAGGTCACGCCACGCCACGTGCTAGTCCTCGGAGTCGGCTGTCTCGACGCGGCCCTCAGACCAGGCGCCGAGGTGCTTGTTGAGCCAGCCGATGTGATGCGAGCGGAGGCTGCCATCGCCGGCCGCGAGCGGCGACTTCCCGGTGCGCACGAACTCGGCGATCTCGCCGACGATCGGGCTGTTCTCTGCGAGTTCATCCAGGATCGCCTGGGTCTCCGGTCTTGACACGCCGGACTTGAACGCCCGGCGATAGGCCTCGCGGGCCACGGTGATGTCCTCGCGGGGGATGCCCGACCGACGCATCCCAACCAGGTTGAGCCCGGCCATCGTGTTGACGTCGACAATGAGGCCGAAGGGAGGAACGTCGGTCGACGTGGCCGATCCGCCCTGCATGATCACCCCGCGCCCGAGGCGGATCCGTTGGTGGACCGAGCAATTTCCGCTGATGAAACACCCGCGGCCGACGTGCGCGTGCCCGCCGATGACCGCGGAGTTGGCCATAACGACACCGTCGTCGATGACGCAATCGTGGCCGACGTGGGAACAGGCCATGAAATAGCAGTCGTTTCCGATCGTCGTGGGGGAGGCGGGGTCGTTGCCGGCGGCGGCGTCGACGTACATCGACGCGTTGATCGTGACGGACTCTCGGAAGGTCGAGTTCTCGCCGATAACGACGCCCGGACCCGGGGCGTCGTGGTCGATGGCCGTGTGCTGGGCCGGGAGGCCGGCGGACGCGAACGGATAGAAGACCGAGCCGGCGCCGACGGTCACCGGGCCCCGGAGATGGACCTGGGCGACGAGCTTTGCCCCGGGCCCGAGCGTCACAGGACCTTCCAACACACAGAGCGGGCCGATCTCGGCGTCGTCCGCGAGTTCACACGCCGGGTCGACGATGGCAGAAGGGTGAATCTTTGGCATCTGCAGTGAGTCTAGAGCAGGTTTGATCGCTCCGTAGCGGCCTCCGGTCGCACACTCGCTTGCGGAATCCGCGCCGGAGTCAATCCGGCGGGCTTCCGGTCGAGAAAGCTGAATTCGTCGCGCTACACGTTCAGCGAAGAAGCGTTAGCTCGGGTGGGAGCGGTCTCGATCACGCCGAAGGCCGGCTGTTTCGCAACGGTCGAGGCCCGGTCCTAACGTGTGTTCGTGGGAAACGGGCGCTCGGCGATGGATATTGAAACCGTTGATCTTGGTCGAATGTCCTACGACCGGGCGTACGAGGTACAGCTTGAGCAGCACGGCCGCGTGCTCCGGGCTCGCGAGGCGGGGGACCGCTTGGCTGGCGTCTTGCTCTCTGTCGAGCATGACCCGGTGATTACGGTCTCGAAGCGACCCGGGGCCGCTGATCACGTTTTGGCAAGCGAAGAGCTCTTGGCGAGGCAAGGGGTGTCGCTCGCGAAGACTGATCGCGGCGGCGACGTCACCTACCACGGACCCGGGCAACTCGTCGTCTATCCGGTGTTCGACCTCCAGCGGATGCGTGTTCGGCTGCACGATCATCTCAGGCTGCTTGAGCAGGCCGTGATCGATTCAATCGCCTCGTACGGCGTTGAGGGCGTCCGTGACGCTGACGCGACCGGTGTGTGGGTCGAGCGGCCTGGGAGCCACTCGGCCAAGTTGTGCGCCATCGGCGTCCGGGTCCGCAAATGGATCAGCATGCACGGCCTTGCGCTGAACGTCTCGCCCGATCTCGGGCACTTCGGGCTCATCGTGCCCTGCGGCTTGCATGGGAGACCGGTCACGAGCCTGGCGGAACTGACAAAGAAAACGCCGGCGTTCGCCGGCGTTCGTGATCGGGTTGTCGCTTCGGTCCGAGCGGTGTACGAAGCCCCCGCCTCGGCTGCGAGCGAGGCGGTGAGCCGCTCGGGCTGAACCGCCCGGACGAAACGTCAGGGCTGGTCGGTCATCGGAGACGCCGGTTCGGCGCTTGCATCGTCGGCGGCTTCGCTCGAGTCGGGGAGCCCGAGTTCGGCACGGACCATGGGGGTGACATCGTCGGCGATGGCCCCGAAGAGCAGCGGGCGGGCAAGGATCTCTTGCGTGACGGCCGTCAGGTTCTCGGCCGCCTGGATTGCTCCGTCGCGGTTGCTCGCGAAGACAAGCTCGTAGCCCTCATTGGCCGCGACTCTGTCGGCCGCCGCGTGCACGTTCTCGTAGGCGAGGGCCGCCTGCCTCGCGCTGAGCTGTTGGAACTCGCCCTGGGCACGCTGGCCGATCTGCTGGAGCGTCTGCGCCGCGATCTGATACTGCTGACGCAGCGCCCCCGACTGCGGGCTCGTCGGCCCGGCGAGTTGAATCTCCTGTTGGAGCCGCTGGATCTCCGCTTCGGCCTGCTCGACTTCGGCGGTAAAGCCCTGGGCGAGCGACTCGCGTTCGGTGAGGAACGAAGGCTGCTGCATGCTCTCCTGCATCAGCTCCAGGACGTTCACGGTCGCGACGCGGCTCGATGAGACGCTCGATGCGATGGCCGGTCGGTCGATCGCGAGCGATCCCAGGCCGGCCGCGAGAGCGATAAGAGCGGCGAGATAGACGAAGATGCGTTCGGCGCGTCCCATGGGTAATCCCTCGCTTGGGTGGTTTCGGGTGCCGCAGATGATATCGAGCGCCGGGGGTGAGATCGCCAGGCCGAAGCCCTCGATTTGTATGGATTTTGTATCGATGGCGGATCTTGAGAGCTCGCATTGCTAGGGTCGCGCTATGCCCAGCGGTCACGCCCCGGTTCTCATGGATGAAGTCGTTGGGTTGCTCGCGCCGGAGCCGGGCGGTGTCTATGTCGATGGAACCGCTGGGCTCGGGGGGCACGCTTCGGCGATTGCCGTGCTGCTGGGCCCGTCGGGCCGCGTCGTGCTCAATGACCTCGACCCGGGAAACCTATCGCTGGCTTCAGACGCGGTTCGTTCGGTCGAAGGCGGTCCGGCAACCGTGGACTCGGTCTACGGCGCGTTTGATGATCTCCCGGCACGGCTCTCAGAGATGGGCGTTCAAGCGGACAGCGTGCTGCTCGATCTCGGGTTTGCGTCGGTGCAGGTCGACGACCCCGAGCGAGGTCTCAGCTTCAAGAACGACGGCCCGCTCGACATGCGTCTCGACCCCGACGGCCCCGTCAAAGCGGCAGACCTCGTGGGCCAACTCGACGAGCGTGACCTCGCCGACGTGATCTATCGATTCGGCGAAGAGCGGGCCTCAAGGAGGATCTCGCGGAAGATTGTCGAGGCTCGCGCCGCCGAACCGATTCTCACTACGGGCCGGCTCGCGGAGCTGGTGCGGTCCGCGCTTCCCAGGTCGGGTTCGCGGCCCGGGTCCCGAAGGGGCCCTCGGATCGACCCTGCGACGCGGACGTTTCAAGCGCTCCGCATCGCGGTGAACGACGAGATCGGGCGTTTGGAACGCCTGCTCGCGTCGATCGAGGTCGAATCTCGGGCGGTCGCGTCGGGCGGTGGGTCGTGGCTTGCTCCGGGGTGCCGGATCGCGATCATCTCGTTTCACAGTCTCGAAGACCGCCCGGTGAAACAGGCGTTCCGAGGACTGGTCGACAATGGGCTGGCGGAGGCGCTCACGCGCAAGCCGCTGGTTGCAAGCGACGCGGAGCGAGACGACAATCCGCGTGCTCGGTCCGCGAAGCTCCGGGGCGTCATGCTCCTGGGCACCGAGGATTGAACGCTCGCCGCGGCTATGGATGGCCGACGGGGGGCAGGCAAGAAGGGACGCTCGCTTGCGGTTCGCCGTGACGGGCCCAGCGGTCGGCAAGGACGCTCGCCGTGACGCATCAGCTCAAAGTCGCGCTGGTTTTGGGGTTCAGCCTTTGCATGCTCATCGGAGTGGTGGTCGCCGATCACTTCTCGGAGGCAAGGCACGCAGAGCTCGAGCCCGGGGACCAGCCGAGCCATCAACCGCAATTCACGCCGACTGCGTCGGGGCAGCCGGCGTGGGCCGGCGGTGTTCGCACGGAGCCAATAGCGCCGCGCCGGTCGGTCGCCGCCGAGACGATCCAGCCGGCGGCCCCGCTTGCCCCGCTTCCCGAACCGATCGTGATCGCGAACGGACCGTCGGCTTCGGGCAGCGAATCTGGGAGTGGCCAGGTCCGTTCGGGCTTGCTGTCGGAGGTCCTGAGTCGTTCGAGCGGGGTGCGGCCTCTCCTTGAGCGCGAAACCACGTCCCCAGGAACATCAGCGGCTCAAACCGGTGGTTCGAAAGCTCGGTCGTCCGCGGATCTCGCCGACACCACGAGCCGAAGCGTTGCACAAAGCGCCACGCTTTCTGCACGCTACGTGACATATCGGGTTCAATCGGGTGACACGCTTTATGGCCTCGCTGTGCGGGTTTTCCGCAACGGGAACCGCTGGCGTGAGCTGCGTGATCTGAACAAGGGCAAGATCGGTCCAGACGGAGCCCTTGTCATCGGGATGGAGCTCAAGCTGCCCGCTTCGGCGGCAACGTCGCGGCCCGGGACACAGGCGGCGCCGCGCAAGTCAATGCCGGCGCCGCGCGAGCCCTTGAAGCGTTCGCGTGATCGCAAATACTACATCGTCAAACGGGGTGACACGCTCGGGCTTATCGCCCAGCGTGAACTGGGAACGGTGCGTCGTCAGGGTGATCTTCTCAACGCGAACGCGTCGCGCATCCGGAACGCTGATGAGATCTACGTGGGCATGAAGCTCGAACTCCCGGGCTGAAAGGGGTCATCGTGCTCGCTCGCTCGGTCTTCGCGATCCTGGTCATCGGCCTCACCGCCGGCGTGGTGCTGTCGACTCGGCAGGCTCGTTTGCAAGCAGCGCACGAGTTGACTCAGGCGCGGCTCCGTGCCGCTTTGCTCGATGAGAGGCTTGCGGAGAAAAGAGCGGTCATCGCTGAGGTGACCACGCCGCAGAGGCTCGTTCCGTCCGAAGCCATCGCCGCGTCACCTTCGTCAACTGTCGAAGGCGAACGCGATCACGATGAGTCATCCGAGGCCCGGCTCATCGCACGCGAGCTGGCGGCTGGAAGCAGCAATGACTGACCAGGCTTCAACCGAGGCCGGCTCGTCGGCGTCGCGTTTCGACGCCTCCGCTCGAGTTCTGCTGTACGCATTCTGCGGAGTTTTGGCGATAACGTTGATCCGCGTCGGGCAGCTTCAAATCGCGCCCGGTCAAGATCTGCAGCCGTTCGTCGATGCGCGTACCGGCGTGTACGTCGAGCCTGGGCGACGCGGCGATGTTGTCGATCGTCGGGGGCGTGTGCTCGCGACGAGCCGCGTGTTGTATCAGCCGGTGCTCGATCCAGAAACTTCCAAGTCAAGGCCCGACGTCGTGATCGAGCGCCTCGCGAACGCGTTGGGCGAGCGTTTGGGCGAAGAACCGGAATCGATCGGCGAGCGGTTGATGGCCGCGGCTGCACGAAACGACGCGGTGCGTGCGGGCGAGATCGAGGGCGCGAAAGTCAGGCGCTACATGCCCATCGGCGTGCCTCTTGAGCGGGCCGACGCGGTCGAATTGCTCCGGGCGAAGGTTCCTGGGCTATCGCTGGAGCGCCGCCAAGACCGGATGACGCCTGGGGGTGACCTCGTCGCGGCGATTGTTGGCAAAGTCGGTTTCGGGCACGTGGGGTTGCTGGGTGCGGAGCTCGAGTACAACGAAGAGCTCGTCGGCGATTCGGGGCGCATGATGTACGTCCGAGATGCGAGGGGACGAGCGCTCTGGATGGAAACCGGTTCGATCGCGCCGCCTTCGCGGGGCGACGACATCCGGTTGAGTATCGACCTTGAACTCCAACGCATCGCGGTTGATGAGCTCACCAAGGGCGTGGAAGCCGCCGACGCCGCCGGCGGGCGGATCGTGGCCCTCGACCCGGGAACGGGCGAAGTGCTGGCGATCGCCGACGTGTATCGCGACGTGCCAGGGCTCGTCGAGTACCCCTGGGTCGATCCGGAGAACCCCGAAGCACCGAGGCCCGAGTACCCCTCTGGCACGAGGTATCGCGTATTGCCCCCGGACCCGGTTCGGGCCAGCGGGGGTGAAGCCGCGATGGCCCGGCTTCGGTGCGTCACCGACGTCTACGAGCCTGGGAGTGTCTTCAAGAGCGCGGTCTGGGCGGCGGCCCTTGAGATGGACATGCTCCCATCCGACGAGATCATCAAGACGTCGGCGGGGTTCCCGCTGCACGGCCGCGTGCTCCGCGACGTGACCCGCCAGCGCGAATTGAGCTGGGAGGACGTGCTGGCGAAGAGCTCGAACATCGGGATGGCGATGATCTCGGAGAAGCTGACCGATCCTCAGCTCTACTCGATCGTTCGGCGGTTCGGGTTTGGCAGCACGACGGGGGTGGGGCTCGCGGGCGAGACTGCTGGGCTCGTGCCTCAGGTGAAGAACTGGAGCAAGCTCACCCCGAGCTCGATGGCGATGGGGCACGAGGTGGCGGTGACGGCGATGCAAGCGGCGCGGATGATGTGCGTCTTCGCGCGATCGGGTACCCAGGCGGGAACGCTGCCCAGGCTCCGACTCACGGCCGTCGGTGAGAGTGAGCGGGTTTCGCTGGTCAGCGATCGCGTGCTCTCGCCCGAGACCGCGTTGCAGACCAGACGCGTGCTCACGCGTGTGGGTGACGCGGTGGACACCAAGATCGCGACGCGTCAGCCGAACTCGCCGGCGCCTCGATATACGCTCTGGGGCAAGAGCGGGACGGCGGAGATCCCCAAAACGCCCCCGAAGGGCCTCGCGCGACCCAAGGGCGATGGGTACTTTGAGGACCAGTACGTGAGCGGATTTGCCGGTGGGGCACCGCTCGACGAGCCGCGGATCGTGGTGATCGTGACGATCGATGACGTGGGGCCGGCACAGATCAAGAAGCGTTGGCACTACGGCAGCGATGTTGCCGGCCCGGTCGTGCGACGGTTTGTGGAAGAGGCTTTGCGGTATTTGGGTGTGGAGCCGGATCGGCAGAGGCCGGAGTTGCTTGCTACGGCTGATTGAGGTCGGGCCAGGATTCAGACTGTGCTCGCCCGATGGCAGTGTCGACTTCTTGGCTATTCAAAGGGCGTTTCGAGGATTTCTGATCCCAGGTAGACATGAACTCGTGCGAGATCGCTGGGCCGCTCCACGTATTGTCTTGAAGCAACTCCATTTGTGCCTCAAAGGCGCGCCGTAACAGCTCAGGGTCATTGACGGCGCCCGCATCGTAGAGGAGCTGAAAGTCGCGGTGGTACGCGGATGAAGAGTACCTGTGGTGCCACTCAGAACGACCCGGCGATGGCGCCAGCTTCATTCTTCCCCAACTCGGTGTGCGTCGCTCTGAAGCGATTGGGTAGAGCGTTTCGCTTATCCAAGTTTCTTTATGGGAATCATGGACAACGACCCCAAGGATCGTGATCTGCTCACGTTCCATTCCCGACGAGGTGTCCAGGTGGCGATGCGACTTGAGCGGCGACCAGCTCGTGCACGAAACGAAGGTCAAAGATACTAATAGGACCAGTATCGCAATCGCTATGAAATCGTGCCGTTTCATGCTTGTTCTTCGCTTGCATTCGCCATAGTTTCTGGTTCATTTCGCAGGCTAGAGCGGGCTCTTCCCTTGCACCATGAACTGTCGGGCTCCTGGCCTGGTTATCCGCGTTACAAACGCTCGATACTGGGCATCTGCTTCAGCGATATCGGCGTTGAAGTAACTCGCGAAAACACCCGGCCCGCGCCTCGCGGCGAGTGAACGCCTTGCGTTCTCGGGGCCGAGCGCGTCGAGGAGTGTCTCGAGCGCCTTCCCGCTCGCGTGCTCGCGGAGCAAGCGTTGGAGTTCGGGGCGGTAGCGTCCGTCGGCGCCCTCAGCAAGAAAGTGGGCCAGGGCCCAGACCTGGGCGTAGTAGCCCAGTGTGCTGTCGGAACTCGTGCGGATGAGGTCTTGGGGCCGCGAGTTCAGCAGGTCTTGGAGCGGGACGAGGCGGCCTTGCGACGCGATCGTGCGGAGCGTGTCGAACCGCTCGGGGTTCGACCAAGGCCGGAAGATCGGGCGAGGGTTGTTGGCGGGTGAGTTTGGGTCCCAGGTGAAGCCGGCGAAATAAGTCGCGAGCCCTTCTTCGAGCCAGACGGGCAGGGGGACGTTGAAGACCGCCTGGGTGTACTGATGCCAGCCCTCGTGGGCCGCGATCTGGAGCGTGTCGTGCGGGCCGATGTCCCAGTAGACCGCTTGGCTGTTGAACGCGAAGCCGCCTCGTTCGATTTGGAGAAACGTCTGCGCGGCGGTGCCGGTGAGGCGTTGCGTGAGTTCCGCCCATTGCTGGCGATTGGCGAGGACGAAGGTGCGGAGCGGCTGCTCGGGCATCGGGAGCGCGGTGAGGTAGGACGAGTAGTGGATCATCGCGTACTCGGCGAAGCGCGGGAAGCGATCGCGGAGCAGACCGTGCCTGAGCGTGGTGTGCAGGCGGAAGTTCGGCGTCTCGACGAGCGTGCCCGGGCGCGAGTGGAAGGTCCACTCAGACTCGGAGAGGACGAAGTTTGGCGAGGGTTGAGCCTGGGGTTTCGGGCGTGGGGCGGAGCAAGAGACCAGCGTCGGAACCAGCAGGCAGAGGATGAGGGTGAAGACCTCGGAGCCGCTCGTCCAGCGCTGCAAAATACGTTCGCCCCCTCGGGGACGACGAGAGCTGATCACGACAGCCTTTCGAGCGCGGCTGCGACTTGGTCTCGGTCGGCCTTGGCTTTCGTGAGCTGATCGCGGGTCTGGTTGACGAGGTGCTCGGGTGCTTTATCGACGTAGCCGGGGTTGCTGAGACGTCCTTCGAGCGACTTGATCGACTTGTCGAGATCGGCGAGTTCTTTCTGGAGCCGCTCGGCCTCGGCGCCGGCGTCGATCGCGTCGGCGAGATTGCTCAAGCGGTGCTCGGTTGAGTCGAAGGTGAACGCGACCGCGGCGTCCTCGGGTTCATCTGCGGAGATGCTCGCGAGCCCCGCCAGCGTCTTGACGAGTTCGGTGGTATCGCCCAGTGACTCGGCGAGCGGGCCGGCGGGGTGGAACACGATCTTGCGTTTCGGATCGACCTTGTGCTGCGACCGCACGCCACGGATCGCCTCGACGAGTTCACGAAGTTTCTCGAAGCTGTCGAGGGCTTCGGCGTCGGCGAGCGCGTCGTCGATCACCGGCCAGCCGGCGGTGCAGAGCGTCTCGTCTTTGCGTGGGGCGGCGAGCGAGAGGCCCTCGATCGGCGGGGCGGGGATCTCGGACAGGCTTTCTGAGATCGCCTCGGTGATGAACGGGGCGACCGGGTGCAGCACGCGAAGCAACGCGTCGAGCGTGTGGCGGAGCACCGCTCGCTGCTTCGGGTCATTCGCGACGGTCGGCTTGATCGCCTCGAGGTACCAGTCGCAGAAGTCACGCCGAACGACGTCGTAGAGCGTTTTGGCGTACGAGGAGAAGTGGTACGTCGCGAGTGCTTGATCGATCTCGACGACGCCAGCGTGAAGCCGGGCGAGCATCCAACGGTCGGCGAGCGAGAGGTCCGTGGGCTTGATTGCGTCGGGCTCGAACGTCTCATTCGCGTCGAGCTTCGACATCGCGAAGCGGGCCGCGTTCCAGAGCTTGTTGCAGAAGTTGCGGCCCAGATCGAACTTGGGGCTGGTGTTCTTGCCGGATTCGGCGTCGTGTTCGACGGGCATGCGGACGTCTTGGGTCTGCGTCGTCATCTCGACGAGCGTGAACCGCATCGCGTCGGCGCCGTGGGTGGCGATGATGTCGAGCGGGTTCACCCCGTTCCCGAGCGACTTGGACATTTTGCGGCCCTCGCCGTCCTGGATCATCGCGTGGATGAAGACGTCCTTGAACGGCGGGGGGCCTGCGGTCTCGCCCTGCGCCAGGAAGTAGCGGTTGAACATCGCCATGCGGCTCACCCAGAGGGTGATGATCTCCCGGGCGGTCGTGAGCACGCTCGTCGGGTTGAAGGCCTCGAGCAGGCCGGCGGTGTCCTGGAATCCGTGCTCGAGCAACAGATCTGGGATGTTGAGTTGACCGAACTTGGTCGACTCGAGCGTTGCCGAGGCCTTGACCCCGACGGCGCAGATCATGTCTTCGGCGCTCGCGATCGCGTCGTGGTGGGCGAGCGGCGCGGCCTTGGTCCCGTTCTCGCGGATGTCCTTCTCGCTGAAGAGCTGGTACGAAAGCGGCTGGGTTCCGTCGGCGGTGCTGGCGGTGTCTCGCAGGTGGAGCAGGCGGTCGATGAGATCGCCCGAGGCGTCTTCATCCGAGCCGATGAAGTCGCGCCACGATCCGACGCGTTTGACCCAGACCGATTTGATGTTGACGTGTGCGTTCGGATCGATTTGCTCGGAAGCGACGATCGGGAGGGTGTGGTTGGGCCAGCCGAGCGTGGAAAGAGGCCAGAGCGCGCTGCTGAACCACGTATCGAGCACGTCGGGATCGCGGACGAAGCCGGCGGCTTCGAGCGCCTCGATGACGACTCGGTTGTCGGACCGGATGCAGACGCTCCGCGTGATCTCGCCGGTCGCTTCGTTCTCGCTGGCCTGGATCGCGATCCGGTCGTCGAGCATCCAATTGGCGAGCGTGTCTTCGAAGGCGCCGTCGGGGGCTTTCGTCGCGTCGTCGGTGCGCGACCATACGGGGATCTGGTGCCCCCACCAGAGCTGGCGGCTGATGCACCAGTCGCGGAGGTTGTCGTGCCACGTTTCGAAGGTCTTGGCGTAGCGCGGAGGAGAGAAAGTCATTGTTCCGTCGCTGTTCGATTGCGCCGGGTAGGTGTCGGAGGTCCGCTGCTCGCTCACGAGCGAACGTTGTGCAGAACCGACAAGCCGATCATCGGTGACGCGGCAGTACCACTGATCGCTCAGGTAGTACTCGACCGCCGCGTGGCTCCGGTAGCTGTGACCGACCGAGTGGCGGTAGGGCTTCGTCTCTTCAAGCAGAGGCTGGTTGTTGAGGGTGTGGCCTTGGAACTCTTCGACGACCTTCTTGCGCGCGTCCTCGCGGCCGAGCCCGACGAACACGCTCGCGCCGGCGTGACTGTCGTAATCCTCCCAGCCGTAGTCGGGCGAGATGCTCGCGTCGGGTGCCATGACGTTGATCGCGTCGAGGTCGTGACGCTGGCCGAGTTCCCAGTCGTTGGGATCGTGCGCCGGCGTGACCTTGAGGAACCCCGTCGCAAACTCCGCCTTCGGGTCGCCTTCCGGGCCGCCGTACGCGACCGGGAGCACGACGTAGTCGTCTTCGATGATCGAGATGACACGGCCCACGAGCGGGAGCTTGACCTTGAGACCCCGCACGGCTTCGGCGCGCGGGTCGGTCGGGTTGACCGCGACCCCGGTGTCGCCCAGGTACGTCTCGGGGCGGGTGGTGGCGACGGTGATCCAGGCTTCGTCGCCCTCGGGGTGCTGGTCGGCGCCTGGATATCCCTTCGCTGAAAGTTCGCCCCAGGTGACTGGCCGGTGGTCCCCCGAGCCCTGTTCGTTGGTCAGCGGGTGCACGAGGGGGTAGCGGAGGTAATAGAACGCTCCGTCGATCTCTTCGTTCTCGACCTCGTCGTCGGCGAGGGCGGTCTGGGTGACGGGGTCCCAGTTGACGAGGCGCTTGCCGCGTTCGATGAGCCCATCGCGGAAGAGCAGGTAGAAAGCCTCGCGGACCGCCCGGGCGCACACCGGGTCCATCGTGAATCGCTGACGCGACCAGTCGCACGAGCAGCCCATCTGCTGGAGCTGGTCGGTGATGCGAGCCTCGAACTCGTCTTTCCAGCTCTGGACCTTCTCGATGAACTGTTCGCGTCCTGGTTCGCCGCCGGCCTGCATCTTCTTGTAGTCAGCAAGTGCGGGCTCTCCGGCTTCCTTGAGACGCTTATCGACAATCGTTTGGGTCGCGATGCCGGCGTGATCGGTCCCTGGCATCCAGAGGGTTTCGAAGCCCTTCATCCGGTGGGCGCGGACCAAGACGTCCTGAAGGGTGTTGTTGAGGGCATGACCAAGGTGGAGCGCCGCGGTGACGTTGGGCGGGGGGATCAGCACGCAGTAGGGGGGGGCGTCGCCCGAGGCCACGCGGGTCGGGTCGGCGTGGAAGGCGCCGGCCTCGATCCAGCGCTGCCAGATCCGGGTCTCGTGCTCGGAGGGGACGTATGTCTTGCTGAGTTCTTGGGTCATGGTGCTGTTCTTGAAGCGATCGATCGGCTCTCTCGGGGTGGACATCAGGAAGCCGGGCATCGTACGGGCCGAGGGGGCCCGGGTCGGCAAGAATGGTCTATGCAAACCCCGAAGGCGGTCATCGGCGTTCTTGTGCTCTCGGCGCTGCTGATCGGGGGTGTGGCCTATTTCGTGGTGGGCTCGGGGCGGACTTCGGACGTGGCGCCGGAACCACAGGTTGCGCCGGCGGCGACCGCCGAAGCGCTTCTGGAGGCGGCGCGTGCCGCGGTTCGATCGGATGAACCCGAGAAGGGCGTTGCGGTCCTCCGATCGGCTGTAGGGCAGTTTCCAGAGGACCCTGATCTCCGGCTCGCCCTGGCCGAGGTTCTCGTCCGGACTGGTGACTACCAGGGGGCGACCGACCAGTTTGCGTTCGTGATCAGCGCCGGTGGAGCCGATGCGCAGACCCTGTACGCCGCCGGTTCTGTGGCACGGAACGCCGGCCAACCCGAGCGCGCGGTGGCGTGGTTGGCCGAGGCGTCTCAGCGGGCGCCGGCTGACCCCGCGATCGCGCTCCATCTCGGCCAAGCTCGCCTCGCACTGGGAGAGACGGCCTCGGCAAAGGCGGACCTGCTCCGTGCCGCGACGCTTGATGAAGGTCTCGCGATCGCTTGGGGCACGCTTGGAGAGATCGCCCTGCGAGAAAACAACTCGGGGATCGCCCGTGACATGGCGCGGAGGGCCCGAGGACTCGAGCCGACGGTCGCGGCCTGGAGGGTGATCGAGGCGAGGGCGCTCAATCGGCTCGGAGCGCCCGCCGACGCATTGCAAGTTCTCGCCGGCGTTGGGCCCGATGCAAAGGCCTCGGACGGTGTGCTGAAGACCCAGGGCGAGTCGTTCGGGTTGCTCGGTCGTCCGGAAGAGGCCGCGGCTTTGTACGAGAGCGTGGGGCGTGACTACGACGCGGCGCTGTGGTTTGAGCGGGCGGGGTTGATGGGCGAGGCCCTCGCGGCGGCTCGGCGTGCGGCCGAGGCGGGCGATCATCGGGCAAACGCCCTAGTTGAGCGGCGCGGGCCTTGAGTTGTCTGAGAGAGGTTCTTCCCCGTCGGGTGGCACCTCAAGACGCCTCGCGGACTCATTCCACGCATCCGAGTGTTCGGTTGCCCGGCGTTTCGCGGCTTCGGCCCGGAGCCGGCGAGCACGCCGGAAGGCAGCCGCGAACGCGACCGTCCCAACGAGGGCAATTCCGAGCAACGCCAGCATGAGAACGAGAGTGAGGCCTCGCCCGATCTCCGACGTCGGTGTTGGTGTCGACGCGATGGTGACTTGTACCCAGCCCGGCTCCAGCATCGGGGATGCTATCCAAACGACGGCCGGAGTTGGCGTAGACTCGTCGCTGGCACATTGAGCGGAGTTTCCATGCATCTCGAAGCGCATCAGAACGTCATCAGCGACCTTGGCGAGCGGATCTCGACGATTCGCACGTCTTTGAAATACGACCAAAAGGTCGAGAAATTGGCCGGGCTTGAGGGCAAGATGAACGCTGCGGATTTCTGGGACGACCAGGATTCGGCGCAGGCGGTTGTTGGCGAACTCAAGCTCATCAAGGCCCAGATCGATCCGTTGAGAGTCGTTCTCAAAGACTTCGAGGATGCCACGCTGGCGTTCGAGATGAGCCGCGAAGAAGATGATGCGGATCTGCTCGCCGAGGCCGACGAGGCTCTGCACGGTTTGCTCGGTCGGATGGACTCGATTGAAACCCAGAGCCTGTTGAGCGGCAAACACGACCATCGCGATTGCTTCTTTACGATCAGCGCCGGTGATGGCGGGACGGAAGCAAACGACTGGTGCGAGATGCTGCTCCGGATGTACCTCTACTACTTCGAGCAGATGTCATGGAAAGTGGAAGAGGTGGAGAAGAGTCACGGCTCCGAGGTCGGGCTCGACAGCGTGACGCTGCACGTCAAGGGCGCGTTCGCGTTTGGTTACCTCGGCTGCGAGCGAGGCACGCACCGCTTGGCCCGGGTGAGCCCGTTCAACGCTCAAGGAAAGCGGCAAACGAGTTTCGCGACCGTCGACGTGATTCCAGAATTCGAGGAGTCGAATGTCGACATCCCCGAAAAGGACTTGGAAATCCAGGCGTTTGCGCGATCGAGCGGCCCCGGCGGGCAGAACGTGAACAAGGTGGCGAGCGCGATCCGCTTGGTGCACAAGCCAAGCGGCATCATGATCCTGGCGAGCACCCACCGAGATCAGCTCCAGAACAAGCGCCAGGCGATGTCGATTCTCCAAGCCAAGCTTGAGCAACTCGAAGAAGAACGGCGTCAAGCGGAAATCACCGAAGCGGCTGGCGGCAAGATCGAGCATCGCGGTTGGGGGGCACAGATTCGCAGCTACGTGCTGTACGACAACCGTGTGAAAGACCATCGCACAAACTTCGAAGCCAACCCGACCGACGTTCTCGACCGGGGATCTCTTCAAGGCTTTGTTGATGCCGAATTGAAACGGCGGCGGTCCGAGCGGGGGTAAGCATGATCGAGTACCTCCTCACCGAGCCGGCACCCGGGTTGTTCTGGGTTCGACCTCTACGCGATCTCACGGCGCACTTCTCGATCGACATGTTCCATGGGATCGTGTCGGCGATCTGGGAACGGGGGAGTACGTCGTGCGTGATCGATCTCCGAGGCGTGGAGTGCGATACGTCGGAGCCGGAACGGGATTGGTTCTTTGCGACGCTCCCGGAAACAGGTCTCACATCCGAGCATCGCATCGGAATCGTGCTCAACCCCGCCCAGCCTTCGCAAGCTGAGTGCTGGGGCGCGGTCGCGGACGCGGGCTTTTGTGTGCGCACGTTCGCGGATGAGGACGCGGCGAGTGCATGGGTCCTCTCCGACGGTGAGTGTCCGAGCTATGCGGCGGGTGGGACGGAGGGTAAGCCTTAGTTACCTGATTCCGCATGGGTTTGCCGGGCAGTAAAGTTGCTCGCCCAGAATTGTGGTGTGCAATTTCCAGTGGTGACTTCAACGGCCGATTTCGTGCTTTCCCGGGTCGGTGCTGAGGTGTTGTGGCTCCGGCCGCTGCGCGACATGGATTTGGACTTCACGCCCGGCATGATCCATGAATTCGTTTCGGCTTCGTGGGAGTACGGCGTTAATCGGATCGTGATCGATCTCCGCGGCATCGGGAGCGTTGACACAGACGAGCAGCGTCGTGAGTTTGTTGCCGGGCTCGACGAGACCGGGCTCCGCCCGGACCACCGCATCGTGGTCCTCGTTGGTCACGAGGCGACGGTTCACGAGACGTGTCCGACCGCGATGCGAGAACTCGGATTCCGGGCACGTTCCTTTGTCGATACGGCCGATGCGATCGACTGGTTGTTTCCCGATGATCGCGGAAACAATCAATCGTGGATGCATCACCTGTAGCCGGGTTGGCGATTCGGTACGCCCCCATCTCGGTACGCCTGGCGTGCGGCGCCGGGGCCGCCGGTCACCCAGTGAGGGAGTGATCGAGAATCCAGCCCTCGGTCGCCGCGGACGGGTGGCGGACAACCAGCGAAGGGGGGCTTGAGACCATGGCATCGCGAACCGCGGTCACCTGCCTGGCGTCTTTGATGTCGTGTTCGACGTGATCGCACGGCGTGAGACTCGGCCAGATCTCGGCGAAGACGGCGGAAGTCGGCTGATCGGGGCTTTCGAAGGGCCATAGGCGAGCGTTCTCACCAACCGCTTTGATGAGGCGGTGTATCGCCGGTAAGCCCAGCAACGCTTGGCTTCCGACGGATCCGGTCGTGAACAACTTCCAAGGTGACTGAATCGTGGAGTTCCCGGTTTCGCGGACGTGTTGCTCGACGGCGCGGAACTCGGGGACACCGGTGGTTCGCTTCGTGGGCTGAAGATCGGGAGTCGCGGCACGTGTCGGGCAGCCCCAGAAAGGTCCGGCAGCTTCCCCGGTGTGATCCGAGATGCGTTGGTTGAGCAGCGCGGCCACTTCGAAGCGGTTGTTCTCGTTGTTCTCGTCGTCGTGGATGAGCCGCGCGAGTTCTTGGAGAAGGGCTCGGCCCGTTGGGAGCAGCGGCGTGCCCTGCGGTCCGAGCGGGTACCCGAACGGGAAATCGAAACCGACGATCGCGGGCCCGCCTTGACTCTGAAGGAGTTCACGGATGCGGTGTTCGCAGGCGGATCGCGTTCGGAAGTACTCCGGCGGCGGGCGGTGGTCGTTGGTGCCCCAGGCGATCCAGCAGGCGTCGGGGCTCGGGGCTTTCGGGCTGGGCGTCGAGCGGGCCGACCAGTCGACGGCGATGACCAGATCCGGCTTCATTCCTGGTCGGGTGAACCCGGCGGAAGCGACCGTTCGCGGCGGACCGCGGAGACGTCGATCGGGCCGTCCGGATCGGGTTGTTCTTCGGGGGCGTCCCCTACATGTGTGAGAACGGCGCCGATGGCGATCGTCGCGAAACACATAATGGGCACGATCGGGGGAAGACGGAGACCCATGCTCGGCAACACGACAAAGAACGCGATCGCGGTCACAAGAATCAGCGCGAACGCGACGAAGATCCTGCGTGCGAGTTTCTTGCCCAGTTCGTCGTAGTCGTTTTCCTCGCGACGGGCGCGCACGCGCTTCCGGGCCTGCTCGAGGAGTTCGTCAGGGGCGTCATCAAAGGGGCGATCAGACACGACTGAAGGTTAGCCAGCTGGACCGGCGTCGCCCTTCGGCAAGTGCTCCAGCGTGCTTTCTGTCACGCGGCGACGAAACACGCCGGTGCAAGGAGTCAGACCAGGAGCGTCGCCGGGTTCTCCAACAGTTCCTTGACGGTGGACAGGTACTGGGCCGCCATTGCCCCATCGATGATGCGGTGGTCGGACGACATGGTCATCGCCATCTCTTCGCCGATCTCGATCTCGACTTCCCCGTCGTCGCTCTTGGCGACGAAGGGCTTCTCGACCGAGCGGCCCACGGCGAGGATCGCCGCGTTGGGCGGGTTGACGATCGCGGTGAAGTTGTCGACGCCGAACATGCCCAGGTTGGAGATGGTGAAGGTGCTGTCGGACATCTCCTCGATGCTCAGGCCCTTGTCGCGTGCCTTCTTGGCGAGACGCTTGGTCTCGGCCGAGATGTCACGCAAACCGCGGCGGTCAGCGTCGCGGATGGTCGCGACGACGAGCCCGCCGCCGCGTTCCTGCGGCAGGGCGACGGCGACGCCGATGTTGACCTGGCCGTGGAGCTTGATGGCGGGGCCGTTTGGTTCCCAGCTTGAGTTTGTGAAGGGATGCTGGTGCATCGCGAGGGCGCACGCTCGGACGATGAAGTCGTTCACCGAGAGCTTGACGCCTTGGGGCACGAGCTGCTCGTTGAGCTGCGCACGGAGTGAACTGAGCTTGTCGAGACGGGCCGAGACGGTAACGACGTAGTGCGGGATGGTCTGCTTGGACTCGACGAGGCGCTTCGCGATCGTTGTGCGCATGTTCGAAAGCGGGACGAGCTTGTCTTCGAGAGCGGCGCCGACCGCGGGGAGCGGCGCCGGAACCGGTGCAGCCGGAGCCGCCGTGGCGGGCGCGGGAGCGGGCGTGGCGCCCCCGCCGGCGATGACCGCTTCGACGTCCTTGCGGACGATGCGGCCCGACGGGCCCGACCCGTTGATCGAGGCGAGGTCGATGTTATTTTCCTGGGCCACCTTCCGGGCGAGGGGGCTCGCGAAGACGCGGCCGCCGGTGCCGTTGGCCGCGGCGGCGCCGTTCGAGGCGGGGGCCTCGGGAGCGGGCGGTGGGGCGGTCGCGGTCGCTGTTGCCGACGTAGTGTCCGAGCCTCCGGCGGCCTTCGCGGCGGGAGCGGCGCTCCCAACAGCCTTGGCGGCCTCAGCGACATCCTCGCCGTCCTCCGCGATCACGAGGATCATGGTGCCGACGTCGACGGTCTCGCCCTCGCCCACGGCGAGTTTCGCGACGGTCCCATCGTCGAACGACTGGAGTTCCATGGTCGCCTTGTCGGTTTCGATGTCCGCAACGACGTCGCCCGAGCTGACCTTGTCGCCCTCTTTGACGTGCCAGGAAACGACGGTGCCTTGCTCCATTGTGTCTGAAAGGCGGGGCATGGTCACTTCGACGGGCATATCGGGTCTCCAGGAGGTGCCGGTTGTGAGGAGAAGGGTATTGCGCCTCGGGCCCTCGGGCGAGGGGGCTGGGCAACCGGCCTGAATGTGGTCCTGGGAGCGGGCGAAGCCGATCAGGCCGCCGATTCGGCGGACAGGGGAGCGAGGTGGGCCAGCAGGGCGTCGTCTTCCTGATACCGCCAGCGGATGGCCTCTTCAAGGTCCGGAGTCACCAGGGCGTTCCGAGAGGGCAGAATGCCCTGGGCATTCAGGTCCGCGGCAGGCACATCAGTGAGCGGCGGGCCGTTCCACGCGGCAAGCGCGGACTGCTCGTGTCGTTTGATCTTATCCGTTGCGACGCCCAACAGGTCGGCGAGCTTTGTGAGGTCGTCGGCCATCCGCTCGACGCGCCCAACGAAATCGAAGTCCCGGTCCAGCGTGAAGCACGTCTGAGGCTTCCAGTGGGTGTCGAGTTCATCTGACGGGACACGGAGGGTGTAGTGGACAAATTCACGGAACGTGATGCCCCGTGTGCCATCGAGCGGTGCTGCGAGCGATTCCGCAGAGGAGATTTCTTCGTACATTGCCGCGTTTTCAGGGCGGCCCGGACGTCGAACGACTTTGTCGGCGAAGCCAGACACCAGCCGGGTGACAGGATCTCGGAGGAAGACGGTGCGGTAGGACGCCTGAAGCGCCTCAAGCCTCGCCTCACGTGAGAGGTTGCTCAGGGAATATTGCTCGGCAGCGACAGGGTGGACCTCGCTCGGGTGGGCGAGCGTTTCCAGGGGGAACCGCGACGCCGCCAACATGAACCTCTTGAGCGTTTTGCACCCATTCTTCGGGATGGCGCAAAAAACGGTGTTGATGGGCTGCGCGAAGTTGTAGAACCACGTGGGAGACCATGACTGGGCCTTCCACTGCAGCTCGCCCGGGAGGGACTCGGTGATTCGATTCTTGGGTAGGGGAGCGATCACAACCTCCTCGGACGGTGGGAGAAACCCACTTTAGGTGTAACATCGGCGGCGCTTGTCGCGTGTCTTGAGTGAATATCGACATCCTCGGAGAGCGTCGGTAGCGTTCGTCGATGAGACCGGTGGCCGAATCGACGTTCTTGGGGTGTTCGGTGGTCGCGTGAACGCTCTCGTCCTTGCCAGGCACTTCGGGATGCCGGTATCTAAGCTGGGCTGGCTTCGGACTCGTAGGTCTGAAGCGTTGCGTCGTACTAACCGCCTTAGTTGTCGGGGTTGGGGATGGGTCGATTCACCAGGATGGCTTCTCGCTAATGCTGAGCCGCTTTGTCAACCTCTCCAAGGTTGTAGTGGACGCGGGCGGGTGTGTGTACCGCAAACGAGTCGCTTGCCGTGATCAAATTCAACGCTTGTTTCCCCCGGTGTCTTTCGAATGCGACGCGCTGATCCAAGTCTCCAGCGAATAACGAGGTCTAGAGGAGAGCTTTGCGCACGACGAAGCTCGAAAAACCACCGGTCAACGCCGAGGTTCGCGCAGCCAGGTGAGGTATCTCCAAAGCGCTTCGAGCGGGCCCTGGTCGAAGAACCTCAGCCATAGGTGCGAAAGGGCGATCTGGGCCGCGAGGGATGCGCAACCGACAAAGAACGTGAGGGTGCTGCCCAGGTACTCGTGTAGACCCAGCCCCCATCCGAAGTAGATGAACCCGCCCAAGACCGACGAGAGGATGTAGTTGGTCAGGCCGAGCCTTCCGAAAGGCGCGAGGATGCCCAGGGCCCTGCGCCACAGCCCGACTTTCCACGCAAGAACAACGCCGCTCGCATAGACGATCATAAACGCGGTTCGGTGGTGTGTTTCGAAGAAGACGGTGGCGACGTACCGATCGGACTCGTTGAACTCGATCATGGGCAAGACGTGATTCTTGATGGCCCAGAACGCCAGGCTCACCGTTGCGGCGATGTAGAGGACACCTACCCACCACCTCGCGGGTCGATCGAGGAGCTTCGCCTTCGCTACGTAGACACCCGCGAGAAAGAGGCCCGGGACCAGGAGCACCCGGCCGACGTTCCAGTTCCAAACCAGGATGTCGTCGAGAACGACGAAGTTGAACCGGACGTCATCCCAGAAGCTGGGGCTCATCGTGATCTGGTGGATATCGGCCAGCCAGTTTTCCTCTTGGACACGGAAGTTGAACCCGCTCCCGGTGATCGCGGCATCGGCGAGGGACGCGACGTGAAGTGGAAGAGAGATCAACACGAGAGAAAGAGCCAGCAGCCACGCGGGCGGGAGCCGACGGACCGCCAAGAGGAAGACACCGAACACGGCATACATGTGCAAGATGTCCCCCGAGAAGAAGACCTCGTGGAACATCCCGAAGCCGAACAGCAGGGCCATGCGCCAGACGTGCCGCCACACGTAGCGTTGTCCGCGGAGGTGCCTTCGTTTGATCTGAATCCAGAAACTCATCCCAAAGAGCAGAGAAAACAGCGCGTAAGCCTTGCCCGAGATCATAAAAAAAACCGCTGACATGACTTTGGGGTCGAAGTCGCTCAGCCATTCGGGGGTGTGGTCGGGCGTCCTGAAGACGTGGAAGTGTTCGATATGGTGAATGATGATGATGCCGACGAGCGCGACGCCGCGCAAGACGTCGATCTCAAGAATGCGTGCCAACGATTGATCCGGGTCTGATGCGTTACCTTGTATGGTGCCTTTCGGCATCGCGTCGACCCCTGCTGTATCGAAGCTTGGCATAGCCGCAGCCTATCACGGGACAACCGCATCACCTCCTCGTGCTCGGAGGCGCCGAGCGGCGGTCACGGTGCCATAGAGCCTGACCGACAGGCCGGGCTTGTATCACCCGTCAATCAGCCCGGTCGCCGCGTCAACAATCCGATCCGCGTTGGGCAGGTACGCCGCTTCAAGGTTCTTTGCGTAGGGCGTGGGCACGTCTCGCGTATTGAGGCGTGCGGGCGGGGCGTCGAGATAGTCGAAGCCGTGCTCGCAGATCTGGGTGACCGTTTCGCTCGCGACGGAACCGAAGGGCCAGCATTGATCGACGACGAGGACCCGGTTGGTCTTCCTGATCGATTCGACGATCGCGTCGATATCGAGCGGGCGGATGGTCCGCATGTCGAGCACGTCGCACTCGATCCCGTCGGCGGCGAGGCGTCCGGCGGCTTCCATGCAGAAGTGAACCGGGCGGCCCCAACTGACCAGCGTGAGGTCGGAGCCTTCACGAGCGCGGTGAGCGCGGCCGAACGGGATGTAGTACTGCTCCTCGGGGACGTGCGCTTTGTCACCGAGCATGCGCTCGGACTCGAGGAAGAAGACGGGATCTGGATCGCGGATCGCGGTCGCGAGCAGGCCCTTGGCGTCGTAGGGGTTCGACGGGATGGCCATCTTCATGCCCGGGACATTGGAGTACTGGCCCTCGACACACCAAGAGTGCGTCGAGCCGAGCTGGCCGCCAGCGCCGTCGTTGCCTCGGAAGACGATCGGGCAGCCCCATTGCCCGCCCGACATGTAGAGCATCTTGGGGGCGTTGTTGAGGATCTGGTCCGCCGCGACGAAGCTGAACGACCAACTCATGAACTCAACGATGGGGATGAGGCCTTGCATCGCGGCGGCGATGGCGGCGCCGGCGAACCCGTTCTCGGAGATCGGCGTGTCGATGATGCGCTTGGGCCCGAACTCGTCGAGCATACCCTGGCTGATCTTGTACGCGCCGTTGTACTCGGCGACTTCTTCGCCGAGAAGGAAGACCCGCTTGTCGCGGCGCATCTCGTGCGACATCGCCTCGCGAAGGGCTTCGCGGAACTGGATGACGCGGTCGCCCTCGCGGCTGGGCAGCTCGTGGTCGGCGAGGAACTCGGGCAGTTCCCACTCGCCAACGGCGGGGTGGACGGTCGAATCGATTGGGGCGAGGGTCGTCATGGAGAAGCTCCGTCCTGGCAGGCCCTCCGTTGGGTCCTGCTACGCATTGTTCGCACGACGATAGCGCCGTTCGATCTCCAGGCGGCCAAGATATGTGCGCGGCGGTTGTTCCGGGCTTGCATCGCCCTCGACCGAGCCTCACAACACCCCAAATTCTGCCCGTCGATCGACGGAGGGGTCGATATCACCCTCCATGAGATGCATCATCGGACGGGATCAGCGTGAACTCATCGAACGCCGAATGTTCCCTGGGTGCCGCGTTCTGGAGTGGGGATCGGGTGGGTCGACGCTTTGGCTTGCCGACCGGCTTCCGATCGGGTCCGAACTGGTCAGCGTCGACCACCACCCGGCGTGGCACGAGAAGGTCGTGTCGGCGATTGGCGACCGCGACAACGTGAGCTTGATGCTCGCTGAAGCGAGCGGGCCCCTCGGCCAGAACGCCACAATTGATGAAGAGGATCCGACGCATCTTGAGCGATACATCTCTGCAGTCGACGGGCAGTCGTTCGATGTCATCCTCGTCGACGGCGTGGCTCGCGGGCACTGTATGGAGCGAGCGCAGGGCCTGTTGAGCGATGTTGGCACAGTTTTCTTGCACGATGCGCAACGCGATTGGTACGACTGGGCCAAGAAGCTGTTCGTCGAGCACGGCACGCTCGGATCGTGCGCCGACTATCCGGGCCCTTTGCTGTGGTGGGGCGGGAAGGGGCTGGAGCGTTCGAGGGCGAGCGCCGCTGCGGTGCCCCTGATCGTTTCGTTCTACACCAAGGGAACGCCCTACGAGCAGGAGGTCGACGGGCTCCGCCAGAGCTGCAAGCGGCTTGGACTCGAGTACCACCTTGGGGCGCTCGAGAGCACCGGGTCGTGGGAGCGGAACTGCGCGATGAAGCCGGCGTTCATCCGAGACGCGGCGAACAAGTTCGATCGGCCTGTGCTCTGGCTCGACGCCGACGCCGTGGTGAACCGTCCGCCGGTTTTGGTCGCGGGGGCGGAGATGGACTTCGCGGTGCAGAAAACGCTTGGCTGGGTCTTCAACAGCGCGACGGTGTACCTCAACCGCACGCCGCTGGCGAGGCTTCTCCTGGACACCTGGGTCGGCTTGTGCGAGGCGCAACCGGACGTGTGGGATCAGATCCACCTCGATACGGCCTGGGAGATGGTGACGGCGCGGCACGCGCTCCGCACGCAGTGGCTGCCACAGACGTATACGAAGATCTTCGACATGGACGCGGAGAGACGGCTGGACGGCGCGGAGCCGGTGATCGAGCAGTTCCAGGCGTCTCGTCGATTTAAGGGTGAGGTGAGCACGCGTGTCGAGAACAAGCCTCAGCAGCATGCCCCGCAGGACCTGATAGACGCGAGGTCGGCGTGCCGCGTGCGTCGGTGTTGGTATGACGAACGGTACACGCTGAAGGCCCAAGACCCGGCGGCTGCTGCGTGGAAAGCGCCGGAGCCGGCGGGCGTGTAACCGTAGATCCAGGCGTCGCTGACCTCTTCCAGGGCAGCGTTGCCTCGGCGCTCACGCACGCCGATCTGCGGACGGGTCGGCGCCGTCGTTTCAATCGCTCAGGTCGTTCTAGAGCAGCGGGTTCCTACCGCCGTGGTGGTAGGTCTCGTTGGGGCTCAGCCTCGGCATCGGCAGCGCGTAGACGTCGCTCGCCATCTCGCCTTCAACGCTCGGGACGGTGGCGTTCTCGGCGAAGTCGAGGGCTTGCTTGCAGACGTCCTTGAGCTCTTTCTGCAACGACTTCCACGCGTCCTCGGTGAGGCAGCCGCGGCCGCCGTCGTCCTTGGGCGTCATGAGGAGGTGGGCGAGCTTGGCGATCGAGTCGCGTTCTTTGAACTCGTCGACCTCGTCCTTGGTGCGGTACTTCTGCGGGTCGGACATCGAGTGCCCCTGATAGCGGTAGGTCTTGAGATCAACGAAGCCCGGGCGTTGCAGGTCGCGGCACTCGTCGACGAGCGGCTTCATGTTGTCGTAGACGTTGAGGACGTCGAGCCCGTCGAACTCGATCGCCTTGATCGCGTAGCCCTTGGCCCGGTCGACGAGGTTCTCGTGGTTGGCGGTGTGGCGCTCGAAGGCGGTGCCCATCGAGTAGCCGTTGTTCTCGACGATGTAGATGACCGGGAGGCCCCAAAGGCTCGCGAGGTTCTGGGCTTCGTGGAACGCGCCTTGGTCGACGGCGCCGTCGCCCAGGTAACACAGGGTCACACGTTTCTCGCCGGTGCCCAAGACTTCCCATTTGTACCGCTCGGCGAACGCGAGGCCGGCGCCGAGGGGCGTCTGAGCGCCGACGATCCCGTGACCGCCGAAGAGGTTGTTGGGACGGTCGAACATGTGCATCGAGCCGCCCTTGCCCTTGGCGCAGCCTTCGAGCTTGCCGAACATCTCGGCCATGCACGCGTTGGGGTGCATGCCTCGCGCCAGGGCATGGCCGTGATCGCGATAGGCGGTGATCACCGGGTCAGCGTGCTCGACCGATCCGATGGTGCCGACGGCACAGGCTTCCTGACCGGAGTAGATGTGGCAGAAGCCGCCGATCTTGGCCTGCTGGTAGGCCTGCATCGTGCGGCTCTCGAACTCACGGATGAGCTGCATATCGCGCAGCCACTTGAGCAAGGTCTCGTTGCTGAGCCCGTCGCTCGGGCGCTCGCCTCCCTCACGGTCGTCGGTGCTGGGGGCGTTCGTCGTGGCCTGCGTCATCCGGATCTCCTGCTCATCGGGGTGGGCCCTACGCGCAGAACCACACCCGAACACGTGTGAACAGTTTAGGCGCTCCTCCCCTGGTCATCACAGCTTGAGAAAGACCCCGGGCGTCGGTTGTAGCGGGCGGCGAACTCGCTTCAACCGACGCCCGGGGCCGGATTCATCGGACTGCCGTCGCTCGGTTACGGGGCGTTCGGCGCGAGGGCGGCGAAGTTTCCGCCTCGTTGGCCCTGAAGAAGCATGAGCGCGGTCTGGAGCTGAAGATCGATGCCCTCGGTGAGCAGTTCGCTCGGGTGGGCCGCGTCTTCTCGCTTGACGAGGTTTCCGTTCTCGTCGAGTTCGCGGACATCGGCGTCGCGGCGGATGCGGGCCGCTTCGACGATCTGGTCGGGGAGCATCTCGACGGTGAAGTCGGGATCGACGCCCCAGGTCTCGGCGCCGGGCTTGCGGTGGATGACGCGGCCGTTGCCGACCGAGTAGTACTGCGTGGTCAAACGCATCGCTGCAGAGCCGGTGGACGAGAGCGAGCTGACGTTCTGCACGCTGCCCTTTCCGTAGCTGCGCTGGCCGACGACCTTGGCCCAGAGGTCCCCGTCTCGGGCGTGGGCCTGGATGGCCCCGCTGACGATCTCGCTGGCGGAGGCCGAGCCCTCGTTGATCAGGACGACCACCGGGATGTCGTCGAGCCGGCGCGACTTGGGCAGACGACGGGCCCACTCGCGGTCCTTCACGCGGCCCCGGGCGTCTTCGGTGCGGACGATGAGCCCGCTCGAGACGAACCGGTTGGAAATGTTGACCGCTTGGTCGAGCAGGCCTCCGGGGTTGAACCGAAGGTCGAGGACAAGCCCGTTGAGCCCCTGCTGGCGCATCTCGCTGATGGCCGCGTCGAAGCTCTTGGTCGTATTCTCCGCGAAGTTGGTGATGCGGATGTAGCCGATGCCGGCTTCGGGATCGACGAACCAATCCCAGTCTTCGTCGGCGGCGCCGGTCTTCTCCCAGCCCTTGACGGTCGGGAGGTCGATGCGCTTCCGCGTGATCTCGAAGTCGATCGATTCCTTCTCGTCGTCCTCGCCGCGCTCGACGGTGAGGGTGACCTCAGTGTTGGCCTTGCCGGTGATGATCTCGACGGCCTGGTCGAGCGTGAATCCGACGGTGCTCTTCCCGTCGACCTGCTTGATGACGTCGCCCGAGCGCACGCCGATGCGTTGGGCGGGCGTTCCCTCAAGCGGGGTCACCACGCGGATGTTCTGGAGCTCGTCGAGCTCGATCTGGATGCCGACGCCGATGAACTCGCCCCGGGTGCTCCGCTCGAATCGCTTGACCTCGTCGGGCCAGATAATCCCGCTGAACTGGTCGAGGGCGCTCATCGCGCCGTTGCCGAACTCGTGGAGCATCGCCTGGGGCATGATGCGGATCGTGTAGCGGTTGGTGTCGAGCACCTCGGAGATGGTCGCGTCGAGGTCGCGTGCCTCGAGGCGGCGTTCGGCGAGCGCGATGCGCTCCTTGCGGTCGCGGATCGCGTTGAGGAACGTCCGCTTGGCGTCCTCGTCCTCCAGACCGTCGAAGGTGCTCTCTAGGTCCTCGGTGGTTACGAACGTCTCGATCGACTCGAGGCCCCCGATGAGCATCTCGCGGAGCGTCTTGCTTTCGACGTGTCGGAACGCGGAGAGCTGGATCGCACGCTCGACCATGCGTCGCGTGATCGGACGGACCTTGCTCTCGAACGAGTCGCCGGTCGGGTTGTAGGGCGGGAGCTCGTCCTCGCCTTCTAGCACGCGGCGTTCGTTACGGAGCTCCCAGAAGCGCTCCGGGGCGTATAAACGGATCATCGCGAGGCGTTCGTTGAGGCGATCGACGTCGGCTTCGTACGCACGGTCTCTTTCGAGCAGCACGTTGAGGCGGTAGAACAACTCGTTGGCGATGAGCCAGTCGCCGCGATCTTCGGCGTCACGCGCCGCGATCTCGGCCTGCCTGACAATGCTGCCGACCTCGGGGCGCTTCGTGAAACCGTCGGGGTCGCGCGACAGCGTCTGGAGGCGGACGAGCAGTCGGAGGGCGTGGGCAATCTCGATGTCGTGCTCTTGCACCGGCTTGTCCTTCGCCGCGGCAAGATGCTCTTCGAGTTCGGTCTGCGCCTCGGCGATCTGCTCGCTGCGCGTGGTCTCGCGGTCGCGCAGGTGCGTGCCGACTTCCGCGGCGGCGCGGTGCAGCGCTTCGGCGTTCGGGCCGCTGTTCGAAGAGAACGCGCCGAGCAGGTCGGACAACTCATGTTCACGCGTCGTCGTTGAGCCGGACCACGTGTCGTCCGAAACGGCGCCCGCGGTTCCCACCGACAGAGCACTGAGCAGAACCACACCGAGGCGGGTCATTCCCAGTCTCGCGCTACGCACCAGCGATTCGTTCATGTTGACTCCCGTCATCCCGGGAGCTTCGTCCCGGGCCTACACACTGTTCGACGCCAGGCGTCAGGCGATGCCTCGAACCTTGGATGTCGAACGACGGGATTTCACCCGGTGTTCCCACCCAGACCTGATCGACCTCTGTCCCGGAACAGGGTGATCGGCTCGTCGCCGGTCATCGCCCCGCATTCGGACACCTTCGTCGGTCGAACTTGAGCATATCGGTCGGCCTCGCCCGGCCACACCGACACGTCGCGTCTCAGAACTCATGATGCGATTCGGTGATCGGTCCCGTCGAGATGTGGGCGCTTCCCAGCCCGGAGCAGCGCGAAGATACCCATGGAACCTGCCAGAACACTGACACTTGTGAGCAAGATCGGGGTAAACGCTGGGGAATCGTCCCCGACCGCGAGGGCGGCGATCAAACCGAGTCCTGGCCCAATCAAATACCCTGCGCCGATGAGCGCCTCGTGCGATCCGCCGGCGTCGATCCCGTCAGCACCCACTTCAAGGGTGTAGTACAGAGCCGCCAGATAGATCAACGCTTGGGCTGAGCCGACGGCGGCGAGCCCGAGGATGAGGACGAAGAGCCCGCTGTCACCGAGCAACGGGGCCGAGATGGTGGCCGCGAAGCCGACAACGAGCGTGATGACCGAGACGATGGGTGTCCATCGCCGGCCGTGCCAGCCGTGCCAGCGTTCGAAGGCCCCGAACACAAAGACGCGGGCGAAGAGCCAGGTCGACGCGACGACCGGCTGCCACCCCACGGGCACCTCGAGTTGTGTGAGTGAGGTCGGCAGGTAGGGCGTCAGGGTCGAGAGCACGATGTAACTCATCGGGAGCAGCACGCGAAAAGTTTTGCAGAGGCCCGGATACGAGTCCGGGATCACGTGGGCGTCATCGGCCAAATGGTGAGCGGGCGAGCATCCCATCGCCCAACCGGGGGCGATCGCGATGAGGTGAACCGCTCCGAGGCCGACGAGGACGAGCAGAGGACCAGTTTCGAGCAAGGGGGCCATCATCCAATACGCAACGACGAGCGCCGCGGCCCAGCACACGTTGAAGCGTCCGGTCGCGGATCGGAGGCTTTGTCCTTTGCGTCCGCCGCTGAGAAAGGCCTCGACAATCGGCCAAAGGAGGCCGGTCAGCGGGATGTAGGCAAGCCCGAAGACCCATGCAGACCACTCTGGTGGATCCCCAGAGTTCGCCAGGGCTGCAGTCCAGGGGAGCAAGCAGGTGCCTGCTCCAATGATCATCAGGGTCGTTACAGCGGTCCGTGCCGAGATCGACGTCCGTCTTCGGCTGAGGGCCCGGACGAGCGGGCCGGATGCGAGGGCCCCGCCGATGTACACCGCTCCGAGCACGACACCGAGCAAGAAGTTCTTCGTTGCTCCGAACGCGAATGCGTTGGCCGTGAGGAAGAAAAGCCCGTTGGTGACCGCTCCCGTTCCGAGGCTGTTGAGGAACGTGAACCCGAGGACAGCGTTGAGCGGGGCAGGGCGTTCGGGTGGGTGCATCGCTCGGGCCTAGGTCCGGTCGGGGGTTCGGGGGTGATGGCGAAGCCGGGGTGGCCCGTTGCCATCGCGGTCGCTCGCTCGTACAGTGACGTTCCGGCGGAGTTCGGTGAACCCCCGGATTGTTGCGCCCGTAGCTCAATTGGATAGAGCGTCGGCCTCCGAAGCCGAAGGTTTCGCGTTCGAGTCGCGACGGGCGTATTGAACCGGTTGATATTGATTGTCGATGGAACACTCCGTCAGGGCGACTCGTTCCAACCGGGTTTGGGTTGGGGGGGCGGCCTCTGTGGGCCGAGGGCCGATATTCCGGGAGCATGACGATGATTCGAAGCACCGCCTCCACGCTCGCCGCTGGTCTCGCGCTGTCCGTGTTCGGACCGGCCTCGGTGTTGGGCCAGGACGCTGAGCAGCCCCAGCAAGGTGATGCGCCTGCAGCCGCTCAGGAAACGACTGCTGAGGTCGAGCCCTTCGACCCTCGGGCCGTCGAGATTTTCGAACGTCACATCGAGGCCCTCGGTGGCCGCGACGTGATTTACAGCGTCGACAAGCGCATCTTGACCGGCACCTACGAGGGATCCCCGCTTCAGTTCCCGGGGCGGCTCAAGATGGTGTTTGAAGCGCCGGACAAGATGTATTGGCAGATCAGCGAGCCGGCCGGCATCTCCGTCAAGACCGTCTACAACGGTGAACGCGGCTGGCGTGCGGTCCAGCAAGGTTTCGACACTCAGACCGACTGGATCATCGGACCGACGCTTGTCGATCTCATCGAATCGGCTTCGTTCTACGGAGAAGCCGATTACGAGAACCGGTACAAAGAGCTCCGTCTGGTCGGCACGGCCGATTTCTACGGTTCCAGCTGCTATGTCATCCGGGGCGTCCGTAACTCGGGCAAACTGCACCTCCTGATGTTCGACAGCTCGACCAACATCTACGCTGGCGCACGTACCGCTGTGCTCCATCAGTCGGGCGAGGTCCGGCCGATGGATGTCCGGATCACGTCGTGGCAAACCGTCGATGGCGTGATGGTGCCCGACAAGATGGTCCAGCAATTCCGCGGCGAGCCAGCATCCAACGTCTTCACGATGTCGCGCATCCGGCACGAGGCCGATCCCACGGTCGACTGGAACCCGCCGGAGACACTTCCGTCCTACCCGGAACTCGATGAGAACTTCATGCCCAAGATGAGTCAGACCTCGACCGACGCGGAACCGGCCGAGGCTCCTTGACGTTTAAGCCCTCTTCTCGCACGCCTGCCCGAAGCTCTTGCACACCGGGTGATCTCCGCACGTTCCGCCCCTTGCGGAGCAGGCCCGCCGACCATGAAAGATCAGGCGGTGCGATAAATCGCACCACTTCGCCCGAGGAAACAGCGCCATCAGCGTTCGTTCGATGGCTTGGACAGTGGCCCCGGTTTCAACCAGATCAAACCGAGTCGTAAGTCGCTGAACGTGGGTGTCGACCACGAAGCCGTCGTTTATCGCGAAGCAGTTGCCTAAGACAACGTTGGCTGTCTTCCGGGCGACGCCCCGGAGCGTGAGCAGTTCTTCAACACTCTGAGGGACTTCCCCTCCGAAGTCTTCAATGAGGGTTGTCATCGCCGCGTGTACCGCTTTGGCCTTGTTCCTGTACAGCCCGATGGTCTTGATGTAGGGTTCGATCTTTGCGGGAGTCGACGCGGCGTAGGCGGCCGGAGTCGGGAACGCCTTGAACAACTCGGGGGTCGCTTTGTTGACGCCGACGTCGGTGGCCTGCGCGCTGAGGATTGTGGCGACGAGTAACTCGTGAGGAAGGGTGTAGTCGAGTTCGCAGTGCGCGTCGGGGTAGTGCTCTTCCAACGCCTTAACGAGCCGGGCGGCTCGGCGTTTTTCGGCGGGCGTGACTTGCGGGAGCGCGAACGGAAGATCGCGCAGGCCCCTGGGATTGTCGGGTGTTCGGACCGTCTTCGACGCGCTCACGCCCGGGCCCCCTTGCGGACGAGGTCTGGCTCTTCGAGCTTTGGCTTGTTTGGTTCGACCGGATCCGATGTCTTGCGAGGCGAGCCCGGGGTCGCGATCCCGCCGCTCGCGGCGCTGAAGGCTCCGGTGACCATCGCGAGCGCGAGCGAACCGGCCACACCTTTGAGCGTGTTCGAAGCGGCGGGGTGGTCCTCGTCGAACTTCGCTTTGTACTCCGACGCTCGCTCGGCTTCACCCGCCTCGGCCGCGGCCCAGTAGATGCGGACGTTCTCCGTCATGCGGGGCGTCAAGACCATGAGGTAGTAGCTCACGAGGCCCATCGCGACCGCGACGCCCAGGACGCGGAGGCCCGACGACCAGCGGTTGAGCGGGAGCTTCCCAAAGGTCAGAAGACCGATAAGACTCGCGAGCGTGAGGAACGCCGCCACGAACTGGACCGCGTCGACAGCCATAAACACCTGGTTCTGGATGAACCCGGCGACGAGGTCCGCGTGGTTTCCTTCGTAGGCCGCGAAGGCGGGAACGGTCGGGTCGAGATGACGGGAGGCCCCGAAGACGACGGCCGCGAAGAGCCCGGTCGCGAGGACCGCCCCGAGCCAAAGCCCGAGCGAGGTGAGGTGGACGGTCTCGAAGATCCGGCGGGTGAGCGGCGGGGGAGGCATGCGCGATGCTAGAGCGTCTTCACTGAACGTGTAGCTCCACGAATTCAGGTTTCTCGACGAGAAGCCCGCCGGATGACTCCGGCGCGGGGTCCGCAAGCGAGTGTGCGGCCGGAGGCCGCTACGGAGCGGTCAAGCCTGCTCTAGGGAGCAATCGACCCGCCCTAAAGTGTCCCGGTGAATACACCCTTGCCCAGCGTTGCGTTGTCCGGGTTGCCGGTCGTGTCGTCGCCCAAAGAGGCGATCGCGGCGGTCGCGTCGATGGGCTCTCGGGCGATCCAACTCGACGCGGCTCGTACCGGGCTGCGTCCTCGCGAACTCGATCGCTCGGCCCGGCGTGATCTTGGGGCCTCGATGCGCCGCGCCGAATTGGAGTTCAGCGGGCTCGACCTCTGGATCCCGTCGCATCACTTCGTTGATCCGGAGAAGTCTGACCGTGCGATCGGCGCAACGGTCGCGGCTCTCGAACTCGCCGCGGAGTTGGCCGGGCTGGCCGGCGGCGCCGCGATCGTGGCGGTGATGCTCCCTGGCGAACTCCTAGACAGCGAGCGGACGGCGCTCGACGCATCGGCGGCGGGCTTCGGCGCGGTCCTCGCAGACCACGCTTGGCCAGAGGTCGAGGCTGGGATTCAGGGGGGCATCCGCCCCGGACTCGATTCGGCGGCCGTGATCATGGCGGGGGATGACCCGGTCGCGAGCGCCGGTCGAGGCTTTGCGGCAGCACGCGTTTCAGATCTCTCGGCGAGGGGCCCCTGTGTCCCCGGTGATCCGTCCGGGCGGCTTGAGCTTGACGGGTATCTGATCGCGATGGGCGTCGCCGGCACGGCGAAGCACGCGGTGATCGACCCGAGGGGCCTGGCGGAGCCCGAGTTGGGCGTTCGTGCGACCCTGGAACGCTGGCCGGCGGGGTTCACGCTCCCGGGCTGATCAGACTGCCCGAGGCATCGCCTTGCGATGGCAGCAGAACGAGCTTGGTCTTCGCGGCGAGATACAGCGGGTGCTTTGGCTCACCGATGTTCGTTACGCCGAGGCAGTACACGTCGGTCCCGCTGAGCATCTCACGCACACGCGTCGAGCGGTCGAGGTGGGTCCCGTGGTTGCCCCACGCGGCGATAACGGTGTCGGCGTTCCGCACCGCTCGCCGGATGGCCCGGTCGTTCGATGGCCCGCCGTCCTCACTCACCGGGTGGGCGAGTTTCTTGAGGTCCGCTGGGAACGTCGCGCGGGCCGCGAAGATGTTCACGAGGATCATCGATCCGAAGCCGAGCGTCTTCGAGAATCCGATGCATCGACGGATTGTGGGGTCGTTCTCACCGTTTGGGCGTGCTTCGGCGGTGGAGGGGTTGAGCAGGATCCAGCAGGCGCGGGGGAGGCCGGCGTCGCGTGGCGTCCAGCGGCGGGTGAGTGAAGTGCGGTATGTCGGAGCAACCGGACGTCGGGGCATCGGTAGAGTTTTGGCATGCGGTACGCACGTGTCCTCGTCGGTGCTCTGGTGATCTTGCTTCTCGCGGCCTGTGCAGCCCGACCGGCGTTGCGAACGGCCGCGTTCGACGATGATCGTTTGTCGACGACCTTTTGTGATTGGATCTCGGGCACCAATGTCGAATTTCAGTCGGAAACCCGAAGGCTCTCGGAAGCACGCGGTGAACTGGTGCTTCGGACTGTTGAGGGCTCGTTTGGCTGGGGCATCACGATCATCGATCGGATCGTTACCGAATCCGAATCGGGAATCACACTGGCTGCAATCCAGTACGAAGACATTGAAGATCCGATTGAACTGTATCGAGTATCGGATGAGGAGTACATTGGCGGCATTCGCGCGATCGCAGATGCGACCCGCGACGCCGCGGCGATCTGGCCCCGGCTCGAAATTTGGGGCGGGCCGGTGTCGGGGTCGGCGATCGTCTTTTTCGAACCGGAATTCTGCGCCGGCGTGACGCTGAGCCACGTCGGGGAACACTACGACGAGTACAACATGATGACGCCCCTCGAGCTGGCGTTGGTGATTCCGGGGGACGAACTCGAAGACGCGGCCATGGAGTGGGCGACTTCCGCCAACTCATTCCGCGGAGTGCGGAGTTTCGATCCGATCGGAACGATCATCATGCATCTCCGGATCGTGGAGATGTTCGCGGGGCTCTCCGCCGCGACTCGCGATCCGGAGCACCCGATGTGGCGAACACTGCTGTTTCACGCGGAGGATCACGATTCGCCCATGAACGGCTCACGGACGGCCCGGGTGAAAGAACTCATCGAGGCCGCGTCGGGCCGATGACCGCGCTCACGCGCGGAGGTCAACGCCGGCGGCGGGCGGCGGCCAGGCCCAGCACCGCGAGCGGGGCGGCCGAGGCCGGGCTCGGGATGACGAAGACGGTGATCGATCGGATGGAATACCCCTCTCCGTTGGGGCTGGTCGTTTCCAGGCGGATGGCTTCGCCTCCGAGGAACACATCCGAGGTGTTGCTGAAGTCGATCGAGCCGCGGGGCGTCGTCGGGTTGCCCAGCGAGACCAGCGAACCTTGGGACAGGGAGAACGCCCCGTCGAAGGCGAGCCGACCGATTTCGTAGCTCACGAGACGGACGTCCTCGGAGAACGTCAGATCGACGTCGGTGGTGCTGCCCCCGTGCAAGAACAGCCCGCCGGCCAAGAAGGTGAACGCGTCGGGCCCCGGGCCCGCGGATCCGTCGGGGTTGTCGATCAGCAAGGAGAAGCCGTCCGACCCGACGCTGGCGACGATGAGGTTCGCGCTGCTGTCAGGGAAATCGAACGTGACGAGCCGCGCGGACGCGGATGACACGAGCACGGCGGCGGCGAGGAGTCGGATCTTCATCGGGACTCCAGCGTGTGGCTGAAACTGAAGGTACACCGGTCGGCGACCTGTGCCAGCGAATTTCGAGAAGGCCCCAAGCAACCCAGCGGTTACGGCTTGGGTAGATTGAAGCATGCGATACCGAGGTAGTGTGCTCCTATGCGTCGCCCTCATCGCAGGATGCGCAAACCATCCAGAATTGCGAACCGCGACGTACGCCGATGAAGTTGATGGCAATAACAGCTTTTGCGAGTGGTTCCTCGGGAATGGCGAGCGGTGGACCTCTGGGGGCGGCCGCTCGATATACGAAGACACACTCCGTGCCTCGAGCGAGCGGGGAGAGATCATCATCCGGACGATCGATGGGAACGTCGAGTGGGGCTATGACATCATCGATCGCATCCTCGTGTCGTCGGATCCACCGGCGATCGTTGCGATGTGGTACAGAGAACTCTTCGAGCCGGTGAAGCTCTATCGAACCGATGATCAGGAAGTCGTCGAGTGGTGGTTGGATGCGAGGGACCTGGTCGTCGATGCATATGCTGTGTGGCCTTCGCTGACGGACCACACCTACGCGATGTCGCCCGGCGAGAGTTTGCTCGTCGTTCCGGGGGAAGCGATCTGCGTGGAGGTTGGAGACGGTCATCCTGCACTCCGAGTTGAAACACTGAACGACGACCCTGTACTTCGGTACGTGCTGCCAGATCCCAGATACGAGAGGGCGGATCTCGCGTGGATCAAGGCGAGCGTCGATCCACTCTCGCTCCGCGATGTCGGGCCGTTCGGCGTGATCTTGTCACAGGTGTACGAGACAGATGGATCTGCGATCATCGGGAGTGCGATGGCGAACCCGCACCACCCGATATGGGAGGAATGGGAGTGGCGTGCGGAGCAGGAAGATCGATACTCCCCAGATCTGCCTGAGTCGTATGTCGATCGGATTCGCCGACTGAAGGAAATCGCCGGCGAGAACGCGACGGGACGCTGACGCCGGCCGCTCGGACCCTGACCATCGTGCCGATGGTTCGGCCCACCTCCCCCGTCGGCGACGGGGGAGGATCTGTTAGGCGTCCGCGAACGCTTCCTCGGGGATTTCCGCGTTGTGGTGCACCTTCTGCACGTCGTCGTTGTCCTCTAGCGTGTCGATCAGCTTGAGCAGCTTCTGGGCGTCGTCGACGCTCAGGGCGGCGGTGGTATCGGGGATCTTGGTGATCTCCGCGTCGGCCATCTCGATGCCAGCGGTCTCGAGCGCTTCCTTGACGGTCAAGAACTGCGTCGGGTCGGTGAGCACTGTGAAAGCAGCGCCCTCCTCTTCGCTCTCCGGGGCTTGGACGTCGTCGGCGCCGGCTTCGAGGGCGACCTCCATGAGCTTGTCTTCGTCGATCCTGCTCGCGTCGACGAAGATCTGGCCCTTGGTCTGGAACATGTAGGCGACCGAGCCCGGGTTGCCGAGCGAGTTGCCCGACTTGTTGAAAATCGTCTTCACGTCGCCCGACGTGCGATTGCGGTTGTCGGTCAGGGCTTCGACCAGCACCGCGGCACCCGATGGCCCGTAGCCCTCGTAGGTGACCTCTTCGAAGTCGGCGCCGCCCGCGGCACCGGAGCCCTTGTCGATTGCCCGCTGGATTGTGTCCTTGGGCATGTTGGCCGCCTTGGCTTCATCGACGGCATACCTGAGCGTGAGGTTGGTCTGCGGGTCGCCACCCCCCGCCTTGGCGGCGGCCATCAGGGCACGCGAGATCTTCGACCAGATCTTGCCACGCTTCTTGTCCACGGCGGCCTTGCGGTGCTTGATGTTGGCCCATTTACTGTGTCCGGCCATCGGGCGAATCTCCGTGGGGTTTCGGGGGCATTGTTGCTCATTCGGGCACGGCGGGCGCAAAGACCGGCCTCGGAAGGCTCGGTTCACGTCCGGCGTCGATCGCCCGGATCTTCTGGTCGGCCGCTTCGACCATCGCCTTCGCGTCGCGGTACCCGGGGGTGTCCACTTGCTGATTGAGGCTCAGGGTCCGCATGGTGCGGGACGCGAGATCTCGGGCGGCCACCCAAGCCGAACGGGCTTCGTCATACCGGCCAGCGCTGGCGAGCGCGTCCCCGAGGTGGTCATCGAGCACGCCGTCATCGGTGCGGGCCGCCTTGGGCCCCAGCATGTTTACCGCCATGCGGAGCAGATCGACGGCGCCCAGGTCGAGCAGGCGGTCCGGGTCATCGATGTCGATGTCTTCTGAGGTCGTCAGGCGGCCCTGGTGGTATCGGAGCCAGCCGAGAGAATCGATGATGTTGTGCTGGTCGGGGGAGCGGGCGGCGGCGAGCTCGATAAGCCGGTTCGCGTCGTCCGGACGCACGCCCCGCTCGAGTAACTGGTACCCGAGATCGTTCGCGGCCCAGACGTGTTCGGGGTCGTATTCGAGCGCGAGGAGGTAGTACGCCTCCGCGTTCTCATCCCCCCAGTTGAACCGGGTGAACGCGGCTGCGGTGTACGCGAGCGCCGCCGGGCCTTCGGAGTATTCGTCCTCTCCCGGGGTGAAGTTGATCGCGGAAAGCACTTCCATGGTGCGACCGACCTCCACGATCCGATCGATCAAAATCCGCGCGCCGTCGGCGTCATCGGCGGCTCCGATGTTCGCGACCATCACGCGGAAGAATTCAGAGTGCAGCGCTTGCGGGAGCACCGGCTCATTGAAGAGCAGAAGCTCCCCGGTGAGGAACGCCGCGTCGAGGAACCGGCGTTCACCTCGGAACGCGTTGGTGGTCTCTTCAAGGAAGTCTGTAGCCGAAGCCGGGTGCTGCGCCATGCTCAGCCGAACCGCATCCGCGATCTGCGGCACCCCGGCGTTCGTGCGCCCGAGGATCGCGATGCGCTGGCCGTGCATGCGGGGCGACATTGGCACCTCATGCTCCGCTGCCCACGCGAGCAAGGCGAGGGCGGGTGCGTCGTCTTCACTCGGCTCGTTCGGGACGCGAGCGATCGCTCGGACGAGCGTCAGGGCCGCGTTCCCGCGCTGGGCGTCTGTGAGGGAGACGCCCTCGGGGACGCTCGGACCGACCAGAGCGAGCACCGACGCTGGCGACGACGGGCGGTCGGACGCGGACGCCCAGTCCGCCTTTCCGGCCGCGAGCAGGGATGCCAACTCGAGCGTGGATCCGATCGATCGTGGCTCCGTCTCGAGGCGGGCGCGACGGAGCACGTCGGCTTCATCGTGTCGGGACGCCTGCCTGAGCGCGCGCTCCAGCGGGCGGTTGAGCGATCCGACGCCGGTGCGTTCGATCGTCTCTTGAAGGGCGGTGACCGCTTCGTCGGGTCGGCCATCTCCAGCGAGCACCGCCGCCAGGGTCTGGGCAACGTATAACGCCCCGGGCGACTGCGCAAGAGTCTCCCGGAGCGAAGCTTCGATCCGGGCGGGGGGCGTTCTCGCGGCCGACTGGCGGGCGGCGAGAACAACCTGCTGATCGAGCAGCCCGGTATTGAACGGATTCTCGTTTGCAAGGTCTTCGAGACGCCGCTCGGCTTCATCACGCAATTGACGTCGGATGAGTTCGCGCGCCATGAGCAGCCGCAAGAGAGGGCCATCGGGGCGGCGCTCGCGGAGTTCCCTGGCTGCGTCGTCGGGCGTGGGGCCGCCGGTTTGTGAACTGGCGCTGCGCAGGGCCAGGACGCGCTCGAAGGCCGCTTCGCTGAGCGGGTCTTCGGCGAGGGCTCGTTCGGCTGTTTCCGAGGCTTCCCCGTCGGCGTCGGCGATCCGGAGAGCGTCGGTTGCGACCAGCAACTGCCAGGCTCTCGCCTCGGGGTCGCTCGCGATCGCCCTGGCCACCCCGGCCGCCTGTTCGACACACTGGGCCGCGAGCAGGGCTGTCACTCGTTCGGGTCGATCGTTCATCGCGGAGAACGACGCGAGGTGAGACTCGACGTCGTCCCACCGCCCGGTGTTGAAGGCCGCGGCCACGAGCATCGCCGCGAGCGTGGATTCGCCGGCACCGGACTTCGCCGTGAGAGCACCGGGCGTGGTGTCTATCGCGCGTTCGCGCCCGGCGAACAAGCGCGAAGCAACCGAGACCACTCCGTTGTCATCGGCGTCGAGCAGCGCGAAGAGCGCCGCAGGGTCGGCTGCGATTCGGGCCGCGATCTCGACGTAGATGCGGGCGTGCCTTGGTTGCGCCTCGCACGCAAGACCGACGAGCGTCGCGATCGCGGCTGGGTCGTCGGAGTCGACCGCTTTGAACAAGTCATCCGCCAGCAGAGCCGCTTCATTGGGCCCTCCGAAACGGGCATCGGCCAGCGCCGCGAGGCGTATCGCTCGACGGTCTTGCGCGTCGCCGGTCGCGGCGTGCAGCCGGACGAGACCCAGGCGGCGCGTCGGCGTGGGATCTTCAGATGTCGCGATGAGCGATCCGACCGCGTCGCGGAGCGCAACCACCACCGGCGTCGGCGCGGCGTCGGTGATCGCCGTCGCGAGATCAACGTCCTGGGCGTTCGCGAGCCCGCCCGACGTTTCGAACCGCTCGACGAGCAAAAGCGCGGCGAGCGCCGGCCTTCCGGCTTCGAGGGCGAGGGCGAGCCGCCTCGCGGCGATGGCCGCATCATTGGCCCCCGGGAGGCCCTTGGCCGCGAAAAAACTCTCGTCGGCCTCTTTGGCGAACCCGACGGCCGCGAACGCATCGCCTGCGCTGAGCAACAGCGCCGGGCGACGTCGAAAGAGCGTGCCAAGTTCCGGTCCGACCTTCGTCACGCTGGAGAATTGCGGTCGGCTTCCGACGGCGCTCGCGATAAGTTGGGCCCCAGCGAGCAGGCGGCCTTGATCGAGCATGGCTTCGCCGAGCGCGGCGCGTCGGATCGTGACCAGGCCCGGATCGCTGTCGAGGACCTGAGTCGACTCGGCTCTCGCGAGCAGACGCGCGGCTCGTGCTGTCTGCCGACGTCCGAGAGCGTCGATTCCGGCGAGCGTCAACGCCCTTGGCTCTTCGAGCCCGAGCCCGATGGCTCGCTCAAAGGACACCATCGCCGAGGCTCGCAAATTTCGAGCGAGCTGCGCTTCGGCGAGCGCTCTCCATGCTTCGGGTGCCGCTGGGTCGAGCGCCGTCGCACGCTCCAGATCGTCGATCGCCGCGTCGAAGTCGCCCCTGATCAACGCCTCGCGGCCGTTGGCGTAGGCGGTGAGCGCTTGGCTCCGATCGAGATCGGACAACACGCTCTCAGGAACATTGACGCCATCAAGCGGTTCGGAGGCCAGCCTCGCGATCGCATCGGCGAGCGGTTCGGACGCGTGCTCACCCGGAACTGGTCGATCCGGAATCGGAAGACGCTCAGCAAGCGAGCGGAGCGACGTGTGACCGGCGATCCGATCGGTGGCCACTTCCTGGTCCGCGAGGGCCCCGAGCCTCTCGCGAGGCGTGCCCAAACCTGGGGTGGTGTCTCCGCCGGTCCCGAAGGTCGGGAGTGTTTCGGGCGAAGAGCAGCCAGAAACGACGAACCATGCGAGCCCGAGGGCGACGCAGAGAGCGGCCTGGGATCGAGCGTGTCGCGGCATCACGGCTTCGCGGCAGAACGCTTGGTCTTCGGCGACGATGGAGCCGAACGCTTGCGGCGGGTCGGCGCCGAGCGGGCGGTCTTGCCGTTGAGCGCCGCCTCAAGCCGGCGGTACATCGGCCCGGCTTCCCCGGCACGGAACGCCCGTTCAAACCGAGCCATCGTGCCCGGTGCATCCGCTTCGGCCTCGATAATCTCATCCTCGATGAGCAGCTGTGTGATGCGCTCGTCGATCGGGAACGCGTGGCCCCCGAGACCGAGCAGGAACACCCTTGCTGCGACGAACGGGGGAATGCCATCGAGCGTGTCGAGGTACACCCTTGCTTCGCGCTTGCTCGTATCGCGAAGGCCCTCAAGCGTCATGCCGTGTTCTTCGGCGTAGACAGCGTTGAGCACACGGAGCAGCCGCTCCGCACGCTCTTCAAGGCGCGGGTAGCGCGGCCCGAGCAGGTCGGTGATGTCGTCCGCGAAGCAGACACGCAGCTCGTTCTCATCGACGACCGATTCCGCGATCCGGCCCATCGCCGCCGCGGCCTGCGTCGGCGTCGCGTTCCAGACGAGCATCGACAAGATCAGCTCGTGGAGCAGCGGGTCGCCGCCTTCACGCGGCTCCGGGAAGAGCGGCCCTTCGGGCTTGGGGAGCGACTCGCAGTAGTCACGAATAGGCGAAGTCTCAGTGGTGCTCACGTGGCATGCTCCGGGGCGGGCCCGCTGGGCCCCGCCGAATCATCGTTGGCCGCCCGGGGAGCGGCGTCATCGCTGGAGACCCCGGAATCGGCGCCAGGCTCCGCACGCGGATCCGATTCCTCGGGGGCGTCCTCGGAGGCTTTGTTGATGAGGGACAGCAATTCGGCCTGCTGCTTGACCGTTCGGTCGAGGCGGAACTCGAGCCGGGGCATCTCCCTGGTGCGGATCCGCGACATGACTTCTTTGCGGACATGCGTCGTCGCAGCCTTGAGGCCGTGCATCGTCAGGCTTTCGTGCTCTTCGGGAAGGATGCTCACGTTGATCGTGACCGTCCGAAGCTCATCGTTCAACTCAGCGCTCGTCACGGTAATGAGCCCTTTGACGCGAGGATCGGCGAGCCCCCGGGCGAGGACCTGCTGAACGGTGCGTTCGATGGTGCTCTCGAGCTGCTGGCGGCGCCGGTTCACAGATCGCCCTCCGCGTAACGGAGCATCTCGGCGTCGAGATCACCCGAGTCGGCCCGCTCCTCTTCGAGCGCCGCGTCTTCCGGGTCTTTGCCCTTGATCAATTCGCGGGTCATCGAGACGAGTTCCGCGTCGTGCAAAGCCCGGAGCTTGGCAACGATCGTGTCGAGCACCGTCCCGAGACGCTTCCCGTCCGAGCCGACCGCGGCAAGCCCCATCACAGCGGTGGTGGGGATCTCAAGGGCGGACGTTTCTGCGACGGACACCAAGTGCTCACGATGCAGCCGGTCCTTGAGCGACTTGACGACCCGCCGCTTGTCCTTGAGCGACTCGGCGCCGTGAATGGCGAGTTCGAACTGGAGGGTGGCGATGATCATTACCAGGTGCTGGCGGCGTCGGCGATCGCGAGAAGAGCCTGGCCGTCAGCGGGAGCGACGGCCGGTGAGTGTGCAACCGAACGGGCGGCCGCGGCGAGTTCCGTGCGGACTTCGGTCCAGGTGGTCTCGCATGACGCGAGCGGGCGTTGCGAGTCTTCACGACACCCGACGGCGTTCAACCCGCCATCAGAGTCCTGGAAGCGGATGAGATGAGGGTCGTCGAAGAACCTCCAAGTGATCCGTTTCGCGACCGCGGCGCCGACCGGCGCGGCCCACGACACCAGCGAACGAACGACGAAGTCGGTGTACCGCTCACCCGGGAACGCGGCCCCGTCCATGCTCACCCAGATCTCGCCCACGGGATCGCTCGCCGCCGGCCGAATCGAAGACGGGTTGACGTGCACTCGAAACGACATCACATCCCTTCGCGCTTCGTTGCGCCGTGACTTCATTCCCGCAGTCAAAGCGTCCTCTTCACCTCGACCATCCGGTAGCACTCCAGGATGTCGCCTTCCTTGATGTCGTCGTAGCCGGCGATCTTCATGCCGCACTCGGTGTTGGCCCTGACTTCCTTGACGTCGTCCTTCACACGCTTGAGCTGTTCGAGCGTGCGGTCGTTCTCGATGACGATGTCGTTGCGTGTCACGCGGATCAGCGCGTCGCGTTGGACGGTGCCGTCGGTGACGTAGCAACCGGCGATCATGCCGACCTTCGAGACCTTGAACACCTTGCGGACCTCGGCGTGGCCCAGGATGTCCATCTTGAGATCGGGCTCGAGAAGACCCTCGGCCGCCTTCTTCATGTCCTCGACGATGTCGTAGATGACCTTGTAAGGCCTGATCTCGACACCCTTGGACTCGGCGGCGCTGCGGGCCTTGGCGCTCGGGATGACGTTGAAGCCGACGATGACCGCGTTCGAGGCCTCGGCGAGGATCACGTCCGACTCGGTCACACCGCCGACCGCGGAGTGCAGCACGCGGACCTTGACCTCTTCGCCCGATACCTTCTCGATCTCGTTCTTGAGCACGTCGACCGAGCCCTGCACGTCCGCCTTGAGGACGACCAAGATCTCCTTGAGCTCCGCTTCGGCGAGCTGGCTGAACATCCGGTCGAGCGTCGCCTTGGGCTGAGCAAGCTGGGCCTCGCGCTCGGCGTGACGGCGCTGCTCGGCCGCCTGCTCCGCCTTCTTGAGGCTGTCGACCACGTAGAACTTGTCGCCGACATCCGGCAACGCGTCGATACCGGAGATCTGCACCGGAACCGGCGGCAGGGCCTCCTTGAGACGCTTGCCCCGGTCGTCGGTGATGTCACGCACACGCCCGAACGCCCGGCCCATGACGACGAAGTCGCCGACCTTGAGCTTGCCTTCTTGGACGAGGATGTTCGCGACCGAACCGCGGCCCTCGACCGGCTTGGCCTCGACAACGGTGCCGCGAGCGGCGCCGCCGTGGTCTGCGGTCAGTTCGAGGACCTGTGCCTGGAGGTCAAGGATCTCGAGCAGTTCCTGGATGCCCTCGCCCTTGATCGCGCTGGTCCGGACGACCTCGATATCGCCGCCCCAGTCGATCGGGTTCAACTCGTGCTCGGCGAGCTGACCGAGGATCTTCTGGATGTTGGTGTCCGTGGCCTCGGCCTTGTCGATCTTGTTGAGCGCGACGACAATCGGGACACCGGCCGCCTTCGCGTGGGCGATCGACTCGATCGTCTGAGGCATCACCCCGTCGTCGGCCGCGACGACGAGCACCACGATGTCGGTCACGTTCGCCCCGCGGGCCCGCATGCTCGTAAACGCTTCGTGGCCAGGCGTGTCGATGAAGACCACGTTACGGCTTTCATCCCCGATCGTCAGCGGAACGCGGAACGCGCTGGTCGCCTGGGTGATGCCGCCGGCTTCACCATCGGCGACGTTCGCGTTTCGGATGCGATCGAGCAGGCTCGTCTTTCCGTGGTCCACGTGACCGAGGATGGTCACGATCGGGCCGCGCGGCTGCTCATCAACGACCACACGGGCCTCGAACGACTCGGACACCTGCTGCTCGGCGGACTTGGCCTCGACCACCTCGAGCTCGATGTCGTAGTCGATCATGATCTCCTGGGCCTTCTCGGTCTCGATGCCCGAGTTGATCGTCGCCATCGTGCCCTGCATGAAGAGCCTCTTGACGATGTCGGCGCCCTTGACGCCGGTAGCCGCGGAGAGGTCCTTGATGGTGAACGGCTCGGAGATCGTGACCTTGCCGCCCTTCTGAGCCGGGGTCTGTGCGCGGTCGCCGCCGCCGCCGGTGCGGCGCAACTGCTGGCGGCGCTGCTTGAGGTAGCCGCCCGACTTTTGCAGGCGCATCTCGCGCTCGGCGAGGTCCTGCTCACTGAACCCGCCCGAGGGCACGTCGGTCCGGCCGCCGCGACGGCGATCGTTCGCGTCACGTCGTCCACCGCCAGCACCACCGGGCCCGCAGCCCGGGGTGCGGTGGAACTGCACCCTAAAGGAGGCTTGCGATCGCAGCCATCCTGAGTACTACAACACCTTCAAGCTCTGGTGTGACGAATATTTTTATCTCAAG